>PLYN01000041.1 GCA_003151815.1 Bacteroidota bacterium | reverse complement strand
CACCTGAAATTTTATTTTTCTGGGTAGCACGTATGATCATTGCCGGATATGAATACCGTGGTAAAAAACCTTTTACGAATGTTTATTTAACAGGTATCGTTCGCGATAAGCAAGGGCGCAAAATGAGTAAATCGTTGGGCAACTCTCCTGATCCAATTGAATTGATTGAAAAATATGGAGCTGATGGTGTACGTGTTGGTATGTTGCTTTGCTCACCTGCCGGCAATGATCTGCCCTTTGATGAAAGCACTTGCGAACAAGGAAGAAATTTTTCCAATAAAATTTGGAATGCATTTAGGTTGATCAATGGTTGGGAAGTGCAAGCACTCCCCGAAGCACTCCCCTCTCCAAATGGAGAGGGGCTGGGGGTGAGGTCTAATAAAATTGCAGTTGAATGGTTTGATGCAAAATTCAATGAGCAATTAAATATCATTAATGATCTGTATTCGAAATACAGAATGAGCGAAGCATTAATGGCAACTTACAAATTAGTGTGGGATGATTTCTGCGCCTGGTATTTAGAGATGATCAAACCTGAATTTGTTGATGGTAAATCATTGCCGATCGATAAAGAAACGTATGATGCTACCATTATTTTCTTTGAAAAAATATTAAAAGTTTTACATCCGTTTATGCCTTTTATTACTGAAGAAATATGGCATTTGATAAAAGAAAGAAATGACGAAGAGTGTATTATTGTTGCTGAGTGGCCTGATGTTAATAAAAAATTATTGAAAGATGCACCTATCATTCCATTCTTCAGTATTGAACAACGTCTTATCACATCAATAAGAGAGTTCAGAAATCAAAAAGGTATTTCTCCAAAAGAAAAATTAAAACTGTTTTATAAAGGGGAAAACAAAGTCACAAGATTTGAAAGCGTTGTTTTAAAATTAGCCAATATTGAAATGATTGAAAAAACAAACGAAAGCATTTCATCAGCACATTCATTTATTATAGATGTAGAATATTTTATTCCTATAAGTAATTTAAATGTAGAGGCTGAAAAGACAAGACTAACAAAGGACTTAGACTATAGCAAAGGCTTTTTAAAATCCGTTCAAATAAAATTGTCAAACGAAAAATTTGTTGCCAACGCCAAACCTGAATTATTAGAGAACGAAAAGAAAAAACAAGCCGATGCTGAAGCAAAAATAAAAGCTATTGAAGAACAGTTGGCTGATTTGAAGTAAAAAAAATTGTATTACATTTACCAAAAACAGCTTACAACTAAACACTAACAACTAACAACTAATAACTAAACACTAACAACTAAAAATATGGCTAATCGCAGAACAATAAAAAGGGACATCAATTATTTACTTGGCGATGTTATTGAAGAATGTTATTCGGAGATATTAAACAAGCCCGGTAAACACGAGAAAGAAATTAATTTGATTATCGATCAGGCAGTTGATTTGGCGGATGATTTAATGGCTCGGGTAAATAATCTGAAAAATATTAAGGACCGTAAAGATATGAAGGCTCACTTCAACAAGATTTCTAAAGATCTGGAAGAAAAGACAACCGGTTTTATCAGTAAACTAAATGCGCTCTCATAAATAAAAAAACATTTGGTATTAAAAAAGCTCCTTTAATTAAAGGAGCTTTTTTGTTTTATACAAAAGAGGAAATTTTTAAATTCGAATCCCCTATTTTTTTTAATACACAACTAATTTACTTAGCTGGGGGAGTGGCAGGCGTTTCTTTATGTTTGCAGCACTCTTTTTTACTTTTTGAACAATTGTGATCTTTATCTTTTTTAGAACACTCTTTCTTTTTGTCATCTTGTTTGAAAGTAACCGTTGTTGCTTTGTTCAATGTTACGAGAGAAGCCGCTGAACTTGCACCCACAATTCCTGCGAATGCAAATAATAAAAATAATTTTTTCATGTGTTTATTGTTTTTAAGGTTTAATTGTTTTAAAGCTAGACAATAACAATGCCAACAAATATTTATTGCATTTATTCAAATGTAGCGATAACAGTTTGACGACCTATCACCTTCTGTTCAAGGTTTACCTTCACCTTCACATTAGTAGGCAATAATAGATCAACACGTGAACCGAATTTAATAAAACCGAATTCGTCACCTTGAACAGCATTGTCGCCTTCTTTGGCGTTGTTTACAATTCGTCTTGCCATAGCTCCTGCTATTTGTCGGAATAAAACAGATTTACCATTTTTGTGTTCAACAACAATCGTGGTACGTTCATTTTCGGTAGATGATTTTGGATGCCATGCCACTAAAAATAAGCCGGGATGATATTTTGAATACTTTACAATTCCACTTATCGGATAACGGTTAATATGGACATTGATAGGCGACATAAAAATGGAGATCTGCAAACGTTTATCTTTAAAATACTCGGTTTCGGTAGTCTCTTCAATTACCACTACTTTCCCATCAGCAGGAGCAATAATGTGATTATCATTAATCACAATGCTACGGCTTGGATTGCGGAAAAACTGCAAAATGGTAATCAATAAAAATGCAGATAAAAGGTAGCCTAACCAAAGTACAATCGGATATTGACCAAAAGGATGTGTTAGCAAATTAATGATCGCGATTACACCTATAGTTATTAATAATGATGGGTAGCCTTCTTTGTGAAATTTCATTTTTGTAAATTTTAAAGTCCCTCCAACCTCCCCTAAATGGGAGGTTTAAAGTACTTTGTTTATTTTTTTTAAAACTAACTCACACTATAGCCCCTTCTCCTTTAGGAGAAGGGATTAAGGGATGAGGCTAATTATTTTTTCTTTGTCGTAATTTGTTGCTGACGTTCTTTTGTCATTTGTTCCAGACGTTGCTGAAACTTTGACGTTTTAACGGGTTTCTTTTTATTCTCTTGTATCTTCGCATGAAGCGCTTCCGAGTCGATCACAAATTTTTGCATCACCCATGTTTGTCCGAATGTGATCATGTTGGCAAGAAAATAATACCAACTTAAACCTGCTGAATAATTGTTTAAAAAGCCCAAAAATAAGATTGGCATCAGGTACATCATCCATTGCATACCGGGCATTTGATTAGATGTACCCATCAACTGACTATTGCTCCATGTGTATAATAGGGTTGAAGCGGTCATCAACAAAGCAAACAAACTTACGTGATCACCATACCAAGGCACTGCAAAGCCAAAGTTGTAAACCGAATCGTAGGTTGACAGATCGGTAGCCCACAAAAAGCTTTGCTGACGTAACTCAATGGATGCAGGGAAAAAGCTGAACAAGGCAATCAAGATCGGCATTTGTAATAACACCGGAATACAACCTGCCATCGGATTAACGCCTGCTTGTTTATAAAGCGCCATGGTAGCTTGTTGTTTTTTCATTGGGTCGCCATCCTTGAACTTTTCATTCAACTCATCGATCTCCGGTTTTAATACGCGCATTTTAGCCGATGACAGCACTGTTTTGTAGGCAATAGGAAGTAATAATAATTTAAGGATGACTGTTAAAATAAGAATAATCAGACCAAAGTTTAAATTGAAACCGTTTAAAAAATTGAAAATAGGAATGGTTAACAGGCGATTCAACCAACCAAAAATTTTCCAACCTAAATTAATTTGTTTTTCCAGTTCCAGATCATATTGTTTTAATGTTTTAAAGTGGTTAGGTCCAAAATACAAGCGCATCCCAAAGCTTTCGTTATTTTGATGATGGTAAGGAATTGTTAAAGCGGCAGAATAATTTTTTACATATTTCTTTGAACCTCGTAAAGTGGCAGTTTCAATATCCGTTTCTTTAAAAGTGCTGTCAGCGATAATTACGGAGGTGAAAAATTGTTGTTTGAAACCAACCCATTTTACATTCGGTTCCAATGATTTTTTTTCTTCATCCGACTCGCTGATCTTATCCACATTGTCCTCTATATGCTTGTAATAAATGGTAGAAGCCGCAATTTGCGTTTGTTGGTTTTGCTCTTGCATCGGAGTTTTCATGCTCCAGTTAAGGGTCAGGTCATCTTCTTTGGATGCAATGATACCCTGCATTCCAACAGTATTTACATGAAAGCCCATCATGTATTCATCTCCTGTTAAGGTATACACATACTCGATGTATTTTGTTTTGTCGCCTGCATATAAGCGCATAGAAAGGCTTTTAGAGTTTTTGCCTGTTACATTCAGGCTGCTGCCTTCCGGCGAAAAGTATAAGGAGTCGGTTGAAAATTGTTTTGAATAAGCTGTAAATGTTATGTTTTGTGTTGATGAATCCGCATCAAATAAAATCAGGGGCTTACCATCAAATGTTTTATAATTTTTTAATTCAACAGATGCGATGCGTCCACCTTTTGCAGAAATAAATAATTTCATCACATCATTTTCAAGCGTGATTATTTTATTTTCACCTGTTGATGCATCCACGAAATCACCGTAAGCCTGTTTTTGAAGGCTTGCTTTAACAGAATCACTTAATACAACTGTAGGATTAACATTGTTATCGGTTCCGACAACATTTGTTTTGGTTGAAATAGCGGTTTTCGCTTTTTCCAACATTGCTTCTACTTGTGCAATTGAATCGTGTTGGTGTTGTTGAATAGCAAGTTCTTGTTGAGTTGGTTTTGTAAGGAACATCCAGCCAATTAAAATTCCACCGATTATTAAAAGACCAATTATTGAATTTTTATCCATTTTATTTATTTCTAATGCCTTTAAAGGCGGGCGCAAATATAATAATAATAATTTGATGGGCAGGTATGGATAAAATTTTGAAATTCAATTGGCTTTTGGAGCAGATGAGATGTATGAACCTTTTATGGAAGCTTTGGTTAAAACAAAGATAATTGGCTATCATCCTTTTGTTGCTGAACTTTTGGGAGAGATTGTTTTACAGGATTGTTAAACTCAGTTAATATTTCCTGACGTTCTTCCGTTTTGCTTACAAAAGTTTCTATGTCCTTAATGGCTTCTTCAATTTCATTTGGCGCATCGGGAATTTTATTTTCCGCTTTATAAATGCGGGCTTCAACTACTTGTCGCCACCAAACTTCAAGCAATTCCAATGAACCGGTATTTTTAGTTTTCTCTGCAATTATCGCTTGCATATTAATTACATCCAATTTTTCTGATAATTTTTTATCAGGCATTGTAGCCATAATGGCAACATACTTATCATGGTTGTCAATACAATCTTTTATGCGGAGTGCTATGCTCATTTAGCTTATTGATGTTTTTTGGAAATTTTTATATAGATAAGGTTGTTTAACATTTATATCCATAGTTAAATTTGTATGATCTTCGTCTTTCACCGTTGCCACAATATTTTTTAATGGAATAGCAGAGAATTTCAAATCCATTCCTACAGCTATTCCATCATCATTCATAATGTCAATATCATCGAGATTATAAAAGTCAGAATAATCTTGCTCTTTAAAGTAGTTTGCAATAATTTCACCGTGAGTTATTGCTTTATTATCTTTTTTAAAAATGATTTTATCAATATCATTCAAGTCGATTTTCTTTCCACATGAATTGCAATTTAAGGATTTAATATCATATAAAGTCTTTGAAAAATCAGGAGAAAACGTATACCATTCCACAATGTTTTCTTTATTGCAAAACCCAATTTTTTCAAAACCAACTTTAAAATGATTGGGATATTTCTCATTCAATTTTATATGAATTACTTTTTCAAGACGCATATATTTCTCTGTAAAGAATGGATGTATTGCAAAATTGACAGTTTTATTTTCTGATTCTACACTTGGATAAATAAGTATAGGAAAATAGATTTCTTCGGAAGTATTTTTTTTAAAATAAATTATTTGGTCTGCTATAAATGCCGTGATTGGATATTTATTCTTATCTTTTTCAACAAACAAATTGTTGATTTTTTTATGTAAATGAATTAACTTTTCACTTGCCTCAATTCCAATTTGTGAGTTTAATTCTTTAATGGTTTTATTATAGTCTTCATTCCATAAGTCCCAATTATTATTTTCTGGAATATTTTTAAATAGTAATGTTGCTATATTAATTTTATCCACATTAAGTTTACTATAATCAATTCCCCATTTTGAAATATAGAAATCTTTTCCTACAGAAGTTTCTTTAATTTCTTTTAAAGCGGTATGAGGCGAATCACTTCCATACAATACATTTCTCTTTCTCCAATTCGCTCTGCCAATACCTATATCCTCATTCCAAGGAGGACAACTAAAAATATTCGGATTAGTAATTTCAAATTCTTCATCAAATGGTCTTACACGATACACTTTAAAATCTTTGTAAAATTCTTTTTTTAAAGAAATAGTATTCATTGGAAACATCTCGAAAAGATTAAAAAAAAGAGCAGTCAAATCTTCATAACTAATTATATCCAAGTTTTCGATTTTTAAAATTTCATCTATTCCTTTGTCTATTTCTGAAATAGCTTTTAAACGTTTCATATTATGTTCGTCCCAAGGGTTGATTGTTAATCCATCCATCACTTAATTTTCCCCCTCCACAATTTTAATTTCCTCCGGTGTTAACTCATACAACTCATAAACCAGTTGATTTATTTTTTCTTCGCTATGTTCAATGCGTTGTTTTATTTGATCAACTTTAGTTTGAAGTTTTTCTTCTTTTATTTCTTCGTTCAATTTTAAAAGTAAATCAACGTGTTTTATAATCTCGGATTGAACGGTTATTTCCTTTTTAGCAGTTATTTTGATTGGCAGTTGTGCTATATGCCCACGTTTTACCTGAGCAAGGGCTTCCCCCTTTTCAGGATTGATAATATTTTGATAGTACCAATTAAAAAATTTAGAATTTATTAAACCAAGAATGTAACGCAAATTAATTTCTTTATCAGTAGAAGTAATTGTATAAAGATTATCCCGAACAATAAATTGTTTTGTATCAAGAGTTGCATTCAGATGGTCTCCTGTTTGTCTAATAATTATTTTTTCTTCTGCATCATAATTCGCAGAATAACGTGGTTCGGCAAGCCAATCTCCAAACTTTATATAGTAATTATTATTCCAATTTATTCGATAACGATTCATTAAACTTCCTCGCAAAAGAGGTTTGAAAAATTTGTCAATTTTTTTTTCTGAAACAAAAGTTTTGTCATCAACAATTTTTTGTGTCTGTTTAGGAATTCCCTTTCCAACTTGAAATGGTTTAGTTCCCTGTGTTATTTTGCAGAGAACATCTAATATAGGGAGTTTAGAAAATTTGCTTTTTATTGAACGGGTTTTTTCAGTATCAAGAATATTTACGGATTCACCATTTGCATCAATCCAATTTTGTTGTCTTATTTTTCTTTCACTTTTTTCATTTTTCTTATCAAATATTTCAACTTCAATATTGTGTGTTTTGTTTGGAGAAGTATTTCTGAATATCATTATTTCTGTGTCAACAACAGCTTGTTCAAAAACTGGATTTTGGTAATGAACAATATTTATAATTTCAGTTTTTGAAAAAAGGTATTGTCGGATTTTTGCTGTTTTTAAATTTAATAACCAAGTGTTTGGAATGATAAAGCCTAATAGTGCTTTAGGTTGTAAAATATTAAGTGATTTTTCAATGAAAAGAAAATAACTATCAAGTTGGTAATTTTGGAGTTTGTATCGCTCTATAAAATATTTCGTTTCATCTTTTGAAAATGCTGCACCATAAGGCGGATTTCCAATTACAACATCAAATCCTCCTTGTTTAAATACTTGTGGAAATCCTTTTTTCCAAGAGAAAGGTTTTATTTTTTGCTCATAACCTAAATCAATGTCGCTATCATAAATATCAGTGTCAATTAAACTGTTGCCGCTTTTTATATTATCGTCAAGATTAGGTAAAACTCTTTCGTGAAATAAGCTTATTTGTTGTTTGATAGATGCTTCTGTTTCGCCTTCCATACATTTTAAAAGCAAACTTAATTTTGTTACTTCAACGGCGTTGGAATCCAAATCAACACCAAAAATATTATTGGTTAAGATGCGTTTTTTTTCGTGTGTTGTTAATGTGCCTTGTGGCGTGAATGGATTGTCTTTGCCCTTTTTTGTAGCATATCCTTTTTGGTGATACCAGTTGATATGATGATTAAGTATATATTCAAATGCGCCTACCAAAAACGAACCGCTTCCGCAAGCGGGATCAACGATTGTTATCGTTTCAATTTCTTTTGGAGTTTTTCCATCAATGAGTTTACCAACTGTATTTTTTACAATGTATTCAACAATATATTGAGGTGTATAAAATACTCCACCTGCTTTACGGACTTCGGGTTTCTCTTCAATTTTTACACTTCGTGCAGGCGTAATTCGTATTACTTTTCCAAGAAACTGCTCATACGCATTGCCCAGCACTTCCACGGGCATAACACGGAAATCGAAATTGCAAAGTGGGTAATAGAGTTCATTGATAACAATTTTTAAAACCTTGCTGTCAATTTTAAGATTTGGTGTGATTACATCTTTCTCAAAATCGAATAGTCCGGAATTGTATTTATCATCGGCTTGTTTAAAAAGGTCGATTAGGTTTTTATATGAATCGCCTTTTGAAACAGCTTTTTGTAATTGATTTTCGGGTTCTACTGCGCGGTCTTCACAAAAGCGTAGAAAAATTAAGCGGTCGATTGTTTGTTGAACCGCAAAGTTTAATTCTTCATCATTTATTTTTCTGTTGTTATATGCAATACTTTTTGCAAGATACAATCGCCATTCATCAAGGCTTTTAACGAAACGTTTATCAAGGGTGTCCGTTCCTTTTTTTGTTGCTATACTTTTAACAAAATTGTCGAAACGCCCTTTGGTAACTCCTTCGTGTGAAAAAGTGTCGTAAATAAAATCAAATTCCTTTATGTAATCTTCAAAAGAAATATGTTTCAAACGCGCAACGGTTGTACTATCATTCAGATTAGGAACTTTTGTACAGTCGTAAATAATAAAGTCTTCGAAATTCGTGAGGATAGAAACAAACGCTTGTGCGCTACTTCCATAGCGTCTTAATTGGTATGCGGCTTCTCTATTGGTTTTAAGAGGAACGGAAGGTTTTTTCGCTTCTACAAAAAATAATCTTTTCTTTGCGCTCCCCGACAAACGAAAACCATAATCAGGCGCTTTTGATTTTCCACGAACGATAACTTTGTCTTCGTATATTACTTCACGATATGCTTCGGATGCTCCTTTTTCATTGTCGATGTCCCAACCAAGTGCTTTAAAAAAAGGATTTATAAAATCTTGTCTTGTCTTTTGCTCATTATATTCGGGCAAATGATAATCCTTGCGGTGTTCCGCAAAGCGATCAACTAAATTCTGTATAATGACTTTCGCCCGTTCTCTTTCCATTTTTTTTAATCGACCAAATATACAATTTTGAGTGGAGAAAAAAGAAGCTAATTTGAGCTAAATAGTCAAATGTTGAAAAGACAGTCGGCTTTATATATGAGTATTTTTCTTTCAGCCGCCTTATGCCTAATATGTTTGTAGTTACATATATTTTTACCTTCTTCATTATTTTGTACCGTATTTTATTCTTACACTTTTATGCTCTATGAGTTTGCCTTGTTTGATTTCTTTTTGCGATTGAGTATTACGGGCATAAAACTCATCCAAAGTAAAAGGTTTAATTGCTTGCTTTGTGTTTTTTAGCTCTTCGTTCAAAATCATATAGATAGCTTTTAATAGTTGTTCGCTCTCAACAATATCAATGGCTTTGTGTAATTCCTTTTTTATGGCTGTTTTTGTCATTTGTGGAATGATTATTTAATACAAATTTACTAATTAAATTGTATGATATAGAGTTTTCTATAAACTCATTACAGCAAAGCCGGCGCCTAATAAGATCACCACAAATTTAATGAGATTAAAACGGTGGTTTTCGCTCGATTCGAAAAGAATGGTCGTGGAAATATGAAGAAAAATACCAACTACCACCGCCATTATCCTGTCAAAATAAGAGGAAAGGTTTCCAATGATATTGGTGTCGATGGCATAACTTGTAAAAGTGCCTAATGGTGTAATTAATGCAAAAACTATTAGCCACATTATTGCAGTTCGTTTGGAGATATGAGATTTCAAAAGCATCGTCATCAATGCCATTGCAATGGGTATGTTATGCATTACAATGCCAGTCAATAAGGAGTTATGCGAATGTGTGCCAATGTTGGCAAGAGGCATCCCTTCTAAAAAAGAATGTATGGAAAGCCCTATCATTACCGCATACGGAAAAGCATTGTCTTTACGCCCATGATTGTGAATATGGATGTGTCCGTGTTCTATACCTTCCGAGAAAAATTCCAATAAAATCTGAATGAAAAAACCTATCAATATAAAAACCCCGATGTTGGGTGTACCGCTTAAATATATTTCGGGGATGAGGTGTAAAGCACAGATCGCAAATAAAAAGGAGCCACTGAACGAAAGTATCAATTTTAAATTTTTACCGCTTATGTTTACATACAGCACGCTCAATCCGCTGATGATAACAGATAAAAAAAGTAAAATATACATCCAGTAGTTCATTTTTAAGCCCCCGCCCCTAAAGGGGAGAAGAAGAATTGTTTTATTATTAATTTACTCTTTTTGAAATTATCACCTCTCCCCTTTAGGGGTTGGGGGCTTATTTTTGTCCCACAATTATCAGCCTATCCGAAGTATCCGGATTAAATTCTTCCAACCGGTAATTGCCCAGCAAATGTAGTATTTTAAGTTTATTGGCTGCAAAATATTTCTCGAAGTCAAGAACAGTCAATGCTTTAACTTGTTCATGAAAATTATATTCCTTTCCTCTGTCTGAAAATTGTATTTGTTTTACAATAAAATTATTTGAAACACTCCGGGTGATTTTAAATTCAATGCCTTCGCAGATCTTTGTTTCGTAAGGAATTAAATTAGCGATCACTTTTTGAGCGTTCATAAAATCGAGGACGAAAATCCCTCCCGGCTTAAGAGCCTTGCTAACAGAGTGAATGGTTGAATAATCATCACGATCATTTTCAAAATATCCGAAACTGGTATAAAGGTTAAGTATATAATCGTAATAATTTATGCGTCCTGTTTTACGCATATCCTGAACATAAAAATCCAAACTTCCGTTTTTTTCTTTGGAACTTTCTTTTGCAAATTGGGAAGCAAATGCTATACTTTCAGGCGACAAATCAACACCAACAATAGAAAATCCTTTTTTATTCAGGTAAACCGAATGTCGACCTTTTCCACATCCCAAATCAAGGAACCGGGCATTTTTTTTAGGCTTCAAAAATTCAATTAAGGTATCAATAAATAATTCGGCTTCGGTATCATTACGCTCTTTATATAAAATATGGTAGTAGGGTGAATTAAACCAATTCTCAAACCATTGTTTATCTTTATTGTCAGGCATTTTTAAGAGATTTGTTCAAAAGTATAAATAAATATCTGTGTTCGATTAAAGAGTAATATTGAGCAAAGCGAAATATCTGTGTGATTGCATACCTCTAAAGCAGGATGTCAGCCTGAGCTTGTCGAAGGCATTGCGTCGGCAATAACAAAATTTTCAAATAAATTAAACAGGCTCTATGCATATCCAACAATTTTATACGTTATAAAACCAACTATTTCATGTACTAAATTGCTAAAGTCATAGATAGCGGAAACATCAGGAATCAACAAATGATCAAATTCAAAACTACGCGGACCTGCATACCTATCAGTGCTATAGGGCTCTGCGACAAGACCGGCTTTTTTGAAACAATCTATACTTCTACGCATATGAAATGCCGAAGTAATTAATAAAAAATTGCCTTTCAAATTTTCTTTATCCAATAAAGCTTTTGTAAATGTGGCATTTTCATGGGTATTTTTTGATTCGTTCTCAATTAAAAAATCTTTTTTCGGAACTCCCAATGTCAATAAATATCGCTCTACTAAGAAGCCTTCCTTATTTTCAGGATGAAGAACACTGCCTGAACCACCACTAAAAATAATTTTTTTTATTATCCCTCTTTTATATAATTCTATAGCTTGCAGCAAACGGTCTGCCCCTCTATAAAATTGAAGTCGATCAAATTTTTTATCATATCTCATCATTCCTCCTAAAACAATTCCGGCATCATACTTTTTTAGCGATTTATAGGGTGTTGCAGGTATTTCCCAAGCTCTGGCACATTCGTCAAATATGAACGCATTTGAAAAAAACAAAAGTAAACCAAAGGCCAAACGCAAACATTTTTTTTTGAATTTGTCATCTTTAGTTAAAAGAGAAAAAAACAATAAAACAACAATCCACAACAAAGGGGTTATAACAAATTGAAGAAGTTTGGAAAATAGGAAAAACATTTTGGGCTTCTATAAAGATTTATAAGATTAAATTACCACGAACTTCAGGTCGCGCGCTGTTCAATATTCAATTTTATTTTGTTATGAGATTCTTCATTACATTCAGAATGACAAAGCGTGTGTCGGATTTTGTCATATTGAGCAAAGCGAAATATCTGTGTGATTGCATACCTGTAAATAATTAAAAAAAATTAAACAGCCTCTAAAAATCATAATAAAAATTTGTCAGAGAAGTGCGAATCCCAATATATATATACCGGGTATAACTTGTTATTTTATCTTCCACAAAAATCCGGTTGGAAACCCCAAACATGATATTAAAATTTGTTGAAGGATTTACTAACCAACCCATATGAAAATCCTGATACATGGTGGTAGTTTTTACACCTTGCGTTGTTGTAATTGAATTCGAATTTTGATTGGCAGGAAAAATATTAT
Organism: Bacteroidota bacterium; assembly: GCA_003151815.1. Taxonomy (GTDB): domain Bacteria; phylum Bacteroidota; class Bacteroidia; order 2-12-FULL-35-15; family 2-12-FULL-35-15; genus 2-12-FULL-35-15. The sequence goes on along the minus strand of PLYN01000041.1, from coordinate 65,851 downwards.
CTGACTTAAACACATTGCTTCCATAATTAAAAGCACTGCTATCAATACCTTTCACAGCATAATTGAGTTTTAACTCTACAAAAAATCGCTTCAAACGATAATTAACAAAACCTATCATCTCATAAAAATTTGCCCCCAAAGGGTGCGCCAAAGGCTGATCATAATGTGTGTAACTTTGTGATGGATTTTGAGCAGCGTATGCATACGGACCAACCATATTATATTCAGCCTGCACGTGCAAATTTTTAACATTAAACACATCAAAATATTTGAAACCAACCTGGTAGCCGTCTTTCAATTGTAGTTTAATATTGTTGCCTTTTGAATAAATATCGTCAAGCATATATTGACCATAAAAAGAAATAGAATTAGTGATTTTTAATTTGAATGTTGATCCAAGCAAAATATTGTTTTTATTATGCAAACCATACACCGCAGTATTAACGCCAATCAAAGGATCGAACGTATTAAAATTAACATGTTGGCGATTGGTAGAATCTGAAGCCTCCCAGATCATTCCTTGAAATAAACCCAAAGTCAAACGTCTGAAAAAATTTGCCGTCAGCATTTGAAAATTACCGATCTTTTTTTGATATAACACTTCAATATTTGGAGGAGTAGCCACTCCGCCACTCGTTATATTCATGAAGGAGGTATACAAATTAGTATATTGAAAATTTTTGTAATTGGTAGTTATCCTGGCATACGGGTAATTAAATGAATTGTCCGACAATAACAAAGAGCGATAACCATCGCCAATAAAATGCTTGCCATGTCCTAATTGAATATTAATAAATGAAGAGGGTGAATAAGAAATATAGCCCGAAGACATCGAATAATCATAAGCATTTGTCCTGTATAATTTTGGACGACCTTGTCCGGGAACAATAGCTGTTCCTAGATTTACGCTACCTGTGCTTGCTATATAATTATCAATATACTGAGGAAAGGCTGATTGAGTTTCGTAAAACGACGATTCGAAAGATAATTTTTTACCGAAATCACCGCGCAATAAAAAACCACGGGTATTTTTATACAGTTTTTCTCCACTGCTATCAGCAGCATCCACTCCTGCTTCAAAATTAAATAAAGGATCTAAGGTCAGATAAAATTTATCGGCTGTATCGTTAACGATGAAAAGGCTTTCCTTCCTGTATTTTCTATATAATAAAGGTTTTGATTTGTCAGCTACCTGATGAGATGGCGTAACGATGAAGGGTTTGAAACAAGAATTATCGGGACTGGCATAGTTAGGATTTGCATTAACTCCATTTTTTATAGAATCTATGAGAAGTTGGGAAGGAATATTGGCGTTACTTCTTTCACGATTTAATCCCCACTCTCTATTCAGAGGAAAATTTTGTTGGGCAGAGGTCTGATTTAGAAAGAAGAAAAAAAATAGGAGATAGAAGATAAAAGGTAGAAGGTAGAAGGTAATCGGTTTGCTATTTTTCAAGATCGTACTTTTTATCAGAAAGATTTTTGATTCTGTATTCTTTATTCTCATGAATTAAAATTGACCTTTCACCTCATCATACACACTTTTAATGCCTTCTTCCAAATTAATTTTATGCTTCCAACCGAAAGAATGTATCTTACTTACATCCATTAATTTTCGAGGTGTTCCATCAGGTTTACCTGAATCAAACTTTAATTCGCCTTCATAACCAACGATGCGCTTAATGAGTAATGCAAGGTCTTTTATGCTTATATCTTCGCCAACACCAATATTAATTAATCCCGGTTCATTATAATTTTGCATCAAATAAAAACAAGCATCAGCCAGATCGTTAACATGTAAAAATTCACGCATGGGTAAACCTGTACCCCATATTTCAACACTTGGTAAATTTAAAATTTTAGCAGTGTGGAATTTTCTAATCAATGCCGGTAACACATGAGAATTATTAAAATCGTAATTATCATTTGGTCCGTATAAATTAGTTGGCATTACAGAAATATAATTGCATCCAAACTGACTTCTATACGCATCGCACATTTTAATCCCTGCAATTTTTGCAATTGCGTATGGTTCGTTGGTTGGCTCTAAAACACCGGTCAGCAAATATTCTTCTTTCAATGGCTGCGGTGCCATTTTAGGATAAATACAGGATGAACCAAGGAACAATAATTTTTTAACGCCATTCAAATAAGAATGATGAATTACGTTATTCTGGATCATTAAATTCTCATAAATAAATTCGGCACGATACGTATTATTAGCAACAATACCTCCTACTTTAGCAGCAGCTAAAAAAACAAGATCAGGTTTTTGAGTGGCAAAAAAATCAGCAACAGCTTGCTGATTCATTAAATTCAATTCTTTAGATGTACGCATTACAATATTTGTAAATCCTTCTTGTTGAAGTTTTCGGACAATTGCAGAGCCCACCATTCCGCGATGTCCGGCCACATATATTTTTGAAGTTTTATTCATATTCATTAGGAAGAACATTTTTACTCGTGGAAATTCATCACATCATGTCCGCCATCCAATAAATATTTATCTCTTTCAAACAATTTCACATCACTTATTACCATCTCTGATACCAATTGCTCCAGCGTATATTTAGGCTCCCATCCGAAATCTTTTTTTGCTTTTGATGCATCTCCAATTAATAATTCAACTTCCGTAGGACGAAAATAGCGGGGATCAATTTCTATTATTACCTTTCCTGTTGCCTTATTAATTCCTTTCTCGTTAACCCCTTTTCCTTCCCAAATGATAGCTATAGCAACTTCAGCAAATGCTAACTCAACGAACTTACGAACAGTAATTTTTTTACCTGTTGCCAATACATAATCATCGGCAGTTTTTTGCTGCATCATCATCCACATTCCTTCTACGTAATCTTTTGCATGCCCCCAATCGCGCTCTGAATCAAGGTTACCTAAAAACAGCTTCTCCTGCATTTTCAAGTGAATCTTAGCAACTGCGCGTGTTATTTTACGGGTAACGAACGTTTCACCGCGTATCGGACTTTCGTGATTAAACAAAATACCATTACATGCGAAAATATTATATGCTTCACGATAATTTTTAGTAATCCAAAAGGCATAAACTTTAGCAACTCCGTAAGGTGAACGAGGATAAAAAGGAGTTGTTTCTTTTTGAGGAATTTCCTGAACATAGCCATACATCTCGGATGTAGAGGCCTGATAGAAACGTGTTTTTTTCTCCAATTTCAAAATACGAATAGCTTCCAAAATCCTCAAAGGTCCTACAGCATCAGCATTGGCCGTATATTCAGGTGAATCAAAAGATACTTTTACATGTGATTGTGCTGCCAGATTATAAATTTCATCGGGTTGTGTTTCCTGAATTATACGGATAAGATTAGTAGAATCGGTTAGATCTCCATGATGTAAAAAGAATTTCACTTTTGTTTCATGCTGATCTTTATAGAGATGATCAATTCGTCCTGTATTAAACATTGAGCTTCTGCGCTTCAATCCATGAACAGTATAACCTTTGCTCAATAATAATTCGGCCAGATATGCGCCATCCTGTCCTGTAACTCCTGTAATTAATGCTACTTTACTCATTTTTTGGTTTTATATTTTTGGGTAATTATTCAAGATGAATCAGTCTGAAAATTTTATTGTTTAGTGATAAGCACTTCTTTTACTGCAATTTTATTATCGGCAGAAATCACTTTCAATGAATAAACACCGGCACTTAAGTCTGTTAAATCAATAGAAGTTGTTGTTGCTATATTATCTTTTGAATAAACTATTTCACCCATCACATCATACACCTCAATATGAGTTTTAGATGTTGCACCCATATTAATAGTAAATAGACCGGTGGAAGGATTAGGATAAATTGTAATTGTTTCATTTGTATTATTTACTTCTATACCGGTAGGCGAATATTCTTTTATTAGAATATCATCAATTAAAACCCTGTCCTGATTAACGGATGAATGTTGAATGCCAAGATAAATAGACTGGCCTGCATAGGCTGATAAACTAGTCGATCTCGGATAGAAAACAAACAAAGGAGAATTTAATGTATCTGATTTTGTTGAAACGTCATTGTCGGCAACCGTATAAACTGGAGTTACAGTAAAGTTTGCTGCTCCTAAACCAACAGTATTAACATACACTTTATACCCATCACGAAAATCACTGTCGGGATAATTATGTTTCCATGATAAAGTAGCACCCGCAGCAGGTATTTTTATCGGTCCGAACGACATCCAATCATTGGCTGTACCGGGAGGTGTAAAGTCAGATATTCCTTCCAAAAAAAAGTTGGTATCAGCTGGTGCAATTACTTGATGATCTATCAGAAAAGCAGCTTTTGCGGGATAACCGGCACCTGTATAACGTGAACTTAAGGTAAGTTGATCCAAGTCTTGTAAAGAATAATGGAACGGTGTAGCACCTGATAAACTGAAACCTATTCCGGAAAAATAATATCCGTCAAATAAAAACAAAGTATCTCCTGCAGCCTTTTCATTGTCAAACTTTATTTGTGGTGCCTGATTTTCCATTAAGAATGGAAACGGCTGAACTTGAGTTTTGTTTTGAGCCGATAAATCAAACAGCATCACAACCAATGCGAATAATATGTAACGTTGCTTCATTCTATTGTTTTTTTCTGTTTTCTTAAGATAAATAATAAAAATTAAAGATAATAAAATTCCATTAAAAATTGCATACATGGCAATGTATCTGCCATGAATTTCTATTTTATGATACGAATTAAAAAAGTTTTCTCTATTTGGTTATAGAACAATAATCCAACAGAAGCGCCAAAACTATTCGCGATAAAATCAAATACACTGGCAGTACGTTGTTCGAATAAGGTTCCTTGCATTATTTCAAGTAAACCACCATAAATAACACATATTATAAATGCGATTAATTTTGGATTTTGTTGCAATTTTAAAAAAGTAGTCTGTAATAAAAAACCTCTCACAGTCAATAAAATCAAGACAAAGAAAATACCTGCGTGAACAAATTTATCAAAACTCAGCAACTCTAAAAATGAAATATGCGGAATGTCCCTTCCGGGTATTCCGCACAAAACAAGAATTAGCAAAGCCCATAGCATTGCCCATTTAGTATGTTTTAAAAACATCTGTTTTTTGCTTAATGCCCAACCAATGTTTTATAATCAGCTGCACTTAATAAGTTAGTTAATTCAGCAGCATCTTTTATAGCTACTTTAATCATCCAACCTTGTCCATACGGATCTTTATTAACAGCTTCAGGATTTGATTGTAAAGAAGGGTTCACCTCCAGCACTTTCCCAGAAACAGGCATAAATAAATCAGATACTGTTTTAACTGCTTCTACAGTTCCGAATATTTCTTCGTGAGCAAGTTCATCGCCAACAGTTTCAATCTCCACATAAACAATATCACCTAATTCGCCTTGAGCAAAATCAGTTATGCCTATGAAAGCAACATCACCTTCTACACGTACCCATTCGTGATCTTTAGTGTACTTTAAATTTTCAGGAAAGTTCATTTTATGATTGTTTTGATTTTTATCGAATGCGAATTTAACAATAAATTGCGAATTGCGGATTGCCAAAATTTCGGATCAGCAATCTGCAAACAAAAATTCGCAATCAATAATCTTCTTAAGGAGTCAGTGACAAACGCAAACTCAAACCGGCATTGGTATTGGTTGTAGCGAATGAGTTAGACGTTACCGGTTTGTTTATTATCCGATCGTAGAATAAACGAATGTTCATTTTATCATTGATTATATAATCCGCTGAAAGCTTAATGGATATAATATTTGAACCACCTGTTAACTGACTAACTTCTTCATCAATACGCCTGACTGTTGTGGCATTTTTACGGAATGACAAATCCGCTTTTAAATTCAAATCACTTTTTATCGGTTTACCTTTTATCATAATTTTTTTACCTAAACTTACATTTTTAATCTTATAACCTGTACCGGTAACAATTTCCTGACCTGCCACTTCTGTGATTGTCAGACTGGTTGAACCGAGAGATAAATTTCTATCCTTTTTGAATTCGACAGTTACTAATACACTATTATGAAGAACTACATCCACCTTCATTAACGGACTCCATGACTCTGTGATTGTAGCTGATGAAATAATGTTTTTCGATAAAAAATTAGGATTATTTGTAATACTTGAACTTGAAGTATCTTGTCTAACAGAAGCGCTTGGACTATAAAACATATTGGTGGCATAACTACCAACATTATAGGTAGATTTGTATGCATGGCTTAGTGTAACAGTTTTGAAATACTTTTTAACAAGATCTAACTTCGATAATCCATCATAGGTAATACGCCAGTTCGGCAATGGAATTGCAGGAAAAGCACTTAAACCTGACTTTCCAGGATTTTGACCTGAATAAGCCGCCAAAAATGCAGGAATCAAAACATCCTGAGAAGTACTATTATACCCATCGGCATAGCCGGCAACAGTACCATGTGAATTGGTATTTTGTTGACCTAAACGTGTGGATATTACTGAACGTGTTCCTAAAAAATTCTGAAAATTGGCATCTCCATTTCTAAATGAAGTACGGTAGGAAATAAACGACATGCTGAAAGTCCCTGTTTCCATAGGGGAGTCATGTACAAAATGTGCGGAATCTCTATTCCATCTAAAAAATTCACTTGCGCTCTTTGATTGGGTGCGTAAAGCTGAAACCTCAATTTTCAAGTTTGGTATCGGTTCTATGTTGGCTTTTAAATTTAAGCTTTCACTATGGGTATTTATATAAGGTGTATTTAAAGACTCTCGCTTTACTAACCAATCATCCGCTATTGCTTTATCTCTGATATCTTTTTGACTCCCCAAAATAAATCCAACCGTAGGTCCGGAAAATTGATTATCCATCCCCATCATATTCGTTCCTTGCTTATAACCTGTTAATATGGTTCCATCATTCACTGAATACGATCCACTAACATTTTTTACGCTCATGATAACTCTTGCCAAATACTCTATTGGAAGAGAAAAATTTTTCACTTTTTTAGTCGTATCTTTTACTGCCTTTTTGCCTTTAACTTTTATATCTTTTCCCCCAAAAGGAAGTGGAGGAGGTTTCTTTATTTTATCAGGAGTTTTATGCATAGTATTTTGATTAATCCTTTTAAAATAAGGGATTTTATTATACAAGGTTAGCATATTCATTTCACCGGTCCAGGCAATTACACGTGAATTTTGAATAGTGTTCCCCAATGTATCCGCAATAGGCACACCATTGGCATCTTTAGTAACTAAAACAGGTGAGCGTGTCCAATTATATGTGCCGGTGTATTTCACTGATGCTTTTGTAAAATCAAGTAAAGGCAGTTTATTAATAGGAATAATAAAGTTTGCATTTATTGAATGATTATACAGAGTTGTTACTCCTAAGTCACGAAAATTTTGTTTTATGGTATCTTTCTGAGCTTTCGTTGTAATTAAACCATCGGGCTCCAAAACACGCGCATTATTTATTGCAGTAAAATCGATCTTAAAAGATTTAGTAATCGCATAGGCTAAATCGTAATTACGCACCCACGTGATTTTTTTATTGAAAGTTGGAATAATTATCATATCACCTGTTACATCCCTGTATTTAGCAGTATTAAAGTATCTTTCCACATTTGTTGAAAATCCGAGTTTATTAGGAAAAAGGGAAAAATTTACATCCCTGACCAATGTAAAATATTTCGATTGCAAAAACCCTATTTTAGCAAATGGTGTATAATTTTTCGGAGTAGGTACAAAGCTATACATTAATCCTCCTTTGTAGTTTTTTGTTGAATTATATTCTACATTCACATTGCGCTTGAATAAAGCACTATACGAGAAAGATGTAGATAAATTTTCAATATCGTATATATGACCTTTGGTAGAATTTTTTCCTTTATTTTTTTTAACATTGATAAAATTCAAACTCTTATTCTGGGTAAAATCATCTGTTTCCTTTTTTAATGCACTTCTGCCTGCTGCATTTAAAGTAGGATCTTTCATTTCATTGGCTAATAACATATCCGGATCCAAAGGATTATATTGCGGGGTAATATAAATTTCTGACAGTGCTGCAAACACTGGTATGTTTATATTAGATGCCAGCGGTAAAAATTTTCCAAGTTCAAAATTGGAAGTGATATCATATTGTTTCAACGTTGCACGCTTACGCGCACTTAGCTTGTCTTCAATGCTTCCCCAACCCGGAGTGTACATATTACCCGACAAAGATATTGCGCCAAAATCGGCTAACTTGGCTGTAACGTGTGCCATTGCTGCCCCTCCCCCATTTTCAGTAAAGTCAGTCAGCCTTAATTCATTCACCCATACCTGTCCGCATTTCGCCAATCCATCGTCGGTATTATCTGTCCCTGATTTTTTAGGGTTTCTTACTCCGAGCATTATCGTTTTAACAGCACTTAGATTCGGATTTCCCTTTATTGTTATGGTCCTGTTCCCATCCATTACCGTGTATTCAGTAGCTGAACCTTTACCAATCGTACTGTTTCGTTGAAGTTTGGCAGACTCCAATTTCGCAAATTCTACAATCATATCATTGGATTCAGGCCAAACTTTGTATTGGTCATCTGTATTTGTGCCATTATAATAACCTGGAGCGGTTAATGCTAAAGGAACATCATACTCATAATAATTATCGGTATAATCGGTACCCAATCTAATAAATGCATGCAAATCATTGTTATGTAATATTTCTTTTTTATCTGCCGAAGCTTCGGCATGTATATACATCTGTAATTTTTTATAGGAACGTACGTCCAAAGAAGTATTTTTAAATGCTGCACGCGACTGCCCATCAAGAAGATTACAAACAGAAAGTGACAATGCTTGCTCATTTAATGAGATCAAACTGGCTGATGAAGCATTTATTTGCTGAGTAACGCCGGGAGGCATCACATAATTTACCGGGGTTTTGCTTCCGTTTTCAAAAAGATTTACAGCAGCAATATCAAATTCCGTGGAAGCATCGTCATTGGGATTATAAATTCCGGGTTGTAATAAATCGAAATCGTATTTCCGCCATTCGCCACGCACCAGCTCCAATTTAGCAAAACGCATAACAATAGGGTTATCAACATGCTTTAAAAACATTCGAAAAAAACGAATGGATTGATAATTGTCAATCGATCCAACTTTTGATTCAGGGCTTCTGATCGGAATTTTAAATTGATACCATGTGATTGGTTTTGTAGTGCCATCTTTTATGTTTTGTCCTGTAGTTTGATATACATTGGTAATATAATTATTACCGACGCTCCAATTACTTGGATTTGAGTTTAAACTAATGTGATATTGATAATAACTTTCAACAGTACTCAAATTATTATCCTGATTAATATCTTCCACATTAGGTACCAATGAAGATGCGGTAGGATAACTTTCCGGAGATTGCTCCGTTGTTCGCGAGTTATTTTCCATCCCATTGAATTTTTTATAACGCTCCAAAGTTGTAAGACCTAAACCACCGTTGGCATTATCGTAATCCCCTCCTCTGAAATAATGAAAATCGTCATTGGACGGATCGGCATTAATTTCGGCAAAAGCAGCTGGTGTAACAATTGTTTGCACGGCAGTCAGGTAATTTTTAAAAAAACCTTGCTCTGTTTGTGAGGTGAAGCTGCTATTTGCTAATCCGTCAAAACCAACATCCTGGTATGGCCGGTCCGAAGGAGTACTGCTAAAAACATTCAACAATGGCTGCACAGCAGGCACTTGCCCCCAGATGGATGGTGCCGTTGGTTGAGAAACCGTAGGAGTAGGCAATCCATTTTCAGAACTTTTATTTCCATCTCTTAAAATATCTTCCGAAACATTTCCCAAATTAAAATACAATTCACCTGATGTGTTTGGATTAGCATTATCCACATTAAAAGGATCCATCATCCAGAATTGAATATAACTAATATTGGCTGTCTCGAAATCAGTTGTTTGAAGGGCACGCATAATACCAGCCCAACGCGTATTGGGGTTATTTAAAGTTCCATCATTTTTTAAGCCATGGGAAATACTCGTTGGAGATGCATCATAATTATAAGGTCCGCGTTCACCTGGGTAATAGGACAAATCGAACGTTGAAATATTAGTTGGCACACCGTTAGCTAATTGTTGATTGGGAAAAAGTTCCGTATTAAGCACCTCACGAACAAAGTTATTCGACATTTCCGCGTTTGTCATATTAGCAGGAGTAATACCGGAAGTTTGACGTAACAATTCAGGAGAAATAGTATACCATGCTAATTTTGAACGGTTGTAACCATTAATTAAACTATCGGCATAAATACCTTCCGGAAATAATGACGGCTGCCCTTGAGGAGTGCTTGCAAGTACCCAGGAGTTTTGCGATCGCATATCAATGGTCGATTGGCTTCCTTCAAAGTCATCGACATAAGAATTACCATTCTTACCAATCGCTTTACTATGTCCGGGAACAAGGTAAGCTGCTTCCCCGCCGGCTGTTAAGGAACTCATTTCTTTGGTATCAATGAACGGAATTTTATCAACCAAACGGGTAAGGAAAGGTGCTTCTGTTTTATAATCTCCGTTCAAGCCAAATACTGTATTTGAAACAGGCTCATCCCCAACGTTTACTTTTTTAGTTACAGGCCGTTCTGTTAAATTCATTACAGTACCACCAAGAGTAAAATCTTTATTGATCCTGTAATCAAGGTGGGTAGCAAATAATCGTTTCTGTTGAATTGCAAACAAAGAGTTACTTTCTAATGAAATTTTAATTGGAGTGCCAGAGTTTAAAATACCATTATTAATGATCTTAACACGTCCTAATGCATAATCTACAGTATAATCAACATTCTCGGTAAGTTTAACCCCACCGGCTGTTACTGTAACTGAACCCTGAGGGACATTGGGAGCACCTAACATTATTTCTGAACTGTTGGAGGATTGATAAGTGCCTTTAAATTTAAAGCGATTAAATTGAGGAAAATACTGCTGTGCTATAATCTTTGTTGAATCATATAATTGGCTAAACAAATAACCGGCAGCTTCAGTTGCAGAACATTCCGGAGTAAATTTTGAATTCAGATATGCGCCAAATGGATCAATAACAGGAAATATCACAAGGCCACTATTTGCATTAATGGTGACTCCGTCTATAAAATCGAAAATCCCATCGCCTACCGGTTCATTCTGTTGATTCAACCTATCCAAAGCCAATACTTGTATTAATGGTCTTGATTTAATATTAGTTTGACAATCTGAAACAGGCAAATAATTAATATCAGTACCTGTTTGTTTATTCGTGTAAAAGATGTCCAGTTTAAAACCATCGGGATTAATTGAATATGCACCTATTGAATATATATTTTTCATCATCAAATTCCACATTGGTTGCTGAGGATTAATGATAGAGCTTTTCAACATTTTTGTATACAATGCTTGAGGAGCACTTATACCATCAGTAGAAAATTCACCAACCTGAAAAACCTGACCATTAATAGTATACTGATAAGCTACTGAAAGAACCTGGTCAGGGTTTAATTGCCGGCTCAATGAAATATAGCCCAACTTTGTATTTAATGTATATTCCGTAGGTTGAAGTTTTCTGGCACTCCCTACCAATTCGAAATTTGTTTGTTGTATAAGTTTGTTATTTAAAATAGTTGACATTCCAGAAACGGTTGTATTTATGGCTCTGATAGAAGGGTTTTGCTTCAAGATGGTATCTAAATCGTTTTGATTATTAGAAGGTAAAACCGATTTTGTACTATAGGTTAATAAAGATTGCAAGGGATTCTGTACATAGTTTTTAGATTCGCCCAATTCAGACAAAGCAACAACACTTCTAATATCAGTGGTAGACGTATTGGTATTGGAAACCCAAACCTCAATACGATTAACATTTATAGTGGAATTAATAAAAGGTAAATGTGCTAAAGCTGTATTAAATTGATCACGAAAATAGTGCGCAAGAAAAAAGTGTTTATTGGTTTCGTAAGCATCTCCTGAAATTGCAAACGTACTTAATTGAGTACCACCGGAAGTTTCTATTTCTGATTTTTTTCCTTTTTCTTGTGCTATTACAGTGGTTACCATTAATCTTCCAAACTGCAATTTGGCTTTGACTCCAAATAGCGTTTGACTACCTGTAATCAAAGAACCCACAGCAGGCATACTCACATTACCTGCATCAATCGATTTGATAATATCATCATCGTAACCTGTAAAGCCTAATTTCATTTGATTTTCAAAATCGAAAGTAGCTTCGGTATTATAACTGGTAGTTAATTTTAATTTATCGCCAATTTTTCCAACCACATTCATTTGAATTTTTTCATCGAAATTAAACGTATTTATTTTACGATTTTTTTGAGGTATAGCAGGGTTTTCGGTTTTGGTGCCGTTGTATGCAAAAATCAATTCTGCAGATCCTGTAGGTTTTATATCTACTGTATTACCACCGAAAATCCGGTCAAAAATTTCACCGCCTACTTGTAACTTAGGGATTATTGGTTTATTTTGAGAGTTCGGTGAATCGGCATGAGAGCGAGCATTCCAGTAGTCTCTTACTTGTTTCTTGAACATGTAATCCTGATACTCTTTACTTTCCAGATAGGTTGGTGGACGAAAATTTTGGCCACCCATTGTTTGATTGATATTGTAGTTCCCGCTGGCAGGGTCATAATCAACCTTCGTATTGACGTTTGCCGGATTATTAAGCATTAATCCTCCGGTATTAGGGCTTGTAATAGGATTGTCTGTTGGTTGGTCTTTAAATTGATAATGCAGTTTGGGGGGCGGCTCTTCTTTTGGTGTTTTAGGCGTATCTATTGCTATGAAAGCTTTTTGTTTAGCCTCAACAATTGCAGCATGATTAAAAGTGCTAACCTTCGCATCAGAGCTAACAATTAATGATAGCAATGACAAGGAAACACCCGCAACAACAATATATTTTGTAATTGTATTAGCCAAACTTTAAACTACTATTTTATTTATTTTTTGCAATACCGTTAAGTCTTTCCTGACAAATACCACCAGAAAAAACTATTTTTAATTGAATTTCGATAATGACAATTAATAGTAAAAATGCACCATAGTTTAAAATAAAGTTTGTACTAAAATTTAACTGTAATTTTTAGTTGTTAGTGATTAGTTGTTAGGTTTGCTATTTTACAACTACCACTAATAACTAACAACTGTTTAGAGGCTTTTTAAAGCCGATTTTATTAGCTGCTCAACAGTTTGACCTGTCCCTTCTGTTCTGATAATTTTTTCAAGCGCCTTGTCTGCCGCAACTTTATTGAAGCCCAGCATCACGAGGGCTGATAACGCTTCTATCTTCAAAATATTGTTTGGGGACACAATAAAGTCAGTTGATACCCCTCCTTTACCCATCTTATCCTTCAAATCCACAATAATACGTTGAGCCGTTTTTTCTCCTATTCCTTTCACACTTTTAAGCAATGCTACATTGCCTGTTACAATTGCATTTTGTATTTCTGTGGCACTTAACGAGGAAAGCATTAACAATGCACTTGTTCCTCCTACACCTGACACAGAAACTAATTGACGAAAAAGATCACGTTCAGAAACATCGGCAAAACCAAAAAAACGGGGCATATCATCACGGACATATACTTGCTCCGTAAACAATTTACATTTCTCAACATCCCCGATCTTTGTATAGGTATTTAGTGATATCTGCATGATATACCCTACCCCTGCTGCATCAATTACAGCATAAGTAGGTGTTTTTTCCACTAATTTTCCTTCAATATGATATACCATTTTTTATAGTGGTCAGTTATTAGTTGTTAGTGATTAGTCAGATACACCAGCAATTAGTCTTTTTTTCTACTAATTTTTCTTCAATGTGATAGATCATTTTAAATAATGTAGTGATTTGTGATGAGTCGGCACTAACAACTAACCACTAATCACTTACAACTATTTTATCTATTGGCTTGTGCATCTACAACAGAGATCACGACCATGTTTAAAATTTCCTGAACACTGCTTCCGTATTGCAATACGTGAACAGGTTTTTTCATACCTATTAATATTGGCCCTATCGCTTCAGCACCACCAAGTTCCTGCATTAATTTGTAAGCAATATTGCCGGATTCCAAATTTGGAAAAATAAGGGTATTTACTTTTTTTCCTACCAGATCAGAAAACGAAAATTGCTCTTTCAGTAATTCATTGTTTATCGCAAAATTGGCTTGCATTTCGCCATCCACGATCATTCCGGGGTAATCTCTATGAAGTATTTCTACCGCTTCACGCATTTTACAAGGCACGGCGCCCTCTGCAGAGCCAAAGTTGGAATAGGACAACAAAGCAATGCGTGGCACAATGTTAAATTCTTTCACGCTATTGGCTGTTAATACAGTTATATCAACTATTTCCTGAACAGTTGGATTTTTATTCATTGTTGTATCTGCAAAAAAGAAAGGACCTTGCTTGGTGTTCAGTATGTACATTCCTGCAACACGTTTTGCACTTTCACGCACTCCGATAATTTGTAATGCCGTGCGGATAGGATCGGCATACTTACGGGAAAGACCTGATATAATGGCATCCGCTTCGCCGGTATCCACCATCATAGCACCAAAATGGTTACGCTCGCGCATCAATTTGCGTGATTCATATAGGGTAAATCCTCTGCGTTTATGATTTTTAAAGAAAATATCTCCAAAGGCTTCTCTTTTATCCGCTTCAGATGGACTCATCGGATCAATGATTGGAATATCCCCCATCTCCAGATTATTTTCGGCGATCATTCTATTGATTTTCTCAACATCTCCCAATAGTATTGGTTTTGCAATACCTTCATCGGCAACCTGTTGAGCTGCTTTTAAAATTTTATAATTGTCAGCTTCTGCAAATACAACACGTTTCGGATTCCGTTTTGCTTTAATAGTAAGATTTCTCATCAATTTACTATCAAGTCCAACACGGTTTATCAACTCCTGACGGTATGCTTCCCAATCGGTGATCTTATGCTGAGCAACACCAGACTCGATTGCAGCTTTTGCAACGGCGGGCGCTACTGTATAAATCAAACGTAGATCAATTGGTTTAGGAATAATGTATTCAGGTCCAAATGTAATATTCTTGCGGTCGTAAGCTAAATTAACAGCATCAGGAACAGGTTCTTTGGCAAGTTGTGCAATGGCGTATACAGCAGCCAGTTTCATGGCTTCATTGATTTGAGTAGCACGAATATCTAATGCTCCACGAAAAATAAATGGAAAACCAAGTACATTGTTCACCTGGTTAGGATGATCGCTTCTGCCGGTAGCCATAATGATATCGGGGCGCGCAGCTATTGCATCTTCGTAAGGTATTTCAGGATTCGGGTTTGCCAATGCAAATACTATCGGCTGGTTGGCCATGGATTGAACCATTTGCTGACTTACAATATTTCCTTTTGAAAGACCAACAAATACATCAGCACCTCTCATCGCTTCTTCCAGAGTTTTTACATTTTTAATGGTTGTGGCAAAAAATCTTTTCTGTTCATCCAGATCATCGCGATCAACAGTCAAAACCCCTTTACTATCAACCATTACAATGTTTTCTTTTTTTGCTCCGACAGAAATGTAAAGTTTAGTACATGATATGGCTGATGCACCTGCACCATTCACAACGATCCTCACTTCGCTTATATTTTTCTTTGCTACTTCACATGCATTCAATAAAGCAGCTGATGAAATAATGGCTGTTCCATGCTGATCATCGTGCATCAAAGGAATATTTAATTCTTCTTTTAAACGGCGCTCGATCTCAAAACATTCCGGAGCTTTAATATCTTCCAGGTTGATCCCTCCAAATGTCGGAGCGATTGCTTTAACAGTATTTACAAACAGATCCACATCTGTTGCGTCCACTTCAATATCAAACACATCTATATCAGCAAATATTTTAAACAACAAACCTTTACCTTCCATTACCGGTTTTGATGCCAAAGCACCAATGTTTCCAAGTCCTAATACAGCAGTACCATTTGAAATTACGGCAACTAAATTCCCTTTAGCAGTATATTTATAAACATCTTCAGGATTTTTTTCAATTTCAAGACAAGGCTCTGCAACACCGGGCGAATATGCTAATGAGAGGTCACGTTGAGAACTATGGGGCTTGGTAGGCACTACCTCAATTTTACCCGGTCTGCCTTGCGAATGGTAATCTAATGCTTCTTGCTTTCTGAATTTTGACATCTTTCAAATTTTTATAAGGTGCGAAGATAACAATTTACCCCGAATTATGATTTTTTTTGCACTAAGAATATCCATTGACAATATTTAAAATATTGATTTTAAATAATTTACATTACTTTTTACCGGTTGATTAAGCGGGCAAAATACAGTATCTTTCTACTACTTTTTCATACCTTTGCTTTGCTATGAAAACTAAATTAGTTGTATTTACCGGTGCCGGAATAAGTGCCGAAAGTGGCATAAAAACCTTTCGCGATAGCGATGGTCTATGGGAAGAATATAATATTAACGAAGTTGCCACTCCTCAGGGTTGGGAAAAGAACAATTCCTTGGTATTGGATTTTTATAACAAAAGGCGCAAGCAGGTTTTGGAAGCCAAACCCAATAAAGCCCATGTTGCGTTGGTTGATTTGGAAAAAAAATACGACGTTCATATTATTACACAAAATATTGATGACCTGCATGAGCGCGCTGGCTCCAAAAAAGTGCTTCATCTTCATGGCGAAATAATTAAAAGCCGAAGTACAACCGATTCTTCACTTATATATAAAATAAAAGGAACAGAATTGAATATTGGAGATAGATGTAAACGTGGTTCCCAACTCCGGCCACACATTGTATGGTTTGGCGAACAGGTTCCGGAAATGGAAACAGCTTATGAAATAGCAGCAAAGGCAGATATTTTTATGGTAATAGGAACATCAATGGTGGTGTATCCTGCAGCGGGATTAATTGATTACACCAAACCCAACATTCCCAAATACCTTATCGATCCAAGTGATGTAAAAGTGAATGGTATACTCAACCTTATTATTATAAAAGAAAAAGCGAGTATTGGACTTCCTAGGTTAGCTGATGAGCTAATGAATAAGCAAGGCTTTGATAAAAATAAGTAAAGTTTAAATTTTATTCAAATTATTTACGGGTAAGCCATCACACAGATATTTCGCTTTGCTCAATATGACAATACCTTGCACACACTCCGTTATTTTGAATGCTTGAAGAATCTTAATAATAAAATTAATTTTAAAAAATTAAACAATTACGCACTATTTGAAATTAATTTTATCATTGACTTTATTGAAAATAGATTACTTTTGTTTAGCGAAATAATAAAAATTTACGATGAAATCCATAGTTTTAATATTGATAAGCCTTTTTTTATTCTCTTGTAACCAAGGGAAAGTAAATAACTTATTGACAGAAGAAGGAATTGAAGGAAAAGTGAAATTTATTTCAGAGGTAGATTATGATGCAAAGGAAAAGTTCGGAGAAATAACCAAGGATAGTTTATTGTTTAAGATAACCTATAAGTATGACGAGAAAGGTAACGAAATAGAAGAAAACAGCTACGATTCAGATGAAAATATAATGTCAAAAATGACCTATGAATACGATGATGAAGGTAATGCCATTGAGAGTAACCGATATAATTTAGATGGCAGTTTGGCTCATAAATTTATTTTTAAGTATAACGAGCAAGGTAAGGTAACAGAGAGGAGCGATTATAATAATGATAGTAGTTTAGATAATAAATGTATTTTTAAGTATAATGAGGGTGGTAAAGTAATTGAGAAATACAATTATTATTCAGATGGAAGTTTAGATGAAAAAATGGTTTATAATTATCAAGAGGATGGGAAAAATGTGGAGATAAATTGCTATAATTCAAGTGACAGTTTGATTAGTAAAACAATCACCAAATACGATGATAAAGGAAAAGAGATTGAAAGCAATTTTTATAATCCTGCAAATACTTTATGGCTTACCAGCTCCAATAAATATAACGCGGAAGGAATTTTAATTGAGAATATTTATTTTGAAACAGGACGTAAAAAATCTATCTCTAAGTTTAGTTATAAATTTGATAAAAAGGGGAATTGGATAGTAAAAAGTAAATATCTTAACGACAAACCTCTCCAGATAACAGAGAGAGAGATAGAGTATTATTAAGTATTTTCGTTTTCCTTGCAAACAAGGAATGACGTTTTTAAAAAGATTGTTTTCTAAGCCAATCCCTTAGCTATTCAACATCACCGGCATTACCAACATCAAAATATCTTCATTAGGATTTTCTTTTTCGGTAGGCAATAAAATTCCGGCACGGTTGGGTGCACTCATTTCAAGGTTTACATTTTCGCAATTCAAATTGCCTAACATCTCCGCCAAAAATTTTGAATTGAAACCAATCTCCATATCTTCACCTGCATATTGACAAGTTAAACGCTCGCTTGCTTCATTAGCAAAATCAAGGTCTTCAGCAGAAATACTTAATTCACTTCCTGTAATTTTTAAACGTACCTGATGTGTTGTTTTGTTAGAGAAAATAGAAACGCGACGAATAGAATTTAAAAACGACACGCGATCAACAGTCAGTTTATTGGGATTTTCTTTTGGAATTACAGCTTCGTAGTTAGGGTATTTTCCATCAATCAAACGACAAATTAAATTTGTGTTTTCGAAAGAGAAAAAAGCATTGGTTTTATTGTATTCAATTTTAACATTTCCACTTACGCTTGCCAATGTAGTTTTTAAAAGATTCAAAGGTTTTTTAGGAATGATAAATGATGATGCGGATTGAGCCTTCGCATCGGTTCTGCGGTAACGTACCAGTTTATGAGCATCTGTAGCTACAAATGTAATGTCGTCCTCAGATAATTGACAAAATACACCAGACATTACCGGACGCAACTCATCATTGCCTGCTGCAAATATTGTTTTATTAATTGCTGATGCCAATACGCTTGCGTCTAAATCCAGTGATGATGCAGATTCGATACTGGGTAGTTTTGGAAACTCATCGCCATTATGGCCTGTTAACTTATATTTACCATAATCGGAAATTATTTCGATGCCAAACTTTTTTGTATCCACACTAAATGTTAGAGGCTGATCAGCAAATGTTTTTAATGTTTCTAATAATAATTTTGCAGGAACAGCAATGTTTCCTTCGTCTTTCGACTCGATATTGATAACCGTGGTCATGGTAGTTTCCAAATCAGAAGCAGAAACTTTTAATTGGGTTTTATCTATTTCAAATAAAAAATTATCTAAGATAGGTAAGGTATTATTCGAATTAAGCACGCCACTTATAGCCTGCAATTGTTTTAATAATGATGAACTGGAAACAATAAATTTCATATCTAATTATCTTAATGTTGGTTTATTTAAAATCAAAAAATCAAAGGACAAATATAGAATTTTTACAGATTTAAAAACGATTGTTTTATTTTAGTTTCCATTACTTTTTAACAAAATTCATAGTAAAGTGAAGCATCTGTTCCTCTTGTCATGTTGAATCCTTCGACTAACGCTCAGGACAGGCTTAAATGAAACATCCATTTTAAAATGATGTGTTCTGTTTATAAGATCCTTCAGGGAGTCTGTCCTGAGCTTGGCGAAGGGTTCAGGATAACAAACTAGTCAGATGCCTTAATCATTTTCTTTGAAAATAACTTGCGGGAGGCATTATTTTACCGAACTCGTAAAATTTCACGACTACAACATCTTTCCCATTGCTGAGGAGAGCCAGCATGCGTTCGGGATCAAATTTTAAAGGCTTGCCATTTTTATCAAGTATGTTATGAAGATTTTTGAGAGGATAAAAGCATACTTTATTTACTATACCCTCATTATCAGTAACAGTTAGTATGTTTAAAGGTGATGATTTTACAAGTAAATTTATTTGAGTTGATGTTAAATCGGATTCGAAATTTTCAAAATTTAATTGTTCAAAGTACGACAAATACTGCTTCACAGCCGATGTATCCAAATTGTTTAATACTTGTTTGGTAGGTAGTATGGTAATCTGATAATTATTGTTTCCCTTCAACTCAAGTTCATAACCGGCTTCGGGATATAAGGGTACTTCCATTTTAACCGATTTAATATCAGTGGAATGGTAATGGAAAACGGTATGGTCTCTCCAAGCCTTTTCTTCAATAAAATAATTGGCTGCTAAATTGCCTTCAACGCCAGGAATATAAGTTACAAAAGATTTTGCTGAGGGTTGCATCGTTTTGAGATCAATTAAAACCATATAGGTACCACTATGATCTGATATTTCTTTTCCAACATAATATGCTTTTGTAAGTTCGTGATTCTGGTAAATTTCGCATATAGTTCCTTTTTCAAGCAACTCTTTTATTATGCTATCTTGTTCGCTTTTTCCGATGGGTTCCTTGATATCAATGTTTTTCAGCGTATACAGCAGGGATTTTAATGAATTATTATTGGCAGGATATTTTCCATTCACAGTCCAACTACCGGAAGTTTGTTTCTCTAAAAAAATAGTAATCTTACTTTTTTTTAGAATTATTTTATCAACAGATGTAGGGTCTTCCACAGCAAAATTGCGGAAGGATTGATTGATGGTTCCTTTGCCATTATTGATATAAAACCACGCTGCAATTGAACCAAGAAGAATTGCAGTTATTATTGCGAATTTGTTCCGTTTCAAGAATTTAAATGTATTGCCTAATCATTACCATTTTTTTCAATGGTAATATTTTTATCTTTTATCAATTCTACAATTCTTAGAAAATCTTTCTCAGTTACTTCAATAACAATTTTTTTCTTTTTGCCATCGATATGAATATAATCTATTGTCATACAATCATCGATGTATTGGCTATAAATAAATTTTTCGAACACCAATTTGGTAACTTTTTCATAAGGAACCTCATATTTTGAAGAAAATATACTTTCAACAATTTCTAAATAATCATTTAAAAAGGATATTTTTCTAAACTTAGAATTCTTAATTACTATTGTTTTTTGATTTTTATCTTTCATTTTATTCAATTATCTTTTTCTATTTATTAACTCTATTCTTTCGGTCATCCGTCCTGATTTTTACTTAGCATATTTCCGTTTACGAATAATGTGATGTATAATTCCAAATACGAGAATAGTCAGCAAAGGTAATAATACATTTATTAATTGCCATTTTAACCGTTCATTCAGCACTTTTTTCTTATCAAGTAAACGGAGAGTTAATTCACGCGCTCGAACACTTATCAATCCTGAATCATCACAGAGATAATTGATACAATTCAAAATAAAATTTTTATTGCCATACGTTTGATTGGTATATTTATCATAGCCCAAGGCATAGGGTTTTTGTGTTGAATATTGAACTTCATTCCTGATGATATCACCATCCGAAATCATGATCATTTGGGTATTTACACCTTTTTCCTTGAAAGGAATAGATGTACCAGTTATAAATTTAGGATGCATACGGTTTTTAAATACCGATTCAAATTCACCTTCCAATAAAACAGCCACCGGTTGGTAAGGATTTGTAAACTGATTTTCATCGGGGCGCATGTTTGCCATTCTTAAATCGATACGTACAGGGGCGTTTAGAATTTTCGAATATTTTGAAGTGTGTAATAAAATTGTTTTTTTAATTCCTTTTGCAGCCACAGTATCGATACTGGAACCGAAATCAATTTTGATAACATCTAAATTCTTCACAATCGGATGAGCGCTAGTGGGCATTATCAGTGGAGAAAATAACCAGGGCATTAATTCAAAGCGAGGCTCCTGACCAACAAATGCTTTATTTACAGGTATTGCAGAGGATTGCATATCCACTATTAAATTAGGATTGATGCGCACACCGTATTTAAAAAACAGATTATCTAAATTCAATAAATAAGGTGTCGCAATTGTCCCACCTGACTTACGAAGGCTGTCAACGCTGGTATTTAAAGGGTCTATCACCCATAACACTTTACCTCCATTCATAACATACTGATCGATAATATATTTATCCTTTTCGGAAAAAGAAGTATCAGGCTTTGCAATGATGATTGCTTTTAGACCTTTCAAGGCATTTAAAGACTCATTTATTTTAATTCGTTTTAAAGAATAAAATTCGCTTAAAGAATTTTCAATATCATCAACGGCCAATGAGTCTAATTCGCCATGCCCTTCCATAAAGCCTATTTGCGGACGAATATCGGTGCTTAAATTACGGATGCAACTGGCAAACTCATATTCCAATGCCTGAATGGAATTATTCAATTGCATTTCGGATGAAGAACCGATTTGAGTTTTTAATAATTGCCAGGGCACTTCATGACCATGATAAGAGACAAGAGCGGCGGGCCAAATAATTTTTTGTGAGCTTCCATTTTCGTCCTTTACTTCCAGATTGGTAGGTTGAAGTCCTTTATCGTATAACTGTTTAAAAATTTCTTCCTGCTGTTTTTTATCAGTACTTTCGGAAGGATTGATAAATTCATATTCAATATTATCATCCGCATACGCTCTGAACTCATCCAGCATTTCCTGAGTTTCGTTGCGCAAATGTTTGAAGCCTGCAGGAAAATCTTCATCTTTCCCCATGTATACTTTTACATAAACTACATCATTCAGATTGCTTAATAATTTTTTTGTGGCTTCGGATAACGTATATCTTTTTTCGGAAGTCAGATCGAAACGATGAAACACAAACGAGCCGACAAAGTTCAGCAATATCAATATTATGATAGCTAAACCAAGTGAAGTCAGATCTCGTTTTTTATTTGAGTTCAAAGTTTAAAGTTTGAAAGTTTAAAGTTTTTATTGTTACCTATCTAACTATTTCATTTGCAAATTTTTCAATTCTCAAATTTTCAAATTAATTTACCATTTCCTGCTTTCAAGAACGGTGCGTGTACTAAAAATAAATATTGCTATTAAACTTATAAAATAAATCACATCGCGAGTATCAATCACTCCGCGGCTCATGGAAGCATAATGACTATCAATTCCTAAAGCTAAAATTACATTATCTATTTTACCAAATAGCGGAAAGGCGCTCATCAAATCAAAACCTCTATAAATAAAAAGACAAAGAAATAATGCCAGAATAAAAGAGACCACTTGATTATCTGTAATGGCAGAAGCAAAAATACCAATGGAAACAAATGCAGCACCTAAGAAAAGCAAACCGATATAAGAACCCCACATTCCTCCCGTATCAATATTTCCGACAGGGTTACCTAATTTATAAACCGAGTAATAATAAATTAAAGTGGGCAGCAATGAAAATAAAACCAAGGCAAATCCGGCAAAATATTTAGCTAAAATAATTTGCAGATCTGTCAGAGGGCGCGTCAACAATAATTCGATGGTACCTGCTCTTTTTTCATCTGCAAAAGAGCGCATGGTAATGGCAGGGATCAAAAATAAAAATACCCAGGGAGCAATAAAAAAAAGTGTGTCGATATTGGCGTAACCGTTATCCAATATGTTGGAATCGGTTTTTAATACCCACATGAATAAACCAATCACCAATAAAAAAACGGTGATGGTAATGTATCCGATCAGTGAACTTAAAAAACTACGTATTTCTTTTTTTAGAAGTGTAAACATATTCAAGTGCAAAAGTACTCTTTTAAAGATTTGCGAAAATACAAATTAATTGGTTGGTTTATATCGAAACCTACCCTCCTCATCTATTTTACCCTCAATCCACTTCTCTGCCTCATCCGCCCTTGCGCCACCGCTAAAGCTAAAGGCGGTATGCGGTCGGGCACCTTCTCCATTTGAAGAAGGGAAGCGGAATAAATTTCTTGGAGATGAGAAAAATTGAAAAATAAAAAGCCGATACATTTCTGTACCGGCTAATTGTAAAAAATAAAAATTTACTTCTAAAATAAATGCCTTGCTTATTTTTTGGATTTATCCAACACTTCACCATGTTTCATGTGATTTTGAAGGCAATGGATAGCACATGCTCCATACATTTTATAATTTTCATGTACTACAGCAATAACTTCCCCTTTCGTGTTTTTTACAAGGCAAGTACCGTTTTCAGGAGTTGTTGTAGACCATGTAGCTTTATCGGGAGTTTCATGAAAATAAGGAACGAAATTTCCATTTTTTTCAGGCTTACCAATAATTTTCCCTTTGTTGTCCACCAACATTCCGGCAGCATCTATATGACCTATCTTTTCTCCTTTTGCGTCTGTGATAACACCTTCTTTGGTAACAGTACCAATGAAGGCGCCTTCTTCATCCGTAACTTTACCAGAAGCATCTATTTTGGGTGCTTTGTAGTTTTGAGCAAATGTCATTGAACATGTTGTTGCTCCTATAATGAGCACAAGTAGAAGTGATTTAATTGTTTTCATAAGTGTTTTTGTTTTATTTAAAATTGTGCAGATTTCTAGGTTCTGCGATAACCTTTTAAAAAATTTTAGCAGGAGTGATTACCGAATATTTATATTTTATCACTCGAACAAAAATAAATTATAACTAAATATACTTTTATGACAATAATCAGTTTATAATATGTTTTTTATCATTTTTTTATCATTCACATATTTTCATATTCCACAGTGTTGTAATGGAGTTTCCAAAGTCCACTTTTTCAATAGAATAACCTTGATAAAATCATTTATTACAAAGGAGAAAATAATGTATAACCAAGTGCCATTGAAGTTTGGGAGATGTTCCATATTGGTTGTATTATTATAAATATTCTGTTATTTATTTTTTTGGTTCATCTTTCTTCTTCTCCCGCTCTGCATTCTCCATGTCCTCAACCGCTTTGACATCTGCACGCCCAAGCTCCTCGTATAGTTTATGGACTCGCTTAACAATCTGAGATGTGAAATCAGATGACGGCACTTCTTTGGCATCAACTTCCTTGTCTGTTTTTTCTACAGGTTTTGCTATAGGCTTCGATGCACCTTTGGTTTCAGTTTTTGTCTCTTCCTTAGCATCAACGTCATTTACAGTAGGCTTCGGCACTTCTTTGGTATCAGGTTCTTTGTCTGTTGTTTCTACAGGTTTTACTATAGGCTTCGATGCACCTTTGGTTTCAGGTTTTGTCTTTCCCCTAGCATCAGCGTCATTCACAGTAGGCTTCGGCACTTCTTTGGTATCAGGTTCTTTGTCTGTTGTTTCTACAGGTTTTTCTATAGGCTTCGATGCGTCTTTGGTTTCAGGTTTTATCTCTTCTTTAGCATCAGCATCATTCACAGCAGGTTTCGGCGGTTCTTTGGCATCAGCTTCTTTGTCTGTAATTTTTACTGGATCAGGAATACTTTCATGCCATTTTCTCAATAGAACAACCTTGATAAAATCGTTTAGCGCAAAGGAAAAAATTAATGTATAACCAAATATAACAATTGTTTGCGTCAATGGAATTGCTTTAAAACCCAACAGTCCGAATGTCGAAAGAATGATTCCTAAAATCATATCGGCAATTAAAAGGAACAAAAGTGTTTTGCTCGGTGCGGATTTCCAAAAATGTTTTTTTTCCCTGACAACAAATATTGAAAACAATGCGAAGAAGAGTAATAGCTCAAAGCAAAACGTATTGAGCGCTTCATTATCGGTATTCAAATGGAAATAATTTAAACCAATGTATAAAAGCCCAAACGCTTCTATGGTCATAATCAAACCTATCACTGTTCCTATTTTCGCTAAACCTGTGATGTTCCATTTTGCCGGTTTTGCGGAAGGTGTTACATTATCAGTGGACAAAGATATTTTCACAAAATCAGTCATAAAAATCATGATCAACATTGCCGTAGCGGAAATAACATATTTTCCAAGTATCAGGAAGGCAATAACAACAAAACACGTTTTCAGAATTGTTCTTGCGATTTTATTCAGTATCCATGTATTGATACGTTCAAACATCATTCTCCCAATTTTAATAGGGCTGAGAATGTTTGCTAACCCTTCTTGGGTTAATACAATACTCGCAGCACCTTTAGCAACATCAGTAGCGTTACTCACTGCTATTCCTACCTCAGCTTGTTTTAATGCAGGGGCATCATTTACACCATCTCCAGTCATACCAACAATATGTCCCTTTGCCTGAAACGCTTTTACAATATTATATTTATCTTCCGGATAAACTTCTGCAACTCCGCTACTTTTTTCCAATAATGCAATAAGATTTTCTTTATCTGTTTTTTTTAATTCAGCAGCATTTATTATTGTACCTTTCAAGTCCACCGCTTTTGCAATTTCAATAGCTATAGGAAGTGCATCGCCTGTGAGCATTTTAACAGTTACTCCCAACTTTTCAATTTCATGGATTAGTTCTTTAGAATCGGTTCTTGGTGGATCATGCAACGCCACTAATCCGACAAAGCCCGGCTTATTATTCCCAATTGTTTTAGCAACAGCCAATGTTCTGTATCCCTGTTTCGCAAACTCATTTATGCTTGCTCCAAAATCAGTTTTAGATTTTTCATCCAAACCACAAACCTCAGCGATGACATTAAATGAACCTTTCATCACTTTAAATTCTTCGTTCCCGTTTTTTATTACAGCTTCT
The DNA here is from genome assembly GCA_003151815.1 of Bacteroidota bacterium. Taxonomy (GTDB): domain Bacteria; phylum Bacteroidota; class Bacteroidia; order 2-12-FULL-35-15; family 2-12-FULL-35-15; genus 2-12-FULL-35-15. The sequence goes on along the minus strand of PLYN01000041.1, from coordinate 39,393 downwards.
GTTTTTCTGTTTTTTGGATCAAACGGAATAAAAGTTTTCTGTATGAATGTATCGTTTAAAATATTTTTCCTTTTTGCTTCATTTATGAAAGCCATATCTATTGAATCGTGATTTGCTTCCTGAGAAGCCAATGCGCCATAAAGCAACACATCATCTTCTTTATAATCTTTACCAGCCTGCAACTTTGCTACGGATAATTTGTTCATGGTAAGTGTACCCGTTTTATCCACGTATAAAATATCCATGCTTGCCGCATCATCAGGAGCATTTAATCGTGTTACCAACACTCCTTGCTTGACTAATTCTTTTGATCCTAATGCCATACAAACCGTGAACATAGCAGTTAGTGCAACCGGAATAGCTCCAAGCAATAACACCAACATCAAAGGCAGAATTTCCAATAAATTAATTCCTTTTATAAAAGAAACAATTACCGCTACCGATAATAAAGCGCCAACTATCAGTAAAAGCCATTTTACAACTTTGGCGATGATCTCATTAATATGTGATTTTGGTTTAGCTGTTTTTACTAGTTCAATTGTTTTACCGAATTTGGTATTGGCTCCGGTTACGGTTACCATTCCCGTAGCTTCTCCTTTAGTAACTATTGAACCAGAAAAAATAATATCCTGAGACTTTTTTTCTATTTCGAGTGATTCTCCTGTCAGAGCGGATTGGTCTATACTTATTTCACCTTGAATAATTTTTACGTCAGCCGGAACAAAATCTCCGATTCGGATTCGGATTATATCACCGGGGATTAATTCCCGTGCAGGGAATGTTTTCCAAATAGCATCTCGTAGTAGTTTTACATTTATCTGTAATTTTTTCTTCAATGCTTCAACTGCATTGGCAGCATTGTATTCCTGAATAAAACCTATTATCGCATTAAACACAAGTAATCCCAAAACAATATAAGCGTCTGAGTATTTGTGCAAAAACCACGAAAGAATAATTATCACTTCCAACATCCATGCACTAAGTCCCCAAAATTTCTTTAGAAATAAAAATATTGGATTTGCTTTTTTTTCCAAAACTTCGTTGTAACCATACTCTTTACGATTACTTTCAACTTCGCTTTGATTTAAACCTTTAGCGGGATCGGTATCAAACTGTTTTGTATTGTTTTCTGCATTCATTTTTTATTTTTCAAGGATCAATTAAGTTTATAGATGCGTTTGGAATTTTTTGCTAAAACTCAGTGGCTAAATTTTAGCGAAAAAAGCACCTTTGTAATTACTCTTAACTTTCTTTTTTCAATTTTTCTTTCGCCAGTTTCATTAACTCTCTTTCCTTTTTATCTACCGGAGGAAAAGAAGGATGCATTTTTTTAAATTTTTCTAAAATCAGTTTACCTATAAGCAGATGAGCGTGTAATTTGTCATCAGCCGGTATAATATACCAAGGGGCAATTTTTGTACTGGTATGTTCTAAAGCCTGTTCATAAGCATGTTGATAATCTGACCAAAATTCACGCTCGGTAATATCGGCAGAGGAAAATTTCCAGTGCTTTTCTTTATTTTCAACCCTTTCTAAAAACCGATTGCGTTGTTCATTTTTAGATAAATGAAGAAAGAATTTTAAAATGTGTGTGCCGTTCTGGATTGTGTTTTTTTCAAAATAATTGATTTGCTTATAACGAAGGTTCCAAAAATCCTTGTCAATTTTATCGACACTATCTATGCCGGGTAAGCGTTCGGCTAAAACAAGTTCAGGATGAACTTTTGAAATAAGCACGTTTTCATAATGCGAACGGTTGAAAATAGTTATTTGACCATGTTCAGGTAATTTTTGAGCATGACGCCATAAATAATCATGCTCTAACTCTAATGCGGAGGGATGTTTAAAACTATGTACTAATACTCCCTGAGGATTTACTCCGCTCATGATATGCTTAATGGTTCCGTCTTTACCCGCACTATCCATCCCTTGTAGTATAATTAATAAGGATTGACGGTTCTCCGCAAATAATTTATTCTGAAATTTCGATATTTCTTCTATATCGTTTAACAGTTTATTTTTAAAGTCCCTTTTATCAGGTTTCTTTATACCGGAGTTTGTATCAATCTTTGAGAGATTAATATTTTTGTTAGGCTTTACGGTGCATTTGAGCAATTCGCTTTTTGTTACATTCTTATTCATGTTTTTTATCTTTTCCGTTTTTATCCAATTTTGTGTTCATCTTTCAGTTTTTTGGCGATTATTTTTTTGTCAAATATATCTATTCAATTATCTTAAAGACATGACATTTATTAATGAACAACTATTCTATACATCACTACAATTTTAAAAAAAATGAAGCGCCTATTCCACAATACCAATGGAACAGGCTCATTCATTCTTTACCTTCTGAAGTGATTTAGCTCTATTTTGCTAAATCCTTTTCGAGGATTTTTTTCTTTTCCTGATATTCTTCGTTCGTCATTTGCCCCGAAGCGAATCGCTTACGCAAAATATCAAAAGGAGAATCACTTCTTCGCTGACCGGGTATATCATAAGGTATTGCGAATATCCAAAAAAGCAAACTTAACCAAACGAACCACCATATAAGGTGCATTCCCCAAAAGTGATAACCATCGTAGAACATAATTTTTAATTTTTATTTGTAACTGAATTATTACCCTACAAAATTGAGTATTCTTTAAAAGATAAGTGTTACGCAATTCTATAAAATAATTATATCATTCACACATTCTCGAATCTGATTTTAAATGTTGCTAATGATCATAATATCCAATGCTCTGTTTACTTGTCCTATAAACAAATAAACGGATACAAAATTTAGAATTAGGATACCCTTTTCGTAAGTTAATGTTTTACAACAGTTCTGTGAGCATTTCTTTTGAAATGGTTTAGCGGAAAGTTTTTTCTATCATGGTTTTAAATTTATTTTTAGTATTTCGCCTTCTTTTATTTCATCATTGGCCTCTTTTAGAATAATATCACCCGCATTTACATCTCCAAATATTTCCACTTTTCTATCAAATGAATTTCCTTTTTGAACATCAATCAATTTAGCTTTTTTACCAATCACTTTTATAACAAAACAACGCTCCATATTTATTGCTACAGAAGATTCAGGAACAATTATTGTTTTTTCATTTCTTGTCAGAGGTAATTCAACTTTAGCAAACATTCCAGGTAATAAAATACCTTGACTATTTTCAATTTCCATTTCAATTGCCTCCGACCTTAACTGAGTATTGATATTTGAAGATCCTCTGGTTACCTTACCTTTGAACTTCTTATCCGGATACCCACTCACAGTAAAAGTAACTTCCTGAGCATTTTTTATTTCCGCAATATGCTTTTCGGGAACAGAAACTCTCAATCTTAACTTGGATTCATTTTTTATAACAAGCATGGCTTGAGCATTTTTTTCGGATGGTCCGACAAATGCACCCGGAGAGATATTTCGTTCTGTAATTATTCCGTCAAAAGGAGCTGTAATTTTTAAGTAGCTAACCAATTCCCCTAAAGATCGATAATTAGCTTCAGCAGCTATAAAACCAAGACTATCGGATATAACATTTGTTTTTGTCAGATCCAGATCGTAAGGAGAAACAGCTCCCGCGGTTTTGCTGGTTTGTAATAAACGGTTATATTTTGCTTTTGTATTAAGAAAAATTGATTCTGCCGCTTTAGATTTGGAATATCCTTCATTTAATTTGCTACTCAACTCAGGAGCTTCCAATTCAGCCAAAAGCTGTCCTTTAGTAACTTTATCGCCAATATCTACAAGAAGTGTTTTAACGTAACTGTTTACTTTCGGGTAAATATCTGTTTCGTAATAACCCATGAGTTCACCCGGCAATGAAATCTTTGTAGAAGGTTGCCCTTCTTCTGCTTTTATGGTTGCATATACCAACTCTTCTTTTTTTTCTTTTTTACTCGTTTCGTTACTGCACGAATTGAGTATTACAATTGCCACAACAGGCAGCATTATTTTTATGGATGTTATCATTTGTTTTTTTATTTAATATGATTCTTATATTTTTAAACCTAAATTTTGGGGTTCTCCACTATCATAAAATTCACTGTTATCATCTTCCGGATCTAATGAAACCGATTTTACAGAACTTTTACCCTGAACGCTTGCAAATACAACAGGTAAAATAAGAAGTGCTGCAAATGTAGAAGCAATTAACCCGCCTATAACTGCTCGTCCTAAAGGTGCAGTTTGTTCACCTCCTTCGCTTAAGCCACTTGCCATCGGGATCATTCCTGCCACCATTGCAATTGAAGTCATTAATATTGGACGTAAACGCACAGCTCCAGAAACACGTGCCGCCTTAGTGGCATCTTTATAGTCAATTCTTAAGATTTCTGCATTTGTAACCAATAAAACGGCATTGGCAACGGATACCCCTACCGACATAATAATACCCATATAAGATTGCAGATTAAGTGTTCCGCCGGTGATAAGCAATAATAGCATAGAGCCGGCAAGAACAGCAGGAATAGTTACTAATACTACAAATGCCACTTTAAACGATTGGTAATTAGCAGCAAGTAAGAGTAGTATTACAACAATTGCTAAAAGCAAACCCGACTGCAAACTGTTCAATGTTTCTTCAAGCAATTTCGCCAAACCTTTTACTTCAACCTTTGCACCTTTTGGAGGCTCCCCAATAGATTTGATAGCCTTATTTACAAGTGTGGTTGCACTGCCTAAATCTTTCTTAAAAATATTAGCTGAAACTGTTACAATCCTACGTGGTCCAATACGATCATATTCAGCAGGTATATATTTTTTAGTAATTGTAGCAACATCGCCTATTGTTGGTCTCAATTGTCCTTTAACCAAAGGGATATTTTCAATATCCTGAACCGATTTCATTTGGTATTCGGGTAACTGAACCTGTACTTGATAAGCAAATCCTTTTTTAGTATCCAACCACAAGTTTTTTGCAGTGAAACGACTTGATGATGTGGCTGCTACCAATGATTTAGATATTTCATTGACGTTAAGTCCGAACTGAGCAGCTTTTTCGCGGTTGATCTCAATGGAAAGAGAAGGATAATTAAGTGGTTGATTGATCCTGATATCACGCAAAAAAGAAATATTGTGGAGTTCTGCTTCTAATTTTTTAGCATAGACATTTGCTTCCTGCAAATTTTTTGAAGCAACAATTACTTCAATTGGTGTATTTGCACCCTGACTCATTATTTTATCAGTTAATTCAATAGGCTCAAACGAAATTTTCATGTTGGATAATTTTATTTTTACCTCATTACGAATTTTATCTTTTAATTCATCTAATGATTTAACTTCATATCCTTCATCCAAATTCACCTGTAAAATAGCTTCCTGTGGTCCACTATTAAAAATATAAAGTGCATTGGTACCATAACTGGATGGTGTCATCCCCACAAATGCGGAAGTTATATCAACATTTTCTTCACCAACAATTTTTTTAATAATACTTATGGTTTTTTTAACAGCATCTTCTGTTCTTTCAATTCTTAAACCTTCGGGACCAATCAATCTTAACTGAAATTGTCTTGAGTGCTCTACTTTGGGTAAAATATCTTTACCGATAAGTAAAAAGCAAACAATTATAGTTCCAAATGCAGCTATCAGATAAATGGTAATTGAACGAGCTCTTTTTGCCATGAGTTTATCTAACAACTTAAGATAACGAAGTTTAAACCTTTCGAAACCCGAAACCTTTTCAGGATGAACGAGTCCATAATTTTCAACCAATGTTTCTTTTTGACTTGTTAAATCTTTTGCAATTTCTGTTTCATGCTTTGCAGGATGTTCATGATGTTTTAACCACCAGTTTGAAACAACGGGAACAAATGTTTGTGACAATATAAAAGAAACTATAATTGAAAAACCTACCGATAGAGATAAAGGCATGAACATTCCTTTCGGCACACCAGTCATTAAAAAGGCTGGAGCAAATACGGCTAGGATACAAAAAGTAATTAGCAATAACGGGAATGAAACCTCCTTTGACGCATCATATATTGCTCTGGACTTTGTTTTTCCCATTTCTAAATGCTGATGGATATTTTCAATTGCAACTGTTGACTGATCCACTAAAATACCTATAGCAAGTGCGAGACCGGATAAAGTCATTATGTTAATGGTTTGCCCGAAAAGATTTAATAATAAAATAGCAGCTAAAATTGAAATAGGAATTGTGCAAATAACAACCAAAGAGCTACGTAAATCCTGCAGGAACAAAAAAACCATTAAACCAGTAAGCAAAGCTCCTAATATCCCTTCCGATGCAAGGCTTTTGACGGCTTCAATTACATAAACAGACTGATCAAACTCGTATTTGAGCTCTATATAATCAGGTAATAAAGATTGCATTTCGGGTATCTTTGCCTTTAAAGCATTAACTACATCCATAGTTGAGGCATCCGCAGTTTTTGTAACCGGAATATATACTGAACGTTTACCATTTACCAAGGCATAACCAACCGTAACATCTGCTCCATCTTCTACTGTTGCAACATCACGTAAATAAACTGAAGGACCCGAACCTTTTTTTAATGGTATATCCAAAAAGTCTTCCGGATTTTTTATCACGGTATTATTGGGTGTCATTACATTATAGTCACCAATACGAACATTTCCCGCTGGTGATATTTGATTATTTTCAACCACTGATTTTACAATATCATCAGGAGTTAATTCATAACTTGCCATTAGATCGGGGTTCACCTTTACGATTATAGTACGTTCATTTCCCCCAAATGGCGGAGGTGCTGAAGCACCTGGAATTTGTGAAAACAAAGGCCTTATACGGGTTGAAGCCATATCCTGCATTTCATTGAGTGATGCCTTTTGACTACTAAATACCAACTGCCCCACAGGTAAGCTGGAAGCGTCAAATCTAACTACCGTTGGCGGTACAGTTCCGGGAGGCATATAACTCATAACGCGATTTACTTGATTAGCAACCTCGCCTGATACCTGTGCCATATTTACACTCTCATAAAATGTACACTTAACTAAACAAAGACCTTGAATGTTTTTAACCTCTATATCTTTAATACCTGTTACATACAGAAGTTGGTTTTGGTAACGAGTAGCAATAAATCCTTCCATTTGATCAGGAGCCATGCCACCGTACGGTTGAGCGATATATATAGTAGGTAGATTTAATTTCGGAAAAATATCTATTGGAATATTAAGCAAAGCAAGTATGGAAAATACAACTACTCCAAGTATTCCAACTATTATAGTAATAGGGTTTCTTAATGCGAATTTTATCATGACTATTTAATATTTTGAATGAATAAATCTAAATTCCCTGAAGCGGCAGCTATTGAAAGCAGAGCGCGCCATGTATTGCCATTCGCCACAGTTAAATCAACCTCAGAACGATTAAGTATTGCATACGTTTGGGTAAGTTCGATGATAGTATTTAACCCATTATCATAGCGTGCTTTGGATTGATTATACGCATCGGAAGCAGCTTTTAATTGAACAGGAGTTTGTTTGGCTATTTCTTGTGCAGCGGAATAACGCAAATTAGATCGCTCCAATTCTCCTTCCAGTTGTAATTTTTTTTCATTATAAATTTCTTCCATTTCTTTAGTAATAAAATATTGTTTACGTCCTTCAGTTTGATTCCTATAAGAATTAGTAATATTCCAAATAGTTGACACACCAACCATATAATCATATGCGCGAAATGAAAGTCCTCCGGAAAGAGATTTATTATAGGTAAAACCACCATCACTGGTTAGTTTATCAGCAATACCGGAACCACGCCCAAACGTAGCTCCTAGTAATGAAATGGATGGTAAGCCACTTCGTTTAACAGCAGTAATTTTTGAACGGTTGAAATCAACAAGTGTTTGATAATAATTTAGAATCGGGCTTTGTGAAATTTTATTATCTAAAGAAATATTTTGTGGAGTTTTTGATACGAAAAATGAAGTATCTAAAATAAAATTAATTTCACCTGAAATGCCTAACATTTGTTTAAGAATAAGTTTTTGCTCTTGCGCTATTCTTTTACTTTCCAACAATAACAAATATGCTTTGGAATATTCAGCGTTCACCAACGAACTGTCAACACCTGATTTCAAGCCTGATTCGGTGAAAGCTACGGTTACTTTTTTTAAAGCACCAACTCTGTTTAAATTTGATTGTTGTGCTTTTACTATTCCATCTAACAGAATTGCCATTACATACACATCACATACTTTTACTTGCTGTTGAAAAACTTCGTTTTCATAATCAGATTGCGATGTTGAAATTTCCGCCTTCGCCAAATCAACTTTTGATTTTACTTTTCCGAAAGTAAATATATCCCAGTTTACAAAAGCCGTAGCAAAACTCGACCATGTCATATCATTCGAGTTAGTTCCATCGGTTTTGGTACCACCGGAAATAGGAATAGCTATTCCTCCATTTGCAAAATAAGTTCCTCTTACTTGATTAGATGTAGAGTTTAGTGCCTGTGCCTGAACAATGAAATTTGGAAGATAGTTTGATCGGGCTATTGATAATTCTGTGTTTGACGCATCTTTTCCGGCAGCCTTTGCTTTGATGGAAGGATAGTTTTCTTTCGCCATTTCGATAGCTTTAACTAAACTAAGCATTTCGTCTTTTTGGGAAAAGACTTCTGTAGTATGTATAAAATACAATACTAAAAACCACAAAAATGACTTTGATGACATGTTTTTCAATTTTATTAAATGATTAAAAATTATTTACTGCTGTAAATAATTTTATTATCAAATTCTTAAAATTGAAATAGAGAGGTGTTTTTTTGAAGAAAGAGAATTGAAACAAGTTTCTGAAAAATCGGATAAATTTGTTTTCAATTCCATTACGTTAACAGAAAGATAATTTGTTAAAAAAGATAGTATTGGTAATTTGAATCTTATGAATAATTTATTGTAATCTTCCGTTTCCTTTTTCTCAGCAAAGATATATTCTTCATTACTGATATTCTCCTTCGCACATAAAAGGGAATAGGTTATACGCCTTCTTTTATTACGAATCTTAAATGCATCATTAGCAACAAGAGAATCCATTTTGGCATTATCCTGAACTAAAACCAAGGCAAAACTGAAGAACAACAATTTGAGGATAATTGCAAAACATATTAACAAAATTATATGAATATTCTTGAACCCCATGAAGCCAAAAGTATAAAATTAATTTGAATAATTATCTTTCTTAACAATTTTTTTAAACTACCGCAGATATTATTTTTCCGATATAACTATAATTCGATTTCAGTTTCTTATAATTTGATGTTCGACATCATATTTCGAGATCCCTTCAGTAAGAAATAATTTTTTGTTTTCACAATAAAAATAATTTTCAAATTTCTATAATTTGCTATTTAAAAATAAAAATAGAAAAAAATATTTTTATTTTCTACTAAATCGATAGAATATGTATATATTTGTACCGAATTTATAAAATGGCTAACAATACTTCCATAACATTTTTTATCTTAACAGCATGTACCTACTGCTGTATTTGCCTTTTGGCATATTAATCTCTCTTTGGAGTAAATTGCTTATTTAAGTAGTCCTTCCCCTATCGAAATCAAAAAGCAAAGTAAAAAAACAAGAACTTAATAAATTAAAAACCATGAAAACAAAAAAATACATTCTAACAATTATAGCACTCTCTTATCATATTGTATCTTCTTCAGCTCAATCTTCAGATGATATTTTAAACCTGCTTGTTCAAAAAAAAACAATTACTGAGACAGATGCGGATTCCTTAAGGGCAGAAACTGCATTAAAAGAACAGGAAACCCCAAAAGATAAAACATTTACAATTGGCGCGGAGTTAAGAACAAGAACTGAATTTAGAAATGGGTTCAGAACTTTAAAGCCTGCCGGTGATACAGCCGTCCCGGCTTTTTTTACCAATCAGCGCAGCAGGATATTATTAACCTACGAACAAAAAAATAAATTTATCCTTCATACTTCCATCCAGGATGTGAGGGTATGGGGGCAAAATGATCCTAAATCAAACAATGCTACTTTGCAGCTTTTTGAAGCCTATGCGGAAGTTTTTATCCATCCAAAATTTTCAGTTAAAATTGGAAGACAAAAAATAGTCCTTGATAATGGACGATTATTTTCAGAAAATGACTGGAGAGTGAACGCACAAGCTCATGACGCAGTTAATTTCCGATTTAATTCTGACAAACTTTCTTCAGAATTGATTGGTGCTTTTAACCAAACATCAAGTAACAACGGACTTACAAATCAACCCAATGGTGAACCCTTATCGGGAACCACTTATAATCCAGGTTTCAATACTTACAAAACATTAGCAGTGCATTATATGAAATATAAAATTACGGATGCGTTTACTTTAACTACTATTAATTCTGCAGATGGATATCAAGAACCAAAGTCGAGAGAAGGAACGTATCAACGTTTTACAGATGGGGGGAGATTGGAGTTTGAAAAAGGTAAAATTTATGCGACGTTTAGCGGATATTACCAATCCGGAAAAGATGCTTCAGGAAATCTGTTAGCTGCCTGGTATATACAACCGGAAATTAAATACACGAATCCTGACAATTTAACCATTCGTTTTGGGGCGGAAATATTTAGTGGAAATAATGGACAAATTACTAGCACGACCGATCATAACTTTATACCGTTGTATGGTGTTAACCACCGCTTTAATGGCAATATGGAATTTTTCATAAACAAACCGGGCGATCTGAATAATGCCGGACTAATTAATCCATATCTTTTTTTCACGAAAAACGCAGGCAAAAAAGTGCAATTCAGATCTGACTTTCATTTGTTTTATAGTGAAAACAATTTCATTAATAATGTTAAGTTTGGAAAGAAGACAATACCGGAAACAATCAATAATTACCTGGGATATGAAAACGACTTAGGTGTTATTTACACACCTAAACCCTACATAAAAATTGACCTGGGTGTTTCGTATGCAGTGCCTTCAGCATCCATGGCGATTATTAAAAAAGCTGGAGAAAACCTTACAATACCCACCTGGGCATACATTTCTGTAACATTGAAACCACAATTATTTAAAACAAGTTTTAAATAGTAAAATAAATACACTAACTTTATCGACTTTATAGAATATGAAAACAAAATTCAAAATAGTTATCGGAGTCTTAGCAGGCTTTATAATACTTACATCAGGAACAGTGATTAGAAAACCAGCACCTATTGATTTGCAAGGAAATATAAGCATTTCAGGAGCTTTTGCATTGTATCCAATAACCGTAAAATGGGCAGAAGAATTTAAAAAAATTCATCCCCATGTAAAAATTGATATTTCTGCAGGGGGTGCAGGTAAAGGAATTACGGATGTTTTATCTAAAGTTACAGATATTGGATTAGTATCCCGCGACCTGAATCCTGAAGAAATAAAGAAAGGTGCTTTTCCAATTGCAGTAACCAAAGATGCTGTTATTCCTACTATCAGCGCAACTAATCCTTATTTAAAAGAGTTACAAGCAAAAGGGATAAAAAAGGAAGCTTTAAATAATATTTTTATCACAGGAAAAATCAAATACTGGAATCAAATAGGTTTTAAAGGTGCCGCCCCTATACACGTATACACACGTTCGGATGCTGCGGGTGCCGCTGAAACATGGGCAAAATATTTTGGCAAAAAGCAAGAAGATCTTCAAGGTGTTGCCGTATATGGTGACCCGGGACTTGCAACTGCTGTAAAAAGAGATCCGACAGGAATTGGTTACAATAATATTGTATATATATATGATTCGAAAACGAAGAAGGCAACTAATGGAGTTGTAGTATTACCAATCGATTTAAACAAAAATGGACAAATTGATGCGGATGAAAATTTTTATGGTGATGTAGATCAATTAATTGCTGCGATAGTTGCAGGCAAATATCCTTCTCCTCCTGCACGTGATCTATACTTTGTTACTAAAGGTAAACCTACAAATCCAATTGTTATTGAATTTACCAAATGGATTTTGACTGAAGGACAGAAATATGTTAATGATGCCGGTTATATAAAACTATCGGACGAAAAATTAAATGCAGAAAAAGTAAAATTGGGAGCAAATTAAAATACCTCTTTACGATTTGCATTATTAGTTTACTTTTGCAAATCCTTTTCTCGACTATGTTCGAATTGCCCACTAATTAATTAATGTGGCTATTCGTGCATAGTCGATAGGCATTTAAGGACTATCAACTTTTAGATAATTGATTGAATAAAAATTAAATGAAAAATATACGATTAACAATTGACAAGATCACCGGAAATTCTTTTTTAGTTTTGACATTACTGTCTACAGTTACTGTTGTACTTATCGGTGTGGGCTTATACTATAAGTCATTGCCAATATTACAAAACAGTTCTTTAAGTAGTCTTTTGCTTTCGGCGGAATGGAAACCCTTTAAATCTTCTTTTGGTTTTCTAGCATACATTGCGGGAACATTATGGGTTACCGCTATTGCAATTATAATCGCCTTACCCATTTCATTGTTAACCGCTATTTATCTTTCTGAATATGCACATGTAAAAGTTAAAAAAGTACTTCTGCCACCAATCGATCTATTATCGGGCATCCCCCCTGTAATATATGGTGTATGGGGTGTTTTAGTCATCGTACCATTTGTTCAGGAAAAACTGGCGATACATTTTGTAGAATTTTCATCGGGTTACAGCACGCTTGCGGGAGGAATTGTGCTTGCGATTATGATCATTCCATTGATCATCAGTATTCTATTAGAAGTATTTAATACCGTACCCGATGGCTTGCGTGAAGCATCGCTTTCGGTGGGTGCTACACAATGGGAAACAATAAAACATGTGGTGTTGAAAAAATCACTTCCAGGTATACTTGCTGCTGTTGTGTTAGCTGTTTCAAGAGCGTTTGGCGAAACGATAGCCGTGCTGATGGTTTGTGGAAATATTTCTGAAATACCACATTCCATTTTTGATCCATGCTACCCTTTGCCTGCACTTATTGCCAATAATTATGGTGAAATGTTGTCGGTACCGATGTACGAGTCCGCCTTAATGTTAGCCGCATTTATTTTATTTGTCATTATATTTTTATTCAATACTATATCACGTATAATTTTATACCGTTTAGAAGGGAGGATGAATTAATGAAACGAAAATTAGAAGAACAATTTTTTAAACTCTTAATGATCTTATGTACGCTGTCCATTAGCGGAGTATTGATCATGATCCTCTGGACAATTACCTCGAAAGGTGCAGGATCACTTACCTGGGACATTGTTTCAAAAATTCCGGAGGGTGGCTTTTACATTGGTAAAGGCGGTGGAATATTAAATGCTATCATCGGATCTATTTATATAACAATTGGAGCAACAGTGTTTGGTTTACTTATAAGTATTCCTGTTGTGTTATATATCAACGTTTATGCAAAAAAAAATTCCTGGCTGGCAACCACTACCCGTTTAACTTCTGATATTTTATTTGGCCTGCCTTCTATTGTTTATGGAGCTTTTGGGTTTACTATTATGATCTATTTCGGATTAAAAACTTCGTTATTAGCCGGAACAATAACAGTTACGTTACTAGTCATTCCTATTTTGGTAAGAGCAATGGATGAAGTATTTCGCGTAGTTCCTGAAGATATTGGTAATGCAGTTTATTCTTTAGGAGGAACAAGATGGGAAACATCAAAAATATTGATCAGACAATGTGTGCCGGGAATAATAACTGCCATTCTACTTTCATTTGGCAGAGCCATTGGTGATGCAGCCTGCGTACTTTTTACCGCGGGTTATACTGATAGTATTCCCACATCCCTTGATCAGCCGACAGCCACATTGCCGTTAGCAATATTTTTTCAGTTGAGCAGTCCTATTGAAGAAGTGCAGAACCGTGCTTATGCAGCAGCATTAATTCTTACCATCATTGTATTAGTAATCAGTTTTACTGCAAAATATTTCAGTAAAAAACTTTCTAAAAATAAAATATGACAACTGAAAAACCTCATATCAGTGTAAAAAACTTAAATGTTCACATTGACGGAAATCACATTCTAAAAAATATAAGCATTGATATTCCTGATAAAAAAGTAACCTCTTTTATAGGACCATCAGGATGCGGAAAAACTACCTTGCTGAAAACATTTAACCGATTGCTTGACAGGAATGGGAATGTAGAAATTACCGGGCAAGTGTTGGTTGACGGTGTGGATCTATACTCTCCGGATACTGAAGTGACGAGCATTCGAAAAAAAATGGGACTATTATCCCAACGACCATTTCCATTACCCATGAATATTTATGATAATGTAGCTTATGGAGCAAGAATACATGGTCAACGCGACAAAAAAGAACTGGATAAAATAGTTGAGCATTATTTGCGAGGCGTAAGTTTATGGGATGAAGTGAAGGATAGATTAAAAGATCCGGCAACGCGTTTATCCATTGGTCAACAACAACGCTTATGTTTAGCAAGAGGACTTGCAGTTGAACCTGAAATTATTTTAGGAGATGAACCTACATCAGCACTTGACCCCATTTCAACACAACACATTGAAGAATTATTTCTTAAATTAAAAGATAAATACACTTTGGTTTTGGTAACTCATATTTTGCGTCAGGCAAGAAGAGTTTCAGATTATATTGTATTTATTTATATGGGCGAGATCATTGAATTTGGTACAACTGAAGAAGTGTTGCTGAATCCTAAAGAGAAATTAACGAAAGATTATGTGAAGGGATATATTAGTTAATTTTTGTTTTCTTTTCAATATAAATTTTGAGTATCGATTAAATCCGACACATCTTCCGGATTATTTTTTAATTTTATCCACAGTTTAAATATGTTTTCGCCATACTTTTGTCCCAACACGTATGTAGTTACCTAAATTTGTGAGGCAAAATTTTCATTCAAAATAATTCTTGTCTGATAAAACAATTGAAGGGATCGGTATAAGATACCGTCTCCCTTTTTTTTATTACTATAAATTTACGGCTGTAACAAGTTTTCATTTATATGTATGATTTGCCACGCAATAAAATTTTGATTTAAATTTTTTAAATTATATTTGTAAGTAAGTTAAAGATTCGCAAAACAAGAAATAGCATTAATGAAAAAGGCTCTATTATCCATACTCACTTCCCTCCTATTTGTTTTCTCTTCGTTTGCACAAAATGCGGAAGAATTTTATAAGAATGGAATGGCTAAGGTTGATTTACAAGATCACACAGGCGCTCTAACCGACTTTGATAAAGCGATTGAACTCAATCCTGTTTACGAAATGGCTTATTTGAATCGGGGAATTGTTAAATGTGAAATCTATGATTTTAAAGGCGCCATAGATGATTTCAGTAAAGTTATTGAGATAAATCCACAAAATGGAAATGCCTACTACAACAGAGGAAGTTGTAAAAAAAATAACAATGACTATTCCGGCGCAATTGACGACTTTGTTAAAGCAATAGAAATTAATCCAAAAGACGGTTTCGCCTATTATAGTCTTGGATTTTTAAAAAACTTTCAAAAAAATTACAAGGGTGCTATCGAAGATTATAATAAAGCGATAGAAATAAATCCGAAAGATGGATATGCTTATTTTAATAGGGGGCAATCAAAAGAAAATTTACTTGATTACAAGGACGCTATTGTGGACTACGATAAAGCAATTAAACTTAATCCTACTGATGAACACGGATATTACAGCAGAGCGAATTTAAAGAATAAACTAAAAAACTTTAAAGGTGCATTAGCTGATTATAGCAAAGCGTTAAATTTGAATGAGGAAGACGAATATGCTTACCTGATGCGTGGACTTATAAAGGCTGAATTAAATGATTACAAAGGTGCCATACAAGACTATAATATGGCAATAATGTATAATCCAAATTATGGTGAACTTGCCTATTATAGCAGAGGAATAGCCAAAGATCATTTAAAAGACTATACAGCTGCAATAGCAAATTTCAATAAAGCAATTGAAATTAAACCTATATATCCGGAGGCATTTTATTACAGGGGACTTGTTAAATATAAAATATTGGATATGAATGGAGCTTTTTCAGATGGCAATAAGGCTGTTGAACTTGGGTACAAGAAAATAGATGATTAAAGTTATCATGAAAAAAATAATCCTTTTTGCTGTAACTTTTTTTATATTTTTTTATACTTGTTACGGACAAACTGATATAACCTATTATAATCTGGCCCGATCTAAAGTTAAGTTACAAGACTATAAAGGTGCTATAACAGACTTTGACAAATCCCTTGCACTGAACCCCAATAATGCTCAAGCCTATTACATCCGTGGCGCTGTTAAAGCTGAATTAAAAGACTTTAACGGAGCAGCAGCAGATTTTAATTCCGCAATTAAAATTAACCCGAAAGATGCAACTTTCTATTATTCCAGGGCCTTTGCAAAAGAGGAATTACAAGACTTGAAAGGAGCAATTTCAGATTTCAGTAAAACAATTGAACTGAATCCGCAAAATGCAGAGGCGTTTTATAACAGAGGAATCATTAAAAGCGAATTGAACGAAAATACAGCGGCTTTAGCGGACTTTAATAATGCGATAAAAATTGACCCGAATAACACTTTCTATTATAACAACAGAGGTGCAGTAAAAGCTGACTTACAGGATTACAATGGTGCTTTGGCAGATTACAATAAATCTATTGAGTTGAATACGAATGATGCTGCAACTTATTACAATCGTGCAGTGGCAAAGGCTAATTTACAAAATTTTAATGGCGCATTAACTGATTACACCAAAGCCATTGAATTAAATCCGAATGATGCAGCAACTTATTACAATCGAGGTATTGTTAAAGCTAATTTGCAAGACAAAGCAGGAGCCTGTGCGGATTGGAAAAAAGCAGGAGAATTAGGATATAAAAAAGCACTTGACAAATGTAAAGAACATTGAGCAAACTTATTGGTGATGCGGCTTTTCCTTAATGATGAAACAACAAAAAGTGTGGTGGGAAATGTGAAAAAGCACTATAAAGTAACGTATATAAATATGTTAGTTGCAAGCTTGTGAGACAATCTAATTGTAATTACGAATTATTTAAACATGACCAAAGAAACAGAAGATATAGAACAAATTTTTATAAATTTTGTCAAAGGCTTCGTATCAAAAGACAAGCAAGACAGAATACTTGAATTCTATAAAAATAAAAAGAATTGGTGGAAAATCAAGAATGAATTTCACACATCAAATCCATTTGACACCCAAAAAATACTGGAAATAGAACCTAATCAGCAGTATGCAGACAAAATCTATTTGAAGTTGAAAAAACTTGGGACAACAAAAAATTGTGTTTCACTATTAGACTATTTAGACAATGAACCTTACGACTGCAATCTAGAAGACAAACTTTCTGACACAGTTGGATATTTATGTGAGACAATAATTTATTGCCCAACGACTAAAACTGGATATTATGAAGGTGGGCATGCTAAAGACCGCTATATTTTAAAATCAAATGAAAAATAAAAAAGGAATACGAAGTTGAGCGAAAACTATTTGAAAGCAAGCAAGCACCTAACATCAAATAAGTCAGGTTGCTAAGTTTGTGCAAGTGCAAATGTTTTTTTTCAGCAGTATAAATTTATTTCTAAACATTTGCGGCAAGTTCAGTACTAAAGTTTATCGATTAATTTAAGAGAGTGCAAGTAAATCGCAACCTCGCCTATTTGCATCGTTAGTTGCATTGCAATCAAAAGAATTATAATCCACAATTATTTTTAATCACCAACCGAAATCCTCTGGATATAAATTTTGTCTTTTAAAATTAATGTAATAACTTTGTAATAACATTAATCAATAACACAATTTTAAAATGGACATATCACTTATCTCTATCGGGAACTCTAAAGGTATTCGATTATCAAAGACATTAATTGAAAAATATAACATTCAAGACACGCTGGAATTAATTCTTGAAAAGGGCTATATCATTTTAAAACCTAAGACTTCGTCACGAAAGGGTTGGGAAAAATCATTTAAGAAAATGCACGAAAATGGTGACGATAAATCATTAATGGCTGACGTTTTTGAAGACGAAAATTTAGAGGAATGGAATTAAATCAATATGAAATTGTTTTGGTTAATCTTGACCCAACAATTGGCGGTGAAATGAAAAAGACTCGCCCATGTGTAATTATTTCCCCTAATGAAATGAATAAATATTTGCAGACAATTGTTATTGCACCAATGACAAGCAGTTCTAAACACTATCCAACAAGAGTCGAAGTAAAACATAACAAGACTAAAGGTTGGGTAGTAGTTGACCAAATACGCACCATAGACAGAAAACGGATAATTAAAATACTTGGTAAACTAACCGAGAAAGAAATATATAAAGTTAAGACAACTATACAAGAAACCTATGTTGACTGAATCATGCACATGCAACTAACACTTAAAAATATGCGGAGCAATTGCATTTGCAAGCGCATTTTTTCAGCGGCAGAAAATGTATTGGCGTTTGCCATTCACAACGGAAGTGTTTATAAATTGTATCGGTTAAGAAAGTTTAGTACTTTTTAGTCCGCACATTTTCCAGCCAACCGTTATCTGCGTTTTTTTGAATGTATATTTAAACAAAAATAACAAGTAGAAAATAAAAAGTATTTTTGTGAAAAATTAAATCTCGTGGAAAACAATCAATTTGATATTATTATTGTAGGTGGAGGCATCGTGGGCTTAGCTTCAGCCTATAAGATCAATGTAAAATATCCGAATAAAAAAATACTGGTTCTTGAAAAAGAGGAAGTAGTAGCTGCCCATCAAACCGGCCATAATTCGGGAGTGATACATTCGGGCTTATATTACAAGCCGGGTACATACAAAGCAAAGAACTGTGTGGATGGAAGAAGGGAGTTGGTGGCATTTGCAAAAGAACATAAAATACCACATGATATTTGCGGGAAAATTGTGGTTGCTACCGAAGAATCCGAATTAGCGCACATGAATAAAGTATATAACAATGGCATCGCCAATGGTGTTGAAGGCATAGAAAAAATTGATGCAAAACGCATCAAAGAAATTGAACCGTATTGTATTGGCATTGCAGGATTGTGGGTAGGTTGTACCGGTATTATTGATTATGCTGATGTTTCCAGAAAATACGTTGAATTGATTCATGGAAAATTCAGTGGTAGTAAAGTGCTTACCGGTCATGAAGTAACAGCATTTGAAAAACATGCAGGTTATACAGAGGTCATCACTCCGAAAGGAAAATTTAAAGGAACATATATAATAACTTGTGCAGGTTTACAAAGTGATAGAATTTCAAAAAAAGAAGGTGCAAAAATAGATACCGCCATTGTTGGTTTTCGGGGTGATTATTTTGATCTGACAGATAAAGGATTGAGTAAAGTCCGTAATTTAATTTATCCGGTACCCAATCCTAAATATCCGTTTTTAGGTGTACACTTTACCCGGATGATACACGGTGGAACAGAATGCGGACCAAACGCTGTTTTTGTTTTTAAACGCGAAGGGTATGGCAAAACAGATTTTTCTTTAAAAGATACTGCTGAAGCTTTTTCATTTGGCGGAACCTGGAAATTTTTTGCAAAGAATATGAAATTTGGTTTGGATGAATACCGTGGCGCATTTTCAAAAAAATATTTTTTAAAACGTTTGCATAAATTGATTCCAACCTTAGAAATGGATGATCTGAAACCAGGCAGAGCCGGAGTCCGTGCAATGGCTTTAGCACCCGAAGGAGAAATGATTGACGATTTTAAAATTGAAGTGAATGGTAATACAATACATGTGTTGAATGCTCCATCACCGGCTGCAACCTCATCGTTGGCAATAGGTACAGCAATTCAGGAAATGGCTACTGAGCATTTTAATTTGGGATAAATAAAAATAAACCACGGAGGCACAGAGAGCACAAAGAAAACACGGAGGACTCTGAGAAACTCTTTCCTGAAAAAACAAACTTAAAGAAAACAAATTAAAAGAATATTTCTCTGTGTAACTCTATGTTCTCCGTGCCTCCTTGGTAAAAACTTTTTCTATCAAATAAATTTCAAAATATATAGTAGTTTTGTTGACGAACAAATCTTTTAACTTAAAAAAATAAATATGCTATCACTCTACTTTATGTCGGGCCTCTACATCGCAGCAGGAATTTATCATTTTGTCAATCCGCGATTCTTTTTAAAAATAGTTCCCACATACATACCTTTAAAACATCATTTGAGTTTAGTAAACATCAGTGGTGTTTTCGAGATACTATTTGGTGCAATGCTTATTTCTGAAAGTACGCGAGTGCTTGGCGCTTGGCTACTGATAGCATTGTTAATAGCAGTGTTTCCTGCAAACATTCAGATGTCGGTTACTTTCTGGCAAAAGAAAAATCCTTTTTTCTGGGGTACTGTTGCCCGCCTTCCGCTTCAAATTGTTTTGATCTGGTGGGCATGGACATTTACACATTAACGATGTGCTGATTTGTAGATTACAAATTGAAAGATTGAAGATTGAAAAAATGCCAATAATAAATTCGTTTTAGAGTGACGAAATTTAAGATCATGCCCGGCAAACATTCTTAAGAATTACTATTTTTGTTTCAACTTATGAGCAGAAAAAAACAAGAAAAATCAAATCAGGATTCAGCGAAAAAAGTTATTCAGGCAACTACGCAAGGAGCTAATAAAGCCACATTGCTTTGGCTTTCAGGTGTGATGCTACTTACCTATATCGCATTTTCCCCTTCCTTAAAAAACGGATTTACCAATTGGGATGACAATGTGTATATCGGTGAAAACACTTTAATAAAGAGCTTGTCGGGAGATAACATAAAAAAAATGTTTAATCCCGACAATCATGTATCACTCAATTATCATCCCATCACTATTCTTTCATTGGCAATAGATTATAAATTGTCTGGATACCAACCGAAAACATACCACATTACTAATTTGATCTTTCATTTATTTAATACAGCATTGGTATTTTGGTTTATATTTTTATTGAGCGACAAAAAAGTAATTGTTGCTGTAATTGTCGCCTTGTTTTTTGGGATACATCCCATGCATGTCGAGTCCGTGGCGTGGATCTCAGAACGAAAAGATGTGCTTTATGTTTTCTTTTTTATGGCGGCGTTGGTAGCTTATTATAAATTTATTGAGTATGAAGGAAAAAATAAAATTCTGTTGTATGTCCTTATTTTATTTCTTTTTTTATTGTCTTTATTATCAAAAGCTATGGCAGTAGTATTGCCCATTATTTTTTTATTAATTGATTTTTACAAAGGGCGCAAATTTGATAAATATGTTATTCTTGAAAAAATTCCTTTTTTTGCTTTGTCTTTATTATTTGGAATATTGGCTTCGCATATACAGGCGAAAGGGGCTGCTATTGCTAAGTTTGAAACATTTACCTGGATACAACGATTAACATTCGCGTCTTACGGAATGGTCAATTATATTTATAAGTTATTTGTTCCAACACACCTTTCCTGTTTTTACCCTTACCCGCATTTAGTGGATGATCATCTTCCATTATTATTTTATGTTTGTCCTGTTATCATATTGGGCTTTTTCGTTTTGGTTTTTCTTAGCCTGAAGAAAAATAAAATTTTCGCTTTCGGTTTTCTATTTTTTAGTATCACCGTTGCACTGGTATTGCAATTTATTTCTGTGGGTCAAGTAATTGTAGCGGATAGGTATTCCTATCTTCCATACGTTGGTTTACTTTTTCCAGTAGCCATGAGCTACGATTGGCTGCATCAGCAAAGGGATAAAAAATTTAATCTGTATAAACAGCTTTCGATGGCTTTATTAATAGCATTTGCTGCGGTAACTTTATGGCTTACTTTCGAACGTACCAAAGTCTGGAAAAATAGCGATGTATTATGGACAGATGCGATAAATAAATATCCTGATAGCGAATCTTCCTATCGGAACAGAGGGAGTTATTTGATAAATAAAAAGGCTTATGATCTGGGAGAAAAGAAGGTAGGAGAAATGGAAATTGACAGAGCGCTGGAAGATTTTAATTTCTCTATAAAATTAAATCCAAACAGTGCAAAAGTATTTACCAATCGGGCAAATATTCATGGATTAAAAGGTCGTTTCGATTTAGCGTTAGCTGATTATTCTAAGGCAATTGAATTGGATAAAACAGACGATCAAACATTTTTTAACAGAGCGGTAACATACAGTATGATGAAACAATATGATAAAGCCATAGAAGATTATAGCACCGCTTTAATGATGAAACCGGATTTTAAATCAGCCAAGCAAAGCAGGGCGTATGCATACGTGGATAATGGAAATTATGAAAAAGCAATTATAGATTTGAATGAATTAATTAAATTGGATCCCTCTAATTCCAATAATTATTTATACAGAGGTGTAGCCTATTTTAACAGCGGGAATGCATCTGCAGCCATAGCAGATAATACGATGGCTATACAATTAAATCCAAGCAATAGTGGTGCTTATTTTAATCGTTCAGTCGCTGATAAATCTTCAGGTAAATTTAAGGATGCCTTGAATGATGCGTTAAAAGCGCAAAGTTTGGGTTATCCAGTAAATGCGGATTACATAAATGAATTGAAAAATAAAATACAGTAAAGAAATAAAACAATAGAAAGCCTATTTAGCGCGTCATTGCGAGGAACGTATTAAATGAAGCATTTACATAAAAACCTAAATGAGTAATAAAAAACAAAGAGGAGCAAAACAACATTCAGATATATCAAAAAAAAATATTCTCTCTAAAGAAACAATTTATAAAAATAAAATCCTTTGGCTTTCAGGTATTTTGATACTTACTTTTATTGCTTTTTCCCCGGCATTAAAAAATGGTTTTACCAATTGGGATGACAATATTTATATCGGAGAAAACAAATTGATTACTAGTCTTTCGGGAGACAACGTAAAAAAAATATTTAATACCGATAATCAGGTAGCGCTTAATTATCATCCTATTACTATCCTTTCGTTTGCTATTGATTATAAGCTATCCCAATACAATCCGAAGACATATCATGCTACCAATTTGCTATTTCATTTACTAAATACAGCACTGGTATTTTGGTTTATATTTTTACTAAGCGGCAAAAAAGTTTACGTTGCAGCCATCGTTGCGTTGTTTTTTGGGATACATCCCATGCACGTCGAATCGGTAGCATGGATAGCCGAAAGAAAGGATGTAGTATATGTTTTCTTTTTTATGGCATCATTGATTAGTTATTACAAATACATTCACGCTGAAGGCAAAAATAAATTCCTACTTTACGCTTTCACCATCTTACTTTTTTTATTATCCATTTTATCCAAAGCCATGGCAGTGGTTTTACCATTCGTGTTATTATTAATTGATTATTATGAAGGGCGTAAATTTGAAAAATATTCCGTTTTGGAAAAAGTTCCCTTTTTCATATTTTCTTTCCTGTTTGGTATTTTGGCTTACCATATACAATCGAAAGGATCGGTCATAGCGGATCTTGAAACGTTTACCTGGTTGCAACGTTTTGAATTCGCATCTTATGGGATGGTCAATTACATTTACCATTTATTTATCCCTTTAAATCTATCTTGTTTTTATCCTTATCCGGATCCTGCAAATGGTCATCTTCCAATTATTTTTAACATTTCACCCATTGTAATTTTGGTATTATTTGCAATCGTTTTCCGGAGTATTCGAAAAAATAAAATTCTTGTTTTTGGTTTTTTATTTTTTTGTGTAACCATAGCATTGGTATTGCAATTTATATCAGTCGGCAAGGTTATTATGGCCGACAGGTATTCATATCTTTCATATGTAGGCCTGCTTTTCCCAATTGGGATGGGTTATGAATGGTTGAGAAATCAAGAAGGTGAAAATTATATTTTATTGAAAAAAAATTCCTTGCCTTTTTTGATTCTTTGTGCTGTAACTTGTGTGGTACTTACTTATGAACGTGTAAAAATCTGGAAAAATAGCGACACTTTATGGACAGACGCTATAAAAAAATATCCGAATAGTGAAGCATACTGGAGTAGAGCAAGCTATTTGGTAAACAAAAATGCAATTGATAAAGGTCAAAAAAATATTGAGGAAAATGAATTCGACAGAGCACTTGAAGATTTCAATAATTCCATTAAATTGAATCCTAATAATGCAAAAGTATTGACCGGCCGGGCAAATATATATGGTTTAAAAGGTCAGTTTGATTTAGCTTTAAATGATTATTCAAGAGCCATCCAGTTAGATAAAACAGATGCCCAAACATTTTTGAATCGCGCAGGAGCATATAGTTTGATGAAACAATTTGATAAAGCCATTATTGATTATAATACTGCCTTAACATTGAATCCGGGTTTAATGGCAGCAAAGCAAAACAGGAGCCGCGTATATATTAGTATCGGAAATTATGAAAAAGCAATTGCTGATCTGAATGAATTAATTCAGGAAAATCCAACTAACTCCGACTATTTCTTCTATAGAAGTTTTGCCTATTTTAAGTTAGAAAAACTATCTCAAGCACTTTTGGATAACACGACTTCAATACAATTGAATCCGAATAACAGTGTTACATATTTTAACCGCTCTTTTATTAATAAAGGATTAGGAAAATTTAAAGATGCTTTGGAAGATGCATTAAAAGCTCAAAGTATGGGTTATGCAGTAGATGATGGGTATATCAATGAATTGAAAAACAAATTGAAATAATAACCTGAGTTAGCTTGTTATTATCGTTCAGCAACATGTATAAAAAAACGGCTGCCTCGAAATGAGGCAGCCGTTTTTTTTGATAACAATTAGAAATTAATGTTTAATTAATTTTCTTGTAATCATTTTTTGTGCAGTTCTGATATTAATGATGTATAAACCTGAGTTTAACTGATCAGTACTTATGGTATTGATACCGGCATTAATTACTCCTGTATAAACATTACGACCTGTTATATCAACAATATTAACAGTTGCATTTTTATCAGTAACTACATTCAATTGATTATCGAATGGATTTGGATAAATGCTTGTATTAATTGTTTCAACCGTTTTTATTCCAGATAAAAGTCCAATATCTATTTGATCTTGAGCTTTAGCATCTCCTGACGCACGGTTTGTGCAGAACAGATCTAAAACGCAAGTGAAGATACCGGCTGTTGCATTTACTTTGTAATTTTGCGTAAATAAATGCGTTCCACCTGTACTTTGGAACACAGTCCACACAGCTTTAAGAGTATCAGCTCCAACTAAATTAGAATGTGTGATACGAATTGAATCGATCAGGTCATAGTTAATAACGCAATTTGTAATAGCGTTTGCAACTAATGTATCCTTGATTATCGGATTAACAAAAGGAGGTCTTGCCGGTGTAAACGTTGTTTTCGGAGATCCAATTACAAATACGAAAGACGCAGTTGCAGAATCGGCATCCATTACATTTACAGTATAAAATCCTGCACAAAGCGAATCCATAGGGCAGATTGCTCCTGTTGTTGAAGTTGCACCGAAACTATATTTGTAAGGTGCATGTCCGCCATCAGCTCTTGCATAAGCCTTACCATTGCACAATGCGGCATTGCTTACATCCATCGTTTTAACAAAAATATGTAAAGGCATAACTCCCGGAGCAGGAGGCGTCATAACCGGTGGTTGATTAGCTCCTACAAAAGTATTAATAGTTGCAGAACAACCTGTAGAATCTCTTACAGTTACTGTATATGCTCCTTTACAGGCATTGTGACGGAATGGAGTTGAATTGGCAGTATTATCAGACCATATAAAAGTTAATAGTCCTCTACCACCCTTGCAAACTGCTTCTACATATCCTCCACAAGCATTAGCAGCAGTATGTGCTGTGTCATTAATCACAATTGTACGTACTGCAAAAAATTGGCAGGGATTGCTATTAATTGTTGCAAGTGCTCCCAAAATAGCTGAATCTCTGGCAATACATTTGTTTCCATCTGTAGCAGTTACTATTACCATACCACTGCAAAGGTTTGGATTAATTGCAGTAGTTACATTAACATTGTTCCAAGTATAACTATATGGTGCCGCACCTCCATCAGCAACACCTTCTGCAGTACCATCACATGCCCCCGGTGAGGTTTCATTGTGCGGTACAACATGTGCCTTGAAATGAAGACAAGGGTCGGTAGCGTTAAATGGGAAAACCTGAACAGAATCTGTATAGGTACAACCTGCAGAATCAGTTGCAATCATTTGAAAACTACCAGCACAAAGACCGGTAAGAGCTTTAGTAGTTAATTTTGAATTAGACCATTTATAGGTATAAGGAGCTGTTCCTGCTTTTACAATAACAATCTCCGCTTTACCATCGCATGCACCGGCAGCTGTTACATTTGTTGCTACAGCATGTGCTTCAAAGCTTGCACAAGTACCCGTTCCACCACCACCTGTGTTACCACCTGTATTTGTTGTTCCTGGGTTTGTTCCCGTTGTACTACCACTGGCAAGCCCAATAGCGAATTGATTGGTAATGGTATTAACGCCTGCCGAATCTAAATATTTAACAGAATAATTACCATCACATAATGAAGTGAGTTGAACACCATTTGTTTGTAATAAAGTGGTGTCTTTATACCATTTCCAAGCCGTAACATTTGCCTGGTTAAAACTAGCAGAACCATCGCAGGTAGTTGCGGTAGATGTTCCTTTAACTGCTACATTTGAATTAGCAGGTGGCGTCGGGTTGGGGTTTGTTGTACCGGTTGTACTACCACTAGCAAGCCCGATAGCGAATTGATTGGTAATGGTATTAACTCCTGCCGAATCTAAATATTTAATATAATAATTACCATCACATAATGAAGTGAGTTGAACACCATTTGTTTGTAATAAAGTGGTGTCTTTATACCATTTCCAAGCCGTAACATTTCCCTGATTAAAACTAGCAGAACCATCGCAAGTAGTTGCGGTAGATGTTCCTTTAACTGCTACATTTGAATTAGCAGGTGGTGTCGGGGTAGGACTTCCTGCCGTTTGCGCAAGGGCACCCATGGATGCCAGACAGACAATCGAAATTGAGGTGTAGATTTTTTTCATGATTTGTAAGTATTAATTTATTTGGAACATTCCGATACTTTCTTTTTTTGTACCTTGTTACGCATGCATAGAAATAAAAGTTTCAAATCTTTTTTGTAATTTATTAACAATTCGTAAAAACGCCAACACTCAATTTCGAGAAAAAATGCTTATAAATTCAATAATATCAATTGTTTTAGGACATTTCAATTGATCAGCATTATACAAATGCTTTTTTAACAGGTTCCATGCAAGGGTTTATTAATTAAGATTAAAATGTCCCTAAAATATATGTTGGATAATAATATAAGGAAGTAAATATGTTCAATAGGATATTGAACACACTATTAAATGAATGCAATAAGATAAAAGACTGTATGCAAATACTTTATTTTTGACAATTTTATTTCAATCTAAATCTTATATTTGCAATTCAAATTAAGATCTGCAATTGACAATTTAAATTTTTTTTAATCATGAGTAAAATTATAGTAACAAAATCTGTAGTTGAATTGGACGGAGATGAAATGACGCGTATCATTTGGAAATTTATTAAAGATAAATTAATTCTTCCGTATCTTGATTTGAAAATTAAATATTTTGATCTTGGCATTGAAAATCGTGATGCTACTAATGATCAGGTAACTATGGACGCAGCAGAGGCAATTAGAAAATACCGTGTGGGTATTAAATGTGCTACTATTACTCCGGACGAAAAACGCGTAAAAGAATTTAATTTAAAACAAATGTGGAAATCGCCAAACGGTACTATTCGCAACATTTTGGATGGAACTGTTTTTCGTGAACCAATTATTTGTCAGAATGTACCCCGCCTTGTGCCTAACTGGTCCGCCCCAATTTGTATCGGCAGACATGCATACGGTGATCAATACACTGCCACTGATTTTATTACCAAAGGAAAAGGCACACTAACTGTTACATTTACGCCTGACGATAACAGGCCACCGGAATCATACAGGGTATTTAATTTCAGAAGTGATGGTATAGGAATGGCGATGTATAACACGGATGAGAGTATCCGAGGATTTGCTAAATCATGTTTCAACAGGGCTTTGCAAAAAAAATGGCCACTGTATCTATCAACTAAAAATACCATTCTTAAAAAATACGATGGCCGTTTTAAAGATATTTTTGAAGAGATCTATCAAAGAAAATTTAAAACAAAATTTGCAGCTCTCGGTATTGTTTATGAACACCGTTTGATAGATGATATGGTTGCTTCAGTATTAAAAATGCATGGAAATATTATATGGGCATGTAAAAATTATGATGGCGATGTTCAATCAGATACGCTCGCGCAAGGTTTCGGTTCACTGGGTTTAATGACATCTGTTTTGATCACTCCTGACGGAAAAGTAATGGAGGCAGAAGCAGCTCATGGCACTATAACCCGTCACTATCGTGAGCATCAGGCTGGCAGACCTACTTCATCCAATCCAATTGCATCTATTTTTGCATGGACAAGAGGTTTAGAGTTTCGTGGACAAATTGATAAGAATCAGGAATTAATTGATTTCTGTCAAACATTGGAAAAAGTATGTGTTGAAACTGTTGAATCAGGCAAGATGACAAAAGATCTGGCTGTTTGTATTCATGGTGATAAGGTAAATCATGGCGAACATTATTTATATACTGAAGAGTTTTTAGATGCTATTGATCAGAATTTAAAAGCAAAATTAGGTAAGTAAAAATACTTTTTAAAAATGCGCTTCGAAAAAATCGGGGCGCATTTTTTATTGGCATATTTATTGACAGGTTGTTGCTTCTAAAAAATTAAAAAAATGGGATTCATTTCAGAGTTTAAAACATTTGCCATGAAGGGCAATGTAATTGATCTAGCAATAGGTGTTATCATTGGCGGAGCTTTTGGTAAAATAGTAAGCTCTTTTATTGAAGATGTAATTACACCTTTATTGCTCCAGCCGGCAATGGATGCAGCTCATTTAAAAAATCTTCAGGAGCTTACGGCATTTGGTTCTGTGAAATATGGAGTTTTTCTATCCTCTGTTATCAATTTTGTTATTGTTACATTTGTTTTATTCCTGATCATTAAGGGGATAAACGCAGCTAAAAAACTAGAAGAAGCTGCCTTGCCGCATCCGCCGGCATCACCTATAGGACCTACACAAGAGCAATTACTTACTGAAATCAGAGATCTTTTAAAAAAATAATTTTCTCAATTATAAAATCAACACACAGCATAAAAATTGCTGTGTGTTTTTTTATTTGTTTTTACAAACAATAATATTAGCTTTACAAATAGACAGATTAAATATCTGCTGCTAATCAACATAGATTTTAATTGATCTTATATATTGATGAAAAGATTTTTGACAATAGTATTCTTTTTTGTATTCAGTTTATCTATATACGGACAAACAGGTGGTAATGGGAAAAGAGGAACGATTAAAGTTCGCAAAACAGGACAGCTTGTAAAAGTGGAATATGATCACGTGAATTATCGCCTGATTGGTATCGATCGATTCGGTAATGTGTTGGACACTGCGGTGGTTGAATTTCAATTGTCGGTTACTATTCAAGGAGTGTTTTATACTGAGAAAGCAATTGGTCCGGCACTCACTTATCAGATGCAACAATTACTTGAAAAATGCGATAGAAGTACTCCACTTTTTTTCAAAAATATAAAAGCAAAAAATCAAAACGGAATATTGGTAGACATGCCTAAATTTCAATATACATTGGGTAATTCAGATTATTAAACCGATATAAATTTTTTTATGAAAATCAAAGTGAATTATAAAACCTTAATCTCCATTAACTGTATGAAAAAAAAAATATTTTTACTTTGTAATATTCTTGTTTTATTAATAAGTTTTCGCGCTTCTGGTCAGATGGCGGAGTTGCCTTTTTCTGAAAAGATTCAAACTGCCACCGATATTTTTGAAGGTAAAGTAATAAATAAGACCTGTTTTTGGAACGATCAACATACATTGATATTTACCGCCAACACAATAGAGATATATAAAGTATTTAAAGGAAACATCCGTTCTTCGGAAGTTGAAATAATAACGGAGGGCGGTCAGATTGATAATGAAATACAAGATGTAGAATCGAATTTGAATCTTAAAGAAGGTGATATAGGAGTTTTTATTGCGGAGATCTCTAAAGTTTTCACTCCGAAATCGAAAGAAAATAAAATTCCGGTATATAGAACTTATGGCGGTCCTCAAGGTTTTATTAAATACGATTTGTTAGAAAAAACTGCTTCTGATCCGTTCAGAAAATATAAAAATATTCAGGATGATGTGTATAAAGCTATTAAGGAACAAACACAACAATCATTTCGGATAATTAAACCTTTTAATATTGATAAGATGAATGAAACGGACACGAAAAAAGAAAGTTTTTGGTCCGGACTTTTTAAGAAAAAACATAAAAAGAAGTAACATAAATAAGGGGCGTATCGATTTGGAAAATTAAAATTAAAAAATTACATTTGGGTAAAAGGATGTTTTTATACATAGCTAAAACGAAATTTAATTACTTATGAGGGAGCGGAGAATAGTATTATTTTGTAGCATGTTATCCTTTATTATTGCTAAAGAGACTTTTGCTCAATGTGCCATGTATGCGCTACCCCTGAAGCAAAAGGTGGAAAACGCAAGTGATATTTTTGAAGGGAAAGTAAAAAGTAAAAATTGTTTTTGGAATGCTCAACGTAGTTTGATATTTACTTCTAACATCATTGAGGTTTATAAAATTTTTAAAGGGAACATTGTTAATACTGAAGTTGAAATAATTACTGAAGGTGGCGTGATAGGCGATAAGATGCAAAGTGTAGAGCCAAATTTAAATCTCACTGAAGGCGATATTGGAATTTTTATGGTAGAACCAACAGCAATTACCGATCCTTTGAATATAAATACAGTTAAGGGATACAGGTGTTATGGAAATGCACAGGGCTTTTTTAAATATGATCCGGTTACTAAAACAGCTGCTACGCCTTTCAATAACTACATTGATATTGAGAATGATTTATATCAATCCATTTCAAAACAAATTGGTAAATCAGTAAGGGTTATTAAATCAGTTGACCTGAATCAACTTGGCGCCGATGTTCAAAATTCAATAGGGAAATCCGGTGGCAGTATCAATGCTTTTAATCCTATCACGATATCTGCCGGTACAAATTCTGTTTTAACGATTGATGGTGTTGGTTTTGGAGCCATTCGTGGCAGTTCTTATGTTGGTTTTAAAAATGCTGATGATGGAGGAAATACATTTAAACATCCTTATTCATCTCAATATATTTTATGGTCGGATACCCAAATAAAAGTAATAGTGCCTTCAAAGGCTGGTACCGGTATCATTCAGGTTGTTGTTGGAGGAGTAACAATTTTAACCAGTTCCGCTACATTGATTGTAAGTTACGCCGAATCGAACACGAGTGCTGATACTATAAATCAATACCAGACCTCTCTCATAAACCTGAATGGATCCGGTGGTATCACATGGCACATGTATACCGGTTTTGATAGCAATACTCCTGCAAAAAATTCATTTAACAGAGCATTGCAAACGTGGAGTGCGAATACCCATATCAACTGGATAGTTGGCTCTACCACTTCTGTAAACACTATCGGTTATGATTCTGTTAATGTTGTGCGGTTTGATATCGGTAATGAATTGGCTGCAGGGACACTTGCAAGATGTTATTATTATTGGTCCGGCTGTATACCTAATGGGTCTACTTTACCGAATTGGCTTGTTGTGGAATTGGATATGGCTATTGACGATGGAGTAAACTGGCAGCTTGGACCCGCAGCACCTACAGGTTCCCAATATGATTTAGAGTCAGTATTGTTGCATGAATTAGGTCATGGACATCAATTAGCACATGTGCTTGACAACACTGATGTGATGAATTATTCTAGTCAAAGTGATGTTACCAAAAGAACGTTAAATGCTAATAATTCGGCCGCGGGAATTGATGTGATGAGTCGCAGTATTGTTGCTTACGATTGCGGTTTAGGACATGGATCTATGACTGTGAATATCGACGAGAAAAATTATTTAAACAATAACGAATTGCTAATATTTCCAAATCCGACTTCCGGTAATATTATAATCGAATTTTCTGCTGAAGTAACGAATACAACTATTGAAATTTTTGATTATCTTGGTGAAAGGATAATTGCGATGAATCAAAATAATGGTTCAAAAAAAATGAATCTGGATCTATCAAACCTGACAAATGGTGTTTACTGTATTGTTGCAAATGTAAACGGAAAAATATTGTCAAAAAATATTGTGTTATCTAAATGAGTTTTAAATTTAATTTAGTGAATAATGAAAGAAAAAATAATATTCCTGAACCTGATTTTTTCTTTTTTTATTATGAGTCATAGTATTGCTCAGTGCAATATCTATGAATTATCTTTAACTGAAAAGGTAAATAATGCAACGAACATATTTGAAGGAAAGGTAACATCTAAAACATGCTTTTGGAATGCTTCACACACGTTGATATTTACATCCAACATTATCGATATATACAAAGTATTTAAAGGCGATACTGCTGCATCGCAAGTGGAGATAATTACTGAAGGCGGTACGGTAGGAGATGAAATGCATCGTGTTGCGCCATGTTTAAATTTAAGTGTTGGCGATGTTGGTATTTTTACGGCAATGGCTTCTGCGGTTTACAATCCTCAGTCTGCTATAACTAAAACTTCTGTGTTTCAATGTTATGGCAGTTTACAGGGTTTCTTCAAATATGATTTAGTTGATCAGTCGGCCACTACTCCTTTCAAAAAATACACGAATATTCAAAATGATCTTTACACGGCTATCGAAAATGCGATCGGAAAAATGTATAAAGTAATTCGTTCATTTGATGCCAATCAAAGTACATCAACATCTAAGGCACTTGGAAGCATCAATAGTTTTAGCCCTACAACAATTACTGCAGGAACAAATTCTGTTTTAACAATTGATGGCTCAGGATTTGGCGCCAGTCAAGGCTCCTCTGTTGTACAGTTTAAAAATGCGGATGATGGCGGAGCTTCCTACATTCCAATACCTTTCGCTTCGCAATACATATCATGGTCGGATACCGAAATAAAAGTGATAGTGCCTTCTCAGGCAGGTACGGGAACCATCAGGGTGGTTGCGGCTTCTACGTTAACCAGTTCTGCTACGTTAACGATCAGTTATGCCGAGTTG
This sequence comes from Bacteroidota bacterium, assembly GCA_003151815.1. Lineage (GTDB taxonomy): Bacteria > Bacteroidota > Bacteroidia > 2-12-FULL-35-15 > 2-12-FULL-35-15 > 2-12-FULL-35-15. The sequence goes on along the minus strand of PLYN01000041.1, from coordinate 6,243 downwards.
AATGCCACTTATCAAAGCAATCCGTATCAAACAGATCATGTCAACAGAAATTCCGCCGGAGGGTTGACCTGGCAAATGTATACTGGCATTGATTCGAATGTTCCTGCAAAAGAATCATTTATCAGGGCAATGAATACCTGGCGATGTACTACTCACATTAACTGGATCATAGGTGCCACCACTTCTGTAAATACGATTGCCGGTGATGGTACAAATGTTATTCGGTTTGATATCGGTAGTGAGTTATCTGCAGGGGTATTAGGACAGTGTAGTTCTTATTGGGCGGGGTGTGGAAATCCTGCTACCGTTTGGTATGTAAAGGAATTAGACATGGCGATTGACGATGGAACAAACTGGCAATTCGGACCAGCAGCACCTACAGGTTCTCAATATGATCTGGAATCGGTAATGTTGCACGAATTAGGACATGGACATCAGTTGACACACGTTATAAATAATGCTGATGTTATGAACTATGCCATCGCCAATGCTACCTCTAAAAGAATTTTAAATTCCGATGATAAAGCCGCAGGAAATGATTTAATGAGTCGGAGCGTGGTTGCAAACAGTTGCGGTCCCGGGCCGATGACAGCTCTTACAGGGCAATGTGCAATTGGAGCACCATCTGCCGGTTTTTCCGCAACGCCTGTTAGCGGCTGTGCGCCACTATCTGTGACCTTTTCCGATACGAGCACCAATAGTCCCACCACATGGGCTTGGGATGTTAATAACGATGGAACCACTGATTATACGACCAAAAGTCCAACACATGTATATAATACTACAGGAAATTATTCGGTTAAATTAAAAGTTACCAATGCCAATGGAGTGGATTCCATTACCAAAACAAATTATATTACTGTAACCCCTTTGCCTGTTGCAGGATTTAGCAATACTATCAATTCAGGTACCGTTAATTTTACCAATTCATCAAGCAATGCAACTTCGTATAGTTGGGATTTTGGTGATACCAACAATTCTACAGGAACAAATGCATCACACACATACACCAATGCCGGCACTTATACTGTTACATTAACTGCTACCAATTCCTGCGGACATAACAGTTTTTCACAAACGATTACCATCGGTGTAAATGGAGCAATAAATAAACCGGTTGCTAATTTTTCAGGAACGCCTGTGTCGGGCTGTACAGCTCTTTCTGTAACCTTTACCGACTTAAGTACAAATACTCCCACATCATGGTTTTGGGATATTGATAACAATGGAACGATTGATTATACGACTAAAAATCCAACACATGTTTATAATACTGCCGGAAATTATTCTGTTAAGCTAAAAGTTGTGAATGGAATGGGAGCTGATTCCATCATCAAAACAAATTATATCACCGTAAATCCATTGCCTGTTGCAGGGTTTAGCAATACTATCAATTCAGGTACGGTTACCTTTACCAATTCATCAGGCAATGCAACTTCATACAGTTGGGATTTTGGCGATACCAACAATTCTACAGGAACAAATGCATCACACACCTATACCAATGCCGGCACTTATACTGTTACATTAACTGCTACCAATTCCTGCGGACACAATAGTTTTTCACAAACGATTACTACCAGTGTAAATGGAGCCGTAAATAAACCGGTTGCTAATTTTTCAGGAACGCCTGTGTCAGGCTGTACACCTCTATCTGTAACTTTTACGGACTTAAGTACAAACAATCCTACGTCATGGGCTTGGGACATAAACAACGATGGAACGGTTGATTATACTACTAAAAATCCAACACATGTTTATACTATTGCCGGTAATTATTCTGTTAAACTAAAAGCAGGCAATGCAAATGGAAACGACTCCATCACCAAAACAAATTATATTACCATAAATCCATTGCCTGTTGCAGGGTTTAGCAATACTATCAATTCAGGGACTGTTAGCTTTACTAATTCATCAAGTAATGCAACCTCCTATAGTTGGGATTTTGGTGATGCTAATAATTCTGCGGGTACAAATCCATCACACACATACACTGGTGCAGGTACTTATACTGTTACATTAACTGCTACCAATTCCTGCGGACACAACAGCTTTTCACAAACGATTACCATTAATATAACCGGAACAATAAATAAACCGACTCCTAATTTTTCAGCAACGCCTGTTTCAGGCTGTACGCCGCTTTCTGTAACCTTTACGGACTTAAGTACAAACAATCCTACATCATGGGCTTGGGACATAAACAACGATGGAACGGTTGATTATACTACTCAAAACCCAACACATGTTTATACTATTGCCGGCAATTATTCTGTTAAACTAAAAGCAGGTAATGCAAGTGGAAACGATTCCATCACCAAAACAAATTATATTGCTGTGAACTCATTGCCTGTTGCAGGATATAGCAATACTATAAATTCAAATACTGTTACATTTACTAATTCATCTACCAATGCAATTAGTTATAGTTGGGATTTTGGCGATTTAAATTCATCTACGTCAACGAATATATCGCATACTTATATGGGAGCGAAAACGTACACAGTAATCTTAACGGCTACAAACTCATGCGGCAGCAAGGACTCCAGCAAAAATGTTACTATCGCAGGTATGGGCACCGGTATCAGTGAATCAGTAAACAGTGATGCATTTTTAATTTATCCGAATCCTTCTGCAGGAATTATAAACATCGAGTTTTCTGTTGAGATGAAAGTTGGAAGTGTAACTATTTTCAATTATCTCGGTGAAAATGCGGCTTTCGTGTGTCAAAATAATGGTCCAAAAAAATTGATCGTGGATTTATCAAACGTTCCGAACGGTGTATATTGTATTGTTTGCAATGTGAATGGTAACGTGATTTCTAAAAATATAGTGTTGGTTAAATAGGAAGACGCTATGTTGTGATTTCGTAAATAATTACTAAAAAACACAATCTACTGTGCAACAATCTAATTCATATAATGTTGCCATTTCACAAACACATATTTTGAAATTCCGTTTTCCTTTTTTGCTAAAAAAAAATCATAGCAAAACAAATACACTTCCTTTTTATTGGTTTTTCAAATAGTGATTTTACGGGAACGACAGCCCAACGCTTCGTGTTTTAATTTTTTGCCACCGCTCAAAATTTTGAAATTCTTTCGCCTACCTACATTGACACATTGGCAAGCCACACAAACCAAAGCTTGCCAAAGAACCAATTTAACCACCAACCAAAAGGCATTAATGTTAATTTCGAAACTATTTTGCGTATTTTTAACCGACAAATTTTATTACATTAAATGGCGGAGAAAGAAGCAAAAGCAAGAATTAAAATAAACAACCTGCTTGAAGAAGCAGGTTGGCGTTTCTTTGACTCTGACAAAGGTAAAGCTACCATTCAGCTTGAATCAGCTATTAAAATGGCCGATTTGGGCGAGGACTTTGAACATTCTAAAAATGGGTTCATTGACTTTTTACTGGTTGACGAAAACCAAAACCCAATACTTGTTTTAGAAGCGAAAAAAGAAAGTTTGAATCCGTTAGTTGGAAAAGAACAAGCAAGGAATTATGCTAAGTCTCAAAAGGTAAAGTTCATCATACTTTCAAACGGGACACTTCATTATTTATGGAATATTGAAACTGGAAACCCTGAACAAATACAAGTGTTTCCTTCTTTGGAATCCATCAAACAGTATTATGAATTTAATCCCGACCCAAGTAAATTAGTAAGTGAAGTCGTAAATGACGACTATATTGTTTTAACTCAACTTCCGACCTACAAACAAATACCGGAATTTAAAGACGAACAAAAGAGAAATGATTTAATCTTTAATTTAAAACTTCGTTTTCTTCGATATTACCAAGTTGAAGCCATTAAAGCTGTTCAGCAATCTGTAAAGGAAGGAAAGAAACGTTTTTTATTAGAAATGGCAACAGGAACAGGAAAGACTTTGACCGCTGCTGCATTAATAAAACTCTTTTATAGAATAGGTAATGCAAGACGTGTTTTATTTTTAGTCGACCGCTTGGAATTGGAAGTGCGAGCAAGAAAAGATTTTACCAATTATTTAAAGAACGACATTACAACCATTGTTTACAGCCAACAGCACTAAACCAAGACTTAACAGCATTGATTATTGACGAAACCAAAGTCAATAAAAAATATGTTTACTTTTTTCTTCAATCCATTTCAGAAAAAATTGAAAATGATGGACACGGTGCAACGGTAAAAGGTGTTACAAGAGATTATGTAAAAGATATTAAAGTTCCTTTGCCTTCACTTGAAGAACAGCAAACCATTGTAAAAACTATAGAAGAAGAAATGAAATTAGTTGAAGGCAACAAAAAACTAATACAATTATTTGAAGCAAAAGTAAAGAATAAAATAGCAGAGGTTTGGGGCGTGAAGGAAGAGGTAGAAGCAACTTAGAAATGAAAACAAAAATTGAAAATAGTTTACTCAAAGCCCTGCTCCTTGATGGAGAAATGCAATATGGGCTTTATGAATATGAATTAGTGGAACATATTGCTTATTGGAAAGAAAGTTTAAAAAAAGATAAAGACGATTTTGTATTTGTTGTAACAGTTAACAATGGTGATGTTGCGATGCTTCTGATAACTAACAAAGATGAATTATTTATTAATGAAGAAGCTCGTGAAAAATTAAAATTATTTTGGAAAAAAAATTACCAAACAAACATTAAACTATTATTACCAAATATGATAATCGACCTTAGTAATGAATGTTTTGCTTTAACAGGAGCAAAATTTATAGATTAATTTAGAATATGTCAATAGATACTAATAAAAAAAGCCCTGAAGGGGCGTAATTTGGTAACGATGGGTGTAGCCCATCGAGAGAAAGTAATAATAAAAAAAGCCCTGAAAGGGCGTAATAAACATGGGACAGTCGCTCGTAAAAAACTATATACACATTGTGTTCAGCACCAAACATAGGGAAGCACTCATCCATCCGCCTTATGAGAATGAACTTTACAGTTATTTGGGAGGCATTTGTAAAAACTTGGAATGTTATCCGATAAAAATTGGAGGATATAGCAACCATGTACACATTCTATGTATGCTGTCAAAGAAAATAGCGTTAATGAAATTACTCGAAGAGCTAAAATCGCATTCATCAAAATGGATGAAGACAAAAGATGAATCACTGAAAAATTTTTATTGGCAAGATGGCTACGGAGCTTTTTCGGTAAATCCGGCAGAAGTTGAAACGGTTGCAGCATATATTGCTAATCAGCATGAACATCACAGTAAGAAAACCTTTCAGGATGAATATAGATTATTTCTTAAAAAATATAATGTAGATTATGACGAACGTTATGTATGGGATTAATTATAACACCCTTTCAGGGCTTTTGGTTTTGAGATTTAGTTTTTTCACACCGCTTTGCGGTGTGTTAATTATTAAACCCTTTCAGGGCTAACATTGAGGTATTTAACAAAACATTTTAAAAGTATCTACATGCAAGAAAAATTAAAAATCATACCGACAGATTTACTCGAACAATATAAATTGCAGTATAATATTCGGTAGTTAAAAATTGGAAAAATGAATCAAATAGAAATATACAAAGGAAAAGATAATCAAACTCATGTTGAGGTTAAATTTTAGGATGATACTGTGTGGCTCACACAGGCTCAAATTGTAGAGTTATTTCAATCCAGTAAAGCCAATATAAGCGAACACACAAAACATATTTTCAGTGATGGGGAACTTGACAAAAATCAAACTGTTCGGAAATTCCGAATAGTTCAATAAACAATGAACCTTTAAGCAAAATTTTGAAGTTGAAGTAAAATGGAAAACCAAATCGAAATATACAAATCAGCCGATAATAAAATTGAATTGCAGGTAAGCCTTGATGCTGATACTGTTTGGCTTACACAAGAACAAATGGCCACGCTATTTGGTAAAGGCAGAACTACCGTTACAGAACATATTCAAAATGTTTTCAAAGAAGGTGAGTTGGATGAAAAACTGGTATGTCGGGAATTCCGACATACCACTCAACATGGTGCTATAAAAGGAAAAACACAAAGATTAAAAAAGTATTATTTGGAATATAAATTAGCAGCATAATGAGTGAAATAGTAATATATAGTTCTCCAGAAAATCTAATTCAAATTGAGGTAACATTTGAAAATGAAACTGTTTGGTTGTCACTTAATCAGATAGCAGCACTTTTTGGAAGAGACAAATCTGTAATCTCTAGACATTTAAAAAATGTTTTTGAAAGCGAAGAGCTAAATAGAGTTTCAGTTGTTGCAAAAAATGCAACA
>PLYN01000024.1 GCA_003151815.1 Bacteroidota bacterium | reverse complement strand
TTTTGAAAGATAAGTTCTTTGTTTGCAATGCCTAATTCTTCTGCCCGTTTTCCTTTCTCTTTATTAGCAATGCCTAATTCTGCCGCTCGTTTTCCTTTCTCTTTGTTAGCAATATCTAACTCTTCTGCACGTTTGCCTTTCTCTTCATCTTGAAAGGCAAGTTCTATGTTTGCAATGCCTAACTCTGCCGCACGTTTTCCTTTCTCTTCGTCTTGAAAAGCAAGTTCTATGTTAGCAATACCTAACTCTGCTGCACGTTTTCCTTTCTCTTCGTCTTGAAAAGCAAGTTCTATATTAGCAATACCTAACTCTGCCGCACGTTTTCCTTTCTCTTCTTTTTGAAAGGCAAGTTCTATGTTAGCAATGCCTAACTCTGCCGCACGTTTCCCTTTCTCTTTGTTAGCAATGCCTAACTCTTCTGCACGTTTTCCTTTCTCTTCTTTTTGAAAGGCAAGTTCTTTGCGGGCAATAATTAACTCTGTCGCCAGTTTTTCTTTCTCTTCTTTTTGAAAAGCAAGTTCTTGGCGAGCAATGATTAACTCCTCCTTATCCGATTTTTTAACTTTATTCATATCCTCCATAGATAATTTGTTTGCCCGCCCCCACCCTAAAGGGGGTTGAGTATGTTAATTTTATTTATTCGTACTTACCTTTACACCCTTTAGGGCTGGGGCATTAAATTCCCAATTTCTTCAATCGGGCTTCGCCTTTTGTCCTTCAATTGTTTAAAATGAGAGGGCGAGAGTCCTGTTACTTTTTTAAATTGATTGGATAAATGCGCAACACTGCTGTAATTCATCTTCCATGCAATTTCCGTAATATTTAGTTCACCATAAATCATCAATTCTTTTATCCGTTCAATTTTATGAGAGATGATGAATTGCTCGATAGTAGTACCTTGTACCTCTGAAAATAAATTTGCCAGATAAGTATAATCGTGATTTAATTTTTNNTTAATTTTTTACTTAAAAAATCAGAGAAGTTTGTTTTGATCATTTCATCAGTATGATGAACCATTTCAATAATTACATTTTTAATTTTTTCAATCATCACAGCTCTTTTGTCGTCCATTAATTCAAGCCCTGAATCGAGTAAAACAATTTTCAGTTGCTCTCGCTGTTCCGCAGAAATGTTTTCCATGATCTCCACTTCACCTAAATCAACAACGATGAAATGTAAGCCAAGTTTTTTCAACTCTTCTTTCACCGCCATTTTACAGCGAGTACTCACCATGTATTTTATGTATAATTTCAAATTGTTTATGTTTTTTTGGAAATTCGGTACGAACTTCGTAGAATTTTAATAATCATAAACTTACTTACTATCTGCTGCTTACTTTATTTATATTCGGTAAAATAGTATTTTAAATAGCCAAAAGCGAAAAAGAATAGCCGAGATTTTCCTTTTTTCGGACAAAATTGCACAAATTCTTACATGACATTCTTACACAATTTTAGAAAATACTTACACAATTCACACATTTTCGTTTATCAGCCAATAAAAAAAACCGCTCCAATCCCAATAAATCGGGATTATGGAACGGTTTTTAATTTTATTCTCTCAATTAATGTTGTCCCAACCAATCCCAACCCATTGCGTGTAGTACAAAAAATACTACAATCCCCATCAAGATAAATGTAAGAAGAAATATAGCAGTGTATTTTGTTACGCCAAATTCTCTTACCATCAAACGGATAGGCTCGGTGATAATATAGTTTATTATTTTAATTAACTTTTTCCATGAACCGACTCCTTTTACTATATAATCTTTGGCTCCCGCCCTAAATGTTTCTATTGCCACTGCCGTATCTTCATTGCAAGAAAACATGATTACTTCTGTTTTGGGATTAATAGTTTTTATTGATTTCAAAATATCCAAACCATTTTTGCCATCCATAAAATAATCTAGTATCACAATGTTAGTTTCTTTATCCACTTTTTCTAAACAACTTTCCCCATCATCAAATGTTGATATGTTGAGGCTCACTCCAAATCTGTTTTGAAGATAATGTTTGAGTTCTGTAACCATTAATCTATTGTCATCAACAATAAATAAATTTGTTCCTTGCGTTTCCATTTGTTACCTCCTTTTTTAAAATGATTATTAGTATGAAACAAAGGTCGAAACATTCCATTCTTAAAGCATTACACATTTATGAAAAATATTTACATATTTCACATGTTTAAAATATTTAGAGATTGTTTAGTAACTGTTTAAATTTTATGTTTTTTTTATACAGGTCGCCCCGATGGAGCTTTATATTTACGTGATACTATTTTCTACAAACAGAATGCTCCTCTGGAGCTTTAAAAAATTCCGTAGGGACGATCTTGATAGAAAGAATAATAGAATAATTATAAAACCCCTTTAGGGGTGATATAAATTTTATCTAAATATTTTATTTAAATGCCTGATTCCTAACAAATACTTCTTGATACGGCTGAAAAAACCTTTTTAGGCGAACATATCGAGAACTATTATTTATAATATAATTTTCTAGTGTTAAGTTAAATAGGCTCTATAATATAAAATATTGAAATCTCGAATATTATAGCGACATTTGTTTTTTATTCAAAAAAAAATGAATTGTATAATAGTTGACGATAATAAACTGGCTCGCACAGCACTCAAGCTTTTGATAGGTCAAGTTAAATTTCTTGATCTTAAGGAAGAATGCTCCAATCCGCTTGATGCCTTTAATTATCTACAAAAGGAAGATGTTGATCTTGTTTTTCTTGACGTGGAAATGCCTGGTATGACAGGTATAGAATTGATAAAAAATCTTGAAAAGCGTCCCATTATTATTCTGATAACTGCAAAAAAAAATTATGCCATTGAAGCCTTTGAGCTTAACGTGGCTGATTACATAGTAAAGCCTGTAACTCTATCTCGTTTTATGTTAGCCGTTTCCAGGGCTAAAGAACTGTTTGAAAGTAACGATCACAAGTTGGAGATCCATGAAAAAGAAAAGGATTATATTTTTGTTCGTTCCAACTCAGTACTTACCAAAATTCAAACAAAAGATATCATTTATATTCAAGCCCTTGGTGATTATATCAATATTTTCACTACCGATAATAAACGCCATACCGTGCATATTACCTTAAGAGGCATAGAAGAGAAACTGCCTCCGAGTAAATTCTACCGATTGCATCGTTCTTATATGGTTGCTCTAGATCATATTGATGGAGTAGAAGAGGGAACAGCCTATGTTGGCAAACATCCTCTGCCAATAGGAGAACAGTTTAAAAAAGAATTGTTAAAAAAACTCAATCTTATTTGAAAAAGAAATTGGACAGTTTTAATTAAAAAAAATGGTGCAAATTAAAAATTGCACCATTTTTTTTATTCTATTTTATAAGAGATTATAAGCCTTATACTATTTACTTGTGCTTTTATTTGCCGGTATCGCTATTAATTCTGATTGTTCCGAAACCAAAGAAGGTCCGGTAATATCATCAAAATAATAGGTATCAGCAGTCAAAGAATTTGGATTAAATAATAAAAGAATTTCATCAATCTGAGTTTCAGAGGTTTCACTTCCTTTTGGTATTTGCGAGAATTTAAATTGTACAATTTCCCAAGCATTGCTCACTGTTGTATGAGCCTGATATATGCTGTTAATTCCTACAGGGTACTCATGTTTACCATTCTTGCCTAATTGAAGCTCAATAATTGTTCCTACAGGAGCAGTAGTATAAACTTTCATACTGAATGTAGAAGGAACTCCAGCATAAGTAGCATATTTATCTACACCGATTAATTTCCCAAACAGATTCATTTTAATATTATCGAATTTCTGTTTACCATTACGTACATATTTGGCGCATTTTTTCGACCCGTTGATACTGTTTTTTGAAGGATTTTCTGCAAGTGTATCCAGAACTCCTGTTTTTGCACCATAATGCACTGATTTATTACCTTCAAAATTGTCGTACGCCACCGATTGACTATATATAGAACCGACTTGAAATAAACAAGCTGAAAATAAAATTGCACACTTTTTCATATTGCCTTGAATAGTTTTTGTTCCGAATAATCGGAATACTTTTTTTTGTGTTTTCATGATTTAGTTAGTTAGTTAGTTTTAGTAAATGATTATTAAAAATTTGATGTAAAACTAAAATGAGTTGAAGAGGTTTATTGATATATTCGGTGTGAAGGTGTTTTCGTTAGCCGAAATCGGAATAAAATACTGTCATTTTGAATGCAACGAAAAATCTTACCTATAGATAAACAAGATGCTTCGTTTCACTCAGCATGACATTCTCTGTAAAAAGACAATCATATTATTCTTAAATAAAAGCAACATCAAATAATTACCGAAAGCTTTTTTTGCTCTTCAAGCTCAATCATAGCTTTAGCAGATGTCGATTTGACTTTGGAGATCATATCAGGCAGCAACTCCAGATGAATTTGCTTTTCGCAATACTCGTCTATAGAATTAGCAATTTCTGATAAATCTGTCAAACCGAAAAATGAAAAAGAAGGTTTTATTTTATGAGTTACTGACCGAACCATTTTCCAATCCTTATTTTTTAAATATTTTTCAAGATTGCTTATTGCTTCAGGAGTTTGCTGTATATATACCTCTATCATTTCTTTAATAAAATGATCATCGCCATTAGATATTTGCTTCAAATAGGTTAGATCAGTTACATTACTATTGTTGGTCTTTTTCATTTTTTATAAATTATTTTGTTTCGTTTATCTTTTAAAGATTATTTTTTTCACAAACTGCAATTATTTTTTCATATAACACTCTTTCATCAAACGGTTTGGTGATATAATCATTCATACCTGCGTTATAACATTTTTCAGCTTCTCCGGAAATTGCGTGTGCAGTTATTGCTATAATAGGAATATTATGTTTTGAAGAATTTGTTGTTGTTTTTCTTATTTGTCGGGTAGCTTCATAACCATCCATTTCCGGCATTTGAATATCCATTAAGATTAGGTCGTAAGCAGTATTTTTCACTTTCTGCATGGCAATTAATCCATTATCAGCAACATCAACATCCCATTTCCAATTTGTTAACACTTTTTTGGCCAATATTTGATTCAAAAGATTATCCTCTACCAACAAAATATTTAATTTTTCTTTATGTGATAATTCCACTTTTTTGTTGGAAGAATTATTTTTAACAATTTTTTCAGGAAGTGTTTTTTTAAATTTGAGATTAAAAATAAATGACGAACCGGAGTCAATCTTGCTTTTTACAGAAATTGTTCCTCCTTGCAATTCAACTAACTGTTTAACAATTGTTAAACCAAGCCCTGTTCCACCATACTTTCTATTGGTATCGTTGGTTGCCTGGGTAAAGCCCTCAAATATGGAAGCTAACTTATCCTTAGGGATCCCTATTCCGGTATCTGTTACAGAAAATTTTAATTCTAGGCTATCCTTTTCTTCTGAAACAAAATCGGCAGTAATTTTTATTCCACCTTTTTCTGTAAACTTAATAGCGTTTCCCACCAGGTTTAAAAATATCTGGTTTAAACGGGTTGGATCGCCAATTAATTGGCGTTGAATCTTCTTATCGATCTTGGTAGAAATGGTGATGTCCTTTTCCATCGATTTAGGCAACATCAATTCAGTAAGTGTAGAAATTAAATGTTGCAGATCAAATTCAATTTGTTCAAAAGTAATTTTTCCGGCCTCTATCTTGGAAAAATCAAGAATGTCATTAATGATCACAATAAGGTTTCTTCCGGAAGTTTTAACGGCATCGATATATTGTTTTTGGTCGGGGCTTAGTTTTGTTTTTAAAAGCAGATCAGTAAATCCAACAATCGCATTCATAGGAGTTCTTATTTCATGGCTCATATTGGTAAGGAATTGTTCTTTGATGTTATTTGTCCTCACCAATTCTTCTTCAATATGCTTTCGAAGCGTAATATCAGTGTCAATAGCTATAATTTTTTCTATTGCTCCCTTTTTATCTAAAACAGGAGTAACTGTAGAAATTACCCAATATTTTTTCCCGTCTTTACTCAGACATTCTCTTTCATATGAAAAAGGGGTTTTGCTAAAAGTGTGTTCATTAAAATCTTTTTCTTTTTGAAAATTTGACTCAGAAATCATTTTAAAAAGTGATTTTTCACCCTGTTCTATTTCATCTAATTTATAACCACTAAGTTTTGTGAAACCTTCATTTACCCACTCTATCTCTCCATTTTTATTTGCTATTACAACTGAATTAAATGACTTTGTTGCAGCAATTGCCAATCGCTCAAGTTCTTCTCCATGGGTACGCTCAGTCACATCCTGACTGGTTCCAAACATACTGATAGGGTTTCCTTGTCCATCCTTAGTTACATTCCCTATCAGATGGATCATTCTTACATCATTGTTAGGACGTATGATCCTATGATAAAAATTAAAAGGTAAAAGTGTTTTATATGTTTCCTTGATTACGCTTATGGTAAATTCTCTATCTTCTATATGAACCTTTTCTATAAACGCTTCTGAAGTAGCATCAAACTCATCCGGTTTTAATCCATAAATAGCATAGAGTTCATCAGACCACATAAGAATATTATTGTTAATGTCCCATTCCCAGCTTCCTATGTGCGCAACCTTTTGTGCCTGAGAAAGTTTCGCTTTTTCTTTGATCAGATCAGCCGTTTTTTCTTCAAACTTTTCTGTTTTTTCTTCCAGCTTTTTTGTTTTATCAGAAAGTTCTTTAAGAAGCTCATTGCGTTCAATACTATAATTAATAGAACGTCTTAATTCTTTTCCTGTTATTTTTCCTTTAATAAGAAAATCCTGAGCACCCAATTTCATTGTGTTGAGGGCAACAGCTTCATTCTCAAAACCTGTAACAATAATTATGGGTGTTTTCGGGGCTTTGGCAAACACCTTTTTAAAAGTATCTAAACCAAAGCTATCGGATAAGGTAAGATCGAGAAGAATGACATTAAAGGATCTCTTATCAATAAACTCCATACCCGTTGATAAATAATTTGCAACAGTCAATGTATATGTTCCACTATCATAAGCTTCGCTTAAATAAATATCAAATAACTTCGCAACAGCCAAATTATCTTCAATTAATAGTATGTCGAATTTATTTTCCATAAAAAATAGATTTTATGCAAATGTATGTTGCATAATAAGTGTGCATTTTCAATTTCGTTGATAGGGACTTTTCAATAGCCAAATAAGGCATCTCGATAGCCCCGATAGTATGCCTCACCCCTTAATCCCCTCTCCCGTTCCCTGAGCGTAGTCGAAGGGAAGGAGAGGGGTAATAGATGAGAAACTTATAATAATACTTCAAAACTCCGTCTCCCCTCTCCCTTCCGGAGAGGGGCTGGGGGTGAGGCGTTTTAGAGTTTAGAGTTTTTTTTCCTTCTTTGGCTATTGAAAAGTCCCTATCAACGAATATTAAGAATGATTGAAAATTAGTTGGGTAGTTTTGATGAACGAATAAAATATATGAGGATGGAAACTAAATCAAGGGATGGACTTAATAAAAGTTCAGAGGATAAAATAAATACGTATATAAAAAGTATAAATGCGTCAATAGGTTTGCAAGAGAAAAAGGAAATCGTATCAAAAAAAATCAGATCAAACGAACTATTTCAATCAGGCGGCGAAAATCCTATCGATGAACTTTCGGGGGTATGTATTGATGGTATACATTATTATGATTTTAAAAATATTCACTTTATTAATAATACCGGAATGGCGGGTTTAATAGATCTTTTAAAGTGCCTGCTTCAGAAGGGTGAGAAGATTCAGTTTGTAAATGTAAATGAAAAGGTTAAAAACAAAATAAAATCAATGGGTCTGGAGAACATACTTAATTGTTCTTAATTTCAAAAAATGCTAAAGCAGTTTTACTTCGATAAATTCGAAGATCGTAAACCTTACTCAGCTATTCCCGACAATAAATACAGGAGCTTGTTATTTCAGTTTACAGGAATTGTTACAATTGGCTTGGGTATTGCTTATTTAAATTGGCGATGGCGATTTTCGCTTAACCCGGCAGCGCTGTGGTTTTCAATTCCTTTAGTATTAGCAGAAACTCTTAGTTTTTTTAGCACGGTAATGGTAGTTATTAATTTTTGGTCCAACAAGGACGCTGAAAAAACACCACCTGTACATTATTTGTCTGAAATAGAAGATCTCCAAGGTATGCCGGATAGGCCCATCAAAATTGATGTTTTCATTGCTTCTTATAATGAGGATGTTGAATTGGTACGACTCAGTATAATAGATGCAAAAAATTTGAACTATCCATTTCCTGATGTCGAAATAAAAATTTATGTTTTGGATGATGGCAGAAGAGATGGAAGAGATCCAGCCAAAGAAAACATGAAAAAAGTGGCGGAAGAAGAACAAGTGAATTATTTGATCAGGGAACATAATCAAGGATATAAAGCGGGTAATCTGAAAAATGCTATGGAAAAAACAAATGGTGATCTATTCGCCATTTTAGATGCTGATACCAGAGCATTTCCTGATTTTTTGGTACATACCACAGGTTATTTTAAAAAACAAAAAGTTGCCTGGGTACAAACTCCTCAATGGTTTTATGATATTACTGATGCGGAAAAATTAAGTTCAATAATCAATTCGAAACTTAAACTAACCAATAAAAAGTTAATACGATTAAGTGATTTTCTTTTTGGGAAAATAGAAGTGAATGAAGATATATTTGGAAATGAACCACGACTTTTTTATGATGTTATATTAAGAAAACGGAACTTTCACAATGCCGCCTTTTGTTGTGGTGCAGGATCCATTCATCGTAGAGAAGCTGTTATGAGCCTTGCTGTAAAAGGATTTGTGGAGGAAATAAAAAAACTGGAATTTGATCTGATCAAAAAAAAATCAGACCAATTGAAAATTCATCCCGATAGCTTTGGTGACTTGAAAAATTCATTTTTATTGCATCAGGAACTTATTCCATTTAAGTTCCATGCTTCTGAAGATATTTATACCTCTATGATGATGCATGCAGATAAATGGGAAAGTGTACATCATCCGGATGTGGAATGTAAAATGCTTTCCACTCAGGATGTAGATAGTTGGATCAAACAACATCAACGTTATGCGGAAGGATCATTGGATATAGCTTTTAAAGATAATCCACTTTTTATAAAGGGTCTGACCTGGAGGCAAAAACTTTGTTATTTTAATACCATCTGGTCTTATTTTGCTCCATTGTGGATATTGGTTTTTCTGTTTTGTCCGATTGTTTTTTTCTTTTCTCTCACTTTACCGGTTAAAGCATATAGCTTCGATTTTTTTAAATACTTTCTCCCCTTCCAGATCATGAATACGATAACTATTACATTGGGTTGTTGGGGAATATCCACTAAAAGAGGAGATCAATATTATATTTCGAGTTTTTGGTTTATGTTAATGGCTTTGTATTCAATTGCAAGAGGCAAAAAAGTAAAATTTAATGTTACACCAAAAGATAGAAATTTCTCGAAAAGCACTGAACATATTTTACCTCACGTAATTATTATTGGCCTGAGCTTATTAGGAGTTGCTTATAATGTTGTACTATTAATGATAGGGCATCATCCAGCCGCTTCCGGATTTGCAGCCAATGCATTCTGGTGCATATTTAATATTATCTCTTTAAGCGTAATAATACGTGCAGCTTATTGGAAACCCGTTGAAACAAATTATTAAAATGGAAAAATACCACTTTCTTTTGAAGCCCATATTTTTTATTTTCAGTCTACTATTCGCTACTTGGCTCGTAGTAAAAATTGAAAAAATAAGTCCATCGGATTTTGGTAAGTACGAATCCTATGTTAGTCAGGAACCTTGTAAACCGGACAACTTACCGGCTAATAAACAATACCTGAAAAATTTATGTTCGGATTATAAAAAGGGGATAATTGATAACATTCTGCTGGAACAAAAGCTAACGTTTTTTTTAGATTCTCTTAAAAAGGATTCTAAAAAGTAGATATAATACCAATTATAAATATTCCTTTTCCAATATTTCAAAGCTAACGCAATTCTCGACTTCGCTCGAAATGACACGCGCGCTGTCATTTCGAGCCCTTCGTCTTCGCTCTGGATAAACTCCATCGAGAAACGAGCGGGGCATAGCCGGCGATGCTATTTAAGCGATTGGCATTTAATAATGACCTTTCAACGATTATATAATTAACAAGCAATAAGCCCAAATATCTTTGAAAAATATTATGAAATAAAAAATAAATTCTAAAAATAGACACAATGAATTGTATAATAGTAGACGATAATAAACTGGCAAGAACATCGCTAAAGATCTTAATTGATCAGATTGATTTTTTGGATCTAAAAGAAGAATGTTCAGATGCTGTAGAAGCTTATAATTATTTGAAGAAAGAAACTATTGATCTTGTTTTTCTGGATGTTGAAATGCCTGGTATGACCGGTATTGAATTAATTAAAAACCTTGTAAAACGTCCTATTATTATTTTAATTACTTCAAAAAAAAATTATGCTGTTGAAGCTTTTGAGCTTAATGTAGCAGATTATATTATCAAGCCCGTAACGCTATCTCGTCTTACTTTAGCCGTTTCGAGAGCAAAGGAATTATTTGATAATAAAGATCAAGTGGTGGATATTAATCAAAAAGACAAGGATTATATTTTTGTACGTTCTAACTCCATCCTTGCAAAGATCAAATTAAGTGATATTATTTATATTCAAGCCTTAGGAGATTATGTAAATATTATTACCCCGACTAAACGTAATACTGTTCATTGTACTTTAAAAAGTATGGAAGAAAAGTTACCCGTAAATAAATTTTATCGACTTCACCGCTCATACCTTGTAGCAACAGATCATATAGATTCAGTTGAAGACAATACTGCTTACATAGGAAAGAATACACTTCCAATAGGGGAACAATATAAAAAGGAATTGCTAAAAAAGCTCAATCTTGTTTAGATAAAGACTGTTCAAATTTTATATTTTTAAAATACAGGTCGCTCCGGAGTTTATCCTGACGAAGGAAGGGGAGCTATAATCTATTTTGATAATATTTTTTCTACAAACAGAACGCTCCTCTGGAGCTTTTTGAAATCCCTCTTCCTTTGTCAGGATAAACCCCAGCGGGACACTACGCTCAATTGGGGACGAAAAGTTAATTGAAGACAGACGAACAGAATTTTATCTAAGCAATAACAATGGAAAAAGAAAATCAAAGACGGAACTTTATAAAAACAACCGTTATATTAGGAGCAGCGACCACAATATCCGGAATAAATTTACTGTCTGGCTGTAAAGAAAAGGAAGACGAGGACAAAAAAGTATCACCGCCCGAAGATTTAATGCAGGAACACGGTTTGCTCAACAGAGTTTTACTTATTTATGATTTCTGCAAAATAAAAATGATAAACAAAGAATCATTTCCGTTAGAAACAATTACAGATGCTGCAACAATTATCAGAACATTTGTAGAAGATTATCACGAAAAGCAGGAAGAAAATTATTTGTTTCCCCGCTTTCAAAAAGCAAATCAGTTAACTGATTTGGTTAATGTGCTGCTAAAACAGCACCTTGCAGGAAGAAATATTACCGAACAACTCATACAACTCTCCAAACAAACAACGAGAACGGATGATGAACATCAAAAGATGATTGATTTGCTCACTTCATTCAACACTATGTATCGTCCACACGAGGCAAGAGAAGATACAATTTTATTTCCTGCATTCCGAAAACTTGTTTCACAACACGAATACGATTCATTAGGAGAAGAATTTGAAGATAACGAACATAAAAAATTTGGTGAGGATGGTTTTGAAACAATGGTAAATCGCGTTTCAGAGATTGAAAAGAAATTAGGTATTTATGAACTGGAACAGTTCACCCCCAAAATATAATTCGTAACACATGTGATTTTTACCAATAACACCCATCTGCAGACGCGAGTATCCCACTCGTGCCGATTATTTTAAAGCGTCCTACTTTAATAATAAAATGGCAAGATGCCAAAAAATAATAAGCACGAGTGGGACACTCGCGCTTGCGGATATTTACTATTTTATAATTGTAACTATACCCATAAAATTATGTTCATTCTCATACTCATCAGTTAGCCTCACTTTCCATACATAGGCATCTTGTTGTGCTATTTCAGCACCATCAGTCGCTTTACCATCCCAGGTTTTATTTATGTCATCTGCAGAGAAAATTAAATTACTCCAACGATCAAAAACCAATAATTGGAATTTTACAATCCCTCCACCTGAAGCACCAAACACATCATTGATTTTATCGTTATTCGGCGAAAAGGCATTGGGAACAAAGAATGTAAATCCAGCACCAATGGCAACATTATGACTTACGGTATTTGAACATAATTGGGGATTATGTACATTTAAAGTAACTGCATATATTGTTTCGGTAGTTGGATATGTGTGTACCGGATTTTTAATATTGGGTGCCAATGTATCTCCATCTCCAAAATTCCAATTCCAATAATTCACATCGGATGATGATTGGTCTGTAAATGTGACTACTGGATTTAACACTCCTAAAGGATTTGGTGTAAAATTAAATTCCGCTACCGGTTTAGAAAATACAGTAACCTTGCCAACAGCAGTTGCTGTGCACCCGATAACATTTGTACCTGTAACGGTGTATGAAGTTGTACTTGTTGGAGAAACTATTTTTGAGACTTCTACATCGCCATTTGACCAAACATACGTTGCTGCGCCATTAGCTGTTAATGTTGAGCTTAATCCTTCGCAAATAGAAATGGCATTAACTACCACTATCGGTACCGGATTAACTGCGACTGTGGCAATTGCTGTTCCTGTGCAACCTAAAGTATTTCCTGTAACAGTATATATAGTGGTTGAGGAAGGAACAAAACTAAGTCCATCTATTATTCCTCCTGTCCATACATAAGATGAAGCACCACCACCGGTAAGCGTAACTGAACTGCCATTGCATACTGTGGTAGTGCTTGCATTAGCAGTTACGATAGGTAAAGAATTTACATTGATGGTTCTTGTAGCGGTATTGGAACAATTATTTCCATCTGTTCCTATAACCGTATAGGTAGTAGTTGAGGAAGGAACAAAACTAATTCCATCCTTTACTCCTCCTGACCATGTATAGGAATTTGCACCAAGCCCAGTGAGCGTTACTGACGAGCCAGCACATAAAGTATTTGCACTTGCATTTGATGTAACAATGGGAACAGGCAAAGAATTTACATTGATAGTTATTGTATCTGTGTTGGAACAATTATTCCCATCAGTTCCTGTAACAGTATATATAGTTGTGATTGAAGGTACAAAAACAATTCCATCTATTACTCCTCCTGTCCATGTGTAAGCATTTGCACCAACCCCAGTGAGCATAGCAGAACTGCCTTTGCATACAGTGGTTGCACTTGCGTTGGCAGTTACTGTTGGTAAAGCATTAACTGTAACAAACACAGCTGTGCGATTTGAAATTGCTGCACAGATACTATCTTGTACATAATATGTTGTGTTTGCAGTTAATATTGGTGTTATAAAATTTGCACCTGCTCCCAAGTAGGCACCACCTGTAGCAGCACTGTACCAGCCGAGCGTGCCTGCGCCACTGACAGAAAGCGAAGCGGTGTTACCAATACAAATTTTATTATTTGATGCAGCAGGCGTACCATACTTGTCGCATTTGTATTTAGCCACAAAAATATTATACTGACCAATATGAGTTAAAGTATCCGTTCCGACAATGAAAGGATTTGCATAAAAAGAACCTCCAATGTAGGCATTGCCAAAAGGGTCAGCACTTACAAAATTAATATTTCCCCCGCTTGAAAGAGATGATGCACAAAGTACATTGCCATTACCATCAAACTTGACAACGAACATTGGATCTGAAGAGCCCCTTGTCCGAGTGAGCGTGGTGGAGTCAAAAGTAATATTAGGACTGTCAAACAATCCAGTAAAAAACACATTACCACAAGCATCTGCGCTCACGGAAGATCCTCTATCTGTATCTGTTCCTCCTGCACTTTTTGCCCATAGTACATTTCCACTGGGATCGTATTTTGCAATAAATGCATCTGATCCTACACTTCCAGCATTGATGAGTGTGGTAGATCCGAAAGTGATATTGGAACCACCAAAAGTTCCTGCTACAAACACATTTCCGACAGCATCTGTCCTTGCGGAATTACTTTCACCACTACTTGTTCCTCCTGCACTTTTTGCCCAAAGTACATTTCCAGTCGCATTATATTTGGCAATAAATACTTCATAATTACTTCCTGAAGAATCAACATTGATAAGTGTTATGGTATCTAAAGTGATCATGGGACTACTATAAGTTCCTGTTAAAATAACATTCCCACCTCCATCCACACTTATAGAACCCTGATCTTCGTGTGTTCCTATTGAACTTTTCGCCCAAAGTACATTTCCGTTTGTATCGTATTTTACAAGGAAAATATTAGTAATAAAAGAATTATTAGAAATATTTGCAGCATTGGTAAGTGTGGTTGAGCCAAACGTGATAGTCGAACTTGCATATGTTCCAGTTAAAAATACATTCCCGCTAGAATCCGTACTTAGAGAACGTCCAAAATCATCCCCTATCCCTCCTGCACTTTTTGCCCAAAGAACATTTCCATTCGTATCATATTTTGCAATATACACATCAGCACTGCCAGGATTGCTGAGAGTGTTAGAACCAAAAGTAATTGGACTTGTAAAGTCTCCTGTTAAAAACACATTCCCTGATGCATCTACACATACTGAAAGGGCAGTTATAACACTTGTTCCTCCTACACTTTTCGCCCAAAGCATATTTCCATTCGCATCATATTTGGCAATGAATTGATTAGTATTACCAGCATTTATTAGTGTGGTAGAACCGAAAGCAAGTGTAGAACTATTAAAAACTCCAGCTATAAAAACATTACCATTTGCATCTACGCTGACAGAGTTTAATTCATTAAAACTATTAGGTGTTCCGTTTGCACTTTTCGCCCACAGCCAGTTTTGAGAATAGCAGTTTGAAATACACACAATAAAAATTACGAAAAGTAATTTCGTTTTCATATAGTCTTAAATAAATATTTTTAAAAATGACAGATTTTTTTAAAGTTATGTAGACAAATTTATTGTCTCTTTTTATTTTCGTTAAGAAGGGTTATTCAATAGCCTCAAACAGAATTGCGGTAGGTCAGAAAATGTTCTCTGTGCAGCTCATGAGAGTTAAAGAATAAATGGTTTCCGTTGTGATAAAATTAAATTTTTAAAAAATAATTTGTTTTTATGTATCTAATTAGATACATTTGTAGTATAAAATATGGCACCACAGTTAATAGACAAAAATGGAGTAACCGTTTATATTTATGGAAAGGAGCATGTGCCTCCACACGTTCATGCTTTTTGTGCAGAAGACGAGGCTTTAGTCAATATTAGAACTGGCGAAATATTTGAGGGACATATTTCAAATAAAAAATTAAGGGTAATACAAGAATGGTTAGATGAAGGAGAGAACAGAAAAATAGTAGAGCAGAATTTTTACGAATTAAATCCGAGATTGAAACTTCAGAAAACGGAAGCAAAAAAAGAAGTAAAAAAAACAACGATAAAAACGAAAACAAAAAATAGAGGAGGCAAATAAAATGAAAAATAAAATTTATAAGCGTTTACCTAAGATTTTAAAAATTAATCGCATTGAAAAAAGCAAATTGAGAATTTCTGTTTTGTTCAGTGATGGCGAAGACAGAATTCTTGACTTTAATCAAATTCTTAAAAAGGATTGGAAAGTTACTAAAGCCGATCCTGAGTATAGACTTTTAACACCCATTGAATTTGCTAAAGTAAAGGTTGTAAATCATACTTTGTCTTGGAACAACGTGGATTTATTTATAACCGGAGCAAATGGAAAAAAGGTAAAAGTTGCTTTTGAAGTAGGAGCAGATACTTTATACAACTTAAGTAAAGCAGATGAGAGATTAAGTCTTTCAATAGGCTCCCTGTTTAGGTCGGCAAGATTGGCAGCAAAGCTTTCTCAAGGAAAAGTTGCAGAACTATCCGGCACATCGAGAACCTATATTACTAAATTGGAAAGTGATGGTCATGATGTTGAAATTATGACTCTAAAAAAAATCGTTGAAGCAGGGTTAAATAAACATCTGGCAATTTCAATCAAATAATTATAAGAATCTTCTTTAAAAGCTTTGATAATTCAGGGCTTTTGGTAAATAGAAAATTAACTGAAAAAGAAAGAAAAGAAATACGCGATTTTATAGAAGACTATAAGCGCAAACAAGCTCTGAGTAAAAAGAGAAAGCACCAAAAGGCAGCTTAATAATTTATTGATGTTTCAAAGTTGTAATGTTTAAATATTGACACGAATTTCACGAATTTAAAAATCTGTGAATCTTTGGCAAATATTTTTTTATTAACCGCAGACGCGAGTATCCCACTCGTGCCGATTATTTAAAGCGTCCCGCTTTAATAATAAAATGGCAGGATGCCTAAAAATAATAAGCACTCCGATTATATCGGAGCGCTTGCGGATTAAACAAATCTAAAAGGAATGAGCATATCCAATTCCAATCACAAAATTTTTGGGAGGATTATTTGAATTAAAATTATTCTCATATAAATAATACAATTCGATACTGCTCCTTTTGTTTAACTGATAAAAAGCACCAACAAAATAGCGCATCCTGTCTAACCGATTACCTAGCGGATAATCAGATTTATAATATGTATTATTAATCTTGTAATAAATTTCTAATGCGATATAATAAGTGAAACGGCTAATACTATTGTATTTAAGCATTGTTTTATTTCTCAGTTTGTAATCGGGTATCATTCCAAATTTGCTGGAATAAATATCAGAGTATTGAACTTGAGCCATAATACGATCAGAAATTGTGAATGAAGCAATTTTCTGTTTCAGTACAAGTGCCACATAGCCTTGGTGAAGTGTACTCCAAAAATCATTCAGCCTTTTTTTTTCTATCAAAACATAATCACACATTATGTGAATATGTTTGTTCCATTTATAAGTAATACCAAAATCACCGTAGACATAATGGAAGCGTGTTATATTTTGATCCACACGACCTTGTTGATTTAGATGAAGTGACCACTTTGGCGTAATTTTTTTATCTAGATAAATGTTTTCCCATAAGCCCGCATCATTCACCTGCGAACTAGCGGATTGAATAATGAAGAAGAACATGATGGCAGTTAGCCTATTCCTATTTACAATCTTAAGGCTTGCCGGAAATATCATTACAAAGATTGGTTATTTAATTATATCGCGATCAAAGTAGTATACAGTGATTGTGGCGGTATCGCGCAAAAAACTGATATCATCTATACTTATTTTATGAATATTCAATCCTGTTCTTTTTCTGAGGTCATCTAATAGCAGCGCACTATTTTCAGGTCTGACAAGTTCAATGTTTTCATATTGTATTCTCTTGGTATTTTCATTTTTGATGAGCAGATTAGCATCCAGCGTATAAGCAATAATGAGTATAATTCCATTGATGATTGACGTTTCAATAAATGTTCCTTTATTTACAGCGCTTATCAGACCGAGCGCAATTACTACAAACAAATAGGTCATATCTTTTGCCGAAATATTTTCAGTGCGATACCTGAGTAAAGAAAATACCGCAAACAAGCCAAATGCTGCGCCCATGGACAGGTCAACTTTATTCAGCAAATAGGTAATAACGAAAATAACGATGTTGAAAAGAAAGAAGGTAAAAAAGAAATCCTTCTTATGGTAAATGGGATAATAGATTAAACGAATTAAGATCAATACCGAAAGAATATCAATAGCCATTCTGGCAAAAAAGCTGGCGGAAAGTTTATCAAAGCCAACAACAAAGAAATCAGCATCTCCATTTTTTTTCTTTTTTTTCTTTTCACCTGATGTGTCCTCCTGTATAGAAGTATCAGTGTTACTGGCTATGTCTTGCGCTTTTAATGAAGGTGTAGGCAATAAAAGCGACATGAACAAAATGATCTTAAATAAAAATTTAATTTTTAGTTTCATAACATAATTTGTTTAGGGTTAATAAATTGGATTTGAAATTATTTTTTTTAATGCCATCAATGAGTGCGATTACGCCGAAGCAATATTTACTAATGGAACCTTCGCGTACATGATTTATTTTCATCACGTCGATGAAAGGCGATGCTCCTAGCTCTTCCTGTTTAACTTCTGCAATCACCAAATTTTCGTACCCAATCATTTGCTCTTCTTTTTTAAAAAGAAGGTCGAGATCCAAAGTCAAGCGTTCAGTACTGGATTTATTCACAAGTGTGATACGAGAATAGTTAACCCATAATTTCGATTGCAAGCCTTCCGGACTAAAGGGTGTTTTTTCATTTATCAGTTCTGTTGATTTCCCTTCAATCACTTCATGAATATTTTTCCGCTTTACGCGACTCTTAAGTGTTCGCCCTTTGTTGTTCTTATATTTCACTTCAAAAAAAACAAGATCGGAATCTACATATTTTCTATATCGTACTTTATAGCGATTGGTACGACCGTTATGATGATCGAGATAAAGATTAAAATCGGGGGTGTCAAAATAAAGCGTTTCATATCTGTTTTGCTTCACTCCGTCCACATCTAATATTTTGTAGTATTCTGGAAGACTTTCGAGTATGCCAGGTAATTGATTATAATTGAAAACGAATTTTGTATCCATCCGGTCAAGCAGTTTTACACGATCCATCTCTGCAAGGGTGATGGGGTCGAAGGAACATAATATTGGCGTAAGGTCGTTGTGCATAGGACTAATAGAATTCATAAGTATATGTTTTAATTGATTCAAGAGTATTATCTACCAAATAACTCTCGCGTTTTGTTTTCAGGCTTTTTCTATTATAGGTGTAATTAACTTTTTTCTTCATCTTTCCTTCACCGTCATAAGATGTCTCAGAATTTTTTTCCCCTTTGTTGTTATAAGCATATATCACTTTTTGTATCACCTTACTGTTGCTATCGTATTCTACTTCTTCCGTTTTATCATTGTCAAGGTTATACTTAAAAGTGGTTCTTTTATTCTCAATCCCTTTTTTTTGATCCTCATCTGCCTGATGATAAATAATTTTCTCCGTCATGTTTCTTCCGGTAGCATACTGAAATGTTTCTTGTTTCTTGATGCTGCCATCCTTATTATATTTTGTTTCTGTCAATACCTGCCCTTCTTTATTATAAAGGATATAGGATTCTTTATATGTTACCTCCTTACCATTTTCGTATAGGGTAACATTCTCTATAACTGATTTGATCTTATTTTTAAGAACCGTTTTTTTGCTTTGAGCAAAGCAAGAATCTCCAATCACATAGATAATGAAAAGGCAAAAAATATATTTTAAGTTCATAAGAATGAGATTAATTTATTAATTAATTATTTTAAGATAACATTGATATCCGGCACTTCAACAGTCTGCTTTTTTTTTGTGATCTCAACATTTTTAATAATGGATAACAAAGGAGAATATATATTTACTTGATACTTGTATAGGCCGGTAGTGTCCTGAGAGTAAGCATAAATTTTATAAGATCCATTTCTTAAATACAGGAACTCATAAGTACCGTCATAATTTGTTTTTTGATGATTTCCATAAGAGGGCATGTCTCCATAAATGATGTAAACTTCAACATTAGGCGCATAACCTGTGTCCTTTAGGGTTGAAAAAGTCTTGTCATAATATTGAGCTTGAACTTTTCCTTTGATGAAAGAAGTTCCCCCCTGACCCGCCTCTTTTTTACAAGAGGAAAAAATTACCAGAAAACATATTGAAAATAATTGTAGATGAATTGATCTCATTTGTGATTGTTTTTAATTAAAAACGGAATTTCATTTTTCTTGGTATGCCACACTCTCTTATAATCCTATCCTTTCGGCATCGTATCTTTGTGTATAATCGCTTCTGCCAAGTAATGGTTTCGGTGTTATAATGTTTTTTTTCTTGGAATCTTCATTGAATAAAACCGGCTGTACTTTTTCAATTACTTGCTTGAATGAATTCAATCCATTAATGATATCTTCTCCCAAATCAATTAATATAACTCTTCTTTTATGCATAACAAGAGCTTCCATGTCTCCAATTGCCTGCGCCTTTTTTAGCAGACCAAAAGAATACGCATGGTCAGGTATTGGAAGATCAGAAACTGAACTGCCAATAAATTGAATAAAAATACCTGTATTAGGACCGCCCTTATTGTATTGACCCGTTGAATGAAGGTATCGTGGACCAAATTCTGTTGTAACTGCCACATGTAGCCTTTTTTGCAAATATTGCTGAAGCCCAAAAATATATTTATTCACAACTGTAATTTCAGGTAAGTAGGCTTGGAGTGAAATATAATCTCCCGGTTTTGCAAGCTGTAGAAATTCTTCCATGAGTGATTTTGCTCCACCCTGATAGTTGTTAGAATTGGAAACATCTGCATTTTTTTGCTTTTGTGATGTATAATAATAATGTACTGAATTTTCAGTTAACGTTGGAGTCATGTCAGGAAGTTTGCCATCCTCCTCGATCATTTTTAATAATCGATCCGTACATTTTTTACTTTCCTGTACATTCGGTTGGTTAAAAGGGTTTACACCTAAAATAGCTCCCGCTGTTGCAGTTGCAATTTCCCAACGGAAAAATTCCCTCCCAAGATCAAGTTCATCTTTAATTTGAATACTTATAACAGGGTATTCCATTGAAATAAGGTCTTTTAGCCTTTCAGATTGAATCTCATCTTTCTTACCCGATAATTCCATTTGAAAAAACAAACGATCGTTTCCATATGTATTTGCACCAGCTAAAGGATTACCATTTAATGGTAGTATCCCTTTGTCATTTTTACCTGTGCTTTCTGCTAATAATTGTTCCAACCATAATCCAAATGATGAAAATGATGAAGGAAGTAAATAGGTTAATTTATCATGGCCTTGTTTGGCAAGTTCGGCAATTGCAGCACCCAAAATTACACCCGGGTTTTGGGAAGCAGGAACCTGAGAACCGCACGCTTTAATCATCAACAGTGTCCGTTCCAGAAGTTCTTTAACATTAACACCCATCAATACTGCAGGTAATATTCCAAAATAGGAAAGGGCAGAATATCTTCCTCCTATATCCCGAAAATTTATAAACGTTTCACGAAAATTTTTACTGTTAGCCAATTCGACAAGAGGTGATCCCTCATCTGTAATAGCAATAAAATTGTCTCCGGCTTTCTCTCCTTTTATAGCAAATACTTTATTGAAAAAATAATTATACAAGGCCATAACTTCCGCAGTAGTACCTGATTTACTAGACACAATAAAAAGTGTTTTCGAAATGTTTATTTCATTTTCAATATTTTTTATTGTTTCAGGTTCAGTACTATCCAAAACGATAAGTTTCATTCCTTCCGCAAAAGTTTGTCCAAGAGACTCTTTATTCATAAATGTTTTTTGAAAAACTAAAGGAGTTAAACTGCTACCACCCATTCCAAAAAGCACAATGTGGTGAAGTCCTGAGAGCTGAATCGTTTTACTAAATTTTTCTATCAAGGGTAAATTGTCTAACATTTTACTTGCAACATTCAGCCAACCCATTGAAAGATCAGAAATTTCGGATTGAATATTTCCTTTTATCCAAAGATCTTCCTCTTTATTCCATAGGCGTTTCACAAAGTCCTGACCTTGCATTTCTTTTAAACGGATATTAACTTGTTTTTGATATTTTCCAAGCTCAAGGCTTAATCCATTTCCTGCGTCCATCTCTAATAATTGTTAATTGTTATTTGTTACTTATTATCTGTTAAATTTTATTAATTGTTATTTATCATTAACCATTATTTGTTGTGCTGGGTACTATAATCTCCCATACTCAATTCAGAATTGCTGTTTTTAAAATCAACATAATTTCCAAACATAGAGTTGTGAATATTAGCGAAGGAAATTTTTGCGTGCGTTTGAACAATGCTGTTTTTAATTACTGAATCTTCGATGACCGAATTATTTCCTATCGAAACGTAAGGCCCAACAACTGAGTTGATCAATTTTACATTTTCACCAATGTAACAGGGCTCAATGATCACGGAGTTTAAAGAAGTATGTGTTTTTGAAATTAAATTTTTTCCTTTGTTAAATTCTAAAATCCTTTGATTGGTATAAACCGTCGAGTCTTTGTTTCCACAATCCAACCATTCTATCACCTTTCCTGGGGTAAACTCAATCCCTTTGTTTTTCATGTTCTCCAAAGCATTGGTTAATTGAAATTCACCTTTGTCTTTTATATTATTATCGATCAGGTATTGTAATTCTTTTCTAAGATTTGCTCCATCTTTTATATAATAGATACCAATGATTGCCAAGTCAGATACAAAGTGTTCCGGTTTTTCAAAAAAATCAGTAATTACATTTTTATCATTTACTTTTACAACACCGAAAGCTTTTGGATCTTCTATTTTTTGAACCCATATAATTCCTTCCTGAGAATCATCTATTTTAAAATCTGCTTTAAAAAGTGTATCGGCAAAAGCAATTACAACTTTTCCTGTTAATGCTTCTTTCGCACACAAGATAGCGTGGGCTGTCCCCAAGGCTTCTTCCTGATAATAAATTGTTCCAATAGCTCCAAGATCATTTGCAATTTTTTTTAAATGATCTTCCGTTTCTTTTCCAAAATGACCAATAATAAATACAATTTCATCTACCTTTTCAGAACAAGCATTCGCAATATCTTCTACTAATCTTTGTACAATTGACTTGCCGGCAATAGGCAAAAGAGGTTTGGGAGTTGTTAATGTATGTGGTCGCATTCGCTTTCCCATACCAGCCATAGGCACAATTATTTTCATAAATTATAGAATGAATTTGTTATTTTAATTTTCTGATATATTATTTCGGAATCAAATTTAGATGAACATTGTTCTGTTTTTTTTGATATTCGTTCGGTAGGGATTTTGAATCGCCAAAAAACAATTATTGATGGCTGCATTATTTTTATAAAAGCTCGATTGTTTTTTTTATTCTATTATTTCCGCTAAACTCTAGGGTGTTTGAATTAATTTTAAAAACAATATGTTTTAAAAAAGTATTTCTAATGAATTCGACCGATACCTAACGGGGCTATCTGGATTCCAGTTTCGGCTATTGAAAATACCTTATCACCGAATATTAATAGAAGACACTGCCGATCTTATTTAGTTTCGCATTATATAATTATTAAATCTTTATAATAAAAAATTTACAATCATGAAAACAAATAAAAAAGAAAGTCTGTCAAAAAATAAAAGCAGCATAAAAATGTACTCGGTAGTATTTATGGCTTTTTTATTTTATTCAAATTATATGGTTGGTCAATCGCAATGTTATGATAATTTTGAAGGGGCTAAACATTTACATTATGCAGAAAAATCGGGTGTTTTGGATACTGTTGCAATAAACCCTGCACTCAATGATATAAATAGCTCAAAAACTTGTGCGCTATATGTCCGCAACCGCACAAAAAAATTCGATAATATTAAAATGTCTTTCCCCGGCAAATTATCCGCTGTAGATAACTACGCAACGTATTTAGGAATTCCTCCTCAATTAAGTATGAAAATCTATACATCAGCACCTGTAGGAACGCTCATAGAAATTTTATTGGGCAGCAAGGGGCGTAACAATGAATATCCAGCAGGAACGAATAGCCAATATCAAGCTTATACCACAGTGAGCAATGCATGGGAGGTAGTGCAATTTAAATTTTCTCAAATTCCAAAAGGTAGTGAAACTTCTACTAACGAAGTAGATCAGCTTACCTTATTGTTTAACCCCAATTCTTTAAGTTCTGATACTTATTATTTTGATGAGATTAATGGACCTATATTAGCTTCTGATAAATTAGAAACTGAAAGTTCAAAAGTAAAATCTACAAAGAAAACCAAATAAAAAAATAACACATTTTAAAATTATTACTTGCAATTATTTTATTTGAATTGCGCAAATATCAAACTAAATATCCTAAATGTATAAAAAAGAAAAATTTGCTTTTGGTTGGCCTGGAATTGATGCCAGATGGACTTCGAGTGCCAAAAGTGGAGTTGGAACTTCACTTAACTCAACCAGCAAAGTTTGGTATTCAATCAGTCAAGGTATTTTAAATGAAATTTATTATCCACAGGTAGATCAGGCTTGTACCAAAGATTTGGGCTTGATTGTAACTGATGGGAAAGATTTTTTTTCTGAAGAGAAACTTCACACTTCTCACCATGTTAAATATATGGCCAAAGGTGTTCCGGGATATCATCTTACCAACAGCTGTAATCATCATAATTATCGTATTGAAAAGGAAATTATTTCTGATCCGACCAGAGATACCGTACTTCAACGAATTCAATTTTTCCCTACCAACAAGAAACGGAAAGATTTAAAATTGTTTATGTTGCTGGCTCCGCATTTAGGAAATTATGGATCATGTAATACTGCCTGGGTTGACAATTACAAAGGGCTGCCAATGTTGTTTGCTCAACGTGGGGATGTTTCTTTGGCATTGGCATGTTCAGTACCTTGGAAAAAATGCTCGGCAGGTTTTGTAGGAACTTCTGACGGTTGGCAGGATTTGATGTTACACAAAGAAATGGCTTGGGAATTTGAACGTGCCGAAAATGGCAACGTGGCTTTAACAGGCGAATTTGATCTGGACGAGATCAAGGGCAATAGTTTTATAGTGGCTCTTGGTTTTGGAAGAAATCCGGAAGAAGCCGGGCAACGGGCAAGAGCAAGCATCTTTGAAAGTTTTGAATCTGCCAAAGAGAAGTTTATTAAAGAGTGGCAAGGATGGCAAAAAAAATTATATTCATTCAATACTTCTAAGGAAAGTTTATCGCCTAAATATTTTAATATTAGTGCGGCAATGCTTAAGTCACACGAATCCAAACGTCACCCTGGCGCTTTAATAGCAAGCCTTTCCATCCCTTGGGGATATAGCAAAGGCGATGACGATTTGGGTGGTTACCATTTAGTTTGGCCAAGAGACATGGTTCAAACAGCAGGTGGATTACTTGCTGCTAAAGCATTTGAAGATGCGAGAAGAGTTTTAAATTATTTGATGGTTACTCAGGAGGATGACGGACATTGGACACAGAACATGTGGTTGGATGGGTCTCCGTATTGGAGTGGTATTCAAATGGATCAAACAGCCTTACCAATTATGTTAGTTGACTTAGTTAATAGAGAAGTGGAACTTTCGGAAAGTGATTTGAAACATTTTTGGCCAATGGTCAGAAAAGCAGCCAGCTATCTTGTTATGCATGGTCCTATCACAGCACAAGATCGTTGGGAAGAAAATGCAGGTTATTCTACTTTTACCTTAGCTGTTGAAATTGCGGCTCTTCTTATAGCAGCTGAACATGCCGATAAAAATAATGAACCTCAGGTTGCCAAATATCTCAGACAAACTGCAGATGCATGGAATTCAAGTATAGAAAGATGGACCTATGTTACCGGATCGGATCTGGCAAAATTTGTTGGCGTTGAAGGTTATTATGTTAGAATTAACGCAAAGGAACAATTTGATTTTGATAATCGGGGCACTGAACTGCTCACCATTTCCAATCGTCCTAAAGGAGAAAATATTTGTCCTGCCAATGAAATGGTAAGTCCGGATGCATTAGCATTGGTACGTTTTGGCTTAAGAGCTGCGGACGATCCGCATATACTTAATACAATTAAAGTAATTGATGCAACATTAAAATTTGATAATCCTTTGGGGCCGGTTTGGTATAGATACAATGGAGATGGTTATGGTGAACATGTTGATGGAAGCCCTTTTAATGGAACAGGCATTGGTCGCCCATGGCCTTTATTAACAGGAGAACGTGCACATTATGAAATAGCCGCTGGAAATTATGAATATGCCAAAGAATTATTAAAAACTTTTGAAAACTATGCAACCGAAACAGGATTGTTTCCTGAACAAATTTGGGATGCAGAAGATATTCCTGAACTGGATCTATATACAGGTAAACCAACAGGAGGCGCAATGCCATTAGTATGGGCACATTCAGAATATATAAAACTCTGTCGTTCATTGGAAGCCAAGCAGGTATTTGATATGCCATCACAAACCAATCAACGTTATGTAATTGAAAAAAAAGTTTCAAATATTATTATTTGGAATTTCAGAACTCAATATAAATACATACCAAAAGGAAAAGTATTACGTATAGAATGCCTCGCTTCAGCGACCATCCAATGGTCCTCAGATAATTGGGAAACAACTAATGATGTTGTAACTCTTGATTCCGGATTAGGAATTCATTTCGCTGATCTACCTACAGTAAATTTAGACTACGAACAAAATATTAGTTATACATTTTATTGGCATGATTCCCAAACATGGGAAGACAAGAAATATATGCTCTCAGTCGAAAAGAACAGATCAGCGCAAATTCTAACTGAAACAAAAGCACAAAAACAGACAAAAAGAGATAAAATAAAAGTTTTTCTTCCTTCATAAATTAACGCAATTAAAAAAATAAAATACGATGAAAACTTCAGAGTCTCTTTCTATTTTTATAGTGGATGACGACCCACTATTTACCGCATCTTTAAAAGATCAGGTAAAAAAAATGTTCAAATTCGAAATCAACATCCGAACTTTTTCAACAGGCGAAGAATGTTTGAAGAATTTTGAATATCATCCTGATATTATTATTCTAGATTATTTTTTGAATAGCACTTCCCCGAATGCAATGGATGGGTTGAAAGTTTTAAAAAAGATCATGGAATTAAATCCGGAAACAAAAGTGATCATGCTCTCCGCCCAGGATAAAATGGAAGTAGCGGTAAATCTAATAAAATTTGGAGCATATGATTACATCATTAAAAACGACAATGTTTTTAACCGTCTTAAACTTGTTATCAGCAATGCGGCTAATTCGATAAAAGTTGCCAAGGAACTTAAAAACTATAAATTAATGGGAAAAATAGCTATAGGTATTTTTGTAGGAATGATCGTTATCTGCTCAATAGTTCAATTGTTTTTTCCGGAAATTTTTATAAAAGATTAAAATAAAATATATTTTAAAAACTAAAATTATGAAAATATTAATTGTAGACGATGATGAACTGATGCTTAAAGCTATCAGTCATAGTTTAGGTGAAGAAGGCTATGAAGTCATTCTAGCCCAAGATGTTTCAAATGCCCTTGATATATTGGAGAACCAAAAAATAGATTTGATCGTGAGTGACATTATGATGCCCAACATTTCAGGTCTCGGATTGCTTAGCATGCTGAAAGAATATTATTTCGACAGGATACCGGTCATACTCATTTCTTCATTAGACCAAGGTGGCACTGTTGCAAATTCGCTTGGTTTAAGTGCTACTTATTTTTTATCCAAACCTCTTGATGTGAACGAACTTTTAACGTGTGTTAAGAATGTTTTTAATAAGGTATAAGAATTTATCAATTATTCATTTTGGCTGAAGGTTCCTGAAGACAAAAGGGGTAATGTTTGAAGGATTGCTATTGCTCTTTCGTTCGTGTCGCTTGTTTCAACGGTTATTATATTTTTTTAAACATCAAGCATTTAAAATATTATTGCTGGTTTCTTCCGTTTCGCTCTCGTTGGGATGTTTGCAAACAATCCAATACTTTATTATTATATCAATCATATTTGCTTGTTCTTCCGTGGTTACCGGTTTTTCAAAATAACCTTGAACCCTATAAACATAAGCTGTTTTAATTTCTCCTTTTGATGAAGAAGTACTTGCAAAAATAAATGGTATTGTATTGTGCCTTAATAATACGTCATTATCAAGTGCTCGTTTTAATTGCATTCCAGTCATTTCAGGCATATCCATATCTGAAATTATCAGAAATATTTCGTCCTTAGTTGTTTTAAAATACTCTAAAGCTAATATGGGATTCATAAAATACTCAAGATCCACATCCCAGTTTTTATTCTTTAAAGCATCTTTCAAAAGTTCTTTTTCATATTTATCATCATCCACAAGGATAATTTTTCCGTTTAATTTTTTCATAGTTTTTTTTAAAAAATTATTTCTAAAAGCTTTATTCGTTGTGTTAAAAGTTTTGTTAAGCGCGTTCCTACAATTGCAACTAACACAGGGCTTATTCAGGAAATAAATATATCTTACTATTAAGACAATGACATTGTTTGAATCAGCACAACATTATTCTTAATTATATAAGTAATCAGGTAGACTCCTTTGTGAAAGATTGGCTCTTCTAAGAAATTGCGCCATTACTTCATGTGCTTCCATTCGGAATATAAGAAAATCAGCAGTATCCGCATCATTGTATTTTTCGAAAATAACGCCAATATCATTTCTCAAATTAGCAATCGCAGTTTCATGATCGGCGAGTAAATCTCTAATCATGCCCTTTGATCCCGGGTAGTGTTTTGGCGCTTCATTAATTGGAGATAATCTTAATATTTCATTCATTGTGTTAACAGAGCGGCTTCCTAATTTATTAATTCGTTGGGTTATTTCCTTAATCGATTTCTCAAGTTGAACATATTGAAATTGAAATAATTTATGCATTTCAAGGCTATTAACTTTTGAAACGTTCCAATCAAATCTTCTTGTCTTAACATAAAGCGAAATTTCATTAGACAATAAAGCTGAAAGTAATAATGTAACAGATTCTATTTTCCTTTCAGCAGTTTCGATTTTGGGTGTTACATATATATTATGTGATACAGATTTTCTGGTGATGACCGATACTTTTTTCATAATTAATTTTGTTATTGTAATATTAAAATAATTTAAAGTGCTTTTAAATTTTTCTTTATAAATAGATTCTTATAAAAAATTATATTCAAATATATCGCAACAATTTTCTCTGGGAATTAATATTCGTTAAAGGAGGATAAAAAATAGCTGAAAGGGGAAATCCTAATAAATATTTGGACTATTTGAACTCCTCAAAATTTTCCAATTAAAATATTAGCAAGAAATATTTATTCTGGGCTTTCAATGAATTGAATGCCACCAACAACTATACGGATTTCGTTTTTGGCTATTTTATATCCTCCTTTAACGAATATCAATCATATAAACTACACTCCTAATATACATTTGAATCCGAAAACAAAATAGTATCATTTACAATTAAAAACTTAAAGATGTTAAACGCAACTAAAATGAAAAAAACTACAAAATTATTATCTACGATCACATTGATGGTTGTAGTTCTTTTTTCAAACCCCTCAATGGCACAAATGAAGGAGACAACTATCAAGAACAACTCAACTTCAAATGTTCTTCTGAAAATGGATATGAGAAAACTTTGGGAAGATCATGTAACATGGACTCGTAATGTTATTCTTTGCCTGGTAGATGAACTTCCGGGAACGGATCAAGCGGTAAAACGTTTATTACAAAATCAGGTTAGCATCGGAGATGCTATTAAACCATATTATGGTGAAGATGCCGGAAAAAAATTAACAGAGTTGCTTTATGCGCATATCAATATATCTGCCGAAGTAATTAAAGTTGCTAAAGAAGGTAATGAAACTGCAGTTGGTGAAGTTAACATAAGATGGAATGAAAACGCAAACGAGATCGCGGAATTTCTTTGTAAAGCTAATCCTAATTGGAAATTGGCGGACATGAAAATGATGATGGCTGATCACCTTAAACTAACAACGGATGAAATTATGCAACGGATCAAAAAAAATTATGATGCCGATGTGCTTGCTTATGATAAAGTACATGACGAAATTTTAAAAATGTCAGACATGCTTAGTGATGGCATCGTAAAACAGTTTCCTGAGAAATTTACCCCGGCAACAAGTAAGAAACTTGCAGCTGAATAAGTTGAATAATAATTTAAAAACAAAAAAAATAAAAATAAAAACAAAACAAAAAACTTAAAAAAAACCAAAAAAATTATGAAAAATTATATTTTTATTGCATCAGCCTCCATATTAATGGCATCATGTAACCAAGCAGCGCTTGATCAGTCAAATCATCAAAAAGATTCGTTACAAGCAATTGTAAATGAACAAAACTCTTCACTTATAGAAAGAGATTCATCTATCAGCGATTATATTTCTTATTTCAAAGATGTAGAACGCAATCTGGATTCCATTACAGCTAAACAACAAATGATCAGTGCTAATTCAGGTAAGTCAGGTATTGAATCAAAAGCAAATCAAAAGATCCGCATCACCACTCAAATTGAAACGATCAATAGTCTTATGGATCAAAATCGCAAAACGATTGCCGGCTTGAATAAAAAATTGAAACGTTCAGGAAGAAAAAATAAGGAACTTGAAACAATGATCTCTAAACTCAACACTCAACTTGAACAAAAAACTATTGAGCTTACTACATTGAATGAAAAGCTAACTGAGCTAAATTTAGAAATTGTGCAATTGCAAACTTCTATGGAGAAACTTACCTTAGATAATGCTACAAAATCGCAAACCATTAGTGAAGAAACAGCTGCATTGCATACTGCTTATTATGTGATCGGAAAATCAAAAGATCTTCAGGAGTCAAAAATAATTGACAGGAAAGGCGGTTTACTTGGTATTGGAAGAACTTCTAAATTGAATAGTAACTTAGATAAAAGCAAGTTTATTGTAATTGACTATACTCAAGTAGGGAAGATCGCTATTAATCACGATGGTGTTAAAATCGTTACTTCTCACCCAAGCGATTCATATACTTTGGAAAAAGACGCAAAGGATAAAGATTTAATTAAAAACTTAATTATTACAAATCCTGAAAAATTCTGGAGTGAATCAAAATATTTAGTAATAGTGAAAGGTTAATTTATTATTAAACAAGATCAAATTTTAAAAAACGATATAGTTTTTTTGGCATAAAGTCCGCTGGTTAACGCTCAATATAAGAAAGATTAATAATAGAAATCTTTAAAACCAGAACAGAAAGCTATCGGACTTTGTGGCAATTTTTATCCGAAAGGAAAATACAATTTATGAATAGGCAATAATTGAATTTGTGTCATTTTGCTGATCAAATAATTTTAAAAATACAAAATACAAATGAGAAATATTGGAATAGTAATTATCGTAATTGGAGTATTAATGATGATATATACGGGCTTTAATTATGTAACCACTGAAAAAGTGGTTGACTTGGGTCCTATAAAAATAAATAAGGAAAAAGACCATCCCGTTCAATGGTCTCCAATCGTTGGGGCAATACTATTAGCAGGTGGTGTTGTAATAATTGCCACAGGTAAAAAGTAATAAATTTATCTTCTGATTTTCGGATGATAAAGAACAAATTAAAAAGAAAAATTATTAATTAATCACAAATAAAAAAAACTAACATGAAAAAAGTATACTTATTACTGTTATTAAATTTATTATTTATTAACGTCGATGCGCAACAATTTAATTGGGCAAAAAGAGAAGGATTGTATGAATACGATTATGGGTATGGAATCACTACTGATAATACAGGAAATGTTTATGTTGCCGGAAAGTATGAACAGAATGCAATTTTTAGCGGAACTACTTTGCCTTGCCAAGGTAATCACGACATTTATGTAGCGCAATATAGCTCAACGGGTACGTTAAATTGGATAAGAACAGCAGGAGCCGGCTTAGGTGATTATGCTCATGCGATTGCATGTGATGGATCGGATTTATATGTATCAGGTGAAATTGAAGGAACCGACAGCATTATTAAATTCATCGGATCATCGCCGTTGATTACACTCACGTGCAAATCATCAAATGATGCATTCATTGCTAAGTATGATCTAAACGGAACTTTGCTGTGGGCAAGAAGCGCCGGAGGTTATCAGAATGATAAAGCGCAGGCAGTTGCTTATGATAATTCAGGAAATGTTTACATAGCTGGTTTTTTTAATGACACAGCTTGGTTTGGTTCAACAATGATTTTAGGCAACATGGGCAACAATGATATGTTTGTGGCTAAGTATGATAAGGATGGAAATTTTCTGTGGGTGCAGCAAGCAGGTAGCGCAGGAAGAGATGAAGCAAAAGGAATTCAATGCGATGCAGCAGGAAATGTTTATGTCTGCGGATTATATACCGATGGCTGCGTTTTTGGTACACAAACTTTAACCAGTCCCGGTGGATTTTTTAATACTTTTTTAGCAAAATATGCTCCTGATGGAACATTAACATGGGTTAAAACTGCCGGTGGTGATTACGATGATGTAGCCTGGTCATTAACTATGGATAATGCCGGCAAGATATACGTCGCTGGAGAATTCAATGCTTACGCAGGTTTTGGTTCTATTTATTTAACTACTTCGGGGCAAGCTGAAGCATTTGTTGCATGCTATGATGCGAGTGGAAATGTACAATGGACAACACCTGCAGGAGGTAATCAACTTACAAGAGCAAGAGGTATTGGTTGCGATGGTACTAATCTTTACATCACCGGGCAATTTGGTGGAACTGCGGCTTTTGGTACTACCAGCTTAACGGCAGTGGATAGTTCCGATATTTTTATGGCTAAAATAAGCAATACAGGTACTTTCATGTGGGCTACTTCTGTTATCGGTCCTGCTGATACTGTAGAAACACTCGGATACGAATCGGGCAATGCAATTTGTGCAGAAGCATCCGGTAATGTTTATGCCACAGGAAGTTTGTTAAGCGGCGGAACTTTTGGAAGCACAACTCTCGCTCCTTATGCGCATACAGATGTTTTTATAACTAAAATTACGCAAGGGCCGGACGTAACGGCTCCGTCAGCAATTACATTCAGCCCAGCTGATAACAGTACGAACGTCGGTATTAATTCTAATCTGGTAATTACTTTTAACGAAGCTATACAAAAAGGAACAGGTAATATTATTATTAAAGAATCAGGAGTTGTTACACAAACAATTCCCGTTGCAGGAACAAATGTTACTGTATCAGGAAATACTGTAACCATTAATTCTGCTGATTTTACAAATGGAGCATCTGTAAATGTAGAAATGGCTGCCGGTGTATTTACGGATATGGCAAATAATAATTACGCAGGTATTACTGATGCTACAACTTGGAATTTTGCAGTCGGAACAATAAGAGTTTCCATTCCGGAAATAAGCACAACAACAAATATTAACATCTATCCAAACCCCAGCAATGGTAGCCTTAGCATTGATCTTAGTAATATAACAGATCAACAAATTGCATTAATAATCGTTAATAGTGTTGGCGAAACAGTTGCAAAAAGAATAAATATATCACCGTCAATTATAAATATTGATCTGTCGATACTGGAAACCGGAATTTATTTTATTGCTATTAATGGAGAACATACCAACTTTAGAAGCAAAATAATTATTCAATAATAAACAGTTTAAATTTTATTTATAAAATTTTTTAATCAAATACTATCACACGTTCTCGACTCCGCTCGAACTGACAACACACATGCATATCGTTAGAACAAACAGTGCGCTGTCAGTTCGAGCGGAGTCGAGAATGTGTGATGGCTTAGAAATGTATTTAAATAAATAATACCGAATTAAAAAAAATCATACTTAACAAATATTACAACAATGAAAAACAATTACAAAATCAGCTATTTGTCTCTATTTATTTTCATCCTCCAAGGTTTTCCTTTATTGATGAATGGGCAAGTCACAACTTTCGATAAAATTTATCCAACAACCGTACAAATACAACAAAGTGGTAAAGATGTGTTACCTACTTCCGATGGAGGATATATTATTGTTGCGACCACCGAGAATAATATTGTAAATGATACGGACGTTAGAATAATGAAAACGGATAGTGTAGGCAATACACTTTGGATAAAAACATATGGTGGTTCCAAGCCGGAATATCCAAATTGCATCCTTAAAAGTAATGATGGTAATTATTTTATTGTTGGATTTTCACAAAGTTATGGAGGAGGAGATCAAGATATTTATCTTATAAAAATAAATCCTTCAGGAGATCTTATATGGAGTAAAACTTATGGTGGTCCGGGAAATGAAGATGGACAAGAAATCCTGGCAACAGATGATGGAAACTATGTGATCAACAGCACTTCCAATAGTTTAAATTTGGCAAATACCGACATGGAATTAATAAAAATTGATACTGCCGGTGTAATGATCTGGACCAAAAATTATGGCTATCCAACAACTTATGAATCCTGCAGATCCGTAAGAAAGTGTTTGGATGGTGGATTTATTTTGGCAGGAAAAACAGCACCTGGTATTAATTCAGTTTCTAAAATGTATCTGGTAAAAACTAATTCTTTGGGAGATACTGTTTGGACCAAAACTTATGGAGGACCTGACTCATATGAAGGAAAATTTATACTGGCTAATACTGACGGAAGCTATACAATAGGGATGGATGACAGTTCAGGGACACGTGATTCGGATGTCCGCATAATGAAAATTGATGCTTCGGGAACAATTCTTTGGAATAATAAATCATATGGCGGAAACCTAAAAGATATTTGCAAAATGATTCAACCTACTTCTGATGGAGGATATATTGTTGGAGCAATAAGCAGGAGTTTCGGCTGGATTAATCCTCAAATGTGGTTACTTAAACTTGATGCTTCCGGCGATACAACATGGACAAGGCATTTTGGAAGCGCTTATCACAACCATTGCTATTCAGCAAGACAAACTCCCGATGGAGGATACATTGCAGTTGGCCATAGCAGAAACGCTGTAGATGATTGGCAAGTGATGCTTGTTAAAATAAATTCTTCGGGTAATTTTGAACCACAGGTTGTACCAACGTATATGGAAGAATTGGCTTTAAATAACATAATTAATTTTTATCCCAATCCTAGTAACGGAATCGTTAAAATTGATTTGAGCGGCGACCTTACCGCATCAATATTAAAAATTCAAAATGCAATGGGTCAGGAAGTATTTTCACAAACAATAAATACTTCCAACCAGGTTGACAGTAGAAGTATTGATTTAAATGGTAAAGAACCCGGTATTTATTTTCTCACCATACAATCGGCAACTAATTTAACAACAAAAAAACTTATTCTGGAATAGTTTTATTATGACACGAATTTCACGAATTTTAAAAAATAAAGATTTGTGAAATTCGTGTCATTTTGTTCATTAATATTTTACCTTTAATAAATCCTAAATTCAAATACCATGAGAAAAATATTATTTATTATTTTAATTATTTGCATCAAACAATTAAGCGCGCAAGTGTGCTTTACATCTACAAATTTTCCTGTTGGCGTTGATAGTACAATAATTGCTTGTGCAGATTTTAACAGTGACGGAAAACTTGATTTGGTAGTAGCCAGTTATAATATTAATGGTTTATATATGTTAATTGGAGACGGACAAGGAAGTTTCGGGGTTGCAAATATTGCTTATGCACCCGGCTTTGGTTTACCCCCTTCATATGAATCATGTATGATTAGTTCTGATTTTAATAATGATGGAAAAGCCGATTTGGCGTATGGCAATCCAGGCTCTGTTAAGGTTTTGTATGGTGATGGTAGCGGTGGTTTTCCCACCACAAATAGTTTTGTTGTTAGTAGTTCTCCTTCGTCTATTTGTAGCGCAGATTTTAACGGAGATGGTAAAACTGATTTGGCAACAGCTAATAGTGGAAATCCGGGTATCATCTCTATTTTATTAGGGGATGGAGCGGGAAACTTTAGTACTCACGCTGATTTTTTTGCAGGCTCTTTGGGTTTGTGGGCTATAACTAGTGGAGATTTTAACGGAGACAGTAAAGTTGATATAGCAACATCTAATTATGATAGTCTGTGGGTATTGCTTGGAAACGGTTCCGGAAGTTTTGGAACAGCTATTGAATATAAAGCCGGTGCCGAGCTTATT
This sequence comes from Bacteroidota bacterium, assembly GCA_003151815.1. Lineage (GTDB taxonomy): Bacteria > Bacteroidota > Bacteroidia > 2-12-FULL-35-15 > 2-12-FULL-35-15 > 2-12-FULL-35-15. The sequence goes on along the minus strand of PLYN01000024.1, from coordinate 64,716 downwards.
TCCATTTGCAGCAAAGATTTTAACGCAGATGGTTTTGCAGATATAGCAGTTTCAAATACTAATTCAAATGATGTATCCGTCTTGTTAAGCAAAGGAGCAAGTGGTTTATTTAATCCTGCTATTAGTTATCCGGCAGGTAGTATGCCTTGGTCAGTTATTAGTGCAGATTTTAATTCGGATGGAAAATCAGATTTAGCTATAGCTGATGTTGGTAACAACAGCGTATCAGTAATGCTAGGCAGTGGTACAGGCAGTTTTAGTGCAGCCTATACCTTTACTACTGATTCTAATCCATGGGCAATTTTAAGCGCAGACTTTAACGGAGATGGAAAGCCTGATTTAGCAACAGCTAACGAAAACAGTAGCAAAATATCGGTATTATTAAATGTTGTTACTCCTGCTTGTACGGGCTGTGGTATTTTGAATTACTCGCCGGCAGTTCCCAATATTTGCATGGTAACAACTGACAGCGTTTCTAATTATAATTACAATATGATTACTTGGGATAAAACTCCGTACAACAATGTTGATAGTTTTATTGTGTATAGGAAGGATGCAATTACTTCAAACTATTTACGCATCGGCTCGGTAAGTAAAAATTCTTTAAGTGAATTTACTGATACTGCATTAAGTGTTGGCGGACCTAATGGTGGAAATCCAAAATATTCGAGTTGGTTATATAAATTAGCGATACGAGATACCTGCGGAAATATTGGCACACAAAGCCCTTATCATCAATCAATGTTTGTTCAGAAAAGCGGTTCTAATTTTTCTTGGAATGCCTATGCAGTTGAAAGCGGACAAACAAATCCAATAACAGGATATTCATTTTTAAGAGATGATAATAATACCGGCAACTGGCATGTATTGGTAAATACAACAGGTCTTTCAAGTACAGACCCTAACTATGCAAATTATCCTAATGGCAATTGGCGCATAGATGCGTTTGGTTTTAATTGTACGCCAATAAGAACACAAAACACTTATTTAAAATCGCATAGTAATACTACCAATCAAGCAGTAACAGGGATAAATCAGTTAGCATCAAAAAATGAACAAATAACAATTTACCCTAATCCTTCTTCCGGAAAATTTACTGTCAAGTGTTCGGAAAAAATTTCTTCCATTGAAATAAAAAATCTTCTTGGAGAAAAAGTGTATTCATCCAATTTACCAATCGGACAATCTACTATTGACATTTCAGACAAAGAACCCGGAATTTATTTTCTAACCATACAATCTACAACGAGTTCAACAACCAAAAAACTTATTTTGGAATAAGAATTGCGGTCAATGACCCAAATATTAAAATTATTAATCCCGGAATGTTATGAATGAATTTATTGTAAAGAAAAAAGTAGCCATTAAGGCAAAGCCTTCCCAAGTTTGGGATGCACTTACCAACCCGGAAAAGACAAAGAAATATTTTTTTAATTGTGAAGTTTTTTCCGAATGGAAAGCAGGAAGTTCTATCACCTTTAAAGGGAAAATATTTCTAATAAAAAAAATAGAAATGAAGGGTAAAATAGTAAAAATAGAACCTGAAAAGCTTTTACAATACATTTTAAAGAATGGTGGAAGTAGTGATAATTCGTCCAACTTTTCTACAGTAACTGACGAATTAATTTATGAAAACGGAGTAACTACCTTATCTATTACAGATGACATTGGTATAGGAGAAGGGGCAGAAAAAAGATTTCAAAGATCTCAGAAAGGTTGGGATAAAATATTAGAAGGTTTGAAAAAACTTGTTGAAGGTGATTTAAATTAATAAATTTCCTAAGGCATATATAACTTGGTAAATATACTTCTATAAAAATTTTTAACACAAAAAAATATCGTCCTTAAAGAACGATATTTTTTTATGATAATTTTATTTGAGATCACTAAATCACTTCTGCAACTTTCTTTAGCAATGTTTTCTCGGCAGCTTTTAAAATTGCAAAGGTTTTTTCCGATGTGCTGGATTCTGCATAATTTCTCAGAACAGGTTCTGTTCCTGAAGCACGGATCATCAACCATTCATCATCATTGAAAAAATACTTAAAGCCATCTGTAGTTTCTACTTTTAGTACTTTGTAATCGCCAAAATTTTTGTACACATTATTTTTACAATTTTCTACGATCTCATTTTTAAGTTCTTCTTCCAAATGCAGATCTGAGCGTTCAAATGCAAAAGGTCCTACAATAGCATATACATCCTTTATAAGCTCTTGCAATGATTTCCCTGATTTCGCCATGTATTCCAAGATCGTTAAGCCGATCCATATTCCATCCCGTTCAGGAATATGGCCTTTGATGGCAATACCTCCCGACTCTTCTCCGCCCAATAATACATCTTCTGAGATCATGATGCTTGCAATATATTTAAAACCGATCTTCGTTACCTCTTGCTCTAAACCTAAATATTTACACATCTTACCAATCTTCGGACTAACCGAAAAAGCAGTAACTACTTTGCCTCTCATTCCTTTTTGCTCATATAAATATTTGATCAACAATAAAATAATATGGTTAGAGTCTATAAAATTTCCTTCACTATCATACAAACCTATTCTGTCAGCATCTCCATCGGTAGCTAAACCACAATCAATATTTTTCGATGTTTTAATTAACGTAGAAAATTCCTGTAAATTTTTATGAATAGGTTCCGGTGCCTGACCGTGAAAAGAAGGATTATCATCACAATGAAGCATCGTTGTTTCGGGCAGTAAACGTTTTATTACATTTTGCCCTGCACCATACATAGCATCATAACCCAAACGAAGTCCTGATTTACGAATGGTTTCAAGATCGAAGTTATCTTCAACATGATTACAATACATTGTTTCCAGATCAATATTTTCCAAAAGACCCTGATCCTTAAAATCTTTTAAATTTAATTTATCAATGTCAATCAGATTCTTTTCAGGGATCAATGTTTCTATCTCTTCAATTTTCTCCGGAAGCAAAGGACCACCATAAAAACCTTTTATTTTAAAACCATTGTAAGATGGTGGATTATGACTTGCAGTAATGATAATTCCAATATCGGCTTGTTTCCTCAGTGTGCCCAGAGATATCATAGGAGTTGATACCAAACCTTTGGCTAAATAAACTTTAATGCCATGATTACATAATACCTTACCTGTAGTTTCAGCGAATAACTCTCCTCCAAACCTGCTATCATGACCCAACACTACCGATGGTTGCGCATAATTCTTTAAAAGCCATTGTGCGGTTGCCTCAGCAACTCTTGCAACATTATCAACTGTGAAGTCTTTGGCTATTATAGCGCGCCAACCATCGGTTCCGAATTTAATTTTTGTCATTCTTTTTATTTTTTAATTATTGTTTTTTGATTGAAATGATAGTTTACTAAATCTTCGATAGGAGAAGATATCATTTTACCTATTTCCATTTTATATGATTTGGCAACTTCTTTTAATATGTCCTTAAATATATAACCTACCGATCCAACACAATTAAAGTTATATTTTTCATAGCCGGGATACCTGCTCACCAAATTTTTAAAAAGATCATTGAATGATTCTCTCACAATATTTTTTATATATTCATGTTCCTTATTTTCGTCAGCAAACTTGCAAAAGCTTGCCAGAAAACGATTAGGAAATGTTGTATGATATATTGAATCAAAAATATCTTCGTTACTAAGTTGATAGGTCTTACTAAATTTATCGAACAATTCCGGAGGCATATAACCTCTCATAAAATCCTTGACAATTTTTTTTCCAATATAACTACCACTTCCTTCATCACCAAGAAGGTATCCCAATGAATCAATATTTTTTACAATTCCGATCCCATTATAAATACAGGTATTGGAACCCGTACCGATGATAGCGGCAAAACCTCTGTTATCTCCCAATAAAGCTTTGGCAGCACCTAACAGATCATGTTCAACAAATACTTCTGAATTGGGAAAACATTTGGATAATGCATTATAAACAATAGCTACTTTTTCCGGAGTTGAACAACCTGCGCCATAAAAAAAAACCTTTTTTACTGTTGCTCCATCCAATTGAGATTTTAATTTAAGAGTAATAGAATCATAAATGCTTTCCGAATCTATAAAATAGGGATTATAGCCAACGGTACTATAACGGGTTTTATTTTTGTTTTCATCCGTTAGAATCCAATCTGTTTTAGTAGAACCACTATCTGCAATTAAAATCATTGGTAAATATATTTTTTCTAATATTTAAAATCTAACACAATTCCCGATATGTTTGCTTCAACGCAGAATGCTCGTTTCTCGACTACGCTCGAAATGACGGCGCACTGTCATTTCGAGCCCTTCGGCTTCGCTCTGGATAAACTCCATCGAGAAACGAGCGCGGCATATCAAATTTAATTCAAAATAATTTTTTTAACTATTATTTTTCTATCTGCAATTATTTGCACAAAATAAATCCCTTCCTTCATTTCTCCTTTTTCTATTACACATTGTGTTCCTGTAAAGTATATTGCTCTTATTTCACAACCCAACACATCCATTATTTTTATGGTGGTTTTTTTTTGCTCTTGAGCAAATGCAATGGTGGTTGATGAAGAAAAAGGATTAGGATAAATATTTATTGTACTTGCAAAACTATTTTCAACAATACCTGTTGTGGTTGTTACACTATATGGTGCAGAAGTAGCCGAACCATTAACTTTAACAATGTAATTTCCATTTTGTGTAGCAGTATAGTTTTGTGCTGTCGCTCCTGTAATAATATTTCCATTGAAATACCATTGATTACCAGTTGTTGAACTTGATGTTAAGGTTGTTCCATTCAAAGTAATTATTGGTGTAGTAGGTACACAGTTGGTAGCTGTTGATACAGTTAAGTGAGTAGTAACTATGCTATCACAAGTGCTGACTGCTGTTAATGTATCGAGATATGTGCCACTAACAGAGTATGTGTGAGTACCAACTGCTAAATTTTGTCCTGCACAAATTGTATCTGTTTGACTACTTGTTGTAGTTTGCAATACTGTAACAAGCACTGCTTTGCGCGTTGAACTTACTGCACAGGTACTATCTTGAACATAATATGTAGTATTTGTAGTTAATATTGGTGTGGTGTAATTTGCTCCCCCTCCTAAATAATTACCTGCTACGGCTTGACTGTACCAACCTAAAGTGCCTGTTCCGGTTGCTGATAAATTAGCGGTTTTGTTAGCGCATATAGTGGCATTGGCTCCTGTGGGTGCTGGTGGTGGAGTGCAAGTAACAGTGGCGCTTACAGTAAGAGTCGCGGCATTACTTGTGGCATTGCTAAAACTATTAGTTACGATTGCTCTGTATGATCCGGCATCAGCCGATTGTACACTATTTATTGTATAAGAAGCCGCATTAGCGCCGGAAATATTAACGCCGTTTTTTTGCCATTGATAAGTAAGAGGCGCTGCTCCCGATGCCGCAACATTGAATGTTGCGGATTGTCCTTGTGAAACTGTTTTGTTAACTGGTTGAGTAGTAATAGCAGGAGGAGCATTGGTATTTGCTATTCCAAAATAATAATCATCTCCCCAAATATTATCAGTGAGAGATTGTAATGCTGAAGTTGATGAATTAATAAACCAATTTTGATCAGGAGCAGCATTAAAAAAAATCAATGCCCTTGTTTTATGATAATTCGATTGCAATTCTTTATCCATTCTTGCAAACCAAGCACCTTTGCTTTCCGATGTTGTATCTTCAGTACTTTTTCTCTCTCTACAACCCAATTCGCACATGTACAAAGGCTTTTGAGGAAAATATTTGGTGAGGTAATAATAACTTTCAGTCATTTGCCATCTGAAAGATCTCCACCAAGGTAAATCAGTAGGATAATGATTATTATAAATATCATTGGCGATAATATCCACATAATTATCACCGGGATATGCCGGAACAATCCAGTTGTAAGACTGGTATGGAAAATAATCAGAATTGACACACCACATCCACTTCACGTTGCTAGCACCTCTTGCACGAAAACGGTCAACTACTGTACGGAATGCTGAAACATATAACGCAGGATCATTTCCGTTTTGGGATAATGACCATGAATACCAATTACCTTCAAACTCATGCATAAACCGAATAATGACAGTATCGGTATATGATTTTATTTTATCTGCAAATTGATCTATATAGGAATTGTAATCACCATTAATAATATTATTTAATCGTGGTTGCTTTGGATCTAATCTATCATAGCCTTGAAACATCGGTTCCCAGGTAATGATGGGTCGGTAACCATTAGTTATTAAATTCTGAACTTCAACTCCGGGCAATTCTTTTGCGACAGTGGTTCCATCATAAGCAAAATCAAGAAAATAGTTTGCGTACTTTAATTTTTTCCCTGATACAACAGGAAATAAACTTTCTACCTGTGAAGGAATTAAATATTCCTGTCCACGAGGATTATCTTGAAAAGCACCAAGTCGACAATAATCAGCGGAATTTTTCGGAGGCAAATCAAAAACTGTAGAGCCTGTTGGTAAATTTCCATCTGAAAAATTTATCATATCTAAATAAAAAATTGGATTGCTCACTCCCACAGCAGGTTTGGTAAATTGAAATTCGACCATCAGCAACATGCCGGCATTATTGGTAAAAGCGATGTCAAAAATTCCATTTCCTCCTGTATTACTATCGGTAAAAGAACTTAATGGAACAGAAAATAATTGCCAACCCGATGAACCCGCAACTGTAAAACTTTTTTTCCACGTATCATCAGAATCGCTTTCATACGTGTTATTTTGATTGTCATCATCAGTGATCACTACATCGAAAGTTGCACTCTGATTATTTGAAACGGGATTATAAAAATAAAAATTAAACATATCCGTATTCGGATTAAATTCTATAAAACGAGAAATCCCCCGTCCAAAAGTGCCATACCCATTATTCCATACAAGGTTCAATTTTAAAACCCGATCACCTATCATATCGTTTGCCGGAAGAGGATTTGCAGCAACCTTGTAGCTAAGATCTAATGCCGAATAATCTCCTTCCGGCAAATCTGTCTGATTTATATCTAAGCCATCAAAATCATATACAATTGATTTTAAAAGTTGTCCGAATGAATTATGTATAGATAAACTAAATGAAAGACAAACTAAAAATATTTTCAAATATCTGTGTACTTTTATTTTCATGTTTAGACAATATTTAATAATTTTTATCGAATCGTCAGAAATAAAACAACTTATTTCAATTATACATTCAAAATAGTCTGATGTTGCAATGCCACGCTCGTTTCTCGACTACGCTCGAAATGACTGCGCACTGTCATTTCGAGCGTAGTCGAGAAAGTGTGTTAGCGTTAAATATTAGACTAAAATATATTTACAAATGGTATTATTTTACATCAACTTTTTTAATGATCTTTTCATTATCACCAATTATTTTAATTGAATACGGTCCTTTATTATAGTTTTTAAAGTCAATACTATGCTTATAATCTCCTTTAAAACGATAACGATTATCAAGGAAAACAGTTTGCCCAAGACTATCTGTAATTAAAACCAACAAATTATATATTTCCTTTTCTGTGCTAAATTCTATATTCATTTTATTATTTAACTCATCACTTACAACTTCAACTTCATCAATATTTTTTGGAGATGAAACGGTTTGAGCATTTGATTTTAATGCTATAAATAGAATCACTATTAACAGAAGAAGGAATAATTTTTTGTTAATTAATTCATAATACATAAAAGGTAATTGATTTTTATTTTTCATGATAGCCCTAATTATTTTTATAAAGATATTTAAGGATTTTGTTTCCGTTTTACATATTCGTTGAGAAGGGATTTAAAATAGTCTAAGGAGTAATTAAAATGGTTATCGGGAAAACTCTTATACATTTTTTAATGAGATTCCTCAATCGCTCGGAATGACGTCGCACTGGGCATTTCGAGTGTAGGAGAGAAACGAGCGCAGCATATCGAATTTAATTCAAAATAATCTTTTTCACTATTGTTTTTCCGCCGGCAATTATTTGCACAAAATAAATTCCTGAATGCTCTTTACTTAAATCAATAGCATTTTTATATTCTCCTTGAAATGATGAGATAGCTGATGCATAAACAGTTTGTCCCAGTATATTTTTTATTTCTAAAGAAAAACCACCATTTAATTCATTGCTTTTATAATTAATATTAATGAAATTGTCTGTAGGATTTGGAAAGACAGAAAACTCAGTTGCTACCGAAACATTTACAATTCCTGTCATTACAAAATTGTTACATGCGGAAGTATCCATACAACTATTTTTCGTGATGATAACGGCGTATGTACCGGAAGCAGATGGAATAAAATCTTGATTTGTTGCATTCGTAATCGTTGCATTATTACTGCAATCGATCCATTGATAAGTTGCATTATTCATATTAGCGGTTAAAGTATCTCCTGTTTGAGTAACCGTATTATCAATAGCCTGAACTGTAATTGTTTTAGGCGTGTACACACCACAAAGTCCGTTTTCAGTAACGCTGATATTTCCGCTTGTTGCGCCTGCTGTAGTGTTAATTGAAGTTGATGTGGAAGAGCCGCTCCATCCTGAAGGCAAGGTCCATATAAAAGACGATGAGCTGTTTATAGCATTAATACTATATGTATTTGAACTCCCGAAGCATACCGTTGCATCTCCTGAAATTACTCTCGGTGTGCCGGAGGATGCAGCATTAATGTTAACATTAAATGTTCGGGAAGCAGATGTACCGCAGCTGCTTGTTCCTTTAACGGTAATGATTCCGCTTGTTGTGCTTGCAGTTGTATTAATTAAATTGGTTGTGGAAGAGCCTGTCCATCCTGAAGGAATTGTCCAGATATAAGATGATGCATCGCTAACAGCAGTTATGCTATATGTATTCGAGCTTCCTGAACACACGGTAGTATTTCCGGAAATTGATCCCGGAGTGGCAATAGAAGTAGCCCCAACGGTAACGCTAAACGTTCGGGCAGCGGATGTACCACATATATTGTTTTCTGTAACACTAATGTTTCCACTTGTTGTGCTTGCTGTTGCGTTAATTTTATTTGATGTCGAAGTGCCTGTCCATCCCGGTGGCAATGTCCATGTGTAATCTGATGCACCGTTCACGGGAGTAATGCTATATGTATTTATAGTCCCTGAACATATTGTTGTATTTCCGAAAATTGCTCCCGGAGTAACACCGTTAACTTCTATATCCACAGGTAGAGAATATGCTATGCAGCCACTGGCTTGAGTATTTATAACAGAATAAAAACCTGTAACGGTAACATCCGTGTGAGTGCCTGTAACACCATTGGACCAGACAAAAGTTCCTTGAGTTAAATTTACTGTTAAAGTAGCCGCATTACCAGAACAAAGCGGATAAGACTGTCCTCCGCTGGATGAGATAGGAACAGAAACAGAAATAATCGGAGCAATACAATTAATATCACTTAATTTAGTGAGAAATCTTCCGTAATAACGAGGTAATCCCGGAGAAAATAAGGTGTCGATGTCTCCCGATAACGTATCCTTCCCGATAATCACTGTTTTTTCACTAAAATTACCGGTCACAAACAGATTTCCGGATACGTCTTTCGTAATACTATTTAAATAAACATTTGAAAATCTTGTTTCTCCTAAAAGTGCGTTATTAGAATCAAATTTCTTCAGCACATAATAACCTGCGTTGTTGTCTTGGCAAGGACAACCATTTGCACCTTCATTACCAATAAGATAAACAGTGTTAACATCAATAAACAGATCAGCATAGGATCCATCTTGATTATGGTAATTCCAGTTTATTTGTCCTGTGCTTCCATTCAATCTCGATAAGTATGCATCGCCTCCATATTTACCATTACCTTCCCAGGCAATATAAACATCGCCATTCGCTGCTGCCCTTAAATCTTTGCAGTCCCATCCGTAATAAGCTGCTGGCCCAATGATATAAGTTGACCAAACAGTATCTAAATTAGAATTTAATTTTATGACATACCTTCCCATTATCGGACCGGTAACAGTGTCTTGTGTACTCGCAATCGAAAGTGGCGTTTGACCATCGCGATCCATCAATAAGAAAAAATTTCCTGATTGATCTTTGCAAATCTCTCTTCCCGAATTAATATTTCCCAAATTTCTGTTTGATACAAAATCATATAACTTGTGATTGATGAAAGTTCCGGTTGAAGAATAATGCACAATAATTGCCGATTGTTGATTGATGGATACAAAAGAATTATTTAGAGATAAAGTATCTCTGATATCTCCGGTTGCATAAACACTGTTATCTGCTGAATTAAAACAAATCCCATTCCCTCTATCTCCACCACTTCCACCAAAAGTTTTCATCCAAAGGATATGACCTGTTAGATCCATCTTACCTGTAACACCATCCAAATTACCCTCGCTTACAATTGTAATTCCATCAATTATCTGAGTACCAATAAATGTTCCGGAAAAATAAATGTTTAGATTTCCATCATATTCCATCTTCTCAATATAAAAAGGAATTACCCACCTTTTTGAAAAAAGCAAGGCTCCATTAGTCGAATAACTTTGTAAGAATGATCCTGAAGTATCATTTAAAGGTGGAGTTGCAGGATTTTGATTATTGTCAAGACTTCTCGATCCATACGAATACACAATTCCATTTTTATCAGTCATTAAACCTTTGCTTACACAAACAGTGGACTGCTCTATTTTTTTTGACCAAAGTAAATTCTGAGAAGATACAATATTTGAGATAGCTAATAAACACAAACTTACAAGTAGCTTTTTTTTCATAATAATTTATTTAATTCAATATCAATTTATTTTTTTTAACCGGTTTAATTTTTACTTCCTTCCCAAACGCTAAGATGTCTGCCAGTTGGTCGATTTTTTTTGATTTTTTGTCTGCCTTTTCTTTAGATAGGCGCAACTCTTTCAATGAACATTCTAAATCGCTGAACACATTCATAAAATACATATAGGCATCATAAGGTGAATCAAAAGGACTGAAATATTTATGTACATCTCCATCGTTCCAAAATTTGGTACACATATAATAATAATGATCTGATGTTTGAAGTCGTTCCCATACCTTTAATAATGAAGGATCTCCACAAGCCAATATATCTTTTTCAATAGAATAAATTCGTTGAATGGATTCCTTTTGCATGGAATTGCTTAACCAGGCAGAAAGGTCTCTTTCCGTGTCTGCCCATGAAGTAAAATCGTGTGCATCATAAACTTCTCTTGCAGGATAAGAGTCAATAACTTCAGAAGGAGTTTTAAAATCAAAGTCGGGATGTTTTAAAATTTCAGTGGGAAGCTGATCCAGGAAATTAAAAATTCCTGTTGACTCCCATTGGTGTTCACCAAAGGTTTCATAGTCCATGAACAAATTCACCGTTTCACCGTTGCCGGCAACATCATGCACCCAGTTTTTAAATTTATCTGCCGTTAATGGAAATTCTTTCCAGCCTTTATCGGAAAATCTAAAAGCAATATCATCTGATAGGGTATAGTTCTTTAATAATAATTTTACATTTTTCGCTCCAACCGGCTGATATAGAAAATTGGGAGTTCTACCATTGAGCAATCTGTCGACACCTTCGCATATTATGCCTTTATAACCCATACCTTCAATAAATGAAGCCAATTCATTATTGTAAATTAATTCCGTATTTCTGAAAACTTTCGGAACCTGATTAAAATATTTTTTAATTACTTGCGCATGTTTTTCTACTTGCCTTTTAAATTCATTTTTAGAATAAATAAAACTAAGTGAATGGGAATATGTTTCCGATAAAAATTCTACACAACCTGTATTTGCAAGGTCAATAAAGGATTGTAAAACATCGGGTCTGTATTTTTCAAATTGCTCTATAGCTGTTCCGCTTAAAGAATAACTTATTTTAAATTTTCCTTGATGCCGATGAATGAGCTCCAACATTTTTTGATTGGTTTTGATATAGCATTTATCAGCTACCTTGTTTAAAACCTCCTCATTCTTTTTATCATCCTCATAAACATGAGAATTCCCAATATCAAAAAAAGAATAATCCCTTATTCTAAAGGGTTGGTGTACTTGAAAATAAAAGCAGATAGATGGCATGATGTTTAAATAAAATTGTTTGACGAATAGGCATTCATAATTTTTTGTGCTGAATTATTCCAGGTTATATTTTGCAAATTATGGGAAGCATCCTCAACTACTTTCTTCCTTAGAACGGAATCGCTTAGTAAATTTAAAATGTCACTGGCAGCCTTGTTTACATCCCAATGATTAAATTTTAATGCTCCACTTAATACCTCTGCTACTCCCGATTGTTTGGAAATAACACAAGGAATTCCAAATTGAGCTGCTTCAACAGCAGATAATCCAAAAGGTTCAGATACGGAAGGCATGCAATAAACATCACTAACAGAAAACAAATACCTAAGTTTTTCCTGATTTAAAAATCCGGTCATGTGAAAACGATTGCCAATATGTTTATATGAACTTTGTTCAAGCATTGATTTAAAATAATCTCCAACACCTGCCATTACAAATCTAACATCAGGATTTTTTTCCAACACCTTTGACGCGATATCCAAGAATCTTTCGGGTCCTTTTTGTCTTGTAAGACGACCAACAAATAAAACTGTTTTTTCTTTGAATGTTCTTTTACTTTTAAATGGTTCTACAACAATACTACCATTGTGTATTACAGACATTTTATTTTTTTTTATTCCATAATACTGATGAATATTATTTGCCGTAAAATTGCTCACCGGCATTAATAGATCAGCATATTCCATTCCTTTTTTTTCAAGGTCATACACCCATCCTGTACTATCCACCCCACTCCTATCAACTTCCAAAGAATGAATATGCATCACTAAAGGTTTTCCTGTTTGTTGTTTTATTTTAATACCTGCAAGCATCGTCATCCAGTCATGTGCATGAATAACATCAAAATCGATTTTAGCAGCAAGGTTGGAAGTGATCTCAGCATATTGAAAAACTTTATTAATAACATCACCTCCATATAAATTATCAATATTAAAAGATTCTCTCATTTCACTTCCACCCATCACACTTGAATCCCTATAACCATGTGGGTTATTGTGAGAATTTATTGCCTCTGAATGATATGGATTAAGATCGGAAGGAACTGAGTGAAGTTTGAAAGGTAATTTGTTATTGAAAGAATTATCAAAAGAATCCGCATAGCTATTGGGATCGATATTGTTGATACCAATTAAGTTCATGTTTTTCACTTTAAAGTCGGGACTGGATTTGGGCACAACCATTGTAATATTTGCCAACTCTGACATGGCACAAGAAAGGTCATGACATGCAACTCCTAACCCTCCATTAATTATCGGTGGAAATTCCCAACCTAACATTAAAACTTTTGGCAACTGGTTTTTCATTGATATTTATTGATATTTTGCTTTTTAGATGATGAACATATTTTCTTCCGCTAACAAATCTATTAGAGAAAAGGGTATCCACAAAGCAGTATTCGGTGATGCGGTATTTTCAATAGCCCAAACAGGAATCTTAATAGTTATCGTGATAGTTTAAATTTGTATTGCCTGATTGATTTCTTTGTGAAGGGTAGCGAAGCAAGTAAACAGGAAATCTACCTTTGAAAGGTTGTAGATAGAGGTGTTAAGGTATCAAGCACATCTGCAGATTTTTGCAGTCTGAAAATTATAAAAAGGACAATTACGCTTATAAGAGCAGCAAAGAAACACCATACAGAAATAAAATGCTGTTGCATTAATATTCTAGTAATAAGACAAGAAAGTAAAATAATTATTCCAAGAATTTGCATTCTTTTAACGCTGGAAATAAAAGTAGAAACAACTGTTGGAATAAAATAAAATAATCCTGTTAACCATAAAAAATGAGCTGTATGAGGATAATCAAAAGTATATTGAATATGATGATTACTTATTTCAGAATGAACATTGTAGAATAAAAAACTATATGTTATATAAACCGAACATAGTATCCCTAATCCTAAAATAACGTATAATATTTTTTTACGTCTAACATCCTTTTCAAGCAAAACAATTGAAAGAGGAACCCATGTAGGCCAAACAATCTGAGCAAATATTAAAAAAGTGTAAGTAGCAATTGGCTGCAAAAAAGCAAGATTGTTATTGTGAAATGTCATCCACAAAACACCTTCTGTAAACTGTTGAAATGAAAAAATAAAAGGAATGATTGCAAAAGGCAATTGCGATTTGGTTTGAACTTGTCTCACTGTTATAACACCCACAGTACCAAGAATTACACTTGCTCCAAAACTGGCTTCAGCTGAAAAACACATATTTTTTTTCGTTTTTTCAAATGTACCTATATGTCAATATCCGCTTTCTTTATATTCGTTAAGAGGGCATTTCAGATAGCCGAACAAGAGAATCATTATTTAATAGTTGAATGAATTTATTGAATAAATTTAAAATCCCATCCCACTTATAGCAGGATGGGATTTTTATTTAAAAGCAGTTTAAATTATTATTAATTGATGATAATTTTTTTTGTTGTTGTATTTTTTCCGTCCATCACCCTCAATATATAAGCTCCGGCGGCTATGTTGCCTTCTAATTCTATTTCTTCGTTACCACCTATGAAGGTTGAGCTTTTGCTATAAACCTCTTGTCCGATTGTATTAATAAGTTGAATATTCTTTAGCTCGGAATTTTCATTATTAAATTGAATGGTAAACTTTCCGTTTGAAGGATTTGGAAATACTTTCATTTCAGAATCATTGCTAATCCCATTTATAGTTGTTGCTACAACTGCAGAATCAGTAGCAGGAGCAGGAGGAGTTATAACTGTAGAAGCGAATTCTGTATAAGTAGGCGCAAGGTTAGCCATTGCATTGTCATTAAGTGAATATTCATACTTCTTAATAATATCTCCTGAAGCATTAAAAATAAGCAATACAGAAGATTGACTTGATATTTTACCTACATATTCTTTGCTGATACCTGCATTAATATTTATTATTAATGCATTGTTTACATTAGCCTTATCATTATTTAAACGAACAGTAAAATTATAATTATTGGTTTGATCTTCGTTTAAAATCAAAACGGAAACCTGTTGAGCATCTTGACTTCCAAAGGATTTTACGTTTGACTGATTGGTAATACCGTTCACGTAATTTCCTTTAAAATTTTCGGCAAGAAGTTTAAAATGAAAAAATGAAGGTTTTTTATTATACGTAGTGGCATCTATAAAACCAACGTTACTGACTGTTGAATTTCCTTCTACGACACTCCATATATTAATAAAATCTACACTATTCTTCATTCCAATACCCATCATTTCAGCAATAAATTGACCTCCAATAAAACTATTGGCACCTACGCCGGATAAATTATCAGAAGCACTATTTTGCCAATTGATATTCGCCTCTGTAATAGCTGTTTTAAGAAGTGCTACTCCTGTTCTATTATGAGCGATATTACAAGCAGCTACTCTGGTGTTTAGATAAATTAAATTATCATTCAAAGAATAGGGAGCCGTTAATTTTGAAACAACTTGTGCTCTGGTTTGACTTCCATTAAAAGGATAGGTATGAAAAGAAATAACATCGAGGTAGTAATTTCCTGATGCATCTTTTCCTGTGATATCATCTGGTCCATTTGGTGTTGTTAAACCATTCATTATAGTTTGATTAAAACTTGATATTTCAGGTCCGATAATCAAGATGGATGGATCAATCGCTTTCATAGCTGAAGCAAATGGTCTAAAATATTGAGCTATCTGTGCCGAAGTAGTATAAGAATAACCTAGATCGGGTTCATTCGCGATGATCCAGTATTTAATTTTTTCGTTTTTTGTAACATTTATAAATTTAACAATATCCGCTGCTTGTTGAGCTGTATAACGGTTATTATAAAAAGGTACTTGCATTATTGGCTCCATACCATTTGCACGAATGGAATCAATCATCTTGATGTATTGATAATTGGTTGGCATATTTTTATCAGGAGCAATACCTCCAAAACGAACAATGGATGTTCCACTGTTTTTAATGTTGCCCCATTGTTTATGCAGTTTACCATTTAAAATACATGGTGGTTCTTTACATGCTTGGTAATCCCCAATGGTATCAGGCATCCATGCATTTTCACCAAAAAAATGATTTGAAATTACTTGTGCATAACCACTCTTCATTGAAAAAAACAAACTCATTGTAAGTAAACTTACTTGAAATATTTTTTTTATGTTTTTCATGATATATGATTTAGTTTAAAAAACTCATTAGCGATTCGTTTATTGTTCTGGGCGATTTTAATCTCCCTTTCGGCGATTCACTGTTCGTATTACGAGCATATATTACTAATGTTATGCCACCAACGACTATTTAACAGTTTTTGGCTATTATAAATAAGAATTAAACGAAAAAGAAATGAAGCAAAGGGGAGGCAGGACTATCATTGCAATTGCAACCACAAATAATCAAACGACTATGAAAACAATTTTGCTGATTGAACATAACAATGATTTTCTAGAGAATTTGACTGAATATCTCGAAATAGAAGGTTATAATATACTTGGAACAAATAATGGAAAAATCGGACTTGAACTTGCCAACAAGTTTATTCCTGATTTAATAGTTTGTGATATTTTAATGCCAAAAATGGATGGTTACGAAGTTCTTCGATTTCTTTCGGAAACGGCTCAAACATCTCTAATACCATTTATTTTTAGTACTACAATGTCTGAAAAAAATTATTTAACCAGAGCGTTGGAACAAGGTGCTGATGATTATCTTGTTAAACCTTATGAATTGGACACTTTATTGAAAAAGGTAAAGCACTGTATACAATATGAGTCCAGAAGATGCAATAAAGATCTTCATCTCTCCGTGAATTGAAAGTATTAAATTACTTTACACTATGGTAATTAAAATTAAAAAAACCTATCCTGATCTCAGGATAGGTTTTTTAAAAATATATTTAAAGATTATTAATTATAATTCTTTTAATGATAATGTTATTTCCAACCATCACTCTCATGATATAAAGTCCGGATGTAATATTGTCTCCCAATATTATTTCTTCTTTGCCATTTAAGAAATTACCGTTTTCATGGTAAACCTCTTGTCCGTTAGAATTGATAAGTTGAATTTCAATATTATTTTGTTCGGAATTTTTATTACTTAATTGTATCGTAAATTTTCCATTTGATGGATTTGGAAATACATTAATTTCAAAAATACTATTAACATTTTCCTCGTTCGATAAAGATGTAACAGTAGTTGAATCCAAAGTCAATTCTTTACTTGCAATTGAACCGGAAGGCTTGCAGTTATTAACCGTTACCGATAAAGGTGCCGACCATTCTGTGAATGCACTTGACGTAATTTTTACCTGATAGCTTCCGGAAGTTGTAGCAATATATGATGATGCAGTTGCTCCTTTAATATTTGCTCCATTTTTCTTCCATTGATATAAATAGTCGGAACAAGTATTAGCATACAATACTACTTTACCACCGGAACAAAATGTGATTGGTCCATCCGGTGTTATCGTGGCATTTTTATCACCTTGAATACTTACACTTAATGGTGCTGACCACGATGTGCATGAACCTTGTGTAACTCTTATTTGATAAGATCCTGTAACAGTTGCTGAATAAGAAGAATTGGTAGCTCCATCTATTGCATTATTATCTTTTTTCCATTGATAGATCAAGCCGGAACCCGTATTTGCTTGTAAACCAACAGTACCGGAACATATTGTTGTTGCGCCTAAAGGAGTAATTGTTGCAACAGGAACAGATATTGCTGTAACGGCAATTGCTGTTGAAGTATTTGTATTGCCTCCTTTAGTTACAACCACCGAATAACTTCCTGACGCAGCAGCAATGTATAATGAATCGGTTGCTCCGGCAATCTCGATATTATCCTTTTTCCATTGAAACGTATACCCTGTCATTACTTTAGCATTCAACCTTACGTTTCCTCCGGCACAAAAACTCGTGCTACCTGCTGCAGTGATCACCGCTATTGGCAGAACAGCAACGGTAACTGAAGCGGATAATGATTTACAAATTTCTGAAGTAATTTCTACCTGGTATGATCCGGCTATGGAAGTTGTATATGATCCATTGGTAGCTCCTGTTATAAGTTCATTATCTTTTTTCCATTGATAAGTATATCCTGTTCCGGTAGTTGCATTTAGAACTACACTATTACCTTCAACAAATGAAGTTGCACTTGCTGCTGTTATAATAGCGCTAGGTAAAGGTGTTACTTTTATAACTTGAATCCCTGAAGTTGTTGTAAGGCCTGCAATAGTTGCGACAACAGAATAACCACCGGATTCTATAGCAATGTAAGATGAATCGGTTGATCCGGCAATAGCAACATTATCTTTTTTCCATTGATAAGCATATCCTTTAACAACATTTGCATTCAACTTAACATTTCCACCTGAGCAAAAATTAGTTGCACCGGCAGCAGTGATCGTTGCTTTTGGAAAGACAGTAATTGATAGTGGAGCAGACCAATTGTTGCAAATACCCAAGGTAGTTTTTATTTGGTAAGCCCCTGACTGATTTGCAACATAAGAAGTGTTAGTTGCACCATTAATACCTATATTATCTTTTTTCCATTGGTAAATGTAATCTGTTCCTGTAGTTGCATTTAAAACAACACTATCACCTGCAATAAATGAGGTTGCACCCTGAGGCGTAATTGAAGCAATTGGAGCAGGCAATAACGTGATTGTTGTTGCTGCAGATGTAGTAGTTATTTCTGCGGAAGTTATGCTAACCGAATAATTTCCGGCGGCATTCGCTATATATGATGAGTTGGTAGCACCCGCTAAAGAAGTATTATCTTTTTTCCACTGATATGAATAACCTGTTCCAACATTCGCATTTAATGTTACACTGCTTCCAGAACAAATGGTAGTTGAAGCAGCCGGAATAATTATTGCTGACAAAGCAGAAGGCAATGTTGTAACTGTTGGAGCAAGATTGACATCAGCATTTCCTGAAAGTTTATATTCCGTTTTTTCTATTAAATTTCCTGCCGCATCAAACTTCAAAATAGTGGTAGACTGATTACTAATAACACCGGAATACTCTTTATTCAATCCTGCATTTATGTTAATATTTAATCCACCATTTCCTGAAATAGCTGAATTATCTAATCGAACGGTGAAATTATAATTATTGGTAAGATCTTCATTTAAAATCAGTACTGAAGTTTGTTGCGCATTCTGACTTCCAAAGGATTTAACATTTACCTGGTTAGTAATACCGTTCAAATAATTTCCTTTGAAATTGTTGGCAAGAAGTTTAAAATGATAATACAATGGCTTTTTATTATTGGTAGTAGCATCTATAAAACCAATATTGCTGGCCGTTGAATTTCCTTCAATTACACTCCAGATATTAATAAAATCTAAATTATTTTTCATTCCAATGCCCATCATTTCCGCCATAAATTGACCACCAATAAAACTATTGGCACCTAAGCCATTTAAATTATCTGAAGTGTTGTTTTGCCAATTTATATTCGCCTCTGTAATAGCTGTCTTTAGTAATGCTACACCTGTTCTATTATGCGCAGAATTACAATTAGCTACACGAGTGTTTAGATAAGCCAAATTCTCATTTAATGAATTGGGAGCTGTTAATTTTGAAACAACATCAGCTCTAGTTTGAGTTCCATCAAAAGGATAAGTATGAAAAGAAATAATATCAAGGTAATAATTTCCGGATGCATCTTTACCTGTAATGTCATCAGGACCATTCGGAGTTGTTAAACCTGTTAAAATGGTTTGATTAAACCAGGCACATTCGGGCCCCACAATAAGGATGGATGGGTCCACTGCTTTCATTGCTGAAGCAAAAGGTTTAAAATATTGCGCTATTTGTGAAGAAGTAGTGAAGGAATAACTCAGATCAGGTTCGTTTGCAATGATCCAGTATTTAATTTTTTTGCCTTTAATAATATTTATATACTTAACAATATCGGCTGCTTGTTGAGCGGTATAACGATTATTACAAAATGGAACTTGAATAATTGGCTCCATACCTTTTGCACGAATGGAATCGATCATCTTTATATATTGATAATTAGTTGGCATGTTTTTGTCAGCTGCAATACCTCCAAAACGAACAATTGATGCTCCACTACTTTTAATGTTGCTCCATTGTTTATGCAATTTACCATATAAAATACATGGCGGCTCTTTACACGCTTTGTAATCACCAATGGTATCCGGCATCCAGGTGTTTTCACCAAAAAAATGATCCGAGATCAATTGTGAGTAACTACTTTTTACAGAAAGTAAAAACCCAACTGTAAGTAAACTTACTTTGATAATTTTTTTTATGTTTTTCATTTTTTATGATTAAATGTTTATTTGTCTAAAAACGTTTTTGGCAATTCATTTATTGTTCTTAGCGATTTTTTATTCCCTTTAGTCGATTTCCTGAAGCCTTCTACGGCATTGACTTACATGGGTTACTCTACTAACGAATGTTTAACACTTTTTGGCTATTATTAAATCGAACTAAACGAAAAAAGGAAGGAATTAGAAATAAACGATACTATTTTTGAACAAGTAATTTATAATATCAGTTTATTCTTGTTCAATAAAAACAAATCATAAAAAATGCAGCGACATGAAAAATTTCAAAACAACAGAGCAAGTCCCAGCCTCTCAAATAATATCAGAGCCGCCGACTATCGAAATTTGCACGATAATAGATAATGATTTTGACTTTTTAGGGGATTCATGCAATTTCTCATAGAGAATCTTAATATTATATGACTATATAATTCTAGTTGGTAGACAGATTTTTAAAATTTATATCACCACCGACTATTTAATAGTTTTTGGCTATTTTATGAGAGAACTAAACGAAAAATGGAAGATCATTGTTATTAGTCAAATTACCTTTGCATTAATAAATTTTATCCGATTATTCTAAGCTTATTAAATTTAAAAAATAACAACATCATAAAAGATCAAACATATGAAAAATAATAAAATGGCAAAACAAGCGACGGAGTCCAAAATGGTGATAATGCCAATTATGGTTGAAGCAAAAGTAACTCAACCTATCTCCACTCCTAAAAATGAGGATACACAAGTTCGACTTTCGGATGAGGAACTTAGAGAATTCAAAGAATTAATTTTGGCGAAGCTTGGTGAGGCGAAAATAGACTATGAACTTTTAAAAAGTACCCTTTCACTTCGGGATGATAATGGCACGAATGACACTTCACCTACTTTTAAAGTCCTTGAGGATGCAAGTGATGTTATATCAAAAGAAGAAACTGCGCAACATGCCATAAGACAAGAAAAATTTATTCAGCATCTTAACAATGCATTGATTCGAATAGAAAATAAAACGTATGGAACATGCAGGATTACAGGGGACTTAATTCCAAAGGAAAGACTAAGAAGCGTTCCTCACACAACCACTAGCATTAATGCAAAATTAAATACTCTTACTTAAAAAAACACATGAGAAAAATATTTACTATTATTTTCTTGTCGCTTTCTTTTTATATCAAAGCTCAAGTATATACAGGAACAGGAGGAAATATTCAAAATAATGGTGTGGATACTTATTTTGATATTTCAGTTTCCGGTTTAAGTCCGGCACAAATGACAAATACTTTTGGTGTTGAAGAAGTATGTATCAATATCATACATCCTAAAGTTGAAGAATTATATATTTATCTTCAATCACCCAGTGGTATAGTGGTTGAGCTTACAGAAGGTACCAGTTGTAAAGACAGTAATTATACAAACACTTGCTTTAATAATAGTGCCGTTACGTCAATTACTCAATCTCAAGCACCTTATACCGGGAGTTTTAAACCTGTGGGATATTTGGGACGATTTAATAATGGACAAGCCGGAAACGGTGTATGGCAACTTATCGTTCATGATTATCTCGCATTTGTTGACTCTGGCAGTGTTATAAGTTGGAGCCTTAACTTTGGGACTAATCCTCCTCAGCCGGTGGTATTTACTTCTTCTAATCTTCCGATCGTTGTTATCAATACAAACGGTCAACAGATAACTGATGTAAAGGCTTCAGTTAATATGGGAATAATTTACAATGGTGTAAATCAAAGAAATAATTTGACAGATCCTATGAATAATTTTAATGATAAAACCGATATTCATATTAGGGGAAACTCCAGTGCAAATTTCGAAAAGAAATCCTTCAGCCTCACAACCACTGATGGAACGGGCAACACACTCAAAGTTTCCTTACTTGGAATGCCCAATGAAAGTGATTGGGATCTAATAGCGATATATC
The DNA here is from genome assembly GCA_003151815.1 of Bacteroidota bacterium. Lineage (GTDB taxonomy): Bacteria > Bacteroidota > Bacteroidia > 2-12-FULL-35-15 > 2-12-FULL-35-15 > 2-12-FULL-35-15. The sequence goes on along the minus strand of PLYN01000024.1, from coordinate 42,459 downwards.
AGGATAAAAGTCTTATCAGAGGTTCGATTACCAATGATCTTGCACAACAAATGGGAGATTATGCTCCCCGCTGCAAAACTGTGGAAGTAGTGATAAATGGTGAATATCGTGGTGTATATTCTCTGATGGAAAAAATAAAGCAGGGTAAATATAGGGTTAATGTTGCTAAATTAACATCTGTTGATAATGCATCACCGGCAATTACAGGAGGGTATATTTTAAAAATTGACAGATCTGATGCAGCCGGTTGGTCCTCCAAGTTTCCAGGAGATCCATCGGGCAATGCACATTTTTATTATCAATACATTTATCCAACAACGGCTATTACTCCTCAGCAACAAGCTTATATTAAAGGATACATGGATGATTTTGAAACAGCGATGAATTCTTCTTCTTTTAATAGTCCAACTGATGGGTATCAGAAATATATTGATGTAGAATCATTCATTGATTTTTTTATTATCAATGAGTTGAGTAAAAACGTAGATGCGTACAGATTGAGTACTTATTTGTATAAAGATAATATTACAAAAGGCGGAAAACTGCACATCGGACCGGTTTGGGATTATGACATTGCCTGGCATAATTGCAATTACGGTAACTCATTCGATCCTACTTTATGGCAATATCAACAAACAGATACAGTGCATCCAACCCCAAGTTGGTGGGGTCGTTTTTTTCAAGATAGTACTTTTGTCAATAAACTTTATTGCAGGTGGAATGATTTACGTCAGGGCGTATTAAGCAACAGCCATATGAATGCATATATAGATTCATCTGCTACTGCACTCAACGAATCACAACAGCGCAATTTTACTCAATGGCCAATTTTAGGAACCTATATTTATCCCAATCCACAAAATCAAACCAATGCAAATTATCAAGGAGAAGTGAATGATTTAAAAACCTGGATTGCTAATCGCGCGGGATGGATGGATTGGGCTATAACAGGCTCCGGCTATTGTCCAAAAGTTGTAGTTGGGATAAAAGAAAATAGTTTTGATAATAATATAGTTGTTTACCCAAACCCTTTTGAATCTATCACTACATTTGCAATTCATATAACTGAAGAGGCGAATGTATCGCTAAAAATATTTGATGTAATAGGTAAAGAGATTGCTCTGCTTTTAAATGAAAATCAACCTTCAGGAGAATTGAAGATAGTTTTTGAAAGAAAAGAAAGAGCGGCAGGAATTTATTTTTATCAATTGATAATAAATAATACCACTAAAACAGGTAAAATTATTGTTCAATAATTATTTTATTGAAAAGACTCTTCCCCATAACTTTATTGAAATTGTTTCGATAAAAATGTCCACAGCCTATTTTTCTTATCTTTGTACAAATCTTAAAAGAATGGATTCTGTTTTAAACACTATTGAAGAGGCGATTGCCGATCTTAAAGCCGGGAAGGTAATTATTGTGGTTGATGATGAAGATCGCGAAAATGAAGGTGATTTTATTGCTGCCGCGGCCAACGTTACCCCTGAAGTTATCAATTTTATGGCTACTCACGGACGCGGACTTATATGTGCAGCGATCACGGAAAAGCGTTGTGAACAATTGGGTTTGGAAATGATGGTTAGTAATAACACTTCACAAAACACTACCGCTTTTACAGTTTCTATCGATCTGTTAGGTTATGGTTGTACTACAGGGATCTCTGCCAGCGACCGTTCAAAAACAATTCTTGCATTGATCAATCCGGACATTCAACCTGAAGAATTCGGTAAACCCGGACATATTTTTCCATTAAAAGCAAAAAACGGAGGAGTTCTGCGCAGAGCCGGGCATACAGAAGCTACCATTGACCTTGCACGATTGGCAGGTTTCGACCCGGTAGGTGCACTGGTTGAGATCATGAATGAAGATGGAACAATGGCCCGCCTGCCTCAATTGCTTGAAATAGCTAAAAAATTCAACCTGAAAATAATTTCCATTGAAGATCTGATAGCATACCGCATAAAGAACGAAAGCATTATTACTAAAAATGTTCAGGTAAAAATGCCAACAAAATGGGGCAATTTTGAACTGGTAGCCTACAAACAAACTACTAACGAACAAGAACATCTGGCATTGATAAAAGGAAAATGGGAAATTGATGAACCTGTTCTGGTTCGTGTTCACTCCTCTTGTTTAACAGGTGATATTTTTGGTTCATGCCGTTGCGATTGCGGACCACAACTTCATAAATCAATGGAAATGATTGAAAAAGAAGGTAAAGGTGTGATCGTTTATATGAATCAGGAAGGGCGAGGCATCGGACTGTTAAACAAACTTAAAGCATACAAGTTGCAGGAAGAAGGACGCGATACCGTTGAAGCGAATTTGGAATTAGGATTCGAAATGGATGAACGCGATTATGGAGTTGGAGCGCAAATTTTACGTGACCTGGGAGTTTCTAAAATTCGTTTAATGAGTAACAATCCTAAAAAACGTGCCGGACTTATTGGCTATGGGCTCGAAATTGTTGAAAACATTGCTATTGAAATTGAATCGAATGAGTATAACAAATTTTATCTGCAAACCAAACGCGATAAAATGGGGCATACTTTAAAGGTAGATAAATAACGATGTGCTAATGTGCTGATTGAACAATTTTCAGATGTGTTAATTTGGTAATACGAATCAGCACATCAACTAATCAACACATCAGCACATCATTTCTTTTTTCCTTTCTTTAAACGCTCCAAATACCGCCTGTACAATTCTCCAATCGTATCAAACTCTTCTCTATAAAAAGCGCCTATTCCCTGTGTGTATGGCCCAGTAGAAATTACCTGATTGACGATATCATTCGTCTTATTAAACGCCTTCACTCTTACCTTTCCATCATCTGTTAATTTATAATCTATATTTACATCCCCCACAATATTATTGGTACTTTGATTATTATTATTTACACCCACGTTACCATCGATAGATAATTTATCATTAAATAACTGGGTTGATAAAGCCAATGCTGCTTCGTCTTTAGTTATTGCGTCCCCTTTACGATAATTCACACCAACATCGAAATCCTTACTTATATTGCTTAACATATTACTAAGCTGATTGGATAACAACTCACTGGTATTTGCCCCTGCAGCAGAACCTGCAGCAGAACTAACAGTAGGTGTTGCTGCGCCACCCGAATTGCTAAGTTGGTAAGGTGTAACAAAACTGTTCAAAATGAGAAGAGAAAAAACCTGCCGATTTACTTCGGCATCATTGTCAATATAACCCAACACTCTTTGGCGTGTACTTACATCCACGGTAGGAATTCCAATATTAAAATTAATATCCGGCGACATTAAACCTCCGGTCATTAATAATTTCAAATCAACAGGGTATCGTTTTTTTAAATTTATTTGACTTGTATTCATAACAGGATCCGGGAAAAAGGGACTAAGCAATGCTCGTGCTTTATATATAGCATCCAAATTCAAATCAGCCTTATAAGGACTACCTGTCCATTTAATAGTGCTTCCATTTTCAATTTCAAATTTTTTGTTAATAATATTTTTAAGCGTAAACAAATAATCACCGGTTGTAATCACATAATCACCATACATTTTAAATTCTCCTTTAGTATCAATATTCAGTTTAATATTACCATTACCTCTCGTTTTAATTATATCGCCTACACTTTGATCAAATATTAATTGAACTTCAGCATCAGATGTAACATCTAAATCAAAGTTAAGTGTTAAACCACCTAATGTAACTTTGTAATCATTTTTAACGCGAAAACTGCTATCCTTCTTAACAAATGTAATAAAGCCATTTTCACTCAACTCACCCGAACTGGTAAGTGGAATATAAAATTTTGTCATCTCCGTTTTTGCAAGTACATTTATTTTATCTGATTTATCATTAGAGGTTGCACTCTCTGTTTTTACCTTAGCCTCAATTAAAATATTATCGGTATACCCTGAAATATTAATAATACCGGAAACAAATGCTTTTCCATAATATAAATTGTTATTTATTTCTGTGGTATTTAAACACATGAATTTTTTAGTATGAATATCAAAATCAAGTTGAAAATTTTTAAAATTGTCATGATAAACCTTTCCATTAACCACCGCTTTATTGTGGTTAATATCATAAACAATTATATTATCAAAATCAAATGAATTATTTTTAATAATTATTTCTTGTGAAAAATTATATACTGTATTCAAATAATTTACCTTAATTTTTTTTGCATTCACATCCAGAACACCTGATAGTTTGGGCTCTTTTATTGAACCCCGAACAGCAATATTTCCTGCAATAAATCCTGAAAAATCAGAACAATAATCTTTCACAAATGGCTCAAATATCTGCATTTGTATGGCTTGAAGATTTAGTTCCATATCAATATTATCTATTTTCTTTTTAGGATAATAATAACCTGAAAATAAAATATTTGGGACGATCCCTAAGGTAAAGGAACCGTGTAAGTAGAGTGCTTCTTTTGTGCTATTCCAGATACTTTCTATCGATCCATCTCCTATTTTATTATCGTTTATAAAGAGTGAACTGAAATTGTTATTACTCAAAAACAAAGGTTCATGATAGATATCCGTTATTGTTGACTCTCCGTTTACAGTACCTTTAAAATTTAAACCTAAAACTTTAACATATATATTTAGATTGGCTAAATTAAAATTATTGAGTGTGAGTTTTATCTGATCTTCTTTATTTTCAGAGATGATACCATTTACTCCAATAGATTGATTATCGTGCTCAAGAATAACTTGGCTCACCGTAATGCGGTTAGTATCTATCAGCACTTCATTCGCTTTATTAATATTCCAAACGGAATCAGCAATACTAAATTGAGAAGGTAATATTTTAAAATTAATAATACTGTTGGGATTAAAATGCAAAAAGGCTTTTATATCACCTTTTGATTGTTTCGCGGTTTTATTATCCCAAACTAATGCTAAATTCACACTATCTGAGTTTGTAATACTATTTAAACTAAAACCATTTAACCAGGTACTGTCGGTTATATACAATCTTTCACAACCAGTACTAAATTGAAATTTATTATTTGAGCTGGCATTTATATTCCAGTTCTTAAGGACAAAATTGGCAAATGTAAGTTTCGATGAATTTCCTATTAATGACATCTTATTATTAACAGAATTGAAATTGCCTTCAATAATAGTTTTCGGCGCAATGGTAACACTTGGTGCAAATAATCGAGTAACAGCATCTGTTTTTTTGAACAAAAAACTGTATTCGAAATTTTGGGCTTGAATATTTTTTGGAAATGATTTTATTCCAAAATACGAAGGCAAATAGTTACTTAATAATTTTTCAACGGTTAAGGGTAATTCAAGAATTTTGAAGGTGCCCTTCACTTTTGCATCCATAAAATCGGAAGACAATGTAATTGACTTTAAACCATTTATTTGTTCAGCATCAAGATCAAAAACGCTTAATTTATAAATTTCATTGTCTTGCTGATAAATGGTGTTATCAAAATTAATCTGACCAATTAAATTGTCGATGTTATTGCCAGTAACATTCACAATAAGTTGCGTAGAAAAATTTGTTTTTTTAGTTGAATTTACGAAATGCAGAGCACCCAAATCTGCCTTGTTGATTGTAGTAATAAAATCAAGCTTGGGTAGTTTTTGAGTAAAATCAACCTTACCATTAAAATCAAAATCGATATTGTCGTCTTTTACGTTTAATTTACCTTTAAAAATTTGCTTGGCAACATCACCTTCAACGAGTATATTTTTATAGGTGTAATTTTTGAAATCCAAACTGGTAATAGTTCCTTTTAAGTTAGCAGATACTTTTTCCACTGTAAACCCCGAGCCATCAATGGCAACATCAGCAGTAACTTTACCCAAAATTGGTGTACCAAAAAATTTTCCGAAATCAAAAGATGTAGATTTTAATATCCCTTTATAAAACTCTTTATCCTTTAGTTCGTCATTTCTCATTGAAAGATCGGATGAAAGATTACCAAGCGCTGATGAAAAATTTCCGTAGGTATAAAAATCGTTATATAAACCGGCGAAAGTACCTTTAAATCTCATGTTGCCCAGTTTGGCAATACTAACTGGTATATCCAAAGTCTGCTGCGTTGAAAAAGGTGGAATGGGTATTTGTATTAGATCTTTATAATTGGTTTTTAAAGACTCAACATTAAGATAAATAGCTGTTTCTTCTATATTGGGTAATCCGGTTAATTTAATATCACCAATGAATTGAGTTGTAGTTCCACCTACCAAAATATTCATTTTTTTTCCTTTCAGATCATTTACCTTTCCACTTATTTTACCACTAAAAATCAATTTTTTATATAAGCCATTTAACGCAGGTGCAAAATAAGATATGTCATTCATTTCAATTTGGGAATGATTGAATTCAGCTTTCATTGAAACCTGATTATTGAAATCTTTAAAATCCTTAAACTGCTTATAAGTAAAGGTTAAATCAGTTGATATTAAGCTATGAGGAGTTTTAATTTTAAGTTTATCAACTTGAATTCCCACAGGACTAACTTTTGCCACACCACTGAAGTCATCAAGGATGAAACCGCTTTTTTCAAGAGCGGACAAATATTCAATTTTTGCAAATATCGTATCGCGATCAATTGTGATATCTTTAAACTTAGCATTAACAGAGGTAGTTCTCAAATCAAAGTAATTTACACCGGTAGTTAATAAAGTATCGTGTTCATTGCGATATGTAAAATCGGTGTTGATTAATATTACTTCGTCAAATTTAATGTCCCATGGAGTTTTAGAAGCTTTTTTTGATGTATCAGATATAAAAGAATCAATGATAAACTGAAAATTAAAATTATCATCGGTAATGTATTGAATCAACTTGCTTTTGGTATTCAGCAATTCTATTTCACCAATGTCTATTTTATGCTTTTCCAAATCGATAGTCTTGATATTCAATTTTAATTTTTTTGAATAAAGTAGTGTATCGTGATGCAGGTCCTCAATATATACATCTTCCAAAACCAATTTTTTAAAAAACTGAATATCAACACTTCCAATTTGAACACGTGTATGCAGTTTTTCCGATAAATAGTTGGCTGCCTTATGCGCGACGTATGTTTGCACATTCCGAATTTGAATAAGCAAAAACAAAACAAGCAACACCAAAAGGATGGTTGAAATGAACCTTAATAATATATGAGATAGTTTTTTAATACCTTTGTAATGTTTACAATGAATTACGAATAAAAAAAAGAATTACGAATACTGATGCAAGCGCGAAGTTAATGAATATGAGCAAACCAATCATCATTTTAGGTATTGAATCATCATGCGATGATACGGCAGCTGCTGTTATCAAAGATGGCAAATTGCTTGCCAATATCATTGCTACCCAAAATGTGCATAAAGCGTTTGGCGGAGTGGTTCCTGAATTAGCATCGAGGGCACATCAACAAAATATTATTCCTGTGGTTGATCAGGCTTTAAAACAAGCCGGAGTTAACATGTGTGAGTTAAATGCTATAGCCTTTACGCGTGGACCCGGATTAATGGGATCATTGTTAGTCGGAACTTCATTTGCAAAAGCTTTTGCATTAGGATTGGATATTCCTCTTATTGAAGTAAATCACATGCAAGGTCATATTCTGGCTCATTTTATTTGTGAAAGTGACGAAGCGCAAATCATCAAAGACAATGAAAATTCTAAAAATAAAACTCCATCTTTTCCATTTTTGTGTTTAACGGTTTCAGGTGGACATACCCAAATTGTGTTGGTGAAAAACTTTTTTGATATGCAGATAATCGGTGAGACTATTGACGATGCTGCCGGAGAAGCATTTGATAAAGCTGCAAAAATTATGGGGATCCAATACCCCGGTGGACCTCTCATTGATCAATATGCAAAAGAAGGAAACTCAAAAGCATTTTCTTTTACGAAGCCAAAAGTACCCGGACTTAACTTCAGTTTCAGTGGATTAAAAACTGGATTCATGAATTTTATAAATAATGAAACTGCTAAAAACCCAAACTTTATAGAAGAAAACAAAGCGGATATCTGCGCATCAATTCAGCAAACTATTATTGAAATGTTGATGGATAAATTAAAGTTGGCAGCAACACAAACTGCCATTTCACAAATAGCGATTTCCGGAGGAGTATCTGCAAACTCTTTATTAAGAAGTACCTTGAACCAATTGGCTCAACAATTAGGATGGCAGGTATTTATCCCAAAATTTGAATACTGTACTGATAACGCTGCAATGATTGCGATAACGGGTTATTATAAATATTTAAACCATGATTTTACTACTCAGTCAACAACTCCTTTACCCCGATATGCCCTGGATTAACAGGTTACGATTGATGATTAACGAATATCAAACACGCCCATCTATCAAAGTATTGCAAAATTTCCTATATTTGCAACCTAGAAACACTAATTCCACAGCATGAAATTACCTTACCTTTATAAATTAAAAGATATTGCTGCTATCATAAATTGTGAATTTGAAGGTGAGCCCAACCATGTCGTTAGTGGATTAAATGAAATCCATATGGTTGAAGAAGGTGATCTCGTTTTTGTAGATCATCCCAAATATTACGATAAAGCGCTCAACTCGAAAGCCACCACCATTCTTATCAACCTCAGTCAAGGTAATGAAAATAAAAAAATAAAATGCCCAGAAGGCAAGGCATTATTGATTTCTGATGACCCTTTCAGAGATTATAATCGACTGGTGCGACATTTTCATCCAATAAATTATTCTCAAAAACAAATTAGTGAAACCGCAAAAATAGGTGTCAACACTATAATAATGCCAGGCGTATATTTGGGTGCCAATGTTACTATCGGTGATAATTGTGTGATACATCCTAACGTTGTTATTTATAACAATTGCCATTTAAAAAATAATGTAATTATACATGCTAACGCAGTGATTGGTGCTGATGCATTTTATTATAAAAAGCGCAGCGACAAGCACGATAAAATGATTTCCTGTGGACGAGTGATAATTGAAGATGATGTTGAAATTGGTGCATTATCCAGTATTGACAAAGGTGTTTCGGGAGATACGGTAATTGGTGCAGGAACAAAAATTGATAACCATGTACAAATCGGTCACGATACAGTAGTTGGAAAAATGTGCTTAATGGCAGCACATGTTGCTATTGCCGGGACAGTTATCATAGAAGACGGTGTTACAATTTGGGGACAATGCGGCGTTAAAAGTGCCATAACTATTGGGAAGGGAGCTTCACTTTTAGCTCAATCCGGTTTAGTTGAAAATGTGCCTGAAGGCAAAACTTATTTTGGTTCGCCTGCAGGCGAAGCCAGAATTAAGATGAAAGAAGTGGCTGCTCTGAAAATGTTGCCTGATTTAATAAAAAAAATGAGCTGATGTTCTAATTTAAAAGCATGTTTTAAACATACCGCAAATTGGCATATTTTCAAATTAACAAATTAATAAATGACTTCCCAAGTAAATAAAAATATAGAAAAACGGATAAAAGATATTAAGCTTAATTCGTTACTGGAAATTACCAAGGCCATTAACAATAATTTTTCTACCGAACAATTACTTGAAATTTTCAAAGAAGTACTTGAAACAAAATTAAAAATTGTAAAACTGATTTTATTCAGTCATGATGATAATGGCTGGAAATGTATCTTAAAATATGGTGTAGGAGAAGAATACAAATCCATAAATATAGAACAAGATTTATTGTCCATTAAGGAAATAGGTCCTATCAACTTTTCTGAAACATCCTTGAATAAATTATTTGACATTGTCATTCCTGTTTTTCATAAATCACAACCTTTGGCTTATGTATTAATTGGCGATTCAGAGCACAAAGTTGAGTTAAGTCCATCCTACAAACATTTAAATTTTGTTCAGACACTTACAAGTATTATTGTAGTTGCCATTGAAAATAAAAAACTTGCCAAAGAAAATATCCGACAAGCAGCCATGAAAAAGGAGCTGGAACTTGGTTCAGAAATGCAATCAATGCTATTTCCGGCTACTTTACCAAGTAATTCCATAATAGATACGGCGGCATTTTATTTACCCCATCAGAAGGTTGGCGGTGATTATTATGATTTTAGTTGGCTGAATAAAAGTGAATGTGCCTTTTGTGTTGCTGATGTTTCCGGAAAAGGAATTGCCGCGGCCCTGTTAATGTCTAACTTTCAGGCCAATTTGCGTGTTTTGTTTAATCACACCACCTCACTTACAAAACTCGTTCGTGTTTTAAACACCATTGTGATGGCCACCGCTAAGGGAGAAAAATTTATTACCTTTTTCATTGCTAAATATAATTTCTTAACCAGTACACTCACGTATATAAATGCAGCCCATAATCCACCAATATTGTCCTCGAACAGATCTGTTTCACTTTTAACCAAAGGCTGTACCGGTTTAGGAATGTTTAACAAAATTGAAACCATTGAAGAAGGCGTTATCAAAATTGAAGCAGGTACATCCATTGTATGTTATACAGACGGCCTGGTAGAATTAGAAAATGAAAATGAAGAAGATTTTGGAATTGATCGCCTGAAAGAAATTATCCAAAATAATCCTGAAAAGGATATGAGTAACCTCAATAAATTAATCATGGAATCTGTTATTTCCTACAAACAAAGTAAACCTTATATCGACGATATTGCTTTGTTTAGTATCAGGATACATTAATTTCAATTTGAAAATTTGAAAATGTACTAATTTGAAAATTAGGTCGTGATTAATTTTCAAATCTTCAAATTGACACATTTTCAAATTGCATTTTTTTGTGATAAACATCTATTGCGACAAGTATTGCAATAAAACCCCAAAAAGGAACGGATGCTTTATCGGTATCCAAAAAATTATTTAAAGCACCATGAACAATGTAAGTTATAAAACCAAGTAAGGTTACTAAAACAATATTTTTTGTTTCTGTATCACTTACCGTATAGTACAATCTAAATCCGGTAAAAAGAGTGCTTATGATAATGGCGATAAAGGTGAGTGCCCCCAATACACCCGATTCGCATAAAGGTCCAATGTATTCACTATGCGCATTTCCTCTATCACCCATGTTGGTGCTAATAATTGTTTTATCGTTCGCAAGTTGGAATGGAGCATATTCAAAACTATAAGTGCCCGGTCCCCAACCAAAAAAAGGTCGCTCATTAAACATACGGAATGCTGCCCCCCAACGATTCAAGCGTTCAAGATTAGACGCGTCAGTAGAAATATTAGAAATTGACTGAATATGTTTATCGAAATCCTGTGAAGCATCTTGTCTGTTTTTTGCAAGTTTCATTACAATTTCTGTTTGAAACATAAAAAAAACAATTCCTAGTGATAAAGAAGCGATCAAAACAGTTCGGAACTTAACTCGCAACAATAATAAACAATATGCCCCAAAAGCCACCACCAAGCTAAGCCATGCAGCTCGGGTATAAGAAAAAACTAAAGCAGCAAAAAAGCAAACTGAAAATAAAAATGCAGCAAATTTAATACTTGCTGAATATTTTTTATTCATCATGAAGAATATAAGAACGGGAAAATACATGGCTATAATTGCTCCATAAATGGTATGATCGTTATAAAATGGTGACATCACATAATTAGCAGGCTCTTCAGCAAACCCTCTTAAATAGTGATTATAAAGCGTATAAAAAATCACAATGGTAAATGAAATAATATACAGCCAAAAAAACTTTTTAATGTTAGTGTAATCCTTAAATAACCGGATACCTAAAAAATAAAAAGTGATGATAAACCATAAACGTGAAATCAAAAACTTAAATGATACTACCGGAATTTCACTGGTAATACTGGTAATAAAAATCCAAATTAAATTAATAATTATAAAAATGGTAATGGGATGATTGATCACCCTGCTGTCCATCGTATTTTTATGTAATTGTTTTAAGATGAAAACAAGCATGATACCAAAGATAATCGGCTCTGTAGGCAAGCTAAGCCCCAGCCCTCCTTCAAGGTCCTGAAGGTTAACAGCTAAAGGTGTCAGAAAAACAACAAATAAAATAAGTTTATCTAAAGAGAAAAGAGCTAAAAGAATTATTAATAAAGCGGCGGGGATTAAATTGAAATAATAAAACTCTAAATACGTACATACCGCATTAATAAGTATAAATGATATACTTAATGCATACAACAACTTTATATTTTTTTGATCCAACAAAGTAAAAATAATTGACGAGTTACGATTAACGAAGTACGATCAATGAAGTTGGATATTCGCGACAATCACCAATCGTAATTCATCCTTCTATTCCGTTTTAAATTGTTTAATATTTTCAATTAATAAAATTGAAATGATCGCTAAAAGAAGAGAAGACATCGTTGAAATCGCCACAATTAACCAACGTACCGGATAGGATTTTTTTTCGGCAGGGTAAGCCATGCTGACAATAAATTTTTGAGGTAATATTTGTTCAGCGTCTACTTTTGCCTGCTCATATTTAGTTTTAATAATAATTAATTGTTTTTGAAAAAGCTTTATTTCATTTTGAAGTTCCACTAAAGTGCTTCCATATTTAGCCATTATTCTTAATTTTTCGTTCGATGATTTACCACCATTTGCAATCCTAACAGGACGTTGCTTGCCTTGAAAATCATCCTGAGAATCACCATCCGATAAACCTCCGGATTCCCCACCAAATAATCCCATTTCATTAATTTTTGTAATTGAATCAGTAATCTCTTTTATTTCTTTTAAACGGGCAAAATATTCTCCTTCTACAATTTTTAAGGCTGCCACCGAACGCGAACGCTGAATATTTAATTTTGTGGAATCGTACAAAGCAGCTATATCATTAGCGATAAGGGCTGCCGTATCTGCATTCCAGTCCATTACATCAATTTTTACCGACATGAATTCAGTACGCTTAAAACTAACATTACTTTCAAACTCATCCGATAATTTTGTACGACTGTATTTATCAGTAGGGTCAATTTTGTAGTGTTGCATTAAATGATACTTTTCGATAATTCGTCCGCGTAAGGCATCCGAATTTAGTATTTGCAACATCTGCTCGGCCTGCTCCTCCTCACCAAATTGCAACACATCCTCTTTCACGTAATTATCATTAAGCAATGATTTGGAAATAGAATTGGTTGTTGCCGGAAATAATACAACAGTTGACTTATATTTATCTTGTATCAGTAAAGCAACAATTGCCGAAATGATGGCTGCTGACAAACCAACAATTATAAGTTGTTTACGCCATTTGTAAATAAAAAACAATACGTTTAACGAGTTGAAATCATCGGTTGTTTTGTTGTTCTCTTTCATAATAAAAATCTAATTTTTTGGATGGATAAAAAAATAAATGAAACGGGAAATTACTTAAAATATTATGGTTCCTATCCATATTTAATCAAGCGAAAAATCCCCTTAATACTTATGAGCCCGGAAACAAATGCCCATAAGCCGCAAGATGCAACCATTATTACAAAACTTACCATCCAGTTAAACTGAAGTAATTTAGAGCCGTAATTGATTGCTATAACTCCTATTGCAAACATTATTAATGTACTGATCAATTTAACATTTACTTTAAATTTAAAAATACGTTGTGCAATTATTACCTGAATAATGGCTGTTAAAAATTGAGTTATTATACTTGAAATTGCTCCTCCGTATGCTGAAAATTGTCTGATAAGAATTAAGTTCAATGAAATATTTAATACCATTCCGAAGGCAGCCATTATATTAAGTTGTTTCATATTCCCATTTGCTGTTAGTAAGGTTCCGAAAATATAAGTAGTTGCCACGGCAATGAAACTTAACATCAGTAAACTGAATATTTTTGCCGACTCTGCAATATGAACCTTATAAAGCAAGTTCATCAAATCTGTATTATAAAAAACACAACCAACACCAATAACAATAGCTGGTGTAAGTAGCAAAGTGCTGATCAATTTTACTAAAGATTCAACAGACTCCTTGTGTTTTAACATTCTGGAAAATATTGGTAATAACTGACTTGCTGTTAAAAGGGCTATCATATTGGTTGCATCGAGCAAACGAAATGCCTGTGCGTAGATACCCACTTGTACATCCCCATCCGGCAACATACGCTCTATCATCACCGTATCGATTCGGTTATAGGACGACATCAACAATGTTAAAATGGCAAATGGTAAACTTTTTTTTAATATCATCAATGAAAATGCCCAGTTCCATTGAAATTTAAATACCTGTGTTTTACTCAGAATAAGAATAAATGCGACAATTGCAGTTATCAGATAAGCGAATGTTTGAGCGTATACAAAATACATAATGCCATCGCCGTTAGGATTTTTAAAGGCTCCTATTTGAAGCAATATGGTGCATATTATTATTAAAATAAATCTATCTAAAACGGAAACAATGGCATCCGTTTTAAACAAATGTAATCCGGATAAATTAGAGCGCAAATAAGTAATAAAAACCAACAAGAACATATTAAATCCTTGCACCAACAATAGTTTCATTAGTTTGTTATCATATCCAATTAATAAACCCGTTATCAGCAAAACAATAAAATAGATAATTGCCAATACTATTTTCAGAGTAAATAAACCCGAAAAATGTTTGCTCAATAAATGATTATTTTGAGCAATGTTTTTATTATTGAAATTGGTGATACCAAAGTCAAGGATCACAGTAAATATAATAGAGAAGTTTAAAATTGCGTAGTAAATACCATAACTTGCAGCACCTACTTCATTTTGAACGGCTCTGTCGAAGCCCAAAATATAAATGGATTTTATGAACAAGTTCATAAAAAGTAAAAAAGCAAGATTGGTTACAAATTTCTTTTGCATCGGGCAAAAATAAGAATTTTAAGCAGGGAGAAAGATGAAATTTTGAGTTTTGTGGCTTGTATGGTCAAATTGAACCATTTTGTTTTCGAATACTACAAATGCTTTATAATTCAAATTACGGAATAAACCAAAACATTTTTCACGGTTTTCATTTTCCCACAGTTCCGCATACACAATGGGTTTATTTTTTTCTATCAGTTTTTTGGCACCATCCAAAACAAAATATTCGAAATTTTCTACATCAATTTTAATGGCACTTATTCGTTGAGAAGTATCCTTCAAAGTGTCAATATTATCCAACATTTTCAAAGGAACAATAAATCGTTCGCCTTCATTATTTACTGAAATGCTTTTATGAACTACGTGACTCAATCCTTGCATCCTCACGGAATCAATAATCGGCATCACCATTTCAACCTCACCTTCGGTGTTTCCCAATGCACATTCAAAAAGTTGAATGTTAATTAATTTAAAATAATTTACAATGCGCTTAAATGCAGCAATATTGTTAGGCATGGGTTCAAAACAATAAACCTTTACATTTTCCAAGGAGCGAGCCAGATGAACGGTCATGATACCAATATTAGCACCTATATCAAGCACCGCGGTGTTATCGGGTATTAAGCTCAAAAAATGAAAAAAATCTTTTTCTTTTTTATCTTGTTTTAAAGTGTAAATTTTAAACAAAGAAAAAACAAAAAGGTAATTTTTAAAACCTAATAACCGATGAAGTATATATTTAGTTGCGCTTTTCATCAGATGGTAAAAGTATTATTTTTTATCAGAATTTTATCTAAAAACCGGAATATAAAATAACCATCGAGATAAGGACAACACAAAGGAATATAGCTAAAAAGTACTTTATGAAACTCTGTGAACTCGGTCTCTCTGTTGTTAACTTTTTATTAACTTCTCCATTTTAATCCTTAATTTCGTTTCCATTAAAAAAAAGTAAAACCTTGGAAATAGTTGTAAACACACGTTTATTAATAAAAAATAAACTGGAAGGCATTGGTTGGTTTACTTATGAAACACTCAAACGTATCACTACCAATCATCCTGAGGTCCATTTTATATTTTTATTTGATCGCGATTTTGATCAGGAATTTATTTTTTCCGACAACATTACTCCTATCATCCTTTCACCACAGGCACGCCATCCCTTTTTATTTTACTGGTGGTTCGAATTTTCCGTCGCTGATTTTTTAAATCAATACCGTCCCGACCTTTTTATTTCACCAGATGGTTATATGTCAATCAAGGCAAAAGTCAAGCAATTAGCAGTGATCCATGATCTCAATTTCGAACATTATCCGAAGGATGTCCCTTTTTTAGTTCGAAAATATTACAAACATTTTTTTCCAAAGTTTGCGAGGAAAGCAAGCAGGATCGCAACTGTTTCAGAATTTTCAAAAAACGATATCATAAAACAATATCAAATTGATCCTTCAAAAATTGATATAGTATATAATGGTTGTAATGATCAATACCATCCGATCAACGAAACAACGCAACAACTAACCAAACAAAAATACTCTCAAAATTGCGATTACTTTGTATTTGTTGGCGCTTTACAACCACGAAAAAATATTTCCCGTTTATTTGAAGCATTCGACAAATTTAAAAGCACTCTGCCAAGTACTATAAAGCTGGTGATCGTTGGCGAAAAATATTACTGGACAAGTGATATCAAAAGAACGTTCATTAATATGAAATTTAAGGACGATGTAATTTTTACCGGTCGCCTCTCAACAGAAGACTTAAAAAATGTGATCGGTTCTGCATTGGCAATGACCTACCTACCCTATTTTGAAGGTTTCGGGATACCGATATTGGAAGCTATGAATTGTGATGTCCCGGTGATTACAAGCAATGTAACATCCATGCCCGAAATAGCAAAAGATGCCGCACTGCTGGTTGATCCATTTTCAACGGAGTCTATGGCCAACGCGATGTTATATATTTATAAGGATGACGATATGCGTAAAATATTGATCGATAAAGGAAGAAAAAGAAAGCTTGATTTTAGTTGGGATAAAACCGCTGATTCACTTTGGAAAAGTATCGAGAAAGCAGTAATTATGAGATGAACTTTATGCTAAAACAATATTTCGATAAAAAAATAATGGAAGCAGGCTGTGATGAAGCCGGTCGCGGATGCCTTGCCGGACCGGTATTTGCTGCCGCAGTGATACTTCCAAAAAACTTTAAGAACTCACTATTAAATGATTCCAAAAAATTAAGCGATAAACAACGTAAACACCTTCGCCCCATCATTGAAGCAGAAGCAATTGCTTGGGCAGTTGGACAAGCAAGTGCAAAGGAAATTGATAAAATAAATATTCTGAATGCCTCCTTTCTGGCAATGCATAGGGCTATTAAGCAATTGAAGCACATCCCGGAAAGTTTATTAATAGACGGCAATCGTTTTAAAAAATACAAAACTATTCCTCATACCTGTATCATTGAAGGAGATGGAAAGTATTTGAGTATAGCTGCTGCATCTATTTTAGCAAAAACCTATCGTGATGACCATATGGATGACTTACATATAAAATTCCCAATGTATAATTGGATAGACAATAAAGCATATGCTACTCTAAAGCATAGAGAAGCTCTCATGCAGCATGGAACTTGCGAACATCATCGAAAAAGTTTTCGTTTAGTTTATGACGAATAAGAAGTTAAATTTGGAAAGTTTAGAATTTAAAATTTAGAGTTTATTTTAATAGAATATGTGGAAAAAAATATTTTTGGGAATACTAATAACAGCCGGGATTGCTTGTGGTATCTATTGGTTCACATATACCAAAGAGATACACACACCCATAAGTGAGGGCATTAATGCCATACCCAGCAATGCGGCAATTATTTTGGAAAGCACGCAGTCCAAAAAAACATGGGAAAAATTATCTCAGACAAATATTATCTGGGAAGAATTGCTTAACACACAAACCTTCTCAAAGCTCAATAATCAAGCGCATTATATAGATTCATTAATTAACACGAATAAATCAGTTGTTAAGTTATTAAATAGTGGATCGGTATTTATTTCAGCGCACATTTCAGGCGCCAATACATTTGATTTTTTATATGTGTATAGTTTGCCAAATCTCAGCAATAAATCTACTCTTGAGGAATTTATAAAAGCTGTTAACAATGCCGCAGAACCAACTTACAGGGATTATGACGGAGTTAATATTGGCACCATTTATCCCGCAAAAGATTCATTGAGTTATGTTATTTTAAAAGGAATTTTGCTGATCAGCACAAAGCAAAACTTAGTGGAAGCCGGTATTCGTCAGTTAAAATCGGGGCTTTCAATAGTAAACGACAAAAATTTCAGCAAAGTAATAAACACGGCAGGAAAAAATGTAGATGCCAATGTATATATCAATTATAAAAATTTTCCTGGCATTCTAACTAATTTCATTTCTCCAATCGTTAAAAAAGAGATCAATACACTTACCGATTTTGCCGACTGTTCGGGCTGGGATGTGACTATTAAACCAAATGCAATCATGTTAAGCGGATTTACTCAGGCTAACGATTCATCTACCAATTTTTTAAATTTATTCCTCAAACAAAAACCACAGCAAATTGAATTAACAAAAGTTATTCCATCGAAAACCGCGTTATTGTTATTTTTCGGACTTAGCAATGCGAAGACTTTTCAACATGATTATCATAAATATTTAAGTACAAAAAAATATTCATCCAGCTATAAACAACACATTGACGATCTAAACAAAAAGTATCACATCAATATTGAACGCTCCATGCTTGAGTGGATTGATAATGAAATGGCATTGGTAATTACCGAACCTTCTTCCATAAATTATACAAAGAATTCGTATGCTGTCATACATAGCAATAACATTGATGATGCCAGTAATACATTAAATGGCTTGGCTGATTCCATTAGTAAAACAGATCATGTAAAATTAGATACGACAAGCTATCGAAATCACCTCATCACACACTTAAATTTACCTAACATTCTACCTCAATTGTTTGGTTGGACTTTCGATAAAATAACCAATAACTATTATACAACTATTGATGATTACATTGTATTTGCTAATAGCGATGAGGCATTGCGCTATTTTATCAATAGCTTTGAAAAGAATAAAACATTGGGCAACGACAAAAACTACCAGGCTTTTTCAGAAAACATTTCAAATGAAGCAAACATATATGTATATTCTTCAATAGCCCGTTCTACCAATATATACAGTGCATATGTTACTGAAGAGTTAGCAAAAGACATTGAAAATAAATTGGAAGTGTTTAACAAATTTGAAGCTGTCGGACTACAATTTACTGCCAGTAATAAATTATTTTACAGCAATATTTATTTAAAATACAATCCTCTTTATAAACAAGAGAGCGGCACCATCTGGGAATCGAAATTAGATACCACTGTAAGTTCCAAGCCGTATCTTGTTACAAATCACATAACAAAAGCCAAAGAAATATTGGTGCAGGACGATGCCAATAAAATTTATCTTATCAGCAATACAGGAAAAATTATCTGGACAAAACAACTGCATGAAAAAATAGTGAGCGATATTATTCAAATAGATGCTTTTAAAAATAACAAATTACAAATGTTGTTTAACACAAAAAATGCGATATACCTTTTCGATAGAAATGGAAAAGATACGAGAGGTTTTCCAATCAAATTAAAATCACCTGCAACTAATCCTATTGCTCTGTTTGATTATGAAAAAAATCGCGATTATCGTATTTTTGTTGCATGCTCATCTGATAAAATCCTCTGCTATAAAACAAATGGAGAAGAAGTTACAACCTTCAAGTTCGATAAAACAAATAACAATGTGCATTTGCCACTTCAATATTTTAATATTAACAACAAAGATTATTTATGTGCTATTGATGAAAAAGGAAAAATATATCTATTCGACCGACGCGGGAAAACGCAAATTAAAATGAAAGAAGGTTTGGCGCATGGCATCCGTAATTTTTATATTGAAACAGGAAAAAATGAAAGCAATACATATATTGTTGCTGCAGATACATTAGGAAATGTGATTAAAGTAAATTTATCGGGCGACAAGGAACGAATTAAAATACAAAATTTTGATTCATCTCCAGTCTTTGATTATAAAGACATCAATAACGATAAAACGAAAGAATACATTTTTCTTACCAATAATGTATTAAAAGTATTTTCGAAGGATAAATCCCTGCTCTTTAAATACGAATTCAAAGAAAGTGTAAGTCCAAACATTTTATTTTTCATTTTTCCTGATGGAAAAGGAAAGATAGGAGTAGTTTCAAAAACAAAAAACGAGATCTATTTATTTAACGATAACGGTTCCTTATACAAAGGTTTCCCCATTACAGGAAAAACAGCTTTTAGCATTGGCGACCTCAACAATGAAGGCTTATTCAACCTCATTACAGGCAGTTCAGACAATAGCATTTATGTTTACCAACTGGAATAATCTTATAAAGAAAAAGTGCAACTAATTGATAAAATTCATATTTTAGCATTCCCAAAAAATGTTAAAAACCATGAAAAAAATTATCAAAAATAAATTAAAACACGGGACTTCTTCATCATTGCTTATTGTTGCAATACTAATTTCTACATTGCAATCCTGCGTGAAAGACAACTTCCAAATTAACAAAATTGCTACTGTGCAATGGGATCCTAATGTTGCTGCACCATTAGTATATTCTTCGTTAAGTATTAAAGATATGCTTAATAACACCGGAGGTCAGGCTTTGGTAGTTGAAGCCGCCGATAAGTCATTGACCCTTGTTTACAAAAGCAGCTTGTTCTCCATGAATGCATCCGATTTGGTAAATCTTCCCGACCAAACCTTACCATTTTCTGCGCCCATTGGTGCTGCCTTGCCGGTTCCTTTCAATGTAGGCAGTGTTTTTACAGTTAATAATAGCCAAACTGTTCCATTTGGTTCGGGTGTTGCCGGTCCTTTAATTGATTCAATAACATATAAAGCAGGAATTTTTGTTTTCTCATTTGCTTCCGACCTTCATAACAGCGGATCCATATTGATAACAATTCCAAAATTAAAAAAGAAAG
This sequence comes from Bacteroidota bacterium, assembly GCA_003151815.1. Lineage (GTDB taxonomy): Bacteria > Bacteroidota > Bacteroidia > 2-12-FULL-35-15 > 2-12-FULL-35-15 > 2-12-FULL-35-15. Next base: position 21,616 of record PLYN01000024.1, on the reverse strand, counting down.
GCATCGCTTTTTCAAAGATACTTCCTTTAAACTATACCAACACTGTTCCTGTTCTGGCGGATTCAAATTATGACTTAACCGGCTATGACCTGGATTTAACTCAAGGTGGAGCCCCTTATAACCAATTTGTTATCAATTATGCTGTAACTTTTAACGGTTCAACCACTGCTGCTTCGAACTCCGATCAGATTGCTGTTTCCTTATCCATGGTCAACATGCAATTTTCAAAATTATTTGGATATATTGGTCAGCAGGATTTATCAATACCTTCCGACACCATTGATCTTAGTGTTTTTACAAATGCAGCGGGTGCAGCATCTTTTACTTTAAAAGATCCTACTGTAAAAGTAACTATCTCCAATTCTTATGGGATGCCTATTGATTTTAGAATTCCCGTATTTGAAGGATATAACCCCGGCGTAAATTTTTATCCCATTACCGGGTTACCTAGCCCGATTCCAATTCACAGTCCTAATATAAATCAGGTGGGTCAAATACTGGTTGACTCTTTTTCATTGAATACCGCCAATGGCAGTAACATTGCAACAATTATAAACAACACACCGAAAAAAATAGTTTATAAAGTGGATGCGCATACGAACCCTGCAGGTGCTACGCAACACAATTTTATTATTGACTCAAGTCAGTTTAAAATGGATGTTGAATTTGATCTCCCTTTATATGGCACCGCCAAAAACTTTTTGTTAGTTGATTCTATCCCTTTTACATTTAGCCAGAGTATTCCCGATCAGGTTCAATCCGGTTTAATCAGAACCTACAATTCTAATGGATTTCCGATGGATATCGACTTACAAGTTTACTTTGTAGATAGTCTTTATAATGTGCTCGACTCCTTGGTATCTCCCAACCAGATATTATTAAAATCAGGTGTTGTTAACGCTACCACAGGACTTGTAACTTCACCTACATCAACAATATTTGATGCTACAGTTGACAAAGCGAGGTTATTAAAATTAAAAAACGCAAAAAATCTTGTTATAAAAGCAATTGCTAATACCACCAATTCGGGCGCAACGGATGTGAAAATTTATTCGGATTATAAACTGGATTTTAAACTTGGTGTACAAGTACAAATGCATGTTCAAATTAAACGATAATCTTCTATTTAATTTAATCAAAAATTAATTCTTAAACGTTTTTATGAAAAAAATTACTCATTATCTCCTCCTTTCAATTGGCTTTATATGGAGCTATACCTTGTCCGCACAACAAGACCTTACCTTATACAATATGGAAATGAATCCCCAACGATTGTCAGTCAATCCGGCATTTTTTCCTGCCTACAGCAAGGTAAACATTGGATTACCTGTTATTTCTTCAACCTATTTTAATCTAAGTAACAGCGGCTTCAAATATTCCGATCTTGTGAAGCATTATAATAATGATCCTCGGTATAAAGATTCTTTATATGTTGATTATAACAATATGCTTAGCAAGTTAAAAGCCAATAATTACCTAACAACAGCTTTACAAATCGACATACTTTCATTTGGTTTTGCTGTTAAAAAAAATTACTTCAGTTTTAATATTACCGAAAAAGCAAATTTTAGCTTTCGCTACCCAAAAGGTTTTATGCAATTTATCGGACAAGGAAATGGTGGACTTTTGGGACAAGATGTAAATTTTAATTTTGGAATAGATTTTACACATTATCGCGAATATGGGCTTGGTTATTCAAGGAAAGTAAATGATAAGCTTACCGTTGGAGGTAAAGTAAAATATCTTTATGGGATGGAAAATGTCCAGACAGAAACATCTGATATCTCTGTTAATACTGACCCTACCAATTTCGCAATTACCGCGCAGGCAAATGTAAAAATTAACAGTTCCATAAATACCGGTAATTTTAATGCAAGTCAATACCTTTTTAAAAAGAAAAATAATGGGATGGGCATTGACTTGGGAGCTGAATATAAATTAAACGATAAATTTTCATTTTCCGGTAGTTTGATTGACCTGGGATTCATTAAATGGAATCAGGACGTAACTACCTACCAAAGCGCTAATCCGAATTCTAAATTTGTATTTCAAGGTTTAGATATGAATCAGTTAATCAATGCAGATTCATCTAAAAATCCGACAAAGATTGTTACTGATTCCCTCAACAAAATGATGAAAATCGATACCATTCACAAATCATATACTACTCATTTATCTTCCAAAATTTATCTTGGAGCCAATTATAATTTAACAGATAAAATAAAAACAGGCGTATTATTTTACGGTCAGATTTACGATAAACAAATTCATCCTGCATTGGCATTGTCCTATAATCAAATAGTTGGCAGATGGCTAAACTATTCACTTTCGTATTCCATGTATAATAGAAGCTACAATAATATAGGCGTAGGTTTAGGGCTTAACATAGGAAGCGTTCAATGGTATATGATAAGTGATAATTTATTAGGAGCTATTTTTCCGCAAAATACCAAAAACATACATCTGCATGCCGGTGTTAATTTGAGATTTGGTAGAGCTAAGAAGGATAAAGATAAAGATGGAATTGCCGACAATAAAGATAAATGTCCGGATGTTCCCGGAATATTGGAGTTCAACGGTTGTCCGGATAAAGATAAAGATCATGTTCCGGATAAAGATGACCTTTGTCCGAACGATTCCGGATCGGTTGAATTTAAAGGTTGTCCTGATCGCGATGGCGACAAAATTATTGACATAACAGATTCTTGTCCGGATATTGCCGGTTTGGCGGAGTTCCATGGTTGCCCGGATAAAGACGGCGATAAAATTATAGATAAATTAGATGACTGTCCGGATGTTGCCGGTTTACCGCAATTTAAAGGTTGCCCTGACAGAGATGGCGACGGAGTGATGGACAAAATTGACTTATGTCCTGATAAAGCCGGACCGGCAAGTAATAACGGTTGTCCGGAAAATAAATTGAATGTAATTGATACGCTTGGCGCAACCATAAAAACAGTAGTGGCTGCAAAAGATGGCAGTTTCACTTTTGATAATTTGCCTTCCGATGACTTAGTTAGATTTAAACTGGAAAGTGATAAAGCGGATAGCATCAATGAAGTTAATGTTATTATTGGCGGCATCACTAAAAAAGCGGTGAAAGACAGTACCGGCAAATACTTCCACTTTGTTATCGCTAAACAAGCCGTAGCTCCGGAACCAGTGCAAGAGGTTACTGTAAAATTAGATGCGCAAGAAGCTGAAGTGCTTAAAAAAGCGTTTAATAATCTTGAATTTGCATCGGCAAAAGGAATTATTAAAGAGGAGTCCTTCCCTTCATTGGATGAATTGGCAACTTTAATGACAAAAAAACCAAACTGGCGCCTAAAAATTTCCGGACATACCGATAATCAAGGTAATGCGGTAACCAATATGAAGTTATCTGAAAAACGTGCCGAAGCAATTAAAAAACACTTGGTAGATAAAGGAATAGCTCCTGATAGATTTAAAGTAGAATGGTTCGGCGCTACAAAACCTATCGCAGATAATAAAACAGAAGAAGGACGTCAGAAAAACAGACGTGTGGAAATGTTAATTATTGAATAAAAAGATTATATTTAAAACGGAACAGTTCCGTTTATTGTGCTATTTTTGTTAATAGGCGAAACTTATCATCTAATTAGGATTTTAGCGCAACCAGTTGCGCCTTACATCCCAATATACCAAATTACGCGCAGGTAATTGCGTTAATAAACATGTTAGCGGTCATTGTTAAAAAAAGACCGACCATCAAAATCTATAATAAATAAAAGAAAAGCCACCGCACATTTTAGCTCTTTTGGTTGCCCTTACACACTGGCAACCACTCAGCAACCAAAAGAGCTAAAATTTCCCCACCCACTTTGTGAATAACTTTTTGTGGACTTTATTTGTCCAGAAAAAATCTATTGTTATTTTTGGACAAAATATGACCAAATGGCGACTGTGAAAAAATTTACAACTTTTGGAGAACACCTGAGAGAATTAAGAGAAGTGTCGAAACAAACACTTCGGGAAGTAGCGACCAACATTAGTATTGATCCTTCTCTACTTGCAAAAATTGAACGCAACGAAAGACAACCAACAAAACAACTTATTAAACAAGTTGCATTATTTTTCAAGGTTGACGAAAAAGAATTACAAAACGAATTTCTAAGTGATCAAATCGCTTACAAAATTTTAGACGAAGAAGCCGACTTGAATATTCTAAAGGTCGCAGAAAAAAAAGTATCTTACTTAAAAAATTTACGCAATGGGTAAAACTTTGACACGAAATAAGGAACTACCGACATTTTTCGGTGCTGTTCAACTCAAAGGCTCACGCCAACCTAACCACTTTGAAAACAATGTGAAGCCAACTTTATTCTATAAGCATCCACAAGGAAAACTATGGCAAGGCGACAGCATTGAATGGTTAAGATCATTACCTGACGAAAGTGTTGATATGATTTTTGCTGATCCTCCTTACAACATAAAAAAAGCGGATTGGGACACGTTTGAAAGTCAAGAAGAGTATATCAAATTTTCTATGAAATGGATTGAGCAGGCGGCAAGAGTTTTAAAACCTACTGGAACTCTTTTCGTTTGTGGTTTCTCTGAAATTCTCGCTGATTTAAAACATCCAGCAACTAGATATTTCAAATCGTGCCGCTGGATTATATGGAATTATAAAAACAAAGCTAATCTTGGTAAAGATTGGGGACGCAGTCACGAAAGTATTTTGCATTTTCGAAAAACTAAAAATTTTACATTCAATATTGATGAAATCCGTATTCCATACGGAGAACATACATTAAAATATCCTAGTCATCCACAAGCCGAAACAAGTCAATACGGAAATGGAAAAAATAGTAATCATATATGGGAGCCTAACCCTCTTGGAGCAAAGCCAAAGGATGTTTTAGAAATTCCACAAGACTTAATCGAAGTACCAACAACTTGCAACGGAATGCACGAAAAGACACCACATCCAACACAAAAACCGGAAGAGCTACTTAGAAAACTAATATTAGCTTCATCAAATGTTGGAGATACGATAATTGATCCATTTTGTGGTTCAGGTACTACACCTGTTTGCGCTCAACAGCTTGGGCGTAAATGGATGTCTTGCGACCTTTCGCCCGAGTATTTAGATTGGGCTGCACACCGAATCGAATTAGTAGAAGATTGGACAATTGAAAAATGGATAAAATACGATTTTGATAATCAAAAAAGAAGAAACTCAATAAGATGAAATTAAAACAACTTGTAGATAAAGCGAAGGACAAAAAGAACTTCACCGACTTGAAAGGGTATGTTGCCTTTTGCAATGAGTACTTATCGTATATCGCTGACAACTTGCAAGCGACAATCATTTCTCAAAACGAAAATCATTATCGTTTTTACCAGTATCGTAAAGAAGGTAATTTTCAAATTACAAGACCGATAAACTCCAACCTGATGTATGACGCAAAGTTATTTGCTAAAACATCAAAAGAGTTTTTGAAAATATTGAAAACTATTAAGACGATAAATAAAAAAGATGAATCGTTAAGAAATATTCTCAACAACTCAACATACACCATTCAGCAATCTGTTGGCGCTGCATTAGATGGTTTGCCGGCAGGACAATCCAATACCGCAAGAAAACTGAACGGAGATTTATTTGAGCATTTTATTCGACTAATTATTCGTGAAATCGGAATTGACTGCAAAGCAGGAACAATACAAGTTCCGGTAGTTCTGGAGGGAGAACCACAATTCAATATGAGTTATCAGCATGATTTGATTATTGAGAAAAACTTTGATGTAAAAGTTATCGGTTCTATCAAAACATCCAGCAAAGACCGAATTGACAAAATATTCATCGACAAATTTCTTTATATTAAGCTCACAGAAAAAGCAACCCCGCATATTGCAATCTTCCTAAATGACGTGCAAAGAAAAAACGCAAGAAAAGAAAATGAGTATGGTATAAATTCAACCTTTCTTCCCGGACACTTCAAGGGTTACACCGTAAAACTTAATCCGCTTGATGGAGTATATTATTGCGACATCAGACCAAATATGCGGACAGAAAGTATTTTGAAAGACCACATCAAAACCTTTGACAACTTACTGATTGAAGATATTTGGAAATTTATTTAGCTAGACGTCACAATGAGAGATAAAATTTGGTATGAGATGATGCACACAAAATACGGGGACGCCTTCTTGGCTCTTTATCTCAATAGGCAAAGGACAATTAGAAAATGGTATATTGTTTTTATGCTACTCTTTTCGACCTCTGGTGTTTTGGGCTGGAAGCTATGGGTAGCTATTCCAATAATTGCTTGTGGACTTATAGCCGTTATGCAACTCGTTCGACTAATAGAAAATCAATTTATTCTCACGGACAACGACCTTGATAAGGTTAGCGATCTTCGTAATCGCTATATTTCCTATTTCAATAAACTCGAAAAATTGTGGACTGACTTTAATGCTAAACGACTGACGGAAGAACAAGCGACCGATCAATTTTATCAATTGCGACAAGTTGGTGCTGACATCGAAGCTTTCGATAACAAATTACATATTAGTAAAATCAAAAAGCTCTGCAACATTGCAGACACCGAAACTAGAAACTATTTCAATCAATATCATTCTTAAAACCAAAATCAAAATGAGTAAAACAAACACAACAAAAACACAAATGACTATTACAAAAGTAATAGGCGTAGATTTAATTAAGGGACAAGTTCCTAAAATGGAGAATCCCCCTCCTCCTCCTGTAACTAAGAAGTAACGAGTAGATTTTAAAAGTCCAAAAAGAAACAACGAACCGCTAACAGCGCCTTAAAAAAATGCGGAGTTCATGCAAGTTGCAAGCGCATTTTTCAGCGGCAGAAAGTGTTGGCGCTTGCAATTCACTGTGGAACATTTTATATCTTTAGTGCGGTAAGAAAGTGAGGAATTATTAATTCCGCACTTTCTTTAGCTGCCAACCGTCAAACTGTCTAAAAACTCACATCGAATTGTTGAATACTTTTGCTTGAAATAAAAAATATTTTTTTTATTTTTTTTATTTTTGTGCATGAAACAGGGGCTAGACACCACACAGCCCAATACTTATAAATAAAATGACATATTATGACAAAGAGTAGAATGAATCCTAAGGTTGATTTTTATTTTAGTAAAGCCAAAAAGTGGCAGGAAGAACTGGAGCAATTGAGAATAATCGTTCTTGACTGTGGGCTGACCGAAGAATTAAAATGGGGTGTTCCTTGTTATATGTTTCAGAAAAGTAACATCGTTTTAATACATGTGTTTAAAGAATACTGTGCACTTTTGTTTTTTAAAGGTGCCTTGTTAAATGATACCAATGGTATTTTAATCCAACAAACGGAGAATGTGCAGGCAGCGCGCCAGATCCGGTTCAGCAATGTTCAGGAAATAACAAAGATGAAAACCATCCTAAAAGCCTATATTTATGAAGCCATTGAAGTAGAAAAAGCCGGCTTGAAAGTGGAATTAAAAAAGCCTGCTGAATTCAAAATTCCTGAAGAATTTCAAAAGAAATTAGATAAAACCCCTGCCTTGAAAACTGCTTTTAAAGCATTGACGCCGGGACGGCAAAGAGCATATATTCTTTATTTTTCTGCACCCAAACAATCCAAAACCCGAGAGTCGAGGGTTGAAAAATGGATGCAGCAAATTCTCAATGGAAAGGGATTAAATGATCTGTAAATTCGATGAGAAAATGTTTTATTAAATTACTAGAGGCAGAGCCTCGAGGTATCGTAAGACACTAATTTCACGAATTAAAAGAATAAAATTAGGTAACTATATTACTTATTTTTCTAAATTAGAACTTACTAATGAAACTACACGTAATAAATTCAGGCAACTTTAAATTGGATGGCGGCGCCATGTTTGGCGTTGTTCCTAAAACACTTTGGAGTAAAACAAATCCGGCAGATGCCGCCAATTATTGCAACTGGTCCACACGCTGCTTATTAATTGAAGATGGAAACCGGCTTATATTGATTGATAACGGTATGGGCAACAAACAGGATGCTAAATATTTTAGTCACTTTTTTTTAAACGGTACTGATTCAATGGAAAAGTCTTTGCAGACAGCAGGGTTCAGCACTGATGATGTTACCGATATGTTTTTAACACATCTGCATTTCGATCATTGCGGAGGCAGTATTAAAATTAATAAAGATAATTCCGGTTATGAAACAACCTTTAAAAATGCAACGTACTGGAGTCATGCCGAACATTGGGAATGGGCAATCAAACCAAACCCTAGAGAAAAACCAAGCTTTTTGAAAGAAAATATTTTGCCCATTCAGGAAAGCGGTCAACTGAAATGGATAGAAGGAGCAAGTGATTTTACCAAAGGTGAAAACGAATATATTAGCAGTAAACAATTAGGAGAAAACATGTCATTCCTTTTATCGCGAGGCCATACCGATGCAATGATGATACCTCATGTAAAATACAAAGGAAAAACAATTGCTTTTATGGCTGACCTGATGCCATCTGTCGGGCATATTTCATTACCTTATATTCCCAGCTATGATACCCGCCCCTTAATTACACTTTCTGAAAAAGAAAAGTTTTTGAACCTTGCGGCAGACGAAGAATTTGTATTGTTTTTAGAACACGATTCTGTGAATGAATGCTGTACTGTTCAACATACAGACAAAGGTGTTCGCTTGAAAGAAACATTTGCTCTTAATGAATATTTTGGAAAATAATCGCGGCATCAGTAAACCACCTTTTTCATTTTTTTTCTAAGATACATCCAATCAACAAATCAGAACACCGGTTATACATTGTTTAACTTATTTCGAGTAGAGAACTTTTCATTGGTATGTTTAGTGTTGAATACTACACTAACACAGTATTTATACAATATTTATTGTTAATTTATAGATGTTTATATTTTCATTGATACTTTAGTCCCTTTTTAATATTTTTGTAAATAACTAAAAAGCGATTCTAAATGGTAGAATAGCCTGAACATTTTGCTACTGATTAAAATTTCCTGTAATTATTTTAAGCAACTTCTTAATGCGTCGAAAACAAGTATTACTCAGCAGTTTTGGTCTTATATTTTCATTTTATACCGGTACGTTGTTTTCAATTTCCGATACATTATTTGAATCTGTCCCACCATCAAAAACAAACATTTATTTTAAAAATACTACCGTCTTTTCTTCAGAGTTAAATATTTTACAATATCCATATTACTATAATGGTGGCGGCGTTGCTGTGGGAGACTTAAATAACGATGGGCTGGTAGATGTTTACTTTACTTCAAACGTAAAAGGAGGCAACAAACTTTATTTGAATAAAGGAAATTTTGTTTTTCAAGACATTACTGAAAGAGCCGGAGTGGCAGGCATTTCCGACTGGTGTTCGGGTGTTACCATGGCTGATATTAATAGCGATGGTTTTTTGGACATTTATGTTTCTGTAATTAGTAATGTTTTTAATTTGAAGGGGCATAATCAATTATTTATCAATAATGGAAACGGAACATTCACGGACCAGTCCGAAGCATTCGGTTTGGATATTTATGGTGCCACTTCTCAGTCTGCGTTTTTTGACTACGACCACGATGGTGATTTGGACTGCTTTATTTTGAGTCAATCACTTATTCCCAACGACCGTTTTCCTAATTCTAAAAAAAGAATTTATGTGGACTCCATTTTTAAAAGCAGATTATTTAGGAACGAAATAAGTAAGGGGCAAAATAAATTTACAGATGTCAGTGCTTTTGCAGGTATCTATCAAAGTGATATAGGCTACGGTTTAGGAATATCAGTTGCCGATGTAAACAATGATGGTTGGGAAGATATTTATATAGGAAATGATTTTTATGAAAATGATTATTACTATGTAAATAACGGGAATGGAACGTTTACGGAGAGTGGTGAAAAAACATTCAATCATTTTACAATGAACAGCATGGGCAATGACATTGCTGATTACAACAACGACGGACAATTGGATATAATAACAACCGATATGCTTTCGAGTGATGAAAAAAGATTAAAGAAAGAAGCTGTTGATGAAGAACCATATATCTATGATTTCAAATACACAGATAACGGATTTTATTATCAATATGTGAAAAATTGTTTGCAAACCAATAATGGTGATGGCGCAAGTTTTAGTGAAACATCCTTGATAAGTGGAGTATCTGCAACGGCTTGGAGTTGGGCTCCATTATTCGCTGATTTTGATAACGATGGAAACAAAGATTTAATAATTACTTCCGGTATCGAGAAAAATTTCATCGACATGGATTTTCTTAAGTTCGCGAAAGAGCAGGTAAAAAAAGAATATAGCCCGGACCAAAATGCATTGAACCTTCAAGCGATTAACTCAATGTCGTCCGGTGCTTCGCATCCCTTTTTATTTAAAGGCGATGGACAATTAATGTTTAAAGATGTTAGCGATAATTGGGGGACAAAAAAACTTGAAGGATGTACCAATGGAGCCGCCTATGCTGATTTTGACAACGATGGCGATTTGGATCTGGTATTAAATAGTTTTAATGATACAGCGCTTATCTTGAAAAATAATACACATCAAAAAAACTTTATTGTGTTTACACTAAAAGGAAATGATTTGAATAAAAATGCAATTGGAGCAAAAGTATATTTATTTTCTAATGGAAAAATACAATATCGGCAAATTATTATGACCAGAGGGTTTCAGTCCTCTGTTGATCCGCGTATTTATTTTGGATTGAATGATCTGACAAACATTGACAGTGCATTAATTGTTTGGACTTCACAAAAATATGTAACCCTGAAAAACCTGACTGCAAACAATCATTACATTATTCAGCAAGACAATGCAGGAGCTGATTTTGTATATTCAAATTATTTTAAGCAAAACGAAGACAAGTTTGAAGACATAACGGATAAAATTAATTGCGATTGGAAACACAAAGAAAATACAGCGAATGATTTTTATGCCCAGTTTTTAATACCGCAGGCAAAATCAAAACGAGGTCCAAAAGTTGCAATTGCTGATGTAAATAAAGACGGCTTGGATGACTTTTATGTATGCGGTGCCTATAAACAACCCGGCGCGCTCATGATACAAAATAAGGAAGGACATTTTTTAAGATCCAATGTTGCCTTGTTCAGAATTGATTCTGTTGCAGAAGATGTGGATGCTGTTTTTTTTGATGCCGACAACGATAATGATTTAGATCTTTACGTGGTGAGTGGTGGCAATATGTTTAAGAATAACGACATCAATTTATTGGACAGGTTGTATCTGAATAATGGTAAAGGGGAATTTAAAAAATCTATCAATGCCTCGCCACTTATTTATAAAGACAAATCCTGTATAACTACTTCGGATATTGACAATGACGGAGATATAGATTTGTTTGTAGGAGGATTCGTAGATGCCGAAAATTATGGCATTCCTCAAACGTCCTATCTGCTGATAAATAACGGTAAGGGAATTTTTTCTATCAAAGAAAATAATTTCGAAAACATGGGAATAGTTACCGACGCTGAATTTGCTGATGTTAACAATGATAACTATAATGACTTGGTTGTAATTGGAGAGTGGATGCCCGTTACTGTCTTCATTAATAAAAAAGGAGAATTCATAAAAACAGTCATTCCAAACTCCACAGGTTTATGGCAAAGTGTATTTTTAGATGATGTTAATTCGGATGGTAATATGGATATTGTATTGGGCAACTGGGGATACAACAATAAATTTTGGGATAACAAAAATCCTCCTCTAAGGCTTTATATTGGCGACTTTGATAAAAATGGAAATATAGATCATCTATTAACATACATAACAAATGGCGTTGAATATTCTTTTTTAGGAAAAGAAAAAATTGAACGTTCCTTACCTGCACTCAAAAAAAAATATTTGTATTTCAAAAATTTTTCAGGCGTTCCGTTTAAAGATGCGTTTGGTGCCTGGGTAGCCAACGTTAAGCCTTTAGAAGCGGAACGATTGGGTTCTGCTTTATGTTATGGAGATGGAAAAGGAAGTTTTAAAATGGAAGATTTACCAAAAGACCTGCAACTTGCTCCCGTGTGTTCAATAGGAAAAACGCTTCAAACAAACGAGTTTTTGTTAGGTGGTAATTTGTTTGAAGCTCCTCCCTATGAAGGCAGATACGATGCACAACCATTTGCACTTTTCAATTTTAATAAAAACAGCATCAATAGAATTCATCAACGTAATTTTGATATCATTAAAGGACAAGTGAGAGATATTAAATGGATAAATACTGCTTACGGGAAAGTGCTGCTGGTTGCAAGAAACAACGAGAAGTTATTGTTTTATAAACCTAAATTAAAACCATGAAATTTCTTCGTATTATTTTTTTATTTTTTATTTTTAAAAATTCAATTTTAAATGCCGGTACTATAGATGCAAAAGAATATCAGTTTTTTTTGCATGATCCGGCTTTATTCACGAAAACAGTTTATCAACTGAACGAGGTAGTGATGGCTAATAATTTTTCCCCTATGGTTGCTTCGCGTAATTACGTTTATGCAGCAGTGGCGGCTTATGAAATCATTGCAGCACAATTTCCAAAAAAATATAAATCATTATCGGGTCAGCTTCATGGGCTAAATCAATTGCCAGCTGTTAATTTAAAAGAACCTGTTGATTTTGAATTAGCGGCATTGCTCGCCTATATAAAAGTTGGTGAAGCGGTTACTTTTCCGGAAGGAAGTATGAAAGATTATAAAAAAAATTTGTTAATTAAAAGCCGTGAAAAAGGATTGCCTGCTGAAGTTGAAAAAGCTTCTCAGCAATTTGCGGATAGTATCAGTTTAGCAATTATTGCATGGAGCAAAAAAGATAATTATTTACAAACACGCACAGCTCTCAAGTATGAAATTACTGATGAACAGGGAAGATGGGTTCCTACTCCTCCCGGTTATTTTGAAGCTGCCGAACCTCATTGGGGAGAAATACGAACGCTTGTCATTGACAGTGCATCTGCTTTTAATGTTCCTCCTCCATTTTCGTTTAACGTAAATGATAGTAACAGCAGCTACTATAAAGAAGTGTTGAAAATAAAAAATACTGTTGAACATCTTACTCCCGAACAAAAACACATCGCCATGTTTTGGGACGACAATCCTTTTAAATTAAATGTTCAGGGGCATTTTTCGTATTCAACCAAAAAGTTTTCACCTCCCGGACATTGGATGAGCATTTGCGGAATAGCTGCTGCTAAAGCAAATGCGGATTATGCTACAACGGTTTATGCAACAGCATTAACAAGCATTGCTTTGTTTGATGCCTTTATTGAATGTTTTTACATAAAATACAAGTACAATTGTATAAGACCGGAAACTGTTATTAATAAATACTTTTCCCAACAATGGAAACCATATTTGCAAACTCCTGCATTTCCTGAATACACCTGTGGGCATTCTACCATTTCAGCTTCAGCGGCAGAAGCATTAACAGCAGCATTCGGAAATGATTTTTCATATACCGATTCTACAGAACTCGAATTTGGAATTGAAAGCCGCAACTTTAAATCATTCAGACAAGCTGCTGATGAAAACAATTGGGCAAGGTTTTATGGTGGAATTCATTTTCACAATTCATGTATTGTCAGTACTGAAATTGGGAGACAAATTGGTGAAACAGTAGTTAAAAGTTTAAAGATGAAAATCAGGGATTGAAAAATATTATTTTCCACCTTACTAAAAACAACGCTTTAAAAATGTAACTGTTTTTTATTTTCAGAAAATTCCAATAAAGGAATAATTTATAAATCAATTAGAGCTTAATCTTTTTTTATTATCCTTTCCAGAAAAAATGTCACGAAAGGTAGGAAAGACAAATTCTCTATTTACCATTCACAAGTGTCACCGTACCAATATAACTATGTTCTTTTTTAAAGATGTCAGTAATCGCCGCTTTCCATATAAACACATCTTGTTGCACAACTTCTGCACCACCATTGGCTTTTCCATCCCAGGTTTTACTGATGTCATCGGCTGTAAATATTAAATTTCCCCAACGATCAAAAACCAATAATTGGTATTTCACAATGCCACCACCGGAACCACCGAACACATCATTGATCTGGTCGTTATTGGGTGAAAATGCATTTGGAATATAAAATGTGAATTCAGGTCCGATTATAATTTCATTACTTTTTGATGCGGAACATTTTCCGGTATTTTGTACATTTAAAGTAACGGTATACGTTGTTTCTATATTTGGATATGTATGTATAGGATTGTTAGTATTGGGCGCCAATGAATCACCGTCCCCAAAACTCCAATTCCAGTAGTTCACACCGGCAGATGATTTATCAGTAAATGTAATGACAGGGTTTAACACACCCGCAGGATTTGGCGTAAAGCTAAAATCAGCTGTTGGTATCGGGAATACAGTAACAGCACCAATGGCTGTATTTGAACAGCCGCTACCTGTTCCTGTAACTGAAACGGTGAAGGAAGACGGTGTTGCCGCGAGAGGTCCGACAGATGTTGAATCAGCTATAGAACCTGTTGACCAGGAATAAGTAGTTGCACCGCTGGCGGTAAGTATAACAGTTTGTCCCGGACAAGCACTAGCTGTATTAACAGTTACATTGGGCAATGGTGTTACATCAACAAAAGTTGTTGCTTTTGCTGAACATCCTAAAGAAGTACCTGTAACAGTATAGGATGTATTGGCTGCCGTTATTGGTGAAACAATTAAAGGGTTTGTTGTTGAGCCGTCAGACCAAAGGTATGAGGCAGCACCATTTGCTGTTAATGTTGCCGTTTGCCCTAAACAAATTAAAGCTGAATTAACATTAACAACAGGTGCAGGATTTACTGTAACCGTCATAGTTGTTGCAGGAGAGTTGCAGGTTCCAATAGAAACACCAAGCGTAACAATTTGTGAACCAGGTGTTGACCAACTAACAGAATAAGGTCCTTGTCCGCTTCCGGAAATAGTTGTTCCTCCTGCAAAGTTCCATGTATACGTAGCAGTTACAGGAGCGTTGCCCGTATAGCCGATAGCAGAACCCGCTCCAACGCATACAGGGGTAACACTGAAAGTTGAAGTAGGCATGGGATTCACTGAAAGTGTGGCATTCCCTGTTCCGCTGCATCCTGTGGTGGTTCCGGTGACAGTGTAGGATGTGTTGTTTACCGGTACAGCAACCGTTAAAGGATTGGTAGTAGAACCGTCTGACCATAAATACGAGTTAGCACCACTGGCAGTTATTATAGCAGCCGAACCCTGGCAAATTGGTGCTGATCCCGCAGTAACGGTCGGTGTTGCATTAACGGTAACCGGAACTGTTGTTACAGGAGAAACGCAGGTTCCATCAGTTACTGTAAGTGTTACATTCGGAGAGCCACTTGTGGCCCAACTGACCGAGTAAGGTCCTATTCCGCTGCCTGAAAGAGTCGTTCCTCCTGCAAAGTTCCAATTATAGGTAGCATTTGGAAGAGGATTTCCCGTATAGCCTATGGCAGAAGCATTTCCAACGCATACATTTGTAACAGTAAACGTTGAAGTGGGTAAAGGGGTAACGGTAACTGTTCCCTGTGCAGTGGATGAACATCCTGCTGTTGTACCTGTAACAGTGTAAGTTGCAGCTACTGCCGGATTAATTGTTAAAGGGTTAGTATTAGAAGCGTCGGACCATACATAAGCATTTGCACCACTGGCGGTTAATATAGCTTGTGTTCCGGCGCAAACTGTTGTATTATTTACGGTAGTAATAGGTACTGCATTAATTGTGATGGTATTGGTTGATGTTGCTGCTGAACAGCCACCACCTGCTGCAATGAAGTTAGTGACCGTATATGCAGCGGGGGTGCTTGCTGATAAATCAATTACACCGGTGGCAGTATTTACAAATACCAATCCTGCTGAAGAACTAAAAGCTCCCGCACTGGAACCTATAGGAAATACAGGTGTAGGATTAGAAATAACATTTTGGCAATACGGACCTGCATAACTAAAAGTAGCATTAGGAGAAGTTACAATAGAAACAATAGCGGTTGAAGTATCAGGACAAGTTCCTGAAGTAATATAAGTAACGGTATATGTTGCGGTAGGTGTTAAAGAAAGAGTGATCACTCCGGTATTTACATTAAGCGTCAAATTTCCATCCGGACAGGAATAAATACCACCGCTTGTAATTGCCACGCTGGGTGTAGGATCCGAACCACCAACTTTACATACAGTAGCTGGAGTATAACTGAATGCAGCATTATCCTTAGGTTTAACCGTAACATTCACCACATCGGTGGATAAGCATCCGGCAGCTGAAGTAGTTGTTATTGAATAGGAAGAGACAATAGGGTTTGCCGTAACATTTGTTAAAGTTACAGCAGGAGCAGCATCAGTGCTGCTGCTTAAACCTGTTGCAGGCGACCATGAATAAATATAACCTGCTGTTAAAGGGGCACCAATATTTCCTGTTGCTCCTGTACAAATAGTAATATCATTACCTGCATTGGAAATTGGTATTTGATTAACTGTAACAGCAGAGGTAGTTGTGCTAACACAGTTGTTAGTTGTCCCGGTAACCGTGTATGTTATATCAGAGGAAGGGTTTGCTGTAACACTCGATCCTGTTGTAGCGGATAGGTTGGTATTGGGAGCCCATGAAAATGATGTTGCACCGGTTGCATTGAGTATGGTATTTTGACCTGCACATATAGATGCAGAATTAACAAATAAAGAAGCAGAGGAGTTAACGGAAATAGTTCCTGTGAGATTAATGGAACAACCATTTTTAGTTGCCGCAACTGTATATGGAGTAGTTACAGAAGGAGATGTGGTAATGGTGTTTGTAGTAGCTCCCGTTGACCATAAATACGATGTGGCACCGGTAGCGGTTATTGTTCCGGCTTGTCCACTGCAAATAGTAGTGGAAGTTGCAGATGCTGCAAACGCAGCATTAACAGTAACAGTAACTGTTACCGGGCTGGCACAACCTCCCGCATC
The DNA here is from genome assembly GCA_003151815.1 of Bacteroidota bacterium. GTDB lineage: Bacteria > Bacteroidota > Bacteroidia > 2-12-FULL-35-15 > 2-12-FULL-35-15 > 2-12-FULL-35-15. Next base: position 4,684 of record PLYN01000024.1, on the reverse strand, counting down.
GGTAACGGTATAACTGGTATTGACAGTAGGTGATACAATTATTGAATCGGCAGTTGCTCCGGTTGACCATTTATAGCTTATCGGAAAGTCAGTTGAAGCTTTTAAAATAGCAGATTGTCCGCTACAAATGGTTGCTGAATTAAGAAAAATAATTACAGGCAGTGAAGGTCCATATACAAGTACCACTTGTCCGTTACCACCATTTTGACCCGGTTGATCGCAGGCATTGGTACCACCACCACCACCGCCACCTGGAAATCCACCGGGAGTAGCTAACAGTGTACTACAGGTACCTGATATGGCCGGTCCTTGAGATTCTCCTCCATCACCACCATAGCCACCACCGGTACAAGCCGTTGCACCGGGAGTTGAATTAGTACTGGATGCGTTACAATTATTAACAGTAGATGTCAGTGGAGCATCCGTCCCTTTGGTTGTAGGGCATCCGGATCCACCACCACCACCACCTGCCCAAAGGCATCCTGAAGCTCCAACCCCAGCATTATATTTGATTGTTCCATGACCAGCCGTAGCTAAGCCTCCGGGAGAAGGATTTCCGTACCCCGGTTGATTAACTCCTAATCCGCCAATTCCGCCTTGGGCAGACACAGTACTCGGGCTTCCAAACCAGGAATCTCCTCCATTCGTTCCATTTTTACCGGATGTTGTATGTACAGCACCGATACCTCCTGCACCCACAAAATAATTATAAACGGTACTTTGTGTTACAGATAATACAGAACTGCTAAATGCTCCACCACCGCCACCTGATCCATCATCGTCAAATGTCCCGCCACCGCTTCCACCGCCAGCACCAGCTCCCCAGGTTTGAACGGTAACTGTGCTCACGCAACCAGGAACGGTCCATGTACTTGCTCCTGTATTTGTAAATGTTAAGGTAGTAAGTGTAGCAGGAATAATATTGATCGTTTTTTTGCAGACCGATGCATTACAGCCGTTTGAATTTATTGTTAACGCTAAAACAACAGTTCCATTAAAACCTGCTTGTGGAGTAAATGTTACGGAAGCCGGATCTGTTGTTTGGGCTGTTGAACTTAAAGTTGGTGTAGATGCAGGCGTTGATGAAAAAACAGACCAGGCTCCGGTAGTAACAGAGCCTCCTACGCTTGATTTAGTTAAAGGAAGGACATTGGTGCTGTATATGGTGCTTGTGTTTCCGGCATTACAGGTTGCGGGTGCATTTGAGGTAGTTACAGAAAGTGCAGTTGTGGTGTAAGTAACACAGCCGGTAGCGCTAATAATAGCATTGTACCAAGTTGATGCGGCTACTGCACCAGGTGCATAATTAGATGCTGTTGCGCCACCAATTGGGGAAAACCCTGAACCGCTTCCTGTTGTTGACGATTGCCAGGTATAAGTTGCAGCAACAGTGCTTGGAATTGTTGTTATTGTTAAGGGAGAAGGTGTGCTGCCCGTACAAATAGTTTGTGGAAAGGCTATTGTACCTGAAAGATTGGTTACAGTAATGTTTATTGTATTTGAAGTATCAGGGAGACAATTACCTGCATTAGCGATACATCGATACCAAGTAGTAACAGACAATGCACCGGAAGAATAAGTTGAACTTGTTCCGCCGCCAATAGGAGAAAATCCGGAAATGCTATCTGTTATTGATGATAGCCATGCATATGAATACGGACCTCCGCTTGCGCCTGTTGCAGTGGCTATAAATGTTGAAGGAGTTCCACCCGGACAAATTGTTTGAGATCCGGTTATATTAACATTTAAAGGAGGAGGAAGAATTATTTTTATTAATCCACCCGAACCACTTCCGCCATTTCCACCATTGGTTCCAACTCCGCCGCCACCGCCACAACCCGAACATTGTGAATTATCTTGTCCTGGGCCATTATTGGATCCGCCTGCACCGCCGCTACCAACATATCCGACACCCCCGGCACCACCGTTACTCCCATTTCCATTGCTTCCGTTTGCACCGTTTCCTGTTGGACCAGCTGATGCACCACCACCACCACCACCATCATTTGTATAAGTACCGCCTGTGCCACCTGAATATTTAACACTGCCAACACCTGATGCAGCGGCACCTCCGGCTCCTCCGTTAGTACCTGAACTTCCGGTGCCACCTTTTGCCATAACTGTTGTAGTAGAACCAAACCATGAATCGGCTCCGGTGCCTCCGCTGCCGGTACCTCCGGCACCCGGATTTCCAACCGTTAAATTATAAGTTGTGCCGGGTGTAACTGTAAATGTTGCGCTACTGAATGCGCCACCGCCACCGCCACCGCCACCGTTTGTCGCACCTGAGGCAACACCCGTTCCGGCACCACTGGCACCCCATACTTGAACTGTAATTGATGTAACACAATTATTAGGGATCTTATATTTAAAATTACCCGGCATGAAAAATAAAATGGTATCATTGTTGCCAACCACACTATCCGGTAACGCTTGGGAATAAATGTTTTGCAGAAAAGCACTTAAAATAAAAATCAAAGAAAAATAGAACTTTCTATTAATCGGATTATGATATTTTGAATACATTTTTGTTTTCATTATTTAGTTTCAAGCAGAATAGAATTTTGAATAAATAGTAATATCTTGTTATCTATTCCTATGCAAAAGTACAAAGTATAGATATAAAAATATGAAAGAAGGTTGCAATAAAAATAATTCAAATATAAATGTACCATTACTTAAGAAAAATGTACCATTTTATTTTCGTTTTCTTTTTTGAAACAGTTTGGAAGTTCTCGGTTAACGAAACATCGGGTATTTTACCTTCTGCTTTAATACAATCTACAATTACCCTAAAATAAACAGGTATAGAGTTGTCCTTTTTACTGACTTTCCTCACATTTGGGAAGATTTTAAGTGTTGCTGTTTTCATCTTTTTTGGTTTTAAATGATTTTTGGTGAAATTCTTTAAAACGGTGAGATAAAAGTGAAGTAAAATATGACATATTCTGATAGAATATGAAACCAAATGAAAAACAGAAGCCCTTTAAATACATGGTTTAAAGGGCTTTGAAACATATTGATACTTATCGTGTGGTACCCACTGTACTATACAGCGATATTATGGAATACCTCGTTATTACTACAAACATCCCAATAATATAGACACTTACAGAACATCTTAAAATTTACCAAAGACCAAAATTTATCATAAAAGGTCATTTTATATCACATTATTTCACCGTATATTTCACCGTAATTAGTATATTTATACCCAACTTAGATACGATGAAAAAACCAAAAATACGATATACTTTAGAACAAAAATCTAAGGATGTAAAGAAAAGAAATAAACCAGAGTTAGTGATTGGGGAAATCAACGCTGGATTTGTTTCAATTATCGGTAATAATAAGAAATATCAACGGGTTAAATACAGTTTAGAGGTAACAATTTTGCCTAAGAATTTTGGTCTTTCAGAAAAGAACTTCAAGTTAGATAAAGATGTCTTTGCAAAATTTTCCAAAAGCAATGCTGGTGTTAAAAATAAAATGGAAAAACTTGAACGTGCAGTTGATGCAATTTATAGTAATTATGAAATTAATGACACCTACCCTACTGCGAAAGAATTTAAAGGTGCATTAGAGATTAGAATGGGTCGAAAAGAAAGGGAACGAATACTAGTTCCCACATTATTGGAATTCCTATTAACAAAAATTGAAAATGATATAAAAAACATTGACAGTTCAAAAAAAGAAGAGCTACAATTCAACACGATAAAATCCTATAAAACACTTTCTAAATACATTGAAAACTATGAATATATTACGAATACGCCTTTAACATTTGACAGATTAGATGTAGATATTTATTGGAATTTCTGGGACGTACAGGATGAAATATTAAGAGGCATTAAAACTGTTATCTTTGAAGATAGAACAAGAAAGCAACAAGTTAAAAAAAATGGTTTTTTAGTGAATTCCATTTGTAAATATCAAAAGACTCTAATAAAGGTAATGCGTTTAGCCAAGAAAAGTGGTATTGAAATTATTTTGGATTTGGATGATGAAAATCTCGTATTAGAATCAAAGCCTAATAGTAAAGATTTATACCTCAATCAAGATTCTCTGGAGAAAATTATCAATTCAAAGGTAAATACCAGAGAATTTGAACAAGCCAAAGACTATGTTATTTTAGCTAGTTTATTGGGTATGAGATATGAATCTATGAAGGACGGATTTGGAACCCCAATTGAAGAGTGTAACGAAGGGGCTTACAATTTTAAACACATATACTCTAAACAGCCAAAAACTGGCACAGAAGTGATAATACCCTTATTAAAACCTGTCCAAAAAGTCATAAGCAGACACAATAATGAATTTCCAAAATTCTCTTCTAATCAAGAAATCAATCGATGGTTAAAAGAATTATTTACTGAACTTAAAATTACTGTATTAGAAAAAATCACTTACCACACCTACAAACTTGGTGTAATTTCAGAACAAAAACCTATAAACGAGGTAATCTCAACGCATGATTTCAAAAAGACATTTTATTCAAATTTATCTTTGATGATGGTAAATGAATCGGTTATTGATAATGTTACCCATCCAGATAAAACACCCAATAACCCAATGGGTAAGATTGTACATTTCACCGTAAAAGAAAAAGCCTTCAACTATCTATATGATAATCAAAGGCTTCTAATTTTTCAAGTGGTACCCACTGGGATCGAACCAGTGACAC
>PLYN01000032.1 GCA_003151815.1 Bacteroidota bacterium | reverse complement strand
AACTAAACGACATTGTACGCTCGAACTGACCAACTCGCCGTCATTTCGAGCATTCTGCGTTGAAGCAGATACATCGAGAACCAAGCGCGGTATTAAAGCATTATCATTTTGTTACGCTAATTTATTATTTTTTACTCTTGTAATACAATGTAGAACAATTTTCTTTCTTAAAAATAATATTTGCCTGCTCTTTTATTTGTTTCGCTGTTACGGATAGGTATTTCCCCACTTCTTCATTGATCATATTCGCATTCCCTAATAATTCTGATACTGCCAGATTAGTAGCCTTATTCAATATATCGATCTCACCAAAAGTATGGCTTGCCTCTATTTTATTTTTCACCTTGGTTAGTTCATCAACAGAAACTAGTTCTGTTTTTATTTTTTGAAGTTCTTCATTGATGGCTTCATCAGCCTGTTCCATCGTTATTCCTTTTGAAAGTTTGCCGAAGATCACGAATAATCCTTTATCAAAATCACCCATTACATAGGCGTGTAGATCGCTAAACATTTTTTTATCTTTGATAAGTGTTTTATGCAAACGTGATGAATTACCCTGAGATAAAACATCCGAAATTAAATCGATGGCATAATATTCTTTATCGTACCTCGAGCACATGTGATAGGCTTTGTAAATAGCATCTACGGGCACATCACGTTCTACTGTTAAACTGCGCGCTTCGGTTTGCTCAGGCTCTTTTGGCAAGTTTCGTTTGTTCTCCGGACCTTTAGCAATTGTAGCAAACCACTTTTCGGATAATCGTTTTACTTCATCTAATTCCACATTGCCGGCAACTACCATAATTGCGTTATTCGGACAATAAAATTTCTTGAAAAAGTTTTTCACGTCCTCGATTTTTGCATTCTCAATGTGAGAAATTTCTTTACCGATCGTATCCCATAAATACGGATGGATCTTATATGCCATAGGCCTCAATAAAAGCCACACATCGCCATATGGCTGATTCAAATATCGTTGCTTGAATTCTTCGATGACTACACTGCGTTGAACTTCCAAACTTTTTTCTGAAAAAGCAAGGCTCAGCATCCTATCAGATTCTAACCAAAAACCTGTTTCTAAATTTTCGGAAGGAAGAGTGATATGATAATTGGTTATATCATTGGTTGTGAAGGCATTGTTTTCGCCACCTACACGCTGCAAAGGCTCGTCGTAATTTGGGATATTAACAGAGCCACCAAACATCAAATGTTCGAAAAGATGAGCAAAACCGGTTTGATTGGGGTTTTCATCGCGCGAACCCACATCATACAAAATATTAATACACGCTAAAGGAGTAGATTTATCCTGATGTACAATCACTTTCAAGCCATTGGCTAAAATAAACTTTTCAAATTTTATCATACTTCATCAACTCTTCTTTAGCCTGTTTATATTCATTTACAATTTCTTCCATAATTTCTTTCGCAGATCTTATCTCTCGTATCAATGCTGACACTTGCCCAACTTCTAATTCACCTTCCTCTAAATCACCTTCAAACATCCCTTTTTTTGCACGACCCTTTCCGAGCAATTTTGTTAAATCCTCATCAGAAGCGCAATGATCTTCAGCATCCTGAATGATATCAAAAAATTTATTTTTCAATAATCGAACAGGCGTAAGTTGCTTCATCATCAATTTAGTGTCACCTTCGACGGAAGTAATTATTTTATTTTTAAAATTAATATTTGCTGAGGCTTCATGAGCAGCAATGAACCGACTGCCAATCTGAACACCATCGACTCCCAATGCCATTGCTGCTAATACTGCTCTGCCGGTTGCGATTCCCCCTGCGGCAATAACAGGAATTTTAACAACTTGTTTCACCAGCGGTATCAGGCAAAGTGTGGTTGTTTCCTCGCGCCCGTTGTGTCCTCCGGCTTCAAAACCTTCAGCTACTATGGCGTCAACACCGGCCTCTTCAGCCTTTTTTGCAAACCTGGTATTGGAAACAACGTGAACAACTGTTATTCCATTTTCTTTTAATTTCTGTGTCCAGATCTTAGGATTTCCCGCAGAAGTAAAAACAATTTTAACCTCTTCCGATATAATTACATCCATGTGCTTATCAATATCAGGATATAGCATGGGCACATTCACTCCAAAAGGTTTATCGGTAGCTTTTTTACACTTTTGAATATGCTCGCGCAATACTTCGGGGTACATACTGCCACTACCGATCAATCCCAAGCCTCCCGCATTACTCACAGCTGAAACTAATTCCCATCCGCTGCACCAAACCATTCCTGCCTGAATAATAGGATATCGAATTTGAAAAAGATTTGTAATGTCATTGTTCTTCATTGGCAGATTGATTTAATTCGCAAAAGTTACGAAGATAAATATATTATTGTATGCTTTCGTCTTTTACATTCAAATCCTCGTTTGTATGTCAAACTTTCTTACCTTAGACCTAAGGTTATAAATTCCTTGTATTGATTATTAAAATAACATATAAATTTTATGAAAAAAACTATAGTAATAGGCGCATCTGATGATTCCACTAGATATTCCTACAAGGCAACTATCGCCTTGCAAAAGAACCATCATGAAGTAATCCCTGTTGGAATAAAGGAAGGGGAAATAAATGGAATAAAAATTATTACCGGAACACCTGATATTATAAATGTTGATACGGTTACACTTTATGTTAATCCCAAAAACCAATCCTATTGGTATGATTATATCATCGGACTAAAACCTAAACGTGTAATTTTTAATCCGGGAACAGAAAACCCTGAATTTGAAAAACTGTTACAGCAAAATAAAATTGAGACGATCGAAGCCTGCACTCTGGTAATGCTATCCGTAGGAAACTATTGAAATCAAAAACGCCCCGCTTCAATAAAGAAACGGAGCGCTTTGAAAAATTTTAATAACAAACAAAAAGAATCCACTCTTCTTAACAATAATAGACTTTCATTTTAATAATGTTAAAACAAACATTATTTTTCCAATCTAAATTGCTTTCAAATAAAAGACAATTATAATGCCATAATCCTCTATTATTTTGTTAAACAATGTTAAATAACTTCTCCTATGCTTTGTACAATAATTTGACAAGCAAATTTAATTTCTTCTTCAGTAATAATTAATGGTGGAGCAATACGCATAGATGGAGTATTAAATAAAAACCAATCGGTAATAACACCTTTTTCAATGCATTTATCAATTATAGTTTTGTTTTGTTCAAAGCTTTCAAACTCAATAGAAAGTAATAATCCTTTCCCATTTAATGATTTTATTTTAGGATGTTTTAATAGTTTACGAAACAATTGCTCTTTTGCTTCTACATGAGAAATTAATTTTTCCTCTAACAATATTTGCAAGGTTGCCAAACCCGCAGCGCAGCATACCGGATGCCCGCCAAAAGTGGTGATATGACCAAGTATAGGGTTATTTGTCAGGGTATTCATAATTTCTTTAGACGAAATGAATGCGCCAATTGGCATTCCTCCACCCATTCCTTTTGCCAGACATAAAATATCAGGAATAAAATTATAATGTTCGAAAGCAAACAACTTACCTGTTCTGCCAAAGCCGCATTGTATCTCATCTATAACAAGCAATGCTCCCACTTCGGTACAACGTTCGCGCAGTTGTTTTAAGAAATTATTTTGAGGCAAAACAACTCCGGCTTCACCTTGTATCGTTTCTATAACAACACAAGCCGTTCGATCTGTTATCTGTTTTAAATGATCAAAATTATTGAATTCAATTTGTCGGGTATCCGGCAATAGCGGACGAAAGGCGTTTTTAAATTCTTCATTACCCATGATACTCAAACTACCATGCGTACTGCCGTGATAGCCATTTTTAAAGGATATGATCTCCGTTTTTCCGGTAGATCGTTTTGCTAATTTCATTGCCCCTTCAATGGCTTCACTACCGGAATTAACAAAATAAACAGAGTTCAGATTAGAAGGCAGGTTGTCTGCCAAAAGCTTTGCCAGTTTAACTTGCGGACTTTGTATGTATTCTCCATACACCATCAGGTGCAAATATTTATCTATTTGATTTTGTATGGCTGATACTACTTTTGGATGGCGATGTCCTACATTGCTAACAGAAATTCCGGAAATTAAATCGATGTAACGTTTACCTGAAGTATCAAATAAATAAACACCTTCAGCTTTTTCTATTTCCAAAGCTAAAGGTGTTTCTGTTGTTTGAGCAAGATGATTAAAGAAAAGCTGGCGATGTGTTAACATGCGGCAAAGGTAGCACTTTTAAAGAAACGAATTTTCTGTTTTTAATCCCCCTGCCCCCCTTTTCAAGGGGGATTATTACGAGTATATTTATCTCAAAACTAAAATAGGATATTCGAAATAAAATAATGAATTGCAAATATTAAAATCGCAATTTACATCCAAGTAGCTAAAAAACGATTGAATTCTTTTTTAAACTCGGCATATATTGTATTGAATGAATCCATTCTTTCATGCATCGTTTTGTGATCGGCAAATAATTGATGGTCAATAGCTGTAGGATACTGTTTGGCCATTTTCGCAAGCCATTGTTCATGAACAGTTACTTCATGATTCAGGATATCCAACTGTTCCTTTTGGATGATGAATTTATTTTGAAAATGTTCCACCTGTTTACGAACATCTTCTGAATTATTTTTCGAAGCAACTTCATCCAATCTTTTTTGATAAATTTTTAATTCATCAGCGTAAAATTTTGCTTCAGAAGTCCATAAAGCATGTTCGAAATGTAAATCATCTATGTGTTTGTTTTTAACTGTTTCTGTTTTCATATTTTTATGTTTAAAATTTGAATACAAAGAAATCAATTAATAAAATATTCTAAGATGATTAGAATCAGTAACGAATATGATTGAAATCATGGGAATAAAAGTAAACGAAAATGATACGGTAATCTTTCGCACGTTCTCGACTCCGCTCGAACTGACAGCGCACAGTTGTCAGTTCGAGCATTCTGCGTTGAAGCAGACATATCGAGAACTCAGCCATCAGATTTTCAGTATAAACCCTATAAAGAAATGAGCAATGAAGATTGCATAAATTCTTATTCAAATAGAAACAAAACTTCTTTCCAAGAAAAAAAGATTATAAATTCCATAAGCGAATTCTTCTTATTTTCGTTGCAAATAAAAACACTATGGACATTTGGTTTAAACCGTATACAATTTCTGATATCCAATGGATGGAAAAAGATACGATGGTGGAAACACTCGGTATTGAAATAACTGATATTACATCTGATTCTGTGAAAGGGCGCATGCCTATTGATCATCGAACATTTCAACCTCATAAAATATTACATGGAGGAGCTTCTGTTGCTTTGGCTGAAACATTAGGGAGTATCGCATCGAACCTTATTGTTGACAATACCAAATATGTTTGTGTTGGACTTGATATTAATGCAAATCACTTACGTCCCGCCAAAAGTGGCTTTGTATATGGCGAAGCAAAGGCAATACACATTGGCAAAAAAACACATGTATGGAGTATCGAAATAAAAAATGAGGAAGGCAAAATGGTTTGCATCAGCAGACTTACAATGGCGGTTGTAGATTTAGTTTAAAGTTTGGATTTATTTTAAAGTTGAAAAGTTCAAAGTTTAAAGTTGGGTTCATTGTAACAGATGAATTCAAACTCAACCAATATAAATGATGAACTTTTTAAAACAAAAAACACTTTATCTTCAATAAGAGCAAAACTTTAAACTTTCAAACTTTTAACTTTGAACTAAAAAATTATGTGGAAAGAAGAAAACAATCAACTAAAACGCAGTTTTGAATTTGCTAATTTCATTGAAGCATTCGGTTTTATGACCAAGGTAGCAATGATCGCTGAAAAAATGAACCATCATCCAACATGGGATAACACCTATAACAAAGTGAATATAACCCTTTGTACTCATGATAAAGGAAATACAATTACAGATAAAGACAGGAAACTGGCTACTGCCATTGATGGCATTTTTAAAGGACCTAACACACTTTTCAAAAGAGAATAGAACGCAGATTTTTATGATTTTTAAGATAAATACAGATAAAAATAAAATTCTATTTTGTCTTAACCGTCACTCCCGCGTTTATGGAATTCAATTAATTGTAAAGATGTTAAAATCAAATAAATTAAAAATCTTTTTTAATCTTAACAATCATAAAAATCTGCGTTCCATTGCACTACTCCTTTTAATCGTTTCAAATCTCAGCTCGTATTCACAAAATGCCTCCAAGCTCAATACTGAAATTGAAAAACTAAAAACCGACAATGCTCTGAAACATGCTACCTGGAGCATTTGCGTGACATCCACAAAAAACGACAACATTATTTCCGAATACAACAGCAATGTGAGCGTTGTTCCTGCCAGCACCTTAAAAATTGTAACAACCGGTGCTGCTTTATCTATCCTTGGCAGCGATTTTAAATTCGAAACAAAAATCAATTACGATGGAACATTTGATTCCATCAGCGGAACGTTGAAAGGTAATATCTACATTGTTGGTGGTGGTGACCCAACACTTGATTCGGAATATTTCAAAGATAAAAAAGACAGTTTAAATACCACTGATAAATGGGCTGCCATCCTGAAAAATAAAGGAATAAAAAAAATTACCGGAGCCATCATTGGCGATGCAAGCATATTTGAGGACAACATGATCCCATCACAATGGATCTGGTCGGACATCGGGAATTACTTTGGTGCCGCAGCTTGCGGCTTAACATATCACGATAATAAATATTCGCTTTACTTAAAATCCGGTGCTGCAGGAAGCAAAACAACGATCATCAAAACAATACCTGAGGTAGAAGGCCTGCAAATGATCAACTCTATTGTTGCCAACGGAAGAACAGATAGCGCCTATATTTACGGTGCCCCCTACTCTTTTTACAGAACGATAGAAGGAACTATTCCTCCCAACAAAAATAATTATGAAGTAGAAGGTTCTATTCCTGATCCTGCTTTGTTTTGCGCGCAAGCCTTAACAAGATCATTAAAAGCAATTGGCATAAACGTATCCGAAAAAGCAACGACCGTAAGAAGTTTAAAGGAAGCGAATAAATATTCTCCAGGCAAGACGAATACATTATATACACAGTATTCTCCAACCCTTGAAAAGATAGTTTACTGGACCAATTTAAAAAGTCTGAACCTGTATGCCGAACATTTGTTGAAATACATTGCTTACAAAAAAAAGGGCATCGGAACAGAGCAAAATGGCATTGAGATCATTAAAACATTCTGGAAAAACAAGGGAGCCGATATGGGTGGTTTTGTAATGTATGATGGCAGCGGGCTTTCGCGCGCCAACATCATTACCACGAAAACCCAAACACAAATTTTAAGGCTGATGGCTAAGGATAAATACTTTAAAGCATTTTACAATTCTTTGCCTGTGGCAGGAAAATCAGGTTCTTTGGGGAGTTTATGTGAAGGTACTTTTGCTGAAAATAATTTATGCGCGAAGAGTGGATATATCACCATTGCGCGTGGATACGCCGGTTATGTGAAAAATAAAAAAGGTGAAATGCTTTGTTTCTCCTTGCTTGCAAACAACTACGAATGCACGCCTACCGAAATGAAAAACAAATTAGAAAAGCTGTTGGTGGCGATCTCTGAATTAGAATAATCCTAAAACTATTAACCACGGAGACACGGAGAACTCTGAGGTTCACAGAGAAATTTACACACTATAATTGAAGGGTCAGCTTTAAATGTCCGCCCAGTCCTTGTTGAATTATTTTCATTAAGGTCGAAAGTCGAATATCTGATGCGTTATTTTCTATTCTTGAAATGTAAGATTTATTTGTCCCACACTTGTCTGCAAGCTCTTCCTGAGTCAATCCCATTTTTAAACGTGCTTGCTCTAATAAAACTCCAAGTCGGAAAGTTTCAAATTCCTGTTCCCACTTTTCTCTTTTTTTTGCACCTTTTTTTCCGTACTTTTTATCTAAGATTTCGTCTAAAGTTGTGATGTTTTTATTTGCTATTTTTTTCATGATTATATTCCTCCATTATTTTAAGTGCTTTTTCAATTTCTTGCTTCGGTGTCTTTTGTGTTTTCTTTTGAAAGCCGTTTCCGAGTATCACAATATTTCCTTTATCGAAGAATGAAAATATTCTGAAGATGTTGCTACCAACTTCAACGCGTATTTCATAGAGTCCTTTAGTTCCCTCCATATGCTTAAAATACTTTTCCGGAACCTGTCGAGTTACTTTGATTAACTGCAATGTCCACTCAATTTTAGCTTGAACGCTGTCCGATTGCTCAACATAAAAGTCGAGAAAGTATTTTTTTATACGCGATTACTTGTCTTTCCGAATTCACAATACAAAGTTAACTAATCAGACAACAATTTCCAAATAAAAAAAATATCTTTTTGTGACGAAGGCTTTGTTGGTGTTATTTCACCAACAAAATTTCAGAATGAATTTATTTTTTGTTTTTGCTCACACAAAAATTCTATTTATTATGCAAGCATAGTAAATTACTGTGTTTTGTATATGCAGAATTACAAATTCTGATGTGTTCCGAGCGGCATTGCAAATGACCGCTCAGCCGCTTCGTAAATTTATTTTATTTTTTACCTAATAAACATTCCGCTCAGCTCGGGAGAAATATACAGATTCATTTTTTTTAGTATTTTTTTCGCCATCCCGTGTTAATCGTAACGTTCGAGGCTAGAAAATGTGCGGAATAAATAGCACTAAACTTTCTTAACCGATACAATTTATAAATACTTCCGCAGTGAATGGCAAACGCCAACACATTTTCTGCCGCTGAAAAATTGCGTTTGCAACTTGCAGTTGCTCCACATTTTTTTTAGCCGGTATTAGCTGCTGGCTTTCTTTTCTCATTCGTTATAACCGTCATAGTCCGTCTTTGAGTTAAATAGCTGTACTTCTTTCGGCTCAATGACTTTATTAATTTTTTTAATAATCTGTTCGTCAATATGAGGTTCAGAATTTATTAATAATTTCATTTCGTCATTTAGCCAATCAGAATTCCAAATTTGAATTGTAGAATCATTAACTTTCTTGCACAGCAATTCATTGAAGTGCTTTTGCCTGTCAATTTTTATTGTTACTCTTTGAAGCCAAATTTGAAGGTGTCCTGTATTTGGTATTTTACCAAATCGTGTGATGATAGAGTTTAATATTTTGTCTTGAATAACGTTGTCTCCGATTAGTGATAATAACTTACTTAAAATTGCTGTTGCAATAGGATATATTCTCGGGTTTTTATAAGCTATGTCAACAAGAATACTAATAAGTACTGGAATATTATGAGCTTTATTTATATGCTCAATTCGATTATAGAATTGATCCAACGCTTTGCTTAAACTTCCTGAATTATGAAAATGTTGCGAGAGTTCATGTATGAGAAGCAAGTTTGCCTGTAAGCTACTTGTTTCTTTATTGTTGGTAATCCAATATATCTTATCTGGTTTAATTGAAGAGCGAACTATGTTATTTGATACTAATGTTTTTTGAGAACTTAACCGCATTCCAAGATCTATAAGTATTTCAGTTAAATTTTTTACAATAAAGTCAGCGTCTTGCGGATTATTAGAGAATACTCTGTAATCGTCGCGATAGCGTATAATTTTGTACTTTCCTAAATTCTTTGCTTTTTTTAAACTGATTGAAAGTTTAAAGTCAACATAGCCTAAAACCATTTCCGCAATAAAGTCCATCAAAGCACTACCTTGCGGAATTCCATTGGTTTGCCCATAAGACATACCTTGAAGATGCTTATCAATTATATTTCCAATTAATGATTTTTTATCTCGTTCGGCTTTTCCAACTTTTTTCGTATGCAATGCCCAAACAATTGAGTGTGTATAAATTGAACCATAACAGTCTGTAATATCTGTGTGTAAAACATACTCATAATCTAAAGCTAATTCAATAGGTTGTTGTTCAATTTCATTCCACCAATTTATTATAGTTTCCGCCTTATCTGATTTATTACTTTTTGATTCTATAGGAATACTGATGCATTTGATTAAAGGATTTTTTTCAAATTTTTTAAACCTTTCAACTATTAATTCCCAATTGTCTTTTTCTGTTATTTTATGGACAAGAGACACATATAGCACTGGATGTATTAATTGAAATGGTCGCCAAGCAAATTTACCATCTTTATTATTTAAGAATTTATAATTTACATTTTCGAAATCGGAAGGCAAAGTTTTTTTTGAGGGGTCTGTTACTGTGGGTGGATAATTACCACAAAAGTCCAGCAAATTTTTTCCTTTAAATTCTTTCGATACTTTTTCAATGATTGGTTGAAATAGAAAATATTTCGGCAGATCAAAATTATAATAACTGGCTTCTTTTAAAAAATATCTTCTCGCCTTAACATTGCTGTATTCTAAAATTCGTTTCATTCTGTTTTGGTTATTGAGATTTTCTTAAGCTTGCAGCCAACATGTTTATAAACCTCAGTAGTCGGGTTTATATCCTATATAGATTTCTGGTTTTCGGTTACAATTAATTCTAATTAATTACAAACGAAAACATGCGGCTTTTTTATTTGATATTAATAATTTAATGTATTCAACAACAAATTAAAACTGTTTCGTGTATATACCATTTACAAGCAATAATAGTGATATATAATGATAAAGTACATAAGTTGAATGGATAAATTTTATTTTAAAAAAGCGTATGTAAGGTTATTGGGTGTATTGGTAAAAAAAGAATTAGGACAAAGCTCTACTTATATTAATATGATAGAAAATTAATTATTTTTCAGTTCCCAATAGGATATAAATATTTTTTGTAATACAGGTCGCTCCTACGGAGCTAAATTTGTTTTTCAATATTCTTTCTACAAACAGAACGCTCCTATGGAGCTTTAAAAAAATACCTGTTGGTCATAGCGTCTCGCCTTAACGTAACTCAAAAATTACAAAACCTTTTGCAAATCAATCATTTTTTATAACTTTGACTATCGAAATTAAACAAGATGACAACAGCAGCAATAAAAAAACAATTTGATGGGTATTTACCTTTATTAACAGCAAAACAACAAGCTTTGCTATTAGAAATGGTGAAGAGTTTTTTAAACGTTGATAAGGATGCGAAACGCATTACTCGCAAACAATATAATAAAGAAATAGATGAAGCTGTTGCCAGAATTGAAAAAGGAAATTTTGTGAAACACCAAGACGCTCTTAAAGAGTTATCTAAATGGTAAAACAAAAATCCTACACAATTATTTGGGATATAATTGCTCTCGATCACTTCAAAGATATTTTAGAATTTTTATCTAAACAAAGTCCACAAGCTCCAAAAATAGTAAAAGAAGGAGTGTTATCTCGGTTAGAAGATGTTAAGAAGAATGCATTAATTTTTGAACTTGACAAACTAAAAGACCTTTCCAAAAAAGAATTTCGCGCCTTTGTTATTTATAGTTACAGAGTAACCTATCAAATTAAAACAGATACAAAAGAAATTCGCATAATCAGAATTAGACATACAAGTCGAGAACCTTTTGGTTATTAATTTAAACAGATGCCGACCATTACCAAATGGTAAATTTATCCTTTGCACTGGAAAATTTATATGCAATCGCAGTGCTATCCCAGGGCAACACGCATTATAAATTC
>PLYN01000058.1 GCA_003151815.1 Bacteroidota bacterium | reverse complement strand
GAGTTTTTAGACAGACTGCCGTTAGTGGCAATTATACTATGATCAATTTAAGCACCGACACTTTTGAAGTTTTTGTATTTAGGAGAATTCCTTACTTGACACATTTTCTATTTATAATAGTTGTCGCTTTATTCATTTTTGAATTTTTTGGTTTAGGACCATTAATGCCATCAAAGAACCATCCGGCAGAAATTGGAGTGTTATACTTTATGACTCTTTATCCTGACAAATTAAAAGTTGCTCTCTTTATGGGGCTCCCTACTCTATTTCTCTTTTGGTTTTTGTACGTTCGCGGTAGACTTAAACGTGAAGCTGTGCTAACTTTTGACACAGACAAAATTGAATTGAGAGGAAAAGGCTGGTCTAAATCATTTCCAGTAAATAAAATTAAATACTTTGACTGTTACGACCCATATACAAGAGACGGTTTACCACAAGAGAAATTTAGTATTGAGCTACGAACGTGGAGCGGAAAAGGAACAATAATCAATTTGAAAAATTATTCTCAGGCGACCAGACTTGTGGACATTTTAACTGTTTACGAAGACGTTAAATTAGAAGTGTTTACCGACTTAGCTGGACGAAGCAAGACAAATGATGACTTATAACTGCCACTAACACAGGCTCACACGCAATGCGGAGTTAGTGCATGTTGCAAATGCAATTTTTCAGCGGCAGAATATTTTTTGCATTTGCCATTTAGTTCAGTACATTTAATAAAGGTTTTCGCTCAAGACAGTTTTGTGGTTATTAATCCGCACAGCGTGTAGCCTGAAAACGTTATCGGCAACCGTATGCGTAACCTAACAAGACAACGACAATGACAAACATTACAACTAAACTTTCAGTTAATCTGAAAAATGCTTTTAAGACAGCAGACGAAATTTGGGTAGCAGTTGCTCTCTTGAATTTACAAGGATTTGAATTTATTGCAGGCACTATTAAGAAAGACTGTAAAATAAATTTCATTGGTGGAATTGACTTGCCAACAGACCCGTTGGCATTGACAAAATTACTTTCTTTAAAAGCCAAACAAACAGTTTCAGCATATATGTTCACGAAAGAAACTTATCATCCAAAAGTATTCATTACAAAGACAGGTAATGAACTGAAATCTTTTATTGGCTCTGCAAACGCCACCAATGGTGGACTTAACAACAATATAGAAATGACTATTGAAATTGACAACCAAGAAATATCAAAACAATTATTGGACTGGTTTTCTAAAACACAAGACAACTCTCAAATTCTAACAACTGATTTTATTGCTGATTACACACCAAGATACAAGAACAGAATTAAAAGAAGAAAAGAAGACCGAGAAGAAATTGACGAATTTAAAAAGACAGAACAAAAGAAATTAGAGGCGAACTTAAAAGCGAAAGACCTTCTCATTTCTAAATTAAAAGCAATAAGAAATAGTAGAGTATATCAAACCTACAAACAAGACAGAGCAGACATTATCAAAGAACTTAAAAAGTCATTGGACTATCCAAACTTTATTAACCTTGACCTTGCAACATTTTGGAGAACTAAAGAATTAGGAACAATTGTTCCAATAAGAGTTAAAGGTAAAATTAACAACGACAGAGCAAAGTTTACTAAACTAATGAAATACATTTGTGATGACAGTATTCCTTTAAACACTCGTATTGACGAAGGTTTAAACGGTAAGCTTTCAATAGATAATGTAAGTGAAGGTTTCATTTCCAAAGTACTTGTAATTCATAATCCAAACGAATACTATATACATAACAAAGAGTTTACAGACAACTTAAAACCATTTGGACTTTCATTTCCTCGTGGTTTAAGTACTGGCGACAAATACCAACTGACAAGAGACACGTTAAGAAACATTCTTGAAGAAACTAATATTGACGACTTCGCTGTGTTAGACCAGTGTTTAATACAAATATAATGACGAAAAAAACGGCAGCCGATAACATAAGATTTATGAAATAAAAAAAAGGGGGGGCGACCTGCCAGTATGAAGTTTCAAGCATTTAATTACGTTTGTCGCGGGGCGAAAGAGACGAGCTTTTAATCCCCCCTTTTTTTTACTTCATAAATCTTTCAAACGTTAGCTGCAATGCTAGGACACGAATGAATTATGAAAATGAGGAAAGTTTTATTCTATTCAATACCCTTTTTGTTTATCGGATTTCTTTCACTTTTCTTTTATATTTATATAAGTGGTGGTGGAACTATTTGGGGCAGACTGATTTTTAGACACGGGACAAATGAATATCTGCAAGAAAAATACCCGGATTTGAAATATGAAATTGGAACCATATCGTGCGACTTCAAGACGCCCAACTATTACGAGGCCGAAATAAAACCTTCAAACGACACAATAGACTTTTATGTTAGTGAGACAAACGTTGGTTTAGAAGATAACTATCCATTTGCTTATTGGGAAAATTATGTAAAAGTCGAATGCAATAAAATTATAAAACATTTTTTGCTTAATGCTTATTGTAAACCGACAATTTATCTCATTGACAAACAATTAAGTTTTCCAAGACCTTTTCCGAGTTACGACAAAGTAAAAGAAGAAATTTTTAATGCCACCAGCGTTGCAGACATAAGGGTAACATTCAATCGCAATTATGAACCGACAAAGGATTTCAAGACATTATTAGAATTACATGATTCTTTAAAAGCCAGGCAATTTGTTTCTTCTTATGATTATTTATTCAATAATTACGAATTCTCAATTCGAAAAACCGACACCATTAAAACGAGCACTGATTTTAACAAACGGGGACGCGAAATTAAATACTAGTGGAAGCAGAAGAAAGCACAGCAGCTAACAGCGGCTAAAAAAAATGCGGAGATCCTGCAAGTTGCAAATGCATTTTTAAAGGTGCGCTCCGCGCATCATTTTTTTGCATTTGCGATTAAGTTCAGTACATTTAATAAAGTTTTTCGGTTAAGACAGTTTTGTGCTTTTAAATTCCGCACTTCTTTTAGCCCCAAAACGTTAGGTGCAAGCGTAGTGCGACCGAAAGACAATCATTATCAGGCCATAATCCATTCAACTTGACAAACTATCAAAGGATAAAATAAGTATATTTGACGCAGAATAAATACAAAAAATGAGCAAAATAAAAATATATAATTTCGGACCTATAAAGCAAGGTTACCATGACAATGACGGCTGGATAGATGTGAAAAAAGTAACATTATTTATCGGTAATCAAGGTTCAGGTAAAAGTACTATTGCAAAATTAATAACTACTTTCCTATGGATAGAAAAGGCATTGACAAGAGGAGATTATAACAAAAAATGGTTTACTAGAAAAAACAAGCTAAAAAATCAATTCTTGACATATTTTAGACTCGAAAATTATTTTCCAAATGCTGACGATGTTAACCAACCATATATAGAATATTTAGGTGATTCATTTCATATAATTTTTGAAAATGGAGTTCTAAATATTGAAGAAGTAAAAGGCAAAAAGTATCCTTTACCTCAGATTATGTACGTTCCTGCCGAGAGAAATTTCATTTCTTATGTAAAAAACACAAAGGAACTTAAAATTGCATCTGACTCTTTAAGAGAGTTTTTGACGGAGTTTGAAAAAGCTAAAGATGAAATCAAAAGCACAATTAAATTGCCAATAAATAATGTGGATTTAGAATATGATAAATTAAATGATGTTCTTAATATAAAAGGCAAAGTAAAAGACACAGATTATAAGGTCAGATTAATTGATGCATCAAGCGGTTTTCAATCAATTGTTCCCTTGTATTTAGTATCTTCCTATTTATCAAATTCTGTTAAAAAGCAATCGCTAAAACAATCGGAACCTATGAGTGCGGATGAGTTGGATAGGTTCAAAAAGAATGCAGAAGAAATATTATCAAATAACAATTTAACATACGAACAACAACGAGTTGCCCTATCAATTCTTTCTTCTAAATTCAATAAGACAGCATTTATTAATATTGTCGAAGAACCAGAACAAAATTTATTTCCTAGTTCTCAAAGAGAAATATTAAATGCTTTATTGGATTTTAATAATATGAATGAAGGGAATAAATTAATTATGACTACTCATAGTCCTTATTTAATTAATTATTTAACCCATTCGGTGAAAGCGTCTATCGTATATGAAAAAATTAATAAATCAGCTAATAAGTCTGAACTAGCTGAAAAATTAAATAAAGTAGTACCAATAAAATCTTTAATTAAACCCTCAGATTGGGCTGTTTATGAACTCAATGAAAATGACGGTTCTATAATTAAGCTTGACAATTATAAAGAACTCCCTTCAGACGAAAATTATCTAAATGAAAGTTTGGGAAAATCTAATGACATTTTTATTAACCTTTTAGAAATTGAAGATTTATGCCAATAAACTTTTTTGATGGGGCTTGTAAAACAGAATCAAATAAAAGTCAATTTGGATTATGTGACGACACCCCACCACCTGAAAAACCTGCATATATTGACGAAAATGACCAATCAAAGTGGATTGGAAAAGTCATAAATCCTTCAAATAAAGATGTGGATTTTTATGCTATTGACAATTGTGTAGAAATATTAAAAGCAGACGGAGTTAGCAAAGAAAGTAGATGTGATGGTATGCTTCATTTTGACAACAGCATAGTATTTGTGGAATTAAAAATGAGAGGTAGCAGTGGTTGGTTGGTTAAAGCAAGGACACAATTAACAATTACTCTAGGTAAATTTCAACTTGACAATAATTTAACTGACTTTGATAAAATTGAAGCATATGCTTGTAATGGATTAAAACCATTTGCTAATCAAGGAAACAATACAGAACTTCAAAAATTCAAAGACGACACAGGGTTAATTATGTATGCTCAACAAGACATTGCATTGTAAATTTATCCTGACCATGAAATACTGGAATGAAAAAACGCCAGCACCTAACAGCACCTACCCAAAAGGCGGGGTTTCGTGTTCCAAAGACAGTTTTGTGGTTAATCAAACATTCGTTTTTCAAACCAAGTTTTGTGGTAAAAGTCCCGCCCTTCGGGTAGCTGCAAAACGTTAGAGAGTAATTGCTGGTCGCACGGAGCAAGGGAAGTAGCCGTTTTTCAAGATTGTACCTCAAAAGGATTACTGCAAAATTTCGGAAAATAACAGCGGAGAAATCAGAAAGATTTTGCCTCAAGTCGTTCGATAAAACATCGTGAAAGACTCGCTTTCAAACGATTTGCATCGTTCAACGACTTGGCGAAGGTATAAGAAATAATTGAGAAAGTCAAGTTTCTTATAAATTTGTTGCTGTTAGAAGAAGAAATTTTAAGCAGTAAATTGATTTCAGAAAACAATCTTGCGTTTCAACAACGTGTCGCCAATAAGGCTTTATTAGCGCAATAATTGAAACTAAAAACGTCATGCTTCAAATGCTGTGTGTAATTTTTGTGTGCGACCAACAACACCGTTGATGCTATGCTCGAGCTGTGTGCCATCAACTACTCCTAACTGGCGGCTAAAAAGAAATGCCCCTAATTCTGCTAATTAATTTATTGAATTGCAAATTTGTATCTTAGCAGAATTAATATACTGAATCGGTTAAGGGGGCACTTCTTTTAGCCGCCATAACGTTAGCAGTAAGTTTGAGTCACAACATATGAAACGATACTTAATAATATTTTCTTTGACCCTTCTCGGACTATCTTGCCGAAAAGATGTAGCTATAAATATTTGTGGGCAGAGATCTTATTTTTATCAAGGACATAAAATCTATTTAACGGAGTTGAATAATAAAATGACGATAAGTTTCACCGACTCAACTACTGCACAGAATAAAGTAAACATATTATCACAATTTTCTTATTTGAATTCCATTGAATCATCAGTTGAATCGCCAAATGAAAATTATGTAATTGTTTCATTTAAAAACTTTACAGACTGCCAAACAGCTAATTCAAGAATTGCACAATTAAAAAGCAACCCAAAAATAATAATGGCGAACCTTTTGCTTACATATAAAAACCAAGGAATAGAAGGAATAGTAGGTTTGACAAATCTATTTATTGTAAAACTTAAAACAAGCTCAACAAAGCAAGACCTTGACCAATTTGCGCTTCAGACACATACAAGTGTTATTGGAAGACCTCCATTTGGAATTGATACATTAACGTACATTATAAATGCTGACAAGTATTCAAATGGGGACGCATTGGATATGGCAAATTGGTTTTATTTGACGGACAAGTTTGAATATTCCGAACCTAATTTTATTGTTTTACAATGAAAGAAAACCTACTGCTAACAGCTAAGGTTTCGTTGCGCCCGGAGGGCGAACAATGAAACCGATGTTGCACGGAACCCCCGCCCGCGCGAGTGTCAGTGCAGTACGCAGGCGCGAGTGTTTTTCACTCGTGCCAACTATTTGGTGGCATCTTGCCACAGAGTATAGTAATTATTTATAAATTTATGTGATGCTCTTTTGAGCAAGCAAATTATAGATTCTGCATCAAGCTCAGAATAACCAGCCCCTGCTTATTCGCTTATAATTCTTAATTTAGCCCGATGCAATCTTTCCTCGAAAAAACAGTTCAGCATCTTTGTTCAAAATACGGTAATGGCATCAGCGATATTTGTATCGTGCTTCCAAATCGGAGAGCAGGATTGTTTTTGAAAACACATTTCGCGAAAAATCTGAACAAAACATTTTGGGCACCGGAAATTTTTGCCACAGAAGATTTTGTTGCCTTGCTTGCCGAATTAGAAATTGCAGACGCTACTACCTTATTATTTGAATTATATGAAACGGTAAAGAGTATTAGTAAAAATGAAGTGGAGAGCTTTGATGATTTTAGTAAATGGGGACAAACTTTATTAAGTGATCTTAATGAAATTGATCGCTATTTGGTGGATGCAGCTCAGTTGTTCGGAAATTTGAAAGATATAAAAGAACTGGAAACCTGGAGTTTGAATAGTGAAGAAACGCTTACTGATTTTCAAAAACAATATCTTAATTTTTGGCAATCGTTAGGAGCTTATTATTTTGATTTTTCCAAACGATTATTAAATAAACATCAGGCATATCAAGGATTGGCTTATAAAATTGTTGCCGAAAATACTGAAGAAAGAGTAAATAAACATCCCTGGAAAAAAATAATTTTTGCCGGTTTTAATGCGCTCAACAAAGCCGAAGAACAGATCATTGAAAAGTTATTGAACAGCGGAAAGGCCGAGATCATTTGGGATACCGATGCTTATTACATTAATGATGTAAAACAGGAGGCGGGTAAGTTCATTCGGAAGTATAATGAAAAGGGGAACTTCAGATCGGGAAAGGGCGCAACAGATAAAAATCTTGTGATCGAGGAGAATTTACTTTCAACAGAAAAAAAACATATTACCATTATCGGGGCTGCTAAAAATGTTGCACAAGCAAAGGTTGCAGGTAATTTAGTAGCTGAATTTCAAAAACAAAACATCAGTTTACAAAATACCGCTTTGGTGCTTGCCGACGAAAATTTGTTGTTTCCTGTTTTGCATTCGCTTCCTGAAAATTTGCAGGATATAAATGTTACGATGGGATATCCGCTAAAAAATACGCCCCTTTCAGGATATTTTGATTTGGTATTTAATCTTCATATCAATGCTATAAAATTAAGTCAGGGCAAAACCAAATATAGTTTTTATCACAAAGATCTATTGAACCTGTTAAGCCATCCCTATACGAGTCTTTTGATTTCGATGCCTGCAGGAACATCCTATCATTCCATTAAACCCATCGTTAAAGCGATACAGGACAGAAATATTGTTTTCGCAGCACTTTCTACTATAGAGAATATAATTATAGAAAAGCAATCAGCATTATTAAAAATATTAAAACCGGTTTTCAATTATTGGAATGAACCTGCTGATGCGATTGCTTGTGTCAACTATTTAATTGATACATTAAAAAACTCCATCATTGCGCAACAAGGCAAAGATGCTGCAAACAAAGCTAATCTGGAGCTCGAATATTTGTTTGCTTTCACAAAAATCATTAAAAGGATACAGGCATTGCAGTTCGATTATCCGAGCAGCATCACGGATCTGAAAACCTTACAAACTATTTTTAAACAAATTGCCCGTAGTACCACCTTACCTTTTTATGGCGAGCCTTTAATGGGTTTACAGGTGATGGGTATGTTGGAAACGCGAACACTTGATTTTGAAAATGTTATTTTATTATCCTGCAACGAAGATATATTGCCATCCGGTAAAACGGTGAATTCATTTATCCCG
This sequence comes from Bacteroidota bacterium, assembly GCA_003151815.1. Taxonomy (GTDB): domain Bacteria; phylum Bacteroidota; class Bacteroidia; order 2-12-FULL-35-15; family 2-12-FULL-35-15; genus 2-12-FULL-35-15. Next base: position 90,553 of record PLYN01000058.1, on the reverse strand, counting down.
TTTGAGTTGAAGCGTTATTTTGGATTGCCCACTTATAGCGATAAGGACGCCATTTTTGCGTATCACTTTTATCGTTTATTGCAAAGGGCTACAACAATTTATTTGTTGTACAATACCGAAAATGATGCACTTGGCAGTGGAGAAAAAAGCCGTTTTCTGACCCAACTTATTCATGAACTTCCGAAAATAAATAAGCAGGTGGTGATTGAAGAGAAATTGGTAAACATCCCTGTAAATATTGATAATACAGGAGATCTTATACGTATACACAAAACAAAAAAAATAATTGAAACATTAAATGAAAAAGCCCAAAAAGGTTTTTCTCCATCGTTATTAAATACCTATCGTAACTGCTCGTTGCAATTTTATTTTCAAGCCATTGCAGGATTGAAAGAAGCAGATGAGGTGGAAGAAACCATTGGAGCAGATACATTAGGAAATTCGATCCATGAAGTATTGGAAAAATTATATCAACCTTTTGTTGGAAAAAAGTTGAGCGTAGCTAACATAAAAGGAATGAAGCAAGAGTTGGAAGCGCTTACCATCTCAACCTTTGAGAAAGAATACAGTAAAAGCGAAATAAGCTATGGAAAAAATTATCTGACTGTTAAAGTTGCATTGAAATTTTTAAATAATTTTTTAAATTCTGAAATTAAAAGCGTTACCAAATCAGAAAAAGAAGGAACACCTTTCATTATTAAAACATTAGAGCAACCACTTGAAACAACAATAACTATTCAGGATCAAAAAATAAAATTGCATGGTAAAGCCGACAGGATCGATAATGTTGGTTCTCTCCATCGTATAATCGATTATAAAACAGGTAAAGCTGAAGATAAAGAGTTAAAACTGGTTGAATGGGGCGAATTGACAAATGATGCCGGACTTTCAAAAAGTTTTCAATTATTGATGTATGCATGGATGTATCAAAAGATGAATCCGGCAATTAAAGATAATATGGTTTCGGGAATTATTACCTTTCGTGAATTGAGTGCAGGATTAAAAACGGTTAAAATAAATAACAATGATATGTTGGACGTATCTGTTTTAAGCTTGTTTGAAGAACAATTGAGAAACATTCTTTCCGAGATATTTGATCCTGAAACTGAATTTTCTCAAACTATAGATATTGATAATTGTAAATATTGCGCTTTTAAAGGGATTTGTAATCGTTAATATAAAATGATATCAAGGCATTGATGGATAAAAAATCTATTGAGGTAAAAAAAGTTTTATTTTATAAAATAATATTGTAATTTTCCATTGTGTTAAGATAAATTATTCTTCCAATTTTTAATAATTGAAAAACAAATAATATGAAAAAACTTTTTATAGTATTATTAGTATTATCGTTAAGGGGCGATATGTTTAATGGCTTCTTATATGGTCAAGATAGTAAATTTGAAAAATATTCCCGGACTGTTACCCACAGAATTGGCGAAAGCTTTGGAGGTGGCATTGTGTTTTTTGTATATGGCAGGGGAGAGCATGGTTTAATAGCAGCTCTCGAAGATCAGGATAAAGGATTGAGGTGGTTTGGTGGAATTAATGTTACTACAGGAGACGGAGTTGGATCAGGTTTAAAAAATACAGATATTATTTTGGGTTATAAAGGAGTGCCACCTGATGTTACTTTTGCTGCCAAACTATGCAAAGAGTATTCTGTAAAGATAGATGGGGTGAAATATGATGATTGGTACTTACCTTCAAAATTAGAATTAAGTTTATTGTATATTAGAAGAAATCTAGTTGGTGGTTTTTCTTATAATTATTATTGGACTTCTACCATTTATAAAAATGACGTTACCTGGTTTCAGGATTTTGGAAATGGTCGCCAAGACATCAATATAAGTATGCCTAATGCTGTCCGTGCAATCAGGGCTTTTTAGATTTTTATTGCTAATTCTTATTACATTTGCCGCTTCAATAAGTTTTATGACAGAAATTAAAGCAAATAATTATTCGGTTTTTGTATCGAATGGTATCACCAGAGAAATCAACCAATTTTTTAAAGTCAACAAAAATAAGTATTCCAAGATTTTTATTTTGGTTGATGAAAACACCTTGAAACATTGTTATCCGCAATTGGTTGCAAATGTTCCTGCATTTGCAGATGCCGAAATCATTGAAATTGAGAGTGGCGAAGAAAATAAGAACATTGAGGTTTGCGTACAAATTTGGTCTACATTAAGTGAATATTCTGCCGACAGACAATCACTATTTGTAAATATTGGCGGTGGCGTAATTGGCGATATGGGTGGTTTTATTGCTTCCACTTTTAAACGCGGTATCGGATTCATAAATATCCCTACAACGCTACTTTCCCAGGTAGATGCCTCAGTTGGCGGTAAATTAGGTATTGATCTGAATCACCTGAAAAATGAAATAGGCGTGTTTAATAATCCTCTCGCTGTATTTGTCGACCCTGCCTTTTTGAATACACTTGAAGAACGGCAGGTAGTTTCGGGCTTTGCTGAAATGATCAAGCATGCGTTGATCTCCGATGCAGATTATTGGAAACAAATTAAAAAAGTTGATTTCTCTAATCTTGAAAATTTGACCAAGCTTATTGATACTTCCATTAAAATAAAGAACAAAGTTGTGTTGGCCGATCCATTTGAAAAAAATATGCGGAAAACGTTGAATTTTGGACATACCATTGGCCATGCTATTGAAACACATTTTTTAGAACAGGAAAATCAAGCTCCATTGTTGCATGGCGAAGCAATAGCTGTTGGGATGATCTGTGAAGCATATTTATCAAATAAAGTATCAGGACTTTCCGGTAAAGAGTTGAAAGAAATAACAACATTTATTTTATCGGTTTACAAGCCGGTAAAAATAAAGGAAAATAATTATAGCCGATTTCTTGAATTGATGCAGCACGATAAAAAAAATGAAAAAGGAAAGATTAATTTTTCATTATTATCAGCAATAGGCAAATGCAAAATAAATGCAGGGGCTACAGCCGACCTTATCAAAGAATCGCTTAATTATTATTCAGAACAAATTAAGTCGAAATGAGTTACCGTATTAGTCACCCAACAAAAGTATTGAAAGGTTGTATTGAGTTGACCGCTTCCAAAAGCGAGAGCAATCGTGCGCTTATTATTCAAGCTTTGTGTGAAGAAAAATTTGAAATAAAAAACCTTGCTACGGCCGAAGATACAAGGGTTTTAAAAGAAATACTTGCTAAGGTTAAAGCCAATACTTCAATAGAAATTGAAACGTATGATGTGGGTGCTGCCGGAACTACGATGCGTTTTCTAACTGCATTTCTGGCAACCAGAAAAGGTGTTAATTGTATTCTGACAGGTTCGGAGCGTATGAAAAATCGTCCAATCAAAATATTGGTTGATGCTTTACGCGATCTGGGTGCTGATATTGAATACGCTGAAAAAGAAGGATATCCGCCATTAAGAATAAAAGGAAAAGAATTGGATGGTGGTGAAGTATTGATCGATGGGAATGTGAGTAGTCAATATATAACAGCATTATTACTTGTTGCTCCCACATTACGAAATGGATTGACTTTAAAATTTAATGATGCTGTAACTACGTCAGTCCCCTATATTAATATGACCAGAAAAATGATGGAAGAATTTGGCATAACTTTTCTTAATTGGTTTTATAAATCTGTTGGCGATTCAATTATTATTAAAAGAGAAGATTATCATATTAAAACCAAAGATTATATATATGAAGTAGAAGGAGATTGGAGTTCTGCTTCGTATTGGTATGCCTTTGCTGCATTAGCAAAAAAAATTGACAACTTCTCTATTAAAGGATTAAAACAAAATAGTTTACAGGGTGATGATATTGTAAATGGTATATGTTCTCATAATTTTGGGGTAGAGACGAAATATATTGATGGTGGTATTCTTTTAACAAAAGGAGGGCAAAAAGAAAGTGTTTTTACGTATAATTTTTATGCTTCTCCAGACATAGCCCAAACAGTTGCTGTTGTGGTTGGTGCTTTAGGAATACCCTCAACATTTACTGGCTTACATACTCTCCGAATAAAAGAAACCGACAGAACCTTGGCTCTTAAAAATGAGTTGGCTAAAATAGGTGTTGAAGTAGAAATTGTAAATGATGATAAGATCAAGATCAACACAAAACAATTGGTTCAACAATCTTCTCCTATTGCAACGTATGAGGACCATCGCATGGCAATGGCATTTGCACCTTTGGCAATGATTCAGGATTCAATTACCATTGATCATCCCGAAGTTGTAAAAAAATCTTACCCAGATTTTTGGAAGGACTTGAAAAAGGTTGGTTTTGAGATTGAAGAGATTTAATTCTCAATATGTTAATCCTCGATTTCATTATTCTACCATACTAATTGGTATAACACAATACTTAAATGGTAAAATTCAAATCAAATTTTATTTATATGAATATAGTGTTATTTTTGTCATGAATTTCAACTAATTCATCGTTGAAACTCATTCAACCTCCTTAATTAATAGACACCTTTAAAACAAAACAGAAGCAAATGGAAAAAACATGGTTAAAACAGTATCCTGAAGGAGTACCCGCAGAGATCAATCCTGATAAATATAAAAGTATCGTTGAATTATTTGAACTGAGTACTAAAAAGTTTGCAGACAATGTAGCCCTTGAAAGTATGGGTGTTCCGGTAACGTTCAAAAATTTTGACCGTTTGGCACATAATTTTGCTGCTTATTTACAAACCAATACGGATTTAAAACCGGGAGATAGAATTGCATTACAAATGCCAAATATTCTTTCTTATCCGATTGCAATATATGGTTCTATGTTAGCGGGGTTGGTTGTAGTTAATACCAATCCATTGTATACTGCCAGAGAAATGGAACATCAGTTCAAAGATTCAGGCGCTAAAGCCATCGTTATTTTTTCACCTTTCGCTCCGGTATTAAAAAGCATCGTTGCCAATACTGATATCAAAACGGTTATCATTGCTGAAGCAACGGATCTATTCCCAACTCCTGCATCACCAATGCCTTATGAAGGAGGAATCAGTTTCAGAGATGTTGTTGCTGATATACCAGCAAATAAATTTACTGCTGTAGAAACAAAATCTTCGGATATTGCTTTCTTGCAATATACAGGTGGAACAACAGGTGTTTCAAAAGGTGCAGTGTTGACGCATCGCAATGTTTTAGCGAATGTTGAACAAACATCTTCATTAAATTCTATCAGAACAATTGAAGGAAAAGAAATCATCGTTACGCCACTTCCCCTTTATCATATATTTTCTTTAACAGTTAATTTTATTGGGTATATCGCCAATGGAGGTAAAAATATATTAATTGCTAATCCTCGTGATATTCCAGGATTTGTAAAAACATTATCTACAAGTAAACTTACTTTCTTAACAGGTGTAAATACTTTGTTTAATACACTTGCCAACGATCCGGAGTTTCAAAAATTAGATTTCAGTACCTTGAAAGGTGTTATTGGCGGTGCTACCGCTGTTCAAAAACCGGTGGCTGATCTTTGGAAAAAAGTAACAGGAACTTCTTTGGTGGAGGGCTATGGTTTAACAGAAACTTCTCCTGTTGTTACTTGTAATAAAATTGATGGAACAGAAAGAGTAGGAACAATAGGTATCCCGATGCCATCAACAGAAGTTAAATTAATGGATGATGACGGAGTTGAAGTTGCTCAGGGCGAAGCCGGCGAGATATGGGTGAAAGGTCCGCAAGTAATGCAAGGATACTACAACAGACCTGATGAAACAGCGAAAGTTATGACTGCGGATGGTTGGTTGAAAACAGGTGATGTAGGAGTAGTTAGCGAAGATGGTTATTTTAAAATTGTAGATCGTAAAAAAGATATGATCATTGTTTCGGGTTTCAATGTTTATCCGAATGAAGTGGAAGAAATAGTTGTAATGCATCCGAAAGTAATGGAAGCTGCATGTATTGGTATTGAAGATGCAAAATCGGGAGAAGTAGTGAAGATCTTCGTAGTGAAAAAAGATCCTTCATTAACAGAAGCTGAATTGATGGAACATTGTAAACAACTTCTTACAGGATATAAAGTTCCTAAAGCTATTGAATTCAGAGATGATCTGCCAAAAACTCCGATCGGAAAAATTCTTCGCAGAATGCTAAGACCGGACGCAGTTAAGGCTTAATAAATGATTAAAATTATAATAAAATGCCGGCGGAAATCTTCGCCGGCATTTTTATTTTTTCTTGAATCTGAATTTCACTATTCTACTTATTAAGTCAAGCGGAATAGGTTGGTCAAATGGAAATTGAACTGAACCTTTGCCGCCTTTATACTGTGATAATTCTTTTTGAAACTCCTCAATCCCTTTTGGTGCGGGATAAAATCCAATATGTTTTTTAAAAGCTGCAAAATAAACGGAACTCCCGTTTAATGTAAAAGCGGGCATTCCATAACTAATTCTCTCTTTTGCTTCGGGTGCAACCTTCTTGACAGTTGCGCGAACCTGCTTCAAAAGTTTTTGGATATCCTTTGGAAAACCGGCAATGTAGGTATCAATATCGGGAGCAGTAATTTTATCCATTTTGCTAAAATTATTTTATGCCTGCATTAATTTCTCAATATCGAATTTCTTCATTTGCAAAAACACCTTCATAACTTTTCCGGCTTTTGCAGGGTCGCTCATTAATTTTCCAAGTATGGTAGGGATAATTTGCCATGATAAGCCATATTTGTCTTTCAACCATCCGCATTGTCCTTCAGAGCCGCCTTCAGATAATTTTTCCCAAAAGTGATCGATCTCTGCTTGCGTTTCGCAACTTACCTGAAATGAAATTGCTTCATTGAATTTAAAGATCGGACCACCATTTAAAGCTGTAAAAGATTGTCCGTCTAATTGAAATGCCACTGTTAATGCTGTACCTTCAGGCATATGGTGAAATTCAAAACCTTCTTTTCCATAGCGGCTAACACTAGTTATTTTTGAATTTTTGAAGATAGATACATATAAATTAGCGGCTTCTTCGGCTTGGGTATCAAACCATAAGCAAGGGGTAATTTGATTGATTGTCATTTTGTTTAATTTTTTTAATAGGACTGTTTTATATGATTTTTTATTGAGAACGTCATCGCGATGGCTTTTCGCCCGAAGCAATCTCATACCAAATTATTATTTAGATTGAGTGTCTGCTTCAACGCAGAATGTTCCTCGCAATGACGTACTAAATATGGGTTTTGTTTTATTGAAATTGTAATAAATAAATGCATAAGCCTAATTTGACTCTACATATTTTTTAAAATTGTTCAAAATAGCCTGCCATCCACCTTTTTGCATTTCAATAGGATTGGTAGTTTCCGCTTCAAATATTTCAATAATTTTAAGTCCATTATCTGTTTTTAAAAACTGAACGGACATTTTTCTTCCATCCTCCATAGTAGATTCAATAAGTTCCAGATCTTTTATTTTTGTGTGAATAAATATAAAATCAAAACCAAAACTGCCATCTTTTGCTGCCATTTTGATCATGCTTTTTCCACCAACTTTTAAGTCGTTTTCAGCAGATGGTGCATGCCAATCTTCTGATGCATTATACCATTTGGTAATGTGTTGGGGTTTATTCCAGAATTCTCAAATCTTTTCAATTGAAGCGTTTACAGTGGTTTCTATCGTGATAGATATTTTATTTGCTATTTCCATAGATTAATTTTTGATAATTTTCGCAATTACAAATATGAGATTTTTTTCATTTTGTTATTCATGGTAAGGTCTTTTATTTCCTTGATAGATTTTATTGTTTTGTGAAAATGATTTTTTAAAATGCTGTTGGTTGTGTACGTCGGTTAGATTTTTCATATTTTTGCAATTCTTTTGGCTTTATGTCGATATTTTTCGCTATAATTATTGCCTAATTTAACAAATATCAATAAAATAGAATAAGTATGCAAGTATTGAAATTCGGTGGCACTTCAGTAGCAAATGCCGAAAACATAAACAAAGTTGTTGAAATAGTTAAGAGCGCACTTTCAAAGGATAAAATAATTTTAGTGGTATCCGCTTTGGGTGGCACTACCGATATGTTGATAGATGCCGTTAAATTGGCAGCATCACGCGATGAATCGTATAAAGAAAAATTGAAAGTTATTGAAAACAGGCACTTGAAAGTTGTTAAAGACCTAATCCCTGTTGAGAAACAAAGCACAACACTTAGCTTAGTGAAAAAAAAGTGTAACGAATTAGAAAGTCTTTGTGAAGGAGTATTTTTGTTACAGGAGTTATCCCCACGCACCCTTGATAGTATCGTGAGCTTTGGTGAGTTGCTTTCATCTTTAATTATTTCCTCCAAATTCAACTCTTTAAAAATTGCTCACCAATGGGTAGATTCAAGAGAAATTATTCACACCAATTCTGATTTTGGTCATGCGGTAGTCGACTTTGATACAACCAACAAAGCGATAAAAAAGTACATCACAAAAAATCCACAAAAATTATATATTGTTCCCGGTTTCATTGCTTCTAATAGCAATGGAGTTACTACTACTTTAGGTAGAGGAGGTTCTGACTATACTGCTGCAATTGCGGCGGCAGCCACTGATGCGAAGTTGTTGGAAATATGGACAGATGTAAGTGGTATGATGACTGCGGATCCGCGACTGGTGAGTAATGCCAAAGTTATTCCGAATATCTCTTACCCGGAAGCTATGGAGCTTTCGCATTTTGGTGCTAAAGTTATTTATCCTCCAACTATCCATCCGGTGATGGTTAAAAATATTCCAATTAAGATAAAAAACACTTTTGCTCCGAACGACTTTGGAACCTTGGTAGAAAGGAAAGCAAAAGGAAATAAAAATAGCGTATGCGGAATTTCCAGCATAGGTAAAATAACATTGTTGAGTCTTGAAGGTAGTGGTATGGTTGGCGTGCCGGGTATTTCAAAACGGATGTTCGAGTCTTTATCTACCGAAAAAATAAATATTATATTAATTACACAGGCATCATCCGAACATTCTATTTGTGTTGCTGTGGATGAAGCGAATGCAGCAAAGGCAAAAGCTATATTAGATACTGAATTTGCAAACGAAATTACTTTTAGTAAAATTGATCCTGTTGTTGTAGAAGGCGACCTTTCGATCATCGCATTGGTGGGTGAGAATATGAAAAACCATACCGGTATCAGCGGTAAAATGTTTAGTGCGCTGGGACGTAACGGAATAAATATCCGTGCTATTGCTCAGGGATCTTCGGAAAAAAATATCTCTACAGTTATTAAAACCGCTGATGTTAAAAAGGCGGTGAACGTGCTGCATGAAGCATTTTTTGAAACTGTTCACAAACAATTAAACCTTTTTATTGTTGGTTGTGGTAATGTTGGAGGCAGGTTAATAGAGCAGTTAAAAGAACAAATTAAAAATATTGATGGGCAACTTCACTTGCAGATAAGAGTTGTTGGCCTTGCAAGTAGTAAAAAAATGCTATTGAATGAAGAGGGCATTGATCTGAAAAATTGGAAAGAAAAACTACAGGATTCCGCTAAAATGAATTCAGAAAAATTCATTGATTTCATTGTGCAAAAAAATCTTCGTAACTCTGTGTTTGTCGATGTAACGGCAAATGCAGATATGGCTGAACTTTATGGTTCTTTATTAAAGAAAAGTATTTCGGTAGTGGCTTGTAATAAAATTGCTTGCTCTTCGGATTATAATGATTACATAAAATTGAAAGAATATTCACGTGAGTTTAACGCTTCATTTTTATATGAAACCAATGTTGGAGCGGCCTTACCAATTATCGGAACGCTAAACGATTTTATTCGCAGTGGAGATAAAGTAAATAAAATTGAAGCTGTTCTATCGGGTACTCTTAATTATGTTTTTAATAATTATGATGGTAAAAAACCTTTTGCCGAGATCGTACAAAATGCACAGGACGAAGGATTCACTGAACCGGATCCTCGTTTGGACCTGAGCGGAAAAGATGTAATGCGTAAGATATTAATTTTGGCTCGCGAAGCGGGTTACAAAATGGAAATGGATGACATTAGTAATAATTCTTTTTTACCTGCATCATGTATGAAAGGCGATGTAAAGGACTTTTACAAAGAATTGGTAAAACACGAAGCACATTTCAAAGCTTTGTATGATGCTGCTGCAAAGAAAGATTGTAAATTAAAATTTGTTGCCACACTGGAGAAAGGTAAGGCTTCCGTTGGTTTACAACATATCAATAAAGAGCAGGACCTATACCATTTGTATGGGAAAGATAATGTGGTATTGTTTTTTACCAATCGGTATGCACAGCAACCTTTAGTGATTAAGGGGGCAGGAGCAGGAGCAGATGTAACCGCATCGGGAATATTTGCTGATATAATAAGAGCAGGAAGAGTTTAAAAAGATTTTCTTATGTCCGGTAAAAAAATAAATGAAATAACAGTTCTTGCTCCGGCAACAGTTGCAAATGTGGTATGCGGGTTCGATATACTAGGTTTTGCGCTTGATGGTCTTTTTGATAAAATGCTGATTCGTAAAACATCAAAAAAAGGTGTTACCATTATCAATAAAGACGATTATAATTTACCGACTCAGCCGAGTAAAAATGTAATTGGTGCTGCTTTGCTTGCTTTATTAAAAGCGGTTCCGGAAGAAATTGGTTTTATTGTAGAGAGCACTAAAATAATTAAGCCCGGAAGCGGGATCGGCTCGAGTGCTGCAAGTGCTGCTGGTGCTGTTGTAGGAGCCAATCATCTTTTAAATAATCGCTTTACAAAAGAACAACTTGTTGAATTTGCTTTGTGCGGTGAAGAAGTGGCTTCCGGCTCTAAACATGCGGATAACATTGCTCCTTGCATTTATGGTGGCATTACACTTATCCGCTCAGCGAGTCCTTTAGATATTATACAAATACCATCACCGAAGTTATACGTAACCATTTTACATCCTCAGATTGAAGTAAAGACATCCGATGCAAGAGAAATTTTAAAGAAACAAATTTTATTGAAAGATGCCATCATTCAATGGGGGAATATTGCAGGATTGATCGCAGGCCTTATGAAAAGTGATTACGACCTTATCGGAAGATCGCTTATGGATGTGATTGTTGAGCCTGTAAGAAGCATTTTAATTCCTCATTTCGATGAAGTTAAAACGAAAAGCATGGCTGCAGGTGCATTAGGCGGCGGTATTTCAGGTTCAGGACCATCAGTGTTTTTCTTAAGTAAAAATGAAAAAACTGCAAAAACTGTAGAAAAAGTAATTACGGATGTTTATAAAAATATAGGGATTAATTTCCATACTCATATTACTACTATTAGCAAGCAAGGTGTAAAATTTATATAATTAACAAGTTGAATGCCATCATTTATAATCAAATTGATGGCATTGTGTTTGCAATAAGGGGAAGAAAAATAAAATGTGCAATGGATAAAGCCGAAAGATTTTTGTTTCACAAAATTTATATTGAAATTTTATGAAGTGGATATTGCTTTTACTGGGTATTTTTTTTGAAATCATTGCTTTGGTTTTTATGAAAAAATCAGAAGGTTTTACAAAATTATATCCGATATTATTTGTCTTCTTGTTTTATTCACTTGCATTAGGATGCTTGATTTTAGTATTAAAAAAAATGGATACCAGTGTAGCTTATGCTATTTGGGCAAGTTCAGGTATTTTAATAATGGCACTAGTTGGTATAATATGGCTGAACGAGCCAGTTACAGTTATTAAAATAGTTTCTATGATATTAATTGTACTTGGAGTTATCGGATTAGAATTTTTTTAAAAAACAAAATAAAAAATGCAAATATTTTTAACAGGAAGTACCGGATTTTTAGGTGGAGAATTACTTGTAGAATTGGCAAAAAAGGTTGAAGTTGAAAAAATTTATTGTTTAGTGAGAGCTTCAAGCAATGAAAAAGCATTGGAGAGAATAATAAAAGTATTTGATTTACATGGAGATCATTTTGATCCGCAAAAAATAATTCCGGTTGTGGGTGAATTAACCGATAATAACCTTTCTGATAAATTAGCAAAAAACAAACAATTAAAAGATATTGATACAATCATTCATTCTGCTGCTAACACCTCGTTTTCAAAAATATATGATGACATCGTTGAAAAAGTAAATATCGGTGGAACCCGTCAATTATTGAAATGGGCTCAAACATTACATAATTTAAATGTTTTTACGTATGTAGGTACTGCAACAATTTGTGGAACAACGGTTAAAAACTGCATCATTACAGAAGATATGTCGCCCAATTTAGCAGCAAATCATTTGGTGAAATATTCCTATACAAAAATGAAAGGAGAGCTTCTTCTAAAAGATTATCTTCCTAAAGATAAAATTTTGGTTGTGAGACCTTCAATTATAATGGGTGACAGCCGAACATGGGTTCCTCGATCAAACGTGATTTTATGGGCTTTAGCAACACTTAATCAAATGCGCCTTTTCCCTGTTAACGCTCAAAGCAATATCGATGTGATTTCTATCGATTACGCTACTCAATCTATCATTGAATTATTATTTAATAAACATAGAAAATACAATATTTATCATATTTCATCAGGTAAGGCATCTGCAACAAATCCTGAAAAGGTAACAAATGCGATTAAAGATTTTTTTCCAGGTAAACCTGATTTTAAATTTGTTCCAAAAGGTTTTTTGGTGGATATGAAAAAATGGTCAAAAGAAAATACTGAAATTAATGAAAGTAATCATCTTTATAAGTATAAAGACTATCTGGATTATTGGACTCTTAACTTTGGCGATCATACAAAATTAAGAATTTTGCTTTATGCGCTGGAGCCATATATTAATTTTATAGAATTAGGACAAATATTTGATAATACACGACTAATAGAAGATACACAAATTGGTTCTTCTATTCCTGCCAACATCTATATAAAAAATTCTGGTAAACATCTTGAGTCAATAAACATATTTGATGGAGCACTTGATTCCTGACCTATTTAAAATAATTTGAAACGTTTAACTTAAACAATAAAACAATGTTATTTTACAGTCTTAATAAACAATCGGCTTCTGTTAATTTTCGGGAAGCAGCTATTACCGGGCAAGCTCCGGATAAAGGATTATATTTCCCTGAACGTATACCTAAACTTTCAGATGATTTTTTTCAAACTCTAAAAAACAAATCGAAAGCAGAAATTGCATTTGAAGTAATCAGTCCTTACGTTGGTGATACTATCCCTGAAAAGGACTTGCGTGTTATTTGCGAAGAGACCGTAAATTTTGATTTCCCTTTAAAAAAAATTAATGAATATATTTATTCTCTTGAACTTTTTCATGGTCCTACCTTGGCATTTAAAGATGTTGGAGCGAGATTTATGAGTCGCTGTTTGGGGTATTTCTCTAAAGGAAGTGATAAAAAAATTACAGTGCTGGTTGCTACTTCAGGTGATACAGGCAGTGCAGTAGCAAATGGCTTTTTAGATGTTGAAGGAATAGATGTTGTTATTTTGTATCCTTCAGGTAAGGTGAGTAAAATTCAAGAATTACAATTAACAACACTTGGAAAAAACATTACCGCATTGGAAGTTCAGGGGTCTTTTGATGATTGTCAAGCAATGGTAAAGCAAGCCTTTGCTGATGAAACATTAAATCAAAATTTATCTCTTACATCAGCAAACTCAATTAATGTGGCTCGTTGGCTACCACAACAATTTTATTATTTTTATGCATTACAACAATGGCCGCACGCTTTGCCTCCGGTAATTAGTGTGCCAAGTGGTAATTTTGGAAATATCTGTGCAGGTTTGGTGGCGTATGTTTCCGGTGCGCGCATCAATCATTTTGTTGCTGCATGCAATGCAAATGATGTGTTTTCAAATTATATTGAAACCGAAGTTTTTACTCCGAAAACTGCTGTATCCACTTTATCCAATGCAATGGATGTAGGCAACCCGAGTAATTTTGTTAGACTTTTAGAATTGTTTGGACATGATCATAAAAAAATAAAAAAAGTGATCAGCAATTGTTCTGTTGATGATGCTTCAACTGCAGAAACGATTTTAGAAGTTTACAAAACTGATAAATATCTTTTAGAACCACATGGAGCTGTTGCTTATTATGGGCTTCAACAATATTTAAAGAAATACCCAAATAAAAAAGGAATAATTTTGGAAACAGCACACCCTGTTAAGTTTGATGATGTTGTTAAAAAAATAATTAATGAAGATGTTGCAATACCTGCTTCCATGGAGTATCTTTTTAAACTGGAGAAAAAGAGCATTAAAATAAAACCGGAATTCAACCAATTGAAAGATTATTTATTGGGTACAGCTGTAATAAAATAAGAATATTTTAACACCTGCATTTCGTCCTGTTCAAATGAAAAAATTATAACCACAGAGAAAAGTTCTCCGTGTTTTTCTTAGTGAACTCTGTGTCTCCGTGGTAAAATAATTATAAATTTAATTTTTTCTGTTTCCTTCAAATGTTCACTATCAACCCTAAAGAAGTTTCAACCCGCGTTTTTTATAATTATCTGGTTGGCGCCATAGCTCCACGACCAATAGCATTTGCCAGCACTGTTGATAAAGAAGGAAATCCAAATTTAGCACCTTTTAGTTTTTTTAATGTGTTTAGTGCCAATCCGCCAATTGTTGTTTTTTCACCTTCACGTACTGGAAAAGATGCTAAATCCAAACACACCTACGAAAATATATTAGAAGTAGCCGAAGTAGTTATCAATATGGTAAATTATGATATGGTGCATCAAACATCATTGGCAGGCATTGAATATCCGAAAGGAGTAAATGAGTTTACCAAAGCAGGGTTTACACCAATTCAATCTGAAATGGTAAAACCATTTAGAGTAAAAGAGTCGCCGGCACAAATGGAATGCAAAGTAATAAATGTCATTGAACTTGGCAAAGAAGCCGGTTCGGGCAATTTAGTTATATGTGAAGTGGTATTATTTCATTTAAATGAAGATGTCTTGGATAGTCATCATCATATCGATCCTCATAAAATTGATCTGGTGGCTCGCTTAGGAGGAAATTGGTATAGCAGAACCAACGAAAAAGCTTTGTTTGAAGTAACAAAACCATTGTTGAAAACTGGTATTGGAATTGACCAAATTCCTGAGTATATTCGCAACTCAAATGTGTTAACAGGAAATAATTTAGGGCAGTTGGGCAATGTCGAAAAATTACCTACTCCTACTGAAGTAGCTGAGTTTATGGAATCGGGAGGTATTGATGAAGCCTCTGAAATTTACGGGGAACGTTTGCCTGATTTAGATAATCACATTCATCATATTGCTAAAGCCTTATTAGACAATGGAAAAGTAGAAGAAGCTTGGATGGTTTTATTAAGTGAGGGGAAATAGAGGATTGGAGAAATGAAGAGTTGGAGAAATTAAATTAAATAAACCAAGAATTAACAAATTAATAATTTACTAGATCACTAATTCACTAAATCAATAATTAATTATAAAAAAAATGGACATCACAGGAATCTTAAAAGTAAAAAGCGAAGCGCAACAGGTATCAGAAAAATTCAAAAAGAGAGATTTTGTTCTTACTGACAATTCATCACAATACCCTCAGCACATTTCATTTCAATTAACACAAGACAAAACTAATTTAATTGATAACTATGCTGTTGGTTCTGAAATAAAAGTGCATTTCAACCTTCGTGGTCGCGAGTGGACTAGTCCGCAAGGCGAAATAAAATATTTTAATACACTTGAGGCTTGGCGTATTGAAGGTGGCGCTAATGCGGGTTCTGGAGCTGCTTCATCAGCAAATAAAATGGAAAATGTTTCTGAAACATTTTCCGCTGCTACAGAGGGTGATGATTTGCCATTTTAATAATATCTCTAAATTTAAAAACGTGAAAACGTCAACTTATATTTAGACTTCACAAACACTCATATCGAAAAGGTATGAGTGTTTGTTTTTTATACTTGAATTTTACTGAAAAAAATCAATGTGGAGTTCTACTTGTTCGCTAGCTGCAATTGATTGACACTTGTCTATGATTTTTTTATGTAATTTATCATCGGATAAGGGATATTTTTTTCTTGAACAGTTGTGTCTCCGCTCAAGGTATCCTCATCTGCATCTTTTCCATTCACAAGGATACTTTCTTTTAAAATTAATTTTACGCCCTCTGCTCCAATACGTTTGCGAAACTCATAGAGGCAGTTTCACCAACTGTTTTTTGCCATTATACCAATAAATATCAAGAATTTTTAATCTAAAACAAAATTCATTTAGCTCCATTTGATATTTTTATTTCATCAATATTTCCTAAAAAGAAATTCGACATGTTTTGTATACTTCCCACACAAATAGGTTGTTGGCTATTTTCAAATACCTCTGTAACCATTGATTTAGATTGCAACATATCATTTACATAACACGAAATATTTATGCCGTCTACCTTAAAAGTCATTTTTGTTTGTTTGTTTAATTCAACGTTACATAAAATCCCCCGGCCTTTAAATCCAAAAATGAATTGACTTGGATTATCTTTTTGTTGTTGAACTACAAAACCTTTGTAGCCATCTAAATTAGATAATATTGTACCACCAGTATTAATGTTTGTGATAATGTTTGAAGGTGAAGTAAAGATAACATCAATAGTAAATGCGTTATCTAATTGTATTGGTTTTACTGCAGCTTCATATAATTTAAAATTATCATTGCCATTTGCATTGGTATTAATATAAAAAAGGGTGCTGGCATCATTTATTAATTTAGGTTGATATTTACCAAACTCTCTTTTTTTATAATAATACAATGTCGGCATATTTTCAATTGCATTGAGTTCGTAATAGGCTCCTATAACGTTTAATAATTTTGTATCCTTTGGGCGGTAAAACTGAGGTTCCAAGAACAGTTTTTGATTTTCATTTTTTAGTTTTTCAATAATTAGTTCGTATTGTTTTTTAGTATATAAATCGCCCAACCCAGGATTAGCAACCGAAGCCGTTTTAGATAAAGTGTGATATAACCCTTGATAATAATCGGCAGATAGGATATATATTTTTTCTCCATCTTCACATAACTTATCAATTGCAGAGGCTGTAGAATATATATGATTTTGTTCTATTTGATTAATGGCTTTATCTTTTTTAGTAAACACTAATTCCTGTAGCTTAGTCCAACTTCCTAATAATTGAAAAGGAGCAAATGCAATTACAAAGAGTGACATCGAAAAAATTGGTATAAATAACTTATGTCCTCTTGCGGTTATCAATAGTTTATCCGCGTAAATAGGCAATAAGATAAATGCAGAAAGGTTACAAACCATTAATTGCCAATTATGGCTCCTGCCTTGGTAATAAGACAATCCGATAGTTCCTAAAAAGGTTAAAACAAAAATAGCTAATGCAAATTGCGTTTTACGATTATTTAAAAAATTAATAATAGATATAACCCAACCTATACCATAAATCAATGCTATCAACATCCACGGATGCATGGTTGTTGGCATTGGAAGCATACCAAAACCAATTACTGAATAAGTACTAATTGTTTCATATAAAAGAGAAAAATCGGGAGCTTGATGATATGCGAATTTTATATAAACATAATACAAAATAAATGCTATTACTAATAAAAAAAATGCTTGTATTACATTAAACAATAGCTGAATCAATGATTTTTTAATTTCATTTATATCAAACTCATAAAAAACATAAAAAGCGATTAAACTTAAAAAAGAAAAAAATCCAAAGTCAGGGTTCCATAATACGCCAAATGCAAAAACAAAAAAGAATACTATTTTAATAGGGATGATTTCTATCACTTTAAAAAAACGCCACTTCTTAAACATAAAATTAGCTTTCATTTGATTTGACATATAATAAACTATGTATGCAAATAGTAATAATGGCATAATCCAACGCACAGGATGGCAAGAGAAAGCGGCATCATAATTTAATGTGGTTGTTTGAAATGAATAGCACATAAAATACACTAAACAAAAACCAAACAATAAAATGAGTTTGTTATTAATGATTTTATTCATGAAATAGTACAAAAAACAAAAACAAAAAAACAATAAAATACTCATTGTCATTGAAAAACTTAATACACTTAATCCGGTTAATTTTAAAATTGGCATTACAAAATGTGGGTACAATCCATACGTATTTGTAAAACCATCTACTAATAATGGGAAGCCATTATATACCTGAACTACTGAATAATAAATAGCATTAAAATCGTATTTGTTTTCATAGGTATAAGGGAATTTAAAAATTGATATGGCTGAGGCTAATACGCTTAAACCAAGACATAAAACAAATACAGTTTTTTTCAATAATAAATTAAGGTGCTCTGAAAGTTTAATGTTTTTAATTAATAGAAAAGCCAATAGTGGGAATAAAATAATAGTGTATAATACTAATCGCTTATATAAAAAAGTTTGAAAAAAATAAAAATCGAAATTGGTTTTAGCAAGAGCATCATGCGAATTTTGAGGTGCTGCAAAAAAAGGGTTAACGGTAATAAAACAATAGTACAGGAAATAACAGCTAATTACAACGTTAATAGTAGTAACAATATTAAACAATGAATCTTTTATCTCATTGTCATTTTTTTTTAAAAAACGATCTAAAATAAAATAAAATAAAAACAAAGATAGTACTGTTATAATTATACCTCCAAAAAAAACCGCTTTCTCCATAGGTTCTGGCTGCGCCATTGCTGGATTTAGTAAAATATCTTGGGCTATTTTATTTGCATCTTCAATATTAGTTACATAAACTGATGAAATGATTTTACTTGATATTATGGCAACTAATATTCCAAACCATGTCATGATGGAATATCTTAAATATTCTTTTTTTATATTAAATACTTGTATCATTGCTTTAAATAATTTGAAACATTATAGGTTTTTTGATTTTCTTACAACGTAAATATTAGTTAAATAAAGCGAATCGTTATTCGGCAATAGTTTGTTCATTATTTTTCCAAATAAGTTAACCATAAAAATTACACTCTTTTTAAATATACCGATTTTATCACTTTTAAATTTGGTGTCTTTTCTCGAAAAATATAAAAAGAAAGTTTGTGTATACGTTTCAATAAAAGTCCCCCCTTTATTGTATGATACAACTTCAAAACCTTTCTTTTTAAATTTATCGTTTAATGCAAACGAAGTATATCGCGCATAGTCATAAGGTATTTCATGTTCGTTCCATACAAAAGGGCAAGTCACAAACATCAACCCATTATCCTTAAGAACTCTATTAAATTCAACAAGTTTATCATCTAGATCAAACAAATGCTCAAACACTTCTGTACATAAAACATAATCAAATTCGGCATCTTTAAAGGGTAATTTACCGCCATCATAAAAAATATCTATTTGCTCCTCGTCATGAGGATGCCCTTCATTTTCATAATCTATTCCAATATATTCATCTACCTTAAATAAAGATCTATATGGTTTTGAACCACAGCCAAAATCCAATAAACGCCCACCTTTAGCAGATTTGGAAAAAATAATTGCAGCTCCATATAACCCTTTTCTTGTAAAATAAAAAGGAGAACTTAGTTTTGGATTAAGAAATTCAGACATAAAATTTCATTTATTTAAGAAAACGAAAATAGCTATTATTTAAGTATCATAGCAAATTAATTGATTGTTTTCACTATCAAGTTAGAACTAAGATAGATTTTATAATTTTGCATATGTTTAAATGTTTAATTATTTTTATAAAATGATAGAAAACACCTTAATAAAAAACGCTACAGTAAAAGAAATTGAAGTTTTAAATGTTGGAAAAATTATAAAAAAATATTTTAAAAATTATAATTTAAATATATCGTATCTGTTTAAAAATGTGAACGAGGTAAAAATCATGCAATGTAACGAAACAGGATTTCGTTTTTATTATCCATTATCCATAGAGGGCGATAATAAGTTTTATATTGATTTATATAAGAGTAATAAAAATAGATTGTATCAAGATACAAAATGGGAGTTTAAAGAGGGTGCTAATATGATTAAGGATAATTCATCCGTTTTGGATGTTGGCTGTGGGTCGGGAAGTTTCTTTGATGAGTTAAATGGAAAAAATTGTCATTGCTATGGACTTGATAAAAGTGATTTTGCAGCTGACTTATTAAAGAACAAAGGTGTTGAATTTAGTAATGAACCTATTGAAATTTTTGCCGAAAAAAATATTGGGAAGTTTGATTACGTTACCGGATTCCAAATTTTAGAACATGTTAAACAGCCCGGTGAATTTATAAGTTGCATGGTGAAAATGCTAAAAAAAGATGGTGTTTTAATTATTGCAGTGCCTAATAACGAACCTTATTTTATGAAATACGATAAGTACCATACATTAAACTTACCGCCCCATCATATGGGATTATGGAACAAAGATAGTTTAACAAAAATGGCTTCCCATTTTGACTTACAAGTGCAAGATTTTAAATACGAAGGCTTTGACTATCTCATTCAATATTTTAAACGTAAAACGGGAATAAACAGTAATTTTACCTCGTCAATTTTAAAATTTTCGTTTAAATTTTTTAATGATATCGTTGGCAAAAGAACTGCATTAGTCATTTATAAAAAGAAATAAATTTATGACTACGAGATATAATATTGGTTGTGCAACTGATAAAAACTACGCCCAACACTTAGGAATAATGATTTATTCCCTAATGTCAAACACAAAATACCCGGAATTATTTGATATTTATATTGTAGATGGAGGAATACTTCCGGAAGATATAAATCGATTTGAAGAAGTTGCAATTAAATTTGGTTGTAAATTACATTTCTTAAAACCTGATAGAGCATATTTTGAAAAACTAAAAATATTTGAAATATACAGCGAAGCCACATATTACAGATACTTTTTATTAGATACATTGTTGATCGATAAAATGTTGTATTTAGATTGCGACATGATCATTGAGGGGGATGTAACCGAGTTGTATAATGTTAATCAGGAAGGGAATATCATATCAGCATCTTATGAGGTTTTGTGCCCGGTAAAACATTTAGAAAAAATTAATCTTACAAAATCATTTAATGCAGGGATGATGTTAATAGATTGTAAAAAATGGCAAGAAGATAAAATTTCTCAAAAGGCCTATCAATATCAAATTGATAATGAGCATTTATTAGAATATCCCGATCAGGATTCCTTAAATATTATATTACAAGATACCTGGCAAATAGTGCCTTATAGATGGAATGTGATTGCAAGGTTAGGTTTAGTTAAATACGGACTAGGAAATGCTGATTTTAGATTTTATTCAAAAGAAGAGATTTTTAATGAATATAATAATCCTAAAATAATTCATTATGCCAATAGACTTTTTAAACCTTGGTTTTGGCTCGACCCTTCACCATATAAAAAAAACTATTTACATTATAAAAAACTTTCACCTTGGGGCGATGTGCCTTTTAGCGATAAATCACTTATGGGTGTTATAAATAGAGTTCAATATTACTTTTCGTTTGTTTTTAAATATTTTAAAAGAAATAATTTCAGCCCAAAAGTCGCAACTAAGCTTAATAAATGAGCTAAGTTTGATAAATCAACAATTAGCATGTAAGTCGTAACTACGATATGTTAGATTTTAACTAAAAAGTATTAAAAATAAATAAATGAATAAAAAGATTTCGATACTAGTACCTATATACAATTCGGCAGCGTTTATGAATTTGCTGCTAGAAGCTATTGATACTCAAAGACAGAAATCTAACTGGAATTTGGAAGTTATTTTAGTAGATGACGGTAGCCGTGATAAAAGTTACGAAAAAATCGAAGAACTTAGTAAACAATACAGCTATATAAAGGGAATAAAATTATCAAAAAATTTCGGCCATCAAATTGCTGTAAAAACTGCATTAAGCCACTGCACAGGCGATTATATTGCTGTTATAGACGATGATTTGCAAGATCCCCCTTCTCAACTCCCGCACTTTTTTACATTTTTAGATAATGGCTATGACGTTGCTTATGGGGTTAGAAAAAAACGTAAAGAATCTTTTACAAAACGTTTGGCATATAGTAGTTTCTATAAAATATTAAAAGGTATGAGCGATATTCACATACCGATTGATAGCGGTGATTTTTGCGTTATGAAAAAGCACGTGGTGGATAATATGCTTAAACTACAAGAGCAAAATCCATTTTTAAGAGGCATCAGAGCATGGGTTGGTTTTAAGCAAATTGGTGTTGAGTATGAACGTGCTAATAGAGTGGATGGGCAATCCGGTTATACCTTAAAAAAATTATTAAAAATTGCTTTAGATGGTATATTTTCATTTTCAAGTGCTCCAATTCGATTAATTACAGTTTTAGGGCTAGTAGGTTTTAGTTTTGCGTGTATGTACAGTTTAAATACAATTTATGGATATTTTGTTCACAAAATTGAAGCTAAAGGTTTTGCTACCTTGGCAATATTAATTTCTTTTTTTAGTTCGTTAATCCTAATTTGTTTAGGTATTATTGGTGAATATATTGTAAGAATTTACGACGAAGTACGCCAACGTCCGTATGTTGTTATTGAAAAAACCATCAACATATGAATAAGATCAACGTAGCTATAATAGGAAGTAATGGTTTTATTGGCAGTCACTTAACTAATTTATTATTAAAAAAAGACAATATTAATCTTCATTTATTTGGTAGAAGTAAAGAGAGTATTTTAGATATTCCTATAGAATATAATCAAATAAATTTGCTTAATAATGTTGAAAACGCAAACTATTTTAAAAATATAGATCTTGTTTATTATCTGGCCTCCGAAACAATTCCGGCTAATAGCTGGGAAAACCCATTAGTAGATGTACAGAAAAATTTAGTTCCATTTTTAACTTTCTTGGAAGCTGTGTCCAAATTAGGTATAAAAAAGATAGTGTATTTGAGCAGTGCAGGTACAGTTTATGGTACCACTCATAAAAAGGTTGACGAAAATTTCAATAAAAATCCCTTCTCTCCTTACGGAATTACAAAATTAGCAATTGAAAATTTTTTATTATACTATAAAACAAAATATGGTATTAACTCAGATATTTATCGGATTTCTAATGTATACGGAGCAGGACAAAACACGTCAAAAGGTTTAGGTTTAATAAATACTTTTTTAGAAAAAATTATTTCAGATCATGAAATTAAGATTTTTGGAGATGGTTCTAATATTCGTAATTATATTTATGTAAAAGATGTAGCCGAATTATTGAGTCTATCGTTAATCAGAGATATAAACACATCCGAAACATATAACCTTTCATCAAATGATACCTTATCAATTAATGAAATTGTTGATTTGATTAAAAAAGTTGTTTCTGAACCTTTTGAAATCGTTTATACCCCAAAAAGAGAAAGTGATAATACTGCGATTGATCTTGATAATAGTAAGCTTATTAATGTAGTACCTAATTTTAAATTTACTCCAATATCTCAAGGCATTTCAGAAACCTATGATTGTATAAAAAATCATTCCTTAATTAATTTTTATGGCAAAAGCAATTAGTAATAATAAGTCTCAAAAAATTACTCGAAACATCGAATCGAGCAGTTCTTTTACAATTGCCGGTAAAACATTTTCTTTTTCATTAGAGGAAAAAATTTGCACAGCATTATTGTTAATACTTGTTTTTTTAGTTTACACTATTCGTTCAAAATTTTTATTAATCCCGTTTGAACGCGATGAAGGCATTTATAGCTATATGGGTGAACTTTTACTCGAGGGTAAAGTTCCATATAAAGATTTTTATGAAATGAAATTTCCGGGTATTTTTTATTTATACGCATTCATAATTAATTTTTTTGGGGAAACAGTAAAAGGGGTTCATACAGGTTTTATGTGGATTAATATTTTATCCATACTATTTGTGTATTTCGCATCTAAAAAAATGTTTAGTCCTATCGCAGGAATTATTTCTGCAGCAACAATGGCATTTGTTTCATTAACGCCAAGTTTAAGTGGTTTTACAGTTCAATCAGAACATGGTGTAGCGTTATTTATAAGCTTAGGTTTATTATTATATGCACATGCTCGAAGCAAAAAACATTTTCTGCTTTATTTATTTACCGGCATGAGTATGGCCATGGCCGTTATGATTAAGACAACTGCAGTTTTTGTTGCTGTATGGGGAGGAGTAATAATTTTTTTAGAGTTTTTATTTGAAAAGGAAAAGAAATATAAAGAATTTTTTAAAAACATTTTTGCTTATTCGCTTGGGGGAATTACCATAGTTTGCGTTTTCTTTTTAATCATAAAAATAAAAGGTGGTTTTGATGAAATGTTATACTGGACATTCGAATATTCAAAACAATATTCACAATTAATAACTTTTGATGAAGGGATTAAGTATTTTGGATATACACGCGATGCTATATTACAAAATCATAAATTATTTTGGTATCATTCAATATTAGCTATAGCTGTTTGTTTATTCCGCCCTATCCCATATCAATTAAAAGTTTATGGAATTACTTTATTAGCATGTTCATTTTTAACTATAGTGCCGGGCTATTTCTTTTACGGACATTATTGGATTCAAATTATACCTGGTTTAGCTGTTGTTGCAGGATTAACCTATCATTGTGTAATTACTATTTTTGAGAATAAATTTAAACTTGGCAAATTAAGCATCAAATATATTTACTTATCTATTTTCTCAATTCTTGTTTTTTATCATATAAAAACGCTAAAATCATATTATTTTCATCCTAATTATGAATTAATTTTACGACAAGTGTATGGTAATAACCCATTTCCAGAAGCAATGGAGATCGGTAATTATATCAATGCAAATTCAAAACCGGAAGATAATATAGTGCTAATTGGATCTGAACCTCAAATTTATTTTTATACAAAGAAGAAATCCCCGTCGCGGCACGCTTATTTTACTGCACTTGTAACAAACGTACCAATGCATAAAGATTGGCAGAGAGAATTTGTTAGAGATACTGAAAAAGCAAAACCGAGGTATTTAATTTATTTTGATCATCCAATTTCATTAATGGTTCAGCCGAATGTGGATCATTATGTTTTTGAATGGGCCAATAAATATGTAAATGAACACTACAAACTTATAGGATTGGTTGATATGATAGATGGGCAGCATAGCAAATACGTATGGCGAGATGAGTTGGCTAATTATAAACCTGAGCCAAACTATAATATTTATATTTACGAATGGAAGTAAGGTAAATAATGCGTCTGATTTTTCTAATTATTTTACAATCTTGATTGTATAACCTATAGGATCTAAATTGCTTCCTAAATTAAATATATTGCTTATATGGGCAATGATAACTGTTATTCCTAAAACCGGCAACATCAATATCCAAAAGGGTAGGCAGATCACCCTCATAAAACTATTGGGAATGATGTTTCGGAAAAATAAAACAATTATTTTTCCGCATATCGATAAAACATCAGTACCTCTCGGAGTAATTTCTACTTTAGAAAATTTAGAGAATATCTTTTCCAATGCACTTGGTGTATATCTGAAAAAGTCATAAGGAATATAATGATATCGTGCAGAAAAGGGAATAGTAATAACTGCTTTAGCTCCGGGTTTAGACACGCGATACATTTCATCAACCAAGGTCTGATAATTGTATACGTGTTCTAAAACCTCCGTACATATTATGGCATCAAAGGTATTATCATTGAATGGAATGGTCTCGCCATTAAAAAGGGTAATATCGTTATTTACATAATCAAAGCTGGAAGCTTCAATTACATCAATTCCTTTGTATTCAGTTTCAGATTTGTTAAGTAAATATCTATACGGACTTTGTCCACAGCCAATATCTAAAACCATTCCTTTAAATTTAGGAAGTTCATCTTTTATATCGGTATAGATAGTCAGGATCTGCAGATCCAACAGCATTCGTCCGTAAAATTTTATTTTCCTGACTAGGGTAGTGGGAGGTTCGTGCTTAATGGGTTTGAAGCCTTCTTCAATATATTTTGGCATACAATTTCTATTTCAAAAGGTTTTTCAATTCGCTGTTCGTTTCAATACTTCGTCCTTTAATAATTACTTTATCTCTGATAAATTTCGGACGAGATTTTGTTTCATCAACCACCTTTGATAAATATTCGCCGATGAGTGAAATAGCAAGTAATTGCACTCCACCAAAAAATAATACCAATACAATAATGGTTGGAATACCATGCGGTAAATCCGGATACATTATTTTTCCAACCACTTGAAATGCGATGGCTAAAAAGGAAGCTATTGTTAAGAAAAAACCTGTATAACTCATAATCTCAAGCGGTAAATAACTAAATGATAAAATTCCTTTTTTAGCCCACCATATATTTTTTCGTAGGTTGTTAGTACTAACACCAAACATTCGTTCTGGTCTTATGTAGTCAACTCCTGTTTGTTTAAAACCTACCCAAGCTCTTAAGCCCCTTAAAAACTGTTCTTTTTCCGGTAAATTAACAATGTGCTCAACTACTTTTGTGTCAATTAAAGAAAAGTCCCCGGCATTTTGAGGAATAGTAATATCAGACATCTTACTGAATATTTTATAAAAAGTCTTGTAAGCAAAATTCATAAACATAGAAGCTTCTCTTTTTACTCGTCTCCCATAAACAACCTGGTATCCATTTTGCCACTGCTCAAAAAATTGAGCAATCATTTCCGGAGGGTCTTGTAAATCCCCATCCATTAATACAACAGCATCTCCGGTAGCAATCTCCATTCCGCTAACGAAGGCTGCTTGAGAACCAAAATTTCGTGAATGCTTTATGGCAATAACATTCATATCTTTTTCGCAAATTTCCTGAAGTATCTTTTCTGTATCGTCCGGTGAGTTATCATTTACAAATATGATTTCATAATTGCAGCCTATTTTATGGAATGTTTCCACCAAACGATTATACATAAAGGGTATAGCCTGCGCGTCTTTATAGCAGGCGATAATCGGACTGATTTTAGCAAGTTTTTTAGGAGATTGAAAAGCCGGCAATATTTTGTTTGTATAATTTATTTCTTTTTGCCATTCTGCATATTTTTTCAGACCGTCTTCAAGGTTTGTTTTTGGTTGCCAATTAATTAATTCATTAGCTTTTCCATAATTACCAACCCATTCAGCAGTATCCCAAGTTCTGTTAGGCATGTTTCCCCATATAGGATTTTTTTCAATATTAAATATTTTTTGACATGTATTTGCTAATTTCTCTAAAGTAGTTTTCTGTCCGCTACCTATGTTTATTGATTGACCGGAGTTTTCCTTATTAACATTATTGGCGGCATCGATAAATGCTTCAACGCAATCATCAATATAAACAAAATCACGTGAAGTAGAAGGATTAACAAAAGGAGGATATGTTTTTGATAAGGCACATTCAACCATTTTTGGAATTAATCTATCAGGTTCTTCCCAGGGTCCATAGATTGAATATAATCTTAAATTTAAACAAGGTAAATTGTGAAAACGTGCATAAAATGATAATAAATACCCTGTGGTTATTTTAGAAACAGAATAATGACTATTAGGTATTAACTCGTCCTTTTCTTTTGGGTTATCGCTGTTTAGTCCATATTCCGAACTGCTTCCGGCATGGATATACGCTTTAATATTTTTGCAGATTTCGAGGATATTTACAGTACCAACAATATTCGTTTCATATATTAAACTCGTATTGTTTTGTTTACTATATGCGCCGTAAGCCGAAAGGTTAAAAATAGTTTGTGGGGTATGTTCTTTAAATATGGACTCAATGGATTTTTTATAATTGATATCACAATGTAAAATGTTTTCAGAAGGGATTTCCAATAATTTTAAACGCCAAGCAGATCTGGGGTTGTGAGTTATAGCATAACAATCTTTACGATACGTTAAAATAGTTTTTAATAAGTTAGCACCAATAAATCCGCTGGCCCCAAAAATAAAAATGGGACCTTGTAGTTGTTGTATTTTTTCTTTGATTTCGCCCATTTAAACTTCCAATAATTTGGTTATTTCTTTTCGTATATTTTCTGAATCCAAACCGCTTTCTTTTTGATGAAATGCTTGATTTCCGTATAATTTACTCGGATATCCTTTGGCATGTAAACTAACATATTCTATATTTTTGATGGACATTTTAGCAAGAATTGAAAGTAAATGTTCTCCAAGTCCGCCACGTTCAACATGTTCCTCAATGACAATTATTTTTTTTGTTTCAGATAGACTTTTTATTAGTTCATCACTTAATTTTACAAGTGGAATTGCAAGTATAGTAAATAAATCAATATTTTTATTTTCAGGAATAGCTTCTAATACATTATGAACAACAGGACCCAAAGCAATAATGGTAATTCTTGGACTTTCAGATGCAACAATTTTATTGATTTTTGAAATCGCAATTGCAGCAGGATAAGGTTTCCCCAAGCCCAAACGTAAATACGCAGGTTTTTTTTGATCAGTTATTTGGTTTAAACAAAAAGCTACGTCTTCTTTAAAAGCAGGCACCCAACATGTCATGTTCGGCAGTGGACTTAAACATGCAATATCTTCTATCGCGTGATGAGTTGCACCCATAATTCCATAGCCATATCCACCGCCATTACCTACAATATAAACAGGCAAATTATGAATACAAACATCTATTTTAATTTGTTCTAAACATCGGAATACTGCAAATGGTGCAATACTATATACGAATGTTTCAAAGCCTTTATAAGCCAATCCTGCAGCAACACCAACCATATTTTGTTCAGCTACTCCGGCATTTATAAAACGTTCTTTGGCAATTTTTTGTATGTTTTCTAATGCATTATAACCCAAATCACCTGTAATAAATACAGTTTTAGGATTTGAAGAAATAATATCTTCGGCTTTTTTTGAAAACTCGTTACGCATAATTTTCTTCTACTGATGATAAAGCTTTTTTATACATATCTTCATTCATTGGCAAATAGTGCCATTCCATTTTATTTTCCATAAAATTAACACCTTTGCCTTTTACCGTGTTGGCAATAATTAATTTGGGCATTCCATTTTTTTTATTCTTGAGAAGGTTGATACTTGAAAAGAGTTTTTCAACATCATGCCCATCCTCTTCAATAATATCAAATCCTATACTTTTCCATTTATTAATATCTGCGGTATCACCTAAAATATCCTTGGTGAAGCCAAAACCTTGTAATTTATTTTTATCTATCAACACAACAATATTATCCAGTTTTTTTGCAACTGCAAAATGTGCTGCTTCCCATGTTGTACCTTCGTTTGTTTCACCGTCAGACATAAGAACATATACATTTTCTGAATTGTTTTGAAGTTTATTCGCATAAGCTATTCCACATCCAATTGGAAATCCATGTCCTAAAGAACCTAAAGCAAACGGGATGTTGGTGAACAAATTTGCAGATGGGTGTGCTGATAATTTGGTTCCGTTTTTATAAAAAGTTGCCAAGGTTTCATCACTAATTTCCCCGGTCGAATTTAATATGGTGTATAAAGCCGCAGCAGCATGTCCTTTCGATAAAATTACCCGTTCACTGACTGTCTTTATTTCAAACAAAGCAATTAATAGATCAATGCAACTTAAAGAACATCCTATATGGCCTGCATTCGCTTCAAAATAAAGCGAGAGCAATTTTTTTCGTAATATTTTTTGTTTGTTTTTGTATTCCATTTTGAAATAATTGTGATTAATACATTGTCTGATCTTCATCAACAACTTTGGTATCCATAGAGTCGCGCAAGCCATTGCCAAGCAAAACAAACGCAAGTACCATTATCATGATTGCTATTCCGGGAACAAATGCAAGGTAAGGAGCATCACCTATAATATAACCTCTATGCGCATTGATCATAGCGCCCCAAGAGGCTGTCGGTGGCTGGGCACCGATGCCAAGGAAACTTAAACCAGCTTCAATTAATATCGCTGAAGCAAAATTGGCAGCCGAAATAACTATTACCGGTCCCATTACATTGGGCAATACATGGCGAAAAATGATTCTGAAATTCGAAAATCCTAAGGCTCTTCCTGCTTCCACAAATTCCTTTTCTCGTATGCTCATAATTTGCCCACGAATTACGCGTGCTACTTCAACCCACATCGTAAGGCCAACTGCAATAAATACTTGCCAAAATCCTTTACCTAATGCCAATGTAATGGCAATAACAAGTAATAGTGTTGGTACAGACCAAACCACATTGATAAACCAAATGATTACATCATCCACCCAGCCACGGTAGTAGCCCGCCAATGCACCCATCAAAACACCAATAAATACGGAGATAAATACGGCGACAAAACCAACAGAAAAAGAAACTCTTATTCCAATCATTAAACGGCTTAATAAATCACGTCCTGCAGGATCGGTACCTAAAATAAATTTTTTGGTGATGATATTATCAGCTATGATTTCATTGCGTAATTCGGTTATCGATTTCCTGATTTTTTTATTGCTGCCCAATTCGTAAAATTCGATATAGCCTTCCTTGACATTGTTTTTAATAGGCGTATCATAGTTTATTGCATACAAAACATCAGCTATATTAAATTTTATTTCGCTATCAACCCGCTTATTGTTTCCGGTATATTCTACACAAACAATATCTGTTCCATCAAATCGGTAAGAAGAAAAGGGTATAGAACGGTAGTCGCTTACTTCACCAAACATCATTTTATAAAAAAAATTTACTTTATGTGTTGCTTCATTTTTTTTTATTTCAAGCATCTGAATTTTAAAACCAGGTGGTTTTTTTGATAGTTCAAGTAGTTGATCGTTTGCGTTGGGTGTTGAATCAGGGGTAATAGAAAAACCAAGTAAAGCTGTTAGCATGCTAAGACCTATAACCATTAAACCAAACATAGCAAGCTTATTTTTTTTTAAGCGTAGCCACGTATAGTATGATAGTGAATGTGAATCATATTTATCGTCTTTTTTGCTCATTTATCTGTTTATATTTCTATTCTTCCATTCATATTTACCAATTGAACCAAGCAATCCTATCATCATGATATATGCTATATATAAAATTTGTTCAGGCAAGAAATAAATTAAAAAACGCTTCTTTTTAAAAAAGGATGTTGATAAAAATAGTAACAAAAAATCAAATAAGCATTTAATTCCTAAAAGAATAAGACAAATTTTAAATAATGAAAGATGGAAGACCTGATTTTCGAAATAGAATGGGCTTATAACAGCAATAATTAAAAGTAAGGTATTGAATAAATAAACAATCAATGAAACCAATTTCGTTTCTCCATTTAGGACGTTAAATCCCTTTGAAGCCCAACGCTTTCGTTGATTAATAAATTCACTTACTGTTGATTTAGCTTTTGTGTAAACGATCGCCTCTCTATGTTTCAGGAACTGTATTCCTGCCGGGTATTTTTCTGCGATTTTATACATCAGCAATACATCATCGCCCGAAGGCTGTTGGTCAATGTCTTCAAAGCCACCGACATCATAAAAAACCTTTTTTGAATATGCCAGGTTTGCTCCGTTGCACATTATGGCTTTATTAAAATACAACGAAGCGCCAGTGCTCAACATCAACGCCATAAATTCGAGGCTTTGCATTTTTTCAAAAACTGTTTTTTCGTTGTAAAAACATACAGGTGCCACTATCATCTTGGCTTGCGATTCCTTATAATAACTCACCATTATACTTAACCAATTGTTACCCATTATGCAATCAGCATCGGTTGTAACAATTAATTCGCCTTTTGCTTCTTTAATAGCAGCATTGAGAGCATTTTTTTTTCCTAAAAGGTTTGAATTTTTGTTGAGCGTAATTAATTTGATATTTTTATATGTATCACAAAACTGCTGAATCTTCGAATTGGTGGTATCTTCAGATGCATCATCAACAACAATTATTTCCATATTTTCCAATGGGTAGGATTGATGGAGGATAGAGGTAAGGCAATTTTCAATGTTATCTTCTTCATTTCTAGCGGCTATAATTACTGTTACCAATGTTTTTAAAACATTAGGGTTAATGATAGGCGATTTTATTTTTATCCATGCATAACAATAAGAAGCAATTAAAATTATGTATGCAAAACAGATAATTGTTATAATAGTAATAATGATTAAAAAGAGTTGTCCCATCATTTTTTAATCTTCAAAAAAATTAAGATTCCAAATAAATGCCCCTCCTATGATTGCCGGTATAGCAAGGTTGATGATCCAAATTACTATTGAGGCTGTTATAATTGATGTAGTATCATTAGTAACTGTGCTGAAAAAATATACGGATGACGCTCCTCTAACGGTTAATTCGGTTAGTGCAAATGTTGGTATGGCAGAGGTAACAAAAAATGTTATTGCAATTAATACAAAAGAATTGATCAATCCTGCATCGATACCAAATACCAGAAGAACCAAATAATATTGAAATGAAAAAACCAAATATCGCAGTAGCGAAAGTGCAAAAGTGTTAAACATCTCTTTTGAATTGAATAAAAAAAATACATTCTTTATTCGATGGGATAATGAATTTCTTTTTAGATAGATAAATATTATTGAAAATAGAAGGAGAGCAAGTGTAATTAGTAACAACAATAAATTATTTAAAGATATAAAGTTTAAAATAACGGGTTCGTTTTTATGCTGATAATAATAAAAGATACATGCCGTTATTCCTGCTAAAATGGTTACTGAAAGTTGAAACATACTTCCTGTAAGGCTTATCATTGTTGCTTTTACTTTATCTGTGCTTTTCAGATAAAAAACCCTGCCGGCAAATTCTCCAACTCTGTTAGGTGTAAATATACTGATAGTAACTCCAGATAGTATTGATTTAAGAGCCGTTGAATAGGAGATGAGCTCCATTTTTTGAATCAGATATTTCCATTTAACAGCTTCAATTCCCC
Organism: Bacteroidota bacterium; assembly: GCA_003151815.1. Lineage (GTDB taxonomy): Bacteria > Bacteroidota > Bacteroidia > 2-12-FULL-35-15 > 2-12-FULL-35-15 > 2-12-FULL-35-15. The sequence goes on along the minus strand of PLYN01000058.1, from coordinate 57,808 downwards.
AATTTAAAACAACCAAAAGCAATGCGATAAAAAAATAAGGTGAATAGATTTTTGATATGATTTCATCAAAATTCAGAGCAACATTTGTATTCGTTAATTTTTGGAATATATACCAAATAGAAAGAATAAAAATAACGGTCTTCAACAAAAGACTTATAACTTTGTAAGAATGTTTATTGGAAAGTGCGGTCATCATAAATTACTATCCTGATAAAGTTTGGATGAATGCACAAATCTACGAAAACCAACGAATTCTACTAAAATGGCAACTGATAGAATTATTTTAGGTATTGATCCCGGTACCAATATCATGGGCTACGGACTAATTCACATCAAAGGCAATAAAATGGAATTGATCGTGATGGGTGTTGTACGTCTTGAAAAAGTGGGTGACCATGCATTAAAACTTCAAAAAATATTTAATAGGGTAGTGGCTTTGATAGATGAATACAAACCGGATGAATTAGCGATCGAGGCTCCTTTTTTTGGTAAGAATGTGCAGTCGATGCTTAAATTAGGAAGAGCGCAGGGAGTGGCCATTGCGGGTGCTCTTTCCAGAAATTTACCGATACATGAATACTCACCAAAAAAAATAAAACAATCCATTACCGGTAATGGAAACGCTTCCAAGGAACAAGTATCAGCAATGCTAAAATCGCTTTTAAATTTCAAAGAAACTCCGGAATTTTTAGATGCCACGGATGGTTTGGCTGCGGCTGTATGTCATTATTTTCAGCGTAAGCCGGGCACAGCAGCAAAATCATATACAGGCTGGAAATCTTTCTTGGCTGAAAATCCGAGTAAGAAAGTGAAGTGATTTATTAAAACTTCGCCCTTATTTTTTCAGCCATTGCAGACAATTCAGCCTGAGTAGGGGATATTTTAGGCTGAGCAAAGTTGATATCGTTCACTGAATTCATTGGAACTAAATGAATGTGAGCATGAGGAACTTCTAAACCAATTACTGCAATCCCAATGCGTTTGCAGGTAACAGCCGCTTTCTGAGCTTTAGCAACGTGCTTTGCAAATAGCATCATCTCCGCGAGATCAGTATCTTCGATATCAAATATATAATCAATTTCTTTTTTGGGAATCACCAATATGTGTCCATGTACAAGAGGAAACACATCTAAAAAAGCTAAGAACTTTTCGTTCTCGAAAATTTTATAACAAGGTATTTCCCCATTCACTATTTTGGTAAAAATGCTTGCCATAGTTTATCGGGATATTGCAATAATTTCAAATTTAATTTTACCTGAAGGTATTGCTATCTCTGCAATTTCACCTACCTTTTTACCCAGCAATCCTTTACCAATTGGCGAATCAACAGAGATTTTTCCGGCTTTCAGATCAGCTTCATTTTCAGCTACAAGTGTATAGGTCATTGTTGCACCAGTTGTCATGTTTTTTATTTTTACTTTTGAAAGTACAAGCGCTTTTGAGGTATCCATTGTGGAAGCATCAATTAATCGTGCGCCACTCATTATTTCTTCGAGTTTTGAAATTTTAAGCTCCAATAAACCTTGCGCTTCCTTTGCTGCATCATATTCCGCATTTTCTGAAAGATCACCTTTGTCGCGTGCTTCAGCAATTTGTTTTGAGATATAAGCGCGCTCGTGAGTTTTTAACTGATGAAGTTCATCTCTCAGTTTTTTTAGCCCTTCTTCAGTATAATAGGATATTTGTGACATAATTAATTTGTGTTGGATTTATTAAAAGATAAAAGAGAATCCTCTCGTCTATTGGAAGGATTCTCTTTATGAATGCAAATGTATAAAATATTTATTTATTTCGCTATCTATGAATTGTGTTTCGTTATTTTCTGTTTCTTCTTAAATTCAAACTTAATTCAAAAACGTCATATCTCCTTGCAATGACCTGCCAATATTGATTTCAGTTTCCTTCTTAACTTTGAACTTTCAAACTATTCTTTATTAAACAATCGCATAAAAAAGTTTTTCTTTTTATTATCTCTCAGCCTATCACTTTTCCGTTTCTCTTTTTTCATATCCTTCAGAGTTTTCTTTGTTTGGATCCGTTTATGATGATCTTTAATTGCTTTTTTATTATCTCTTTCTATTATACGATCCTCTTTCCATTTTTTCTTGGCTTTCTGACGTTGCGATCTGGTAGCCGCTGGTGCCTCTGTACTCGTTTTGGTTTCCTGCGAAACAGCTATCAAAGGCATTAAACAAATGAAGAGTACTATTATTTTTTTTGAAAAGGTTTTCATTTCGATCTTTTAAGGGATACAAATTTAATGAATAAAATGGCCTAAAAACATCGGTAAACAATCAAATATGATTTATTTTTTTTAAATTTGTTAAAGTCAATTCAAAACAATGAAAATATTTTTAAGTTTCTGTTTAACAGTCATATTAATTTTTGTTGCAAGTTGCAAAAAAGATAATAATAGTACTGGTGTTCCTATTACCGGGGTAGACATTAGTTTGTTTATCAATAATCCGAGTTATATAAATCTAAACGCTGTTGGTGGATGGGTATATGTTGCAGGTGGTGTAAGAGGAATTTTGGTATACAGACAATCAACAGATCAATTTAAGGCGTATGATCGTAATTGTACCTATCAATCAACAAATCCGTGTGCTACAGTGTATGTAGATGCTACCAATATTTTGGCGGTGGATACTTGTTGTAAATCCAAATTTTTATTGATGGATGGAAGTGTAAGTCATGGTCCGGCATTGTTTCCATTGAAAGCCTATAACACCACCTTTGATGGGAATGTGTTACATATTTTTAATTGATATAAAGAAAAAAATCAAAGAGGCACAAATCCCACAAGTTGCACCGATAATTCTCTGTGTTTCTTAGTGTTCTCCGTGCCTCTGTGGTGAAAATTTGTGATCGTAATATTTTTTAGTATCTGTAAGCATCTGATTTAAATGGACCTTCAACGGGAACGCCGATATATGCAGCTTGTTCTTTTGTTAACACATCTAATTCAACACTGATTTTTGCCAGGTGTAAACGAGCCACTTTTTCATCTAAATGTTTTGGCAAAACGTATACTTTGTTTTCGTATTGATCAGTATTGATCCAAAGTTCTAATTGTGCCAATGTTTGGTTAGTAAATGAGTTACTCATAACAAATGAAGGATGTCCTGTTGCACAACCTAAATTCACTAAACGTCCTTCTGCAAGAACAATAATATCTTTACCATCAACAGTATATTTATCCACTTGTGGTTTAATAACATCTTTTGAAGCACCATGGTTTTTATTTAACCAGGCCATATCAATTTCATTATCGAAGTGACCGATATTACAAACAATAGCATTGTGTTTCATTGCTTTGAAATGACGGTCAGTAATGATGTTTTTATTACCTGTAGCTGTAACAATAATGTCAGCTTCTTTTATTGCTCTGTCCATTTTTTGTACCTGGTATCCGTCCATTGCAGCTTGTAGCGCACAAATGGGATCAATTTCAGTAACAATAACGCGTACGCCTTGTGAGCTTAATGATTCTGCTGAACCTTTTCCAACATCACCATAACCTGCTACTACTGCCACTTTTCCTGCAAGCATCAAGTCGGTAGCTCTTCTGATCGCGTCAACCAATGATTCACGGCAACCGTATTTATTATCAAATTTAGATTTGGTAACAGAGTCGTTCACGTTAATTGCAGGGATGTGCAATGTTCCGTTTTTCATACGCTCGTATAAACGGTGAACACCTGTAGTCGTTTCTTCCGAAAGACCTTTGATCTCTTTTATTAATTCAGGGAATCTATCAAACACCATATTTGTTAAGTCACCACCATCATCCAATATCATGTTCAATGGTTTACGGTCTTCTCCAAAAAATAATGTTTGTTCGATACACCAGTCAAATTCCTGTTCATTCATACCTTTCCAGGCATATACTGAAATACCTGCAGCAGCAATAGCAGCAGCAGCATGATCTTGTGTTGAAAAAATATTACATGACGACCAGGTAACCTCTGCACCCAATTCGATCAATGTTTCAATTAATACTGCCGTTTGAATGGTCATGTGTAAACAACCTGCAATTCTTGCGTTTTTTAATGGTTTTGACGCACCAAATTCAGCACGAAGGGCCATTAAACCCGGCATCTCCACTTCAGCTAATTTTATTTCTTTGCGTCCCCATTCTGCCAAGGACATGTCTTTTACTTTGTATTTTTCAAATTTCACTGCGGATGTATTTGCCATTTTTTTTGTTTTTAGTTAATTGAGAGGGCGAAATTAGTTGTTTTGAAGGTAACAAACAAATTTTTATAAGGCTTTTTGGACAAAGGTTATTCCTAAAATAAAATGAAAAATGCTCAAATGATTTAATTAATATTGCATTTAAATATGATAGAGTTATGGCAGTATTATTTTTCAAGCCTTCGCACATATTTCGATAAACTCAATATGACCTCGAGCGCGGTCAGTCTGAGCTTGTCGAAGACTTTGCGTTTGGCATCACAAATCTTTTGAGTAAAATTAAATAGTCACTAATAATGCAACAAACCATTTACACATCTATATTAGAAGCCAAAAAGCAAGGAAAAAAGCTGTTTGCCGTCTTAGTAGATCCTGATAAATTTAAATCAACCGAAGTTATTAGATTGTGTGAGTCTGCAAATGTTGATTTCATTATGGTTGGTGGCAGCATCATTACCAACGGTAATTTTGAGGAATGTATCCAGACAATTAAAAAACATACTAAAATTCCGGTATTGATTTTCCCGGGAAATAATTTGCAAATAAGTAAGAGTGCTGATGGAATATTGCTTCTTTCTCTTATTTCCGGTCGTAATGCCGATATGCTGATTGGAAATCATGTGGTTGCATCCACGAAATTAAAGTCGAGTAATTTAGAGATCTTATCAACAGGATATATGCTTATTGAAAGTGGTAAACAAACTGCGGCGTCTTATATGAGTAACACCAATCCGATACCATTTGATAAAGACGACATTGCCATGGCTACTGCGATGGCTGGAGAAATGTTGGGACTAAAATTAATATATTTAGATGCCGGAAGTGGCGCAATAAATAACGTTAGTGAAACAATGATCAATAAAGTGAGTATAAATACTAATGTGCCATTGATCGTTGGGGGTGGGATTAATAGTTCTGAAAAAGCTGTGACTGCTTGTAAATCAGGTGCAGATGTTGTGGTGATCGGCAATGCAATTGAAAAAGATCCATCCTTGATACAAAGTATTTCGAAGGCTATTCATGCATTTTAAATATAACAATCAATAAAAAACGTATGAAGTTAATCGTTATTTCAAGTTCTAGCGGCATTGAAAATGAAGCGCAAATAGTTACTCAATTATTTGAAGCCGGACTTGAAACTTTTCATTTAAGAAAACTTAAACTTTCTACCAATCAAATGAAGAAATTTATTAAACAGATCCCGACACATTTTCACAATAGAATATATATTCACTCACACCACAATCTGGCATCAACGTTTAAGTTGGGCGGTATTCATTTAACATCTACGCATAAAAAAAAGAAATTCCAAACCTGGTTATCGTTAAAATTAATTCGACTTAAAAACCCTCATATTAAAATCACCACCTCATTCCGAACCATTGGACAGCTTTTGGAAACAGATCAAAAATATCATTATTCGTATGTTTTTTTAAGTCCTATATTTGATAGTATAACAAGTAAATTTCAAAGCGGATTCACTGAACACAGTTTGCATTCTGCTATTCAAAAAACAAAATTTGATGTGATAGCAAGAGGTGGGGTTGAAGTATCTTCCATTGAAAAAGCAAAGAAAATTGATTTTAAAGGATTAGCATTTTATAGTTCTATCTGGAAGTCGAAAGATCCGGTGGTTGAGTTTAATAAGATCGTAGAAAAATTTCAAGAGTTAAATATTCCAATCGAATAGTTTTAGGTTAAAACGTTATCCCAATCTTTCCATACTACCTCATAATCATTTAATTTAATGAGTTGCTCTATTTCTTTCGGACTGCGTTCGTCGCTGATCTCAAACTGTTCGAGCGATTCTTTTTCAACGGCATAACCACCGGGATTTGTTTTAGAGCCTGCACTCATCGAAGTGATTCCTAATTTGATGATGTTGTTACGAAAATTTTCATTCTCACGTGTTGAAATAGAAAGTTCAATTTCTTCATTAAAAATGCGATAGGCACATATCAACTGCACCAATTCTTTATCATTCATTACCACTTTAGGTTCTATGATCCCTTCGGCAGGACGCAGGCGAGGAAATGAAATAGAATACTTTGTGCGCCAGTACTTTTTTTCAAGATAAGTTAAATGCAAAGCATTAAAAAATGAATCGGTACGCCAATCTTCTAAACCGATAAGTGTACCCAAGCCAATTTTATGAATACCTGATTTCCCCAATCTATCAGGTGTTTCGAGTCGGTAATTAAAATTAGATTTTTTTCCTTTCGGATGATGCAGTTTATAATCCTCTTTGTGATATGTTTCCTGGTATACCAAAACGGTATTTAATCCTTCGGTAATTAATTCTTCGTATTCATGCTGATCGAGCGGTTGCACTTCCATGGAGATAAGCGAAAAGTGTGGACGAATTAATTTGATAGCATTTTTTAAATATGGAACTCCAACAGTTTGGTTTGCTTCACCTGTAACAAGTAATACATGGTCGAACCCTAACGCTTTTATTGCTTCTACTTCTTTTAATATCTCAGCATCAGTTAAAGTTTTTCGTTTTAATTTATTATCGAAACTAAAACCGCAATAGGTGCAAATATTCTGACATTCATTAGAAAGATAAAGTGGTACATACATCTGAATTGTTTTGCCGAAACGTTTTTGTGTTAAACGTTGACTTAATTGTGCCATTGGCTCAAGGTAGTCGGCTGCAGCCGGAGATATCAAAGATTTGAAATCTTCCAGATCACGTTTGGTGATTTTATTCAAAGCGTGCTCCACATCTGCTTTTGTTTTAGAGTAGATGCTTTGTTTTATTTCGTCCCAGTTATATGTATTGAATAGTTCTGTAAACATTTTTTCTTATTTCTCGCAGAGTTCCGCAGATTTTTTCGCGGAGTTTCGCAGATTTTTTTGTTTTATAATTTATAAGTTATTTACAATTCTTACTATTGAGTCTTTTAACGACGATTCATTAAAATTAATAAGTAAGCCTAACTTTTTATTTGATAATTTCAAATACGTTAATAATTGTTTGTGATGCACATCAATAAGCTTTTCAACTGATTTCACTTCAATAATTACTAAATCATTTACGATAATATCTAACCTAAAACCAATATCCATTTTTATATTCGAATAGATCAACGGAATTCCCTGCTAATTTTTTACATCATATCCTTTTTCTCTTAATTCATACGAAAGCGCTATCTCATAAACAGATTCTAGCAACCCCGGTCCTAATGCAGTATGTACTTTAAAAGCTGCACCTCTTATGTCAAAAGATATATCGTTTTCTTTCATTTTTATTTATCTGCGAATCCCGATAGCTATCGGAACTGCGATTAGCTCTGCGAAACTCAGCGTTTTTTATCTGCGCAACTCTGCGAGAAATAATTTAATCTTGTAAAAACGATGTCAACGGACTACTTGCTTCCGCATAGTTTTTGGGTTTTGCCAAACGCGCTTCATATGCCATTCTTCCAGCTTCTACTGCCATTTTAAAAGCTATTGCCATTTGTATTGGATTTTCAGATACAGCAATTGCGGTATTTACCAATACAGCAGCAGCACCCATTTCCATTGCTTCTGCAGCATGTGATGGCGCACCAATTCCGGCATCTATAATTACAGGCACATTGCTTTGCTCAATGATTATTTCTAAAAATCGTTTTGTCAATAAACCGCTATTACTGCCAATCGGGGAACCTAATGGCATTACCGCTGCAACACCAACCTCTACCAAATGTTTACACAAAACAGGATCGGCATGGATGTAGGGCAATACAATAAAGCCCAGTTTTACTAATTCTTCCGCTGCTTTTAATGTTTCTATTGGGTCGGGTAGGAGGTATTTAGGATCCGGATGTATCTCTAATTTAAGCCAGTTAGTTTCCAATGCCTCACGTGATAATTGCGCGGCAAATACAGCCTCTTTAGCGGTACGTACTCCGGAAGTATTCGGCAATAAATTAAATTGCGGATGCCAAAGATGTTTTAAAATATCATCGTCATCACTATGCATATCCACCCGTTTAAGTGCAACGGTTACTAACTCCGAACCCGAAGCAAGTAAGGCTTCTTCCATCAATTGTGATGAGCTGAATTTCCCTGTTCCTGTGAATAGTCTGGAACTGAATTCTTTGTCGCCAATTTTTAATTTTTTCATGATCTCTGTATTTTTTGCTCGCTGATTTCGCTGATTTTCGCAGATCTTTAGTTATCAAATATTGTTTTTTCTTTTATTTTTTTATCCGCGAAAATCTGCGCAATCTGCGTGAGTTTTTTTACTTCTCAAATCCAATTTTCACTTTACTCTTAAAACGTTTCGCAGCTTCAAATATATTAGGCGAAGTGCTAATAGCAGAAGCAACAGCAATACCATATACACCCGTTTCTGCAAGTGGTTTAACATCTTCTATCTTAATTCCTCCAATGGCAATAATAGGAATCGTGATTCCATTTTTTTTGCATTGATCTATGATATTCTTATATCCTTCAATTCCCAATACCGGACTTAAATTTTCTTTGGTAGCAGTAAATCGAAACGGCCCTAAGCCAATATAATCAATTCCTGCATCGTTCAATTCTTCTATGTCTTCAAAGGAGTTAGCTGTCCCACCAATAATGGCTTTGCTGCCTAATTCTTGTCGTGCTTCACGCGGACTCATATCCGATTTTCCTAAATGCACACCGTCCGCTTTCACAGCTTTTGCAATAACCACATTATCATTAACAATAAACCTGGCGTGATATTTACGGCATATCATTTCAGTTTTAAGAGCAATATCCAACCATTCATTATACGATCTGTTTTTTACACGTAATTGTATCCAATCTATTCCTGCAGAACAAGCTGTCAAAGCAAGTTCAGAGTGACCAATACCTTCAATATCTTGCGTTATAAATTGTAAATGTGAAATGTTCTTATTCATGTGCAATACTTGTTAAATTGCTATGATAACCTAATAAAGAATCGTTACTCAATAAAAATTCAGTAACATATTTTTTTGCCTCCATACAAGCTTGTTCCAATGATAAACCTTTTGCTAAATAAGCTGTAATAGCTGACGATAAAACACATCCTGAGCCGTGTTTTGGAAAAATAATATTTGTTGTTGATGGAAATAATGTGTGCTTTTTATCTTTTGTAAATAAAATATCAACTCCTTTTCCTTCTTCATTGTGCCCACCTTTTAAATACACATTGCAAAATTTACTTAAGTGTTGTGAATTTTTTTCTGCATCCTTAATGGTTCCTAATTGCAATGCCTCCGGTATATTAGGGGTTATCAAATAAAGTTGAGAACAAATTTCTTCCAGCAAATTTTGATTTTTAATATTGTAAAATTCAAATCCTGCACTTGCCTTTAAAATGGGATCCCAAATAATTTTAGTTGTCGGATTGCCTGATTTTAAATGAGAAATAAGTTGATGCAATATTTCCAAATTTTCTATCAAACCGATTTTAATATATTCAAATTTAAATCGCTTTTGAAGGACTTCTATCTGTTCTATTATCTGAGAAATACTTAACCATTCGACTTTTTTAAATTCAATATCATTTTGATATGTTATTGCAGAAACGACTCCCATCCCATATACTCCGCAAGCCTCAAATGTTTTTACATCCGCCAATACTCCGGCTCCGGCACTTGGGTCGAAACCGGCAATGCTTAATATTGTTGGTCGGGTATCAGACATGGATGTTGTTTTCAATTTTATTAAATCCACCTGTAACACTTAATAATTCCTTAAATGATTCTATCGGTTTCCCCGACATCCAGATACTTCCTAACAGAGCCATTCCGTCAAAACCCATATCCGCAGCTTCAGCGATCGTATCACTGTTAATTCCTCCAAGCGCTATTATTTCAGTTGTTTTAGTTTCCCTTTGTAGAAACAACTTCAAAGCAGTTTTGTCTATTTGCGTTTTGTGATCAGCTTTTGAAATACTATCAAACACAGGACTTATAAACACATATTGAAAAATTGGCGTAGCATTTTTTATTTCTCCCAATGAATGAAAAGAAGCACTGTGATGCATATTTTTCTGAAAATTATCTGATTCCTGATACGGATTTTTATTTGTAAAATGCACACCCTTTACCCCATATTCAACAGCCAATTGATGATGCGAATGAAGTATCACTTTGTCTCTGTATTGTTTTGGAATTTGTTGAATGTACTCTTCTAATTCTTTATATGTAAAATCTGGTTTTCGAAGATGATAATATTTTAATCCGGCGTCAAACAATGAACATAAAATAGAGTGTTCATCTTTTAAGTTAATCGGATTAGATATTACAATTAGTTTCATTGAATTTCTTTTTTTAATTCTTCAATACTCAACAATGGTTTTCTCCTATGTATCATAGCATGGCAGTTTGGGCAGACAGGTCGTAAATCTTTGATTGGATTTATTTCATAAGTCTCTCCAATTGATGAGATTTCTGTCAAGTGATGAACGTGAATAAAATTTTTACCAATTTGTCCGTAATGTTTTTCAAAATCAAAAGAGCATACAGAACATGTATATCCATAATATTTAATACATTCAGTTCTTGCCTTTGGGTCTCTTTCGTATCTTGTTAGTGTTACTTCTGTGGCTGTTCCTTCGGTAAAAGTTTTTTGTGTTTCACTATTTTGTATTTCTTTTTCATGAGAAATAGTGTTTAATGAAAGTTCTTCAAGTGCTTGTATTAGCTCTGGTTTTAGTTCCCATATATAAAATGCATCTTCCCAATGACCATTAAAAAATAGTGTATAGGTTACATAAGAACCATTTTCTAATTGTTCTCTTTGAACGCCATATTTTTCTGCAATACGTTTTCCAAATCTTCCAATAATTGCATTTGCTACAATTTTGTCTTTATAACCAAGTGTCTTTGCTAAATCAGTCGCAGAAGCTTCATGATTATCAAAAGAATAAATTGTCTGTAATAATTGTAAGTCGCCAGATTTAGTTGTCTCGCTGTCTTGCAAAATAGTTTTGAAAAGTTCTTTACTTATCTGTACCTGTTTATCCATAATAATTGGAATTGTTTTTTTTAGGAATATATTTCACTTCCTGAATTTACAAATTCATTTGCTTTTTCTTCTAAGCCTTTTTCTAATGCAGAGTCAGTTACTACACCCATTTTTTCTGCATACTCACGTACATCTTCAGTAATTTTCATAGAACAAAAATGTGGTCCGCACATAGAACAAAAATGTGCAATTTTAGCACCATCAGCAGGTAATGTTTCATCGTGATATTCACGTGCCGTATCAGGGTCTAATGATAAATTAAACTGGTCGTCCCAACGAAATTCAAAGCGAGCTTTACTCAATGCATTATCGCGTATTTGCGCTCCGGGGTGCCCTTTTGCAAGGTCGGCAGCATGGGCAGCAATTTTATAAGTGATCACACCATCTTTTACATCTTTCTTGTTTGGTAATCCTAAATGCTCTTTTGGGGTAACATAGCACAGCATGGCGCAACCAAACCAACCGATCATCGCTGCTCCAATACCTGATGTAATATGGTCGTAGCCAGGTGCAATGTCGGTAGTAAGTGGCCCTAATGTGTAAAACGGTGCTTCATCGCATTCCTGCAATTGCTTTTCCATATTTACTTTTATTAAGTGCATTGGAACGTGTCCCGGACCTTCTATCATTGTTTGTATATCATGTTTCCATGCTATTTTGGTGAGTTCGCCTAATGTTTCCAATTCGCCAAACTGGGCATCATCATTAGCATCGGCAATCGAACCCGGACGTAAGCCATCTCCCAATGAAAAAGCAACATCGTAGGCTTTCATGATCTCGCATATTTCTTCAAAATGGGTATAAAGAAAATTTTCTTTGTGATGCGCCAAGCACCATTTTGCCATGATTGCACCACCGCGGGAAACGATCCCTGTAACGCGTTTAGCAGTTAGAGGAACATAACGCAATAAAACTCCTGCGTGAATAGTAAAGTAATCAACCCCTTGCTCTGCTTGCTCTATCAAGGTATCACGGAACAATTCCCAGGTAAGATCTTCTGCTTTCCCATTTACTTTTTCTAATGCCTGGTAAATAGGTACAGTACCTATTGGCACCGGTGAATTACGCAAGATCCATTCCCGTGTTTCGTGAATATTTTTCCCTGTTGATAAGTCCATAATGGTATCAGCGCCCCAACGGCAAGCCCACACAGCCTTTTCCACTTCTTCTTCGATGCTTGATGTTACAGCAGAATTACCAATGTTGGCATTTATTTTTACTAAAAAATTACGACCGATAATCATCGGTTCACTTTCAGGATGGTTGATATTATTGGGAATGATAGCTCGTCCCAAAGCTATTTCTTCTCGTACAAATTCAGGCGTGATATGACTTTTTGGAGTGTTAGCACCAAAACTATTTCCGGGATGTTGATGTCCGGTAGAATTTAACTTATCGATCATCTGATTTTCGCGAATAGCAATGTATTCCATTTCGGGAGTGATGATCCCTTTTTTTGCATAATGCATCTGGCTTACATTGTGGCCGGCTTTAGCACGCAACGGCTTTTTGATATGCTGAAAACGCAAATGAGCAATATCATTTTTTAATAAACGTTCGTGACCATATTCGCTGCTGATATCAGTTAATTGCTCTACATCGCCGCGTTTCAATATCCATTTTTCACGCAAGCGATCAAGTCCCTTTTTTACATCAACAGTAACATTCTCATTGGTAAACGGACCGCTGGTATCATACACCACGACAGGTGCATTTTTTATAGCAGGTTTGCCATGTGCTTTAGTATCGGAAACAGTTATTTCACGCATCGCCACTTGGATATCATGCAAGTCCCCTTTTACAAATATCTTTTTTGAATTCGGAAAAGGAGTTGTTGAAATACTTTTATCGGTTGGCAATTGGTCTGATTTTTTCATATATGAAAGTTTAAAGTTAGAAAGTTCAAAGTTTAAAGTTGCTGTGTATATAGCCTTTGCTGTTAAAGTGTTTTTTATTTAATTTCGTATTTAATTAATTGTGTTTAGTAGAGTTTTCAGTTCATCGTTACATTTTCCAAAACTTTGAACTTTAAACTTTCTAACTTTGAACTAATTGTACTCCTTTATCCGTAAGCTTCACCAATCGTTCTCTGTAAAGGGCGCCAATAGCTTTTTTGAATGCTTTCTTGCTTATTTGTAATGTTGATTTTATTTCTTCCGGTGAGCTGTTATCCGTTAATGAAAGAAAGCCTCCGTTTTGTTTCATCATATTTAAGATGCGCCATTTTACATCATCTACCAATTCGAAACCACTTTTTTGTAAGCTCAGATCAATTTTATTATCCTCACGCACATGCTTTACAAAACCTTTCATGGCATCTCCAATGCGTATCGCTTCGTAAATTTCATTTTTATAAATTAAGCCGCTGTATAGGTTGTTAACAATGGCATTAAAGCCAAGGTCGGTTTCTGAATAGATCAGTAGATCTACGATATCGCCATCTTGGATTTCAATATTATCACGTTCAATAAATCTACTCAGTTTTGCTGAAGCTACCAAACGATCGGTCTCTTCATCAACATAAACAAAAACAACATAGCTTTTGCCGGGCTCCATTTTATTTTGTTGTTCACGAAAAGGAACAAGCAAATCCTTATCCATTCCCCAATCCAGGAAAGCACCGATATCATTTACTTGTTTTGCTTCCAAAAATGCAAATGAATCTGCAATTGCGAAAGGCTCAACAGTAGTTGCAATCAGCCTGTCATCCGAATCACGAAAGATAAAAACATTTAAAAAATCCCCAATTCGAGTGTCTTTCGGAACCCATTTGGTAGGCATTAATATTTCTATATCTCCATCACGCAGGTAAATACCAAAATCCAATTCTTTCACTACTTCCAGTTCGTTGTATTTGCCTATGTTTATCAATTTTTCAGGTTTTTAGTATTGTTTGTTTTTAATCCCCCTGCAACGCCTCTTGCCTCCGCGCCCCCCTTTGAAAGGGGGATTTGTTCCTCGTAATTTACAATCCTTTTAAATTTTAATCGATAATCAGCACATCAATAATCAATTAATTGATTTACTGTTCATCACGCTTTTTAACGCTTTCTAAAATTGATGTAACAACAGAAAGAATCAAACTGAATAGCAGTGCCCACCAAAATCCATCAACGTGAAAGCCATCAACCAACCTGCTTGCAAGCAGAATTATAAAGGCGTTAATCGCTAATAAAAAAAATCCGAGTGTAACAATAGTGATAGGAATTGTCAACACAATCATTATTGGTTTTATAATTGCATTTAAAAAAGCCAGCACAGCCGCGACTTTCAAAGCTATAAAAAAGTTGTTGCCTTCTATTTGTACTCCAGGCAATAAATATGCGGTAATCAATACTGCTAATGTTGAAATAATAAGTTGAACGATGAATTTCATAATCTGTTTATTGATTTTTTTATTTTTAACTAACGACTATTTTTTTCTTTAGAATTATTTTTTTTAGCAAAAAATGTTCAACGCCACTATCAATAGGTTTTAAAGAAATAACAATAACACCTTTAACTATTAATGACATTGTAAAGTCATCATCATGCATAAGATGTAGTACACTATGATGAATTATTTCTTCAGCTATAAATAATACAATGGCAATAACCATTGTGATGATCTTCGCCTTTTTACTTACCTTGGTAATGGTTAATTCATCAATAGTTTCCTGCAGTTCAGTATTTTTTTCTTCAATTTCTTTTTTCTGCTTTTTGATGATAATATTTTCTTTTTTTGTTTGTTCAGCTTCAAAAATAAGTTGAATGTTTTTTATTTTTTTCGCTGCATCTTCTTTTTCAACTTCCTCTTGAATTTGATGGTATAATTTATAATGAATTAAACTTTGTGGCAGATCTTGTTTTAGCTCATATACTTTAGAAAGCAGAAAATGTATTTGAAAAATTTTCGGCTTTACTTTTAATTCCTCTCCAATTTTCAAAGCTTTGTTTAACATTACAATTGCTTCATCAAATTTTTCTTGCCTGATATAAATTTCACTTAAACCAAGAAGGTTGGTGATAGCGCCTCCATGAAATTTATTTTGTTCGCGGATAGCTAATGCTTTTAGGTGTAATTGTTCAGATTCAGCATAATTGCCTGTTTCAAAATAATAATTTGCTAACTCGGTTAAGGATATAGAAAGATGTATAGGCGTATTAAGTTTTTCAGCGATGGCCATTCCTTTTTCATGATATTCTTTAGCCTCCGGATATTTTTTTTGCATGAGGCATACTTTTCCTAAACCGTTTAAGGAATGCATCATCCACATTTTGTTGTGTAATTTTTCTGCTGTTTCAAATGTACTTTTGAAAAGAAGTATTGCCTCATCATCATTTTTCATTTCTGCATAAATGCTGGCGATCTGAAAACTGCAAACCATTAAATTGTGCCGAAAAAAATTGGATGTTTTAAGGTGTTCGTAAGCCTCCCAAAGTGTTTTTAGCGCCAGATCAACATTCCCAAGTGTACGGTATATACCACCAAGCAGTGATGAGCCAAGTGCTATTCCATCCTGATCATTGAGTTCTGCAAATTGTTGTTGAGTTTTTATTGCCAGAAAGATGGCTGTTTCATATTTTTCAGCAAAAAAATCATTACCTGCAAAAAAATAGCTGGCATAACAAATTTTTAAGGGTTGATTAACTGTGTTTTCTTTAGCCCAATTATAAAAGGATTCAGCAAGTTTTGATCTCTCCTCATTTTTTAACATGGGGTATGTTTCAAAAATAGAATCGAAATGTTTACCGATATCGGATTCAGAACAATTTTTTAACTGCTCGAAAGCTTGTTCTGTTTTTTCAACTAAAGTTAAACTTGTGCTACTCATTTAAAGGATCAGGGAAAATTTATTTTGATTTATTGGCTGTTGTTCGTAACCATTTAAACATGCCGTCAAATGCGGAATTCCTTGCGTAATCTTTTGATAAGAAAAGATCATGCATGCCATCTTTAACTTCAAGAAGGGTAACTTGTGTACCTAATTTAACTCCAACTTCTTTAATATGATCCACGTTAAGAACAATGTCGGATGTACCAAAATCTTCTTTTTTCCATTTTTTAGGAAGTGATTTCGAGGAGTGCATTACCAGAACAGGAACAGTGATGTGTGAGTCGGTCTGTAATTTTTTATGTCCTGTCATTACAGCTTTGAACCAGGCGTAGTATGCCGGAAAACCTTTAAGCGGTTTCCAATCTAAATTATATTCCCATTCTCCTTTGTGATCTTTATGCAAACTTTTTCCATATGTTTCAGGAACGGCATCATTTACTTTAGCATATGGATTAAACAAAGGAATGGTGTTGGCCAATACTTTTAAAACGGAGCGGGTAGATGAAGGAAGATTCATTTCAAAAAACGGGGAGTTTAAAATCACCCCGCTAACATATTTTTTTTCAGCTCCGTAATTTGCATATAAACTTGCCGTGAGTCCGCCTGTAGAGTGCCCTAACAGGATAACCGATTCACTTCCCGTTGCAATAATTTCTTTGATCGTCAGATCAATTTCTTCAAAATATTCATCCAGCGTTTTGCAATAGCAGGCACGTTGGTGGTTCATCAATGAATGACCATACTTTCTTAAATCAAGGGCAAAAAAATCAAATCCATTCTCGTCAAATTGCTTTGCAACATGCGGATGAAAAAAGTAATCGATAAACCCATGGATATATAAAATTGCTTTTCTTTTCCCTGTGTTCGCTTTTGCAGCAATAATCGTTGCAGTAACTTTTCCTTCGTAATCGTCTTTCAGATTTAATGTTTTATAATTAAAATCAGTTTTCATTGAAGTATCCATGTTAATAATATTTAGGGTGTGATTTATACAATGTGAGAACGCTTATTAAATTAAAAAATCCCTCTCTAAATTAAATCAGCAGAGGGATCTTAAATATCATCATTCAATTTTATTTTACCTTGATCAAAACAGGAAATTTAATTTGAGCCAGATAAAATGCTCCAAACAAAATACTGTTAAAAAATAGATCGCCTGCTAATGTCGGAGAAAAAAATGGAACCCCTAGAAGGTATGTTGTTTCTAATCCTGCAATGCCCATTTGAAAACCAGATGCAGCCCATACACCAAAATTAGTGATGATGAAAAATAGGATGGAAGATATGATAGATCCTGCCGCAACTGATTGTATGGAAACATTGCGTTTTACAAGCATTCCAATAAGAGAAGTTAAAATAAATCCGATATAAACGTAGATCATCGTATTATGAAAACCCCAGCCAAACAGTAATTGCAATGCTGTATCACTAATAAATAATGCCAGTAAAGGAATAATGAATGCTAAACGTTTGTCCGACAAATAAACACCGCCAAACAGCGCCATTGCAGCAAGTGGAGTAAAGTTTGGAATGTGCGGAAACAAGCGACTGGCAGCTACTATAAAAATAGCGGAAGTAATAAAAATAAATAGCGGAGTAATGATTTTTGATTTCATAGACTTATTATGTTTGTCAACAAAAATAAGTTATTTATTTTACATTTTTTATAAGAATGCATTTAAATTTCATCAAAAAAATACAGGATAGTTATTTTCAAAACTACAATAGTTTAACAATCGTGTTTTTTTTGATATTTAATATTAAGCCAAAAGCGCTATAACTTACTAACCATCGCATCTGTGGTGCTATCAGAATAAATACCATATCCATTCACCAAAACTCCCTTTATTCCATTATTTGATTCGATGGCATAAACAATAGCCTCATCAGCAGGATCCGTAATTCCCTCGAAACGATAAGTTTCTTTTATTTTGAAATTCTCAGGAGAGAGTTTCAGATTAAGTTCAGTACACTCTATACCCTCCGAACAAGGTTTGAAGTTATGTGTATAGCCACGTTTTGTAAGGTCGTTAACGGCTTCTGATACGGTATCGTAGATGTACATAGTTGATAGGTTTAGAATCTAAATTTACTTTGAGAAATGATAAATTAGTACGTCAACAATCAATGAAAAATTATTTATTCATCATTGCAATGTTTTGAAATATTATCACGTCTGAATAACGCCAACATTATATGCTTTTATAATAGGAGCGTTGTTAGCCATTTCAATGCCCATCGAGATCCATTTGCGGGTATCTAAGGGATTGATAATTGCATCCACCCATAATCTTGCTGCTGCGTAATAAGGGGTAGTCTGACTATCATAACGGTCTTTTGTTTTGTTATATAATTCGGCTTCTTTTTCCGGAGTTATTATTTCGCCTTTTGCTTTCAGTGAAGCCACTTCTATTTGTCCCAATACTTTAGCTGCCTGCGCACCACCCATTACCGCTATTTGCGCTGTTGGCCAGCCGATAATTAAGCGCGGGTCAAAGGCTTTTCCGCACATGGCGTAATTGCCCGCTCCGTATGAATTACCAATTACAACCGTAAATTTGGGAACAACAGAGTTCGCCATTGCATTTACCATTTTCGCTCCATCTTTAATGATACCAGCATGCTCCGAGCGTGAGCCTACCATAAATCCTGTTACATCCTGCAAAAATACTAATGGGATCTTCTTTTGATTGCAGTTCATAATAAAACGCGCTGCTTTATCAGCACTGTCGCTATATATAACACCACCAAACTGCATTTCACCTTTTTTGCTTTTTACTACTTTGCGTTGATTGGCAACAATGCCAACACTCCAGCCATCAATACGTGTAAGTCCGCAAATAATGGTTTGTCCGAAGCCTTCTTTGTATTCTTCAAAATCAGAATCATCCACCAGTCGGGCAATAACTTCATTCATGTCGTATTGCTTGTCGTGCGCGTCGGGTATAAGACCTAAAATTTCCTGTTCATTTTTTTGTGGTGCTTTAGGTTCGATCCGGTTGAATCCGGCTTTATCAAAGTATCCTATCTTACTCATAATGTTTTTGATGCGGGTAAGACAGTCTGCATCATCTTTGCATTTATAATCGGTAACACCAGATATTTCACAATGTGTAGTAGCCCCTCCTAATGTTTCATTGTCGATCGTTTCACCAATAGCAGCTTTCACAAGATAAGAGCCGGCTAAAAAAATGCTTCCCGTTTTATCAACGATCATAGCTTCATCACTCATGATGGGAAGGTAAGCTCCTCCTGCAACACAGCTGCCCATAACAGCAGAGATCTGCAATATTCCCATACCCGACATGATTGCATTGTTGCGGAAAATGCGACCGAAATGTTCTTTGTCTGCAAAAATTTCATCTTGCAATGGAAGATAAACTCCGGCACTATCTACCAAATAAATAATTGGTAAACGGTTTTCCATCGCTATTTCCTGCGCTCTCAAATTCTTTTTTCCGGTGATAGGGAACCAAGCTCCGGCTTTTACTGTCGCGTCATTGGCAACAATAATGCATTGTCTTCCGCTAACATATCCTATAACAACAACAACACCACCTGCCGGACAGCCACCATGATCGGCATACATGTCTTCTCCTGCAAAAGCTCCTATTTCAATGGTTTTGCTGCCTTTGTCGATAAGATATTGAATACGTTCTCTGGCAGTCATTTTGCCTTGTTCATGCAATTTTTCTATTCTGCTTTTCCCACCACCCAGATAAATTTTCTCCAACTTATGTTCCATTGCGGAAATAAGAAGTTTCATTTTATCTTCGTTTTTGTTGAATTCTATATTCATAATTTTAGTTTAAAGTTTTAAAGTTTAAAGCTAAACCAAATTCTTTATAGTTCCGATGTTTATTATTACTATTTCTTGCCTACACACAATGCAGGTGAAATAACACCTGCATTGGCTGATTCTTGTCACTATTGAGTTTTTTGAACACCAACAAGGGCAGCTCTATGAAAGTTGCGCTAATTTCTTTCGTGCCTCTGTAAATTTTTACTTTCATCTGTTAGCTTGGAAAATTTTTTCGCATGATTTTAATAGTTGCTTGAGAATCATATTTTACAATAAAAACTTTTACATCAGTTTGGCTTTCATATTTAACCAATTCGCCCGGACAAATTAGCTGATGATTTTTTTGTTGTGATACATAATCACAAAAGAAAACTTTATGTTTCGCTTGTGATTCATAAGGCACGATGAAAACTTTTACTTTGGTCATTGTCTTGGATTTGGTTTATGTTTATGTTTATGTTTTTGTTTGCTGAGACAGTTACTGTCTATGGAGTTGTCTTTATTAAATCCATCAACTCATCTGATAATGTTCCTTCTATTCGTTCTGATTCCATTTGTTTTCGTATTTATAATCTATAACTTATGGGTTATATTATCATTTAGTTCCAATATTTTTTGAGCAGTATATATATAAAGTGCCTGCAAATGTTTAGAAATAAATTTATGTCGCTGTGAAAAAACATTTGCAATTGCACCAAACTCTACATCATAAGCACATATGTTATAGACTGGTGTTACTTAACATTTTTATATTTCTATTGATATTTTCACTTTTCCTCCGAGCCCTTTTTCCACAATGTCAAACAGTGTTTTCAAAGTTAGATTTCCTCCATTGTTTTCAACTCTTGAAATGAAAGTTCTTTTTTTGTCAACAAGGTCAGCAAGTTGGTCTTGTGTTAAGTGTTTTTCTTCACGCGCTTTACGTAAAAGCAAACCAATTTTAAAACTTTCAAACTCTCTGTCAAGTTCGTCACGTCTAGTTGTCCCCTTTTTTCCGTATACAGAGTCTTTTATTTTTTTCCAGTTTTTAGTTTCCATTTCTATTTGTTTTTAAGTTGGTAATATTCTTTCATTAAATTCAACGCTTTTGTTATTTCATTTGTTGGTGTCTTCTGAGTCTTTTTAGTAAACCCATTTAATAAAACAACGAGTTTTCCTTTATCAAAAAAGCAGAAAACTCTCCAAATATTTGAACCGAGCTGAATCCGAGCTTCGTAAAGTCCGTTAGTTCCTTCCATAGCTTTCAAATAATTGGCGGGAACTCTTTCCAAAGTTTCGATCGCTTCAATTATTTTGTATATTTTGTCCTGAACTTTTTCCGGCTGTGCTTTAAGGAAGTCTTCGAAATAATTTTTATAGGCTATAACTTCTCTAACTTTCTCCATTGGTACAAATGTAACTTATAAGTTACTATTGTCAAAATTTAATTTGATTATTATTTTAAACGATGAAAATTTCTACGCTTACCTATAACGATGAGTACAAATTTATCAATAGAATTACATTCTAAAATGTAAACTCAAATTCAAACTTTAAACTAAATATTGCATCGCTCTTGAACCTTGGTTAAAAAGCAGATCAACAATGCTTAAATTTGGAATAAATCCATGACGGGTTTCAAATACCTGAGAATATAGTTGAGGTTCAAACAACGGATCCGAATTTAATGATTCCTTTGGGGAGATAATGTTTCTGTAATCATCCGCATCAGCGTATGTTTCGTGGTATTCGTTTGTGAAGCTATAATTCGTTTTACGTTTTAAAAGACTTAATATTTCTTGTTGCAATGCTTCATTTAAGTCGACCAGAAAATCATATTTTTTATTATGATAAAGCGGATGAAGATCATCTTCAAAATATTCAAAAAAAGGTGATCGTCGGTAGCTCGATTCCAATGTTCGCCAATGCAATTTTTGCCAATCAACATCGTAAGAAATTTTCAGATCTTTAACTGCTTGTCGGTGATTTCTTTTTATAAGCGGAACACTTAATGTTTTAATTCCGTTGGGTGAATAGATGTCGCAACGGCTGCGGTAGGTCTGTTTTGTATAATGTTCACAATGTTCAATGATACAAGTGGGGTAGTTGATGAGCTTTGAATAATATTGAATGGGACCCAGATAAGCGGTAGATAAAATAGACACCCCTCCCGACCTCCCCACAGGGGAGGAGTTGCTTCCCGCTAAATCGCCAGCCAGTATATCAAATTGAGAGTTCATTTATATATTAACTTTTTAAAGAGGATTTATATCAAGGTGTTATATCACATTAAGATTATTTGAGCAAACGAAATTAAAGTTTTTTACAATTGGTTGCTTGTGCGTTGATTCTCCTCCCCTGTGGGGAGGTTGGGAGGGGTCTCTACTCAACCTTCTTAAACCACCTGTCCCAACGGATAGTACTCTTTTCGTCCGATTTATTAATCGACATCAACACCCATTTTGCTTTTCCAACAATATGATCTTCCGGTAAAAACCCCCAGAATCGTGAATCGGCAGAGTTGTGCCGACTATCACCCATCATAAAAAAGTAATTCATTTTAAAAGTATAATGAGTTGCATATTTATTATTGATGAAAACAGAATCGTTACTTACACGTAAGTTGTTTTTTTCATAAACGCTTATAATGCGTTCATAGAGTGGGAGGGAGTCGATGCTTAGTTGTACAGAATCACCGGCTTTTGGAATATAAATAGGCCCGAAAAAATCTACATTCCATAAAAAATGTTCGTTTTCAGGAAACATATAATCACTGTAACTACCCTTTTTTTCAAGCATTGGAGTAACACTTGTAATGTGCGGCACCTTTTTTATTTTTTCAACATTTTCAATATCCAAAGTAAACCAATATCCACCTTTATTATTCATTTGTCCGCCTTCGGTAAGTCCTAATTTAGTTATTGTATCGGAATCAATAGTATCGTTATCTGTTACTACTTTATAATTGAATTGTAGTTTTTCGGGTAGGTCATTGTAAACACCATTTATATAAACTTGTCCTTCACGAACTTCCAGGGTATCACCTGAAATAGCTACGCATCGTTTTACGTAATAAATGCGTTGGTCAATAGGTCGATTGTTTTGCATCGGATAATTAAAAACAACCACATCATTATTTTTAATTTCCGGAGAACCGAATAAACGAAAATAGGGTATTGAAATCCATTCGAGATAAGAGTTGGTGCTTTCGGTAAATGGCAATCGCTGATGGACAAAAGGAAAAGAAAGTGGAGTAATAGGAATTCGTGGACCATAGCTTAATTTACTTACCACAATATAATCGCCGGTAAGCAATGTGTTTTCCATTGATGGAGACGGTATTGTAAAAGCTTCAAAAAAGAAAATACGAAATAATAAAATAGTTATAAAAGCAAACAGGATTGCTTTTAGCCATTCCATGGTTGTCGATTGTTTTTTCACGGTACGATCACTTTTAAAGACAATGGATTTACTTTTATAGTTATAGAATTCCCAATTTCAACAGTCTCACCATCAATTTGGGCAAGATACCCAGTTTGTTTAACGGTCACCTCTGTTGCTTTTATTATTTCCAGATTAGATGATGCATGTATTGATTTAGTTAATAATTGGAAAGCAAGTTTTATTACGTTAAAGATAGATACATCTTTTAAAATGGCAATATCTATAAGTCCATCAGTATTGTCTGCTAAAGGTGATATAAACGCATCATGTCCCCATTGAGAGCCATTGGCAAAACAGATCAAAAATGCTTTTTTATGTTGTGATTTTCCGTTAATGATAAGTTCAAAATTTTGTTCTTTATATTTATAAAATTCTTTAGCTATCAATTTAAAATAAGCAAAAAAGTTACGGTTAGTAAGTTTCATCATTTTTTCATTGATATAAGCGTCAAAACCAACACCTGAAATGTTGAAAATATACTCCTCGTTAAATTGAAAAGTATCTATGTGCTTTTCTTTCGCATTGTTTATTATTCCTATGGCTTTTATTAGATCCAGCGGGATATTCATGCATCTGGCCAAACCGTTTCCTGAGCCGGCAGGGACAATTGCCAAGGCTGTATCGGAGCCAATTAATCCTCTTGCAATTTCATTTATCGAGCCATCGCCACCAACAGCCACAACAATATTAAAGTTTTCTATAACAGCTTTTTTAGCAAGTGCTGTAGCATGTTTAGCGGCTTTCGTGTATGCAATTTCATAATCAAAAAGTGTGTGATCAAGATGTTGTTTGATCAGCTTTTCAATTACTTTTTGCTTCCCAAATCCCGAAACAGGATTTACAATAAATAGGATTTTCTTCTTTTTCAAAGTTTAAAGTTTAAAAGTTGGAAAGTTCAAAGTTCAAAGTTCAAAGTTCAAAGTTCAAAAAAAACCCTTTAAAGTACAGCTTAATTTTTAACAATCAGCACAACTTTAAACTTTCCAACTTTAAACTTTGAACTAATTTTCAATGCATCTTATTATTGATCAAACTTTGTTGATAGGTTTGAATAACAGCCTTTATAGTGTTTTCCATCTTTTTAGCAATACCCGTTTCTTTTGCAAGAAGATCATTTTTTAACAAGCTGTCATTTTTATAATTGTATAGATCGGATGCTTTGTCACCATCAAATTGAAGTACATAATCGTTCTGCATAAACTGATATACATTATTATTGTAAGTTACTGCAAAATGCTGAACAGTTGTATCGAATACGCTGTTTCCGAATGAAAAGTAAGGTGAAGGATAATTCAGATAATCAAGCACAGAAGGCATAATATCTATCTGCTGTGTTGTAGTAGAATCGCGTCCCTTTAAGGTGCTATTGGGCATATAGTAAATAATTGGTATAGCATAATTACCAACTTTGTTGGTATAAAACGGGTCGGTTGAAACACCGGTATGATCTGCACATAAAACAAAAAGGGTATTGTTGAACCAGGGCATTTTTTTAGCGGATTCGAAAAAAATTTTCAAAGCAAAATCAGTATAACTGATACTCCTTTCAATGGGCAAAGCACCTTCCTTAAATTTCCCTTTATATCTGTCAGGAATGAGATAAGGGTGATGTGAGGATAATGTAAACAAAGTAGCAAAAAAAGGTTGCGGTTTTTTATTGATTGTATTGGCTGTATATTGCATAAACTCTTCGTCCCATATACCCCAGTTTCCATCGAAATCTTTTTCGTTATTGTATTCTGTTCGCCCAAAATAATTATCATACCCTGCAACATTGCAAAAAGCATCAAACCCCATCGTTCCATTGGTTCCACCATGAAAAAATGCCGTATAATAGCCCTCTTTTTTTAACGTGTTTGCTAAACTGTTTATCTGATTGGTTCCATATACAGAAGTGATATAAGGCTCATACATCCAGGTGGGAATGGCTGAAACGATAGCAGGTATGCCATCTATGGAAGTTTTGCCATTAGCAAAAGCATTTGTAAAAGTTAAACTTTCTCCGATAAGTGAATCTAAAAATGGAGTATAGCCGGTTTTCCTATTGTTTAAAGCACCAATATATTCTTTCGAAAAACTTTCAAGTGCGATAACAACTACATTCAATTTTTTTAAACCATTGCTTTGTGCTTTATGAATAGGGTTGTAAAGGTTTTTTAATTCGGTTTCATTAGTGATTTTCCAAGAGTTGGACGGTTTGATGGTTTCCACATCCAATGTTTTTAAAATTGTAAATGGAGTATTCAAAACCAAAGGTATATATTTTACTGTCGCATATTCTCCGGCAGTTACGCTGCTTATGGGTTTCAGTTGAAACCCTCCACGATAGGCAATGATGGCAAGTGAAACTCCAACTATAAAAATAATACTTTGCAATTTATATTCAGAGTTTGTCCAATTTAAGAAGATACTATTTTCAATTTTTTTATAAAAATAGAATATCAGGTAGATGAAGATTCCGCCAATAATAAAAATATACCAATAATCTATTAAAAATACTGGAAGTAAATGTGCTAGATCATTCCCGATTGCTCCTCCAAAAAAATTAAATACGGTGGCATTGGTACGCTTAAGGGTATATTGAAAATATGTAAGATCAACACAGTTGGAAAATATGGCAATGCTGTTCACAGATATAAAGAGCCATTTTAATAAATTACGATATCCGTTTTTTTCTCTGAAAGCAAATGGCAGTAAGTAAAGAATAATAAATAAAAAGTTGGTTAATATGATAACCGATAGATCAAAACGGATACCGGATACAACGATAAAAAACAATTGTCCGAAACTTAAATCTGAAAAATAAGAATAATTAAACCAATAAAAAAGGATTCGGCAAATAGTATAGGTAATCAGTAAAAAAGCAATATGTTTTAATAGCAGGATTAGGTTGCCGATTTTTTTTTGCATGCCGAAAACATTATTAGTATTGAAAATACAATTACAAAAGTAATAAAATTGCCGGAGGGGAGTTAGGATAGCAAAAAAAAGAGCCTCGAATAGTAGGAGCTCCTTTTTGTACTTGAACCGTTTGATTTTTATCGAAAGAATGATTCTTGCGAAGAAACACTTGGAGAAATATTAAGAGTCAATTCTGTAAAGTTAATTACTATTTGATTCGTATAATTATAAGTAGGATTGATTGTTCCTGTTCCACTAAAAGTTCTGGCGTAAATTGTAGGTGCGGTTCCGCATGTAACTGTTTGTACAGGAATATTTAGAGAATTCATACCAGATAAAGTACAATAAACATTGGCATTGGCATAATTAGCGAAATTAGATATAGCAAGCTTTCCTGTTCCGTCAGTTGAAAGGGTCATATTGGTATTTGTAGTAATAGTCGTATCTCCCACAGGATAAGGACTAATTAATTTTGCAATACTGTAAGGACCGTTCAAATCTACTACATATACTGTTCTTGTTAGTGTTGTTACGTTTCCCGAATTATCCGTTGCTGTATAGTTAACATAGTAAACACCGGCATTTCCGGTATTAATTGCTCCTGAAGCTGTTGCTGCAACTTTTCCATCAATATCATCGCTTGCAATAGCACCAGGTTCAGCCCATATCCATGATTTTTGAATGTAATATGGGTTCGCCCCTAAAATAGTCATATACGGTGGAGTTATATCAGTACTCTTTTTTTTGCATCCTGTAAATACTGATGTTGTAGCAATTAAAGCAATTGCGATTAAAATTAAATTGTTTTTTTTCATGCTTTTCTGTTTTTATTTATTCTGTTGCTTTTTTATTTGCGAAGGCAAATATACAATTAAAGGAATAGTTAAAATGTATTACGCTATATTGTTTTAATAGCTGGGAATGGTTGTCTGTTTTTTTCCTTGTCGGCAAACAATAAATTTATTGGTGTTTAAAACAATTAAAAATTGATAAAATTGCGTGAGAGAATAATTTAAACAAAAAAGAGTCCCGCAATTTTGTGGGACTCCTTTTGTTTCAATTATTTGAATGTTATCGTGTATACGAATCTTGTGAAGTAATAGAAGTTCCATTCGTAACTTCTGTAAAGTTAATGATTACTTGAGGTGCAGTTGTACTGATTGTTCCAGTTCCACTGAAAGTTCTGCTTGCAGAAGGTGTTCCGCATGTAACAGTTTGTGAAGGAACATTAAGAGTGGTTAAACTTGTTAAATTAAAATAAACGCTACCATTATTATAGTCACCAAATTTAGTTAAATTTACTTTGCCGCTACCGTCAGTAGCAAGATGCATGGTTTCGCTATATGTGCTGGTAACAGGAGGTGTTCCGCTAACATCTGCCACAGTAGCGTAAAACCCGTCCACATCAATTACGTTGACTGTTCTAGTTAAGGTTGCTGTATTCCCAGCTTTATCCTTTGCAGTATATGTAATTGTATAAGCTCCGACAGTTCCGGAAGTAACTACGCCTGTTGGTGTTGCTACAACTGATCCATCAACGTCATCGGTTGCGGTTGCACCCGGATCAGTCCAGGTAGTTGATTTTTGCAGGTAATATGGGTTCGAACCCACAATGGTAATAACCGGGGCTGTTGTATCTGTAGCTTCTTTTTTACATCCAGTAAATATGGATGCCGTTGCAATTAAAGCAATTGCAGTTAAACTTAAAATGTTTTTTTTCATGATTTTCTTTTTTTAGTTTTAATTGATGATTGGATTTTTTTTGTTTGAGGACACAAATGTATGTTTTTTATTTTTAAAAAAAATTTGTGTTTAGTAAAATAAAATATACTTTTGCCATCGGTTAACCAAAACAAAAACTAAAAACAAAATGAAAAAAGTACTTACATTAGTTGCCGTTGCAGGAATGTTTACATTCGTTGCTTGCGGACCAAGTGCAGCAGAAAAAGAAGCGAAAGCAAAAGCTACTGCTGATTCAATTGCTGCTGTAGAATCTGCTGCAGCAGAAGCTGCAAAAGCACAAGCTATTGCTGATTCAACTGCTGCCGCAACTGCTGCTGCAGAAGCGAAAGCTGCCGAAGAAGCTGCTGTTGCTGCCGAAGAAGAAGCAAAAGCTTCAAAAGGGAAATCAGGTGCAAAAAAGGCAGCTGCAAAACCAACTGAAGCAAAACCCACTGAAGTAAAAGCAGGTCAAGGAAAAGGTTAATCCCTTATTCTGAGAGGTTTTTAAAAAGGAGTACAGTTTATACTGTGCTCTTTTTTTTTGAATGCATAAAAAAAATAGTATAAAAAATTTGTTTCGCATTAAAATATATATATATCTTTGCCGAAATTTTAATTAAAATAACAAACAAACAAAACAAAAATGAAAAAAGTATTATCTTTAGTTGCCGTTGCGGGAATGTTTACATTCGTTGCTTGCGGACCAAGTGCTGCTGAAAAAGAAGCTGCTGCTGCCGCTGCTGCACAAATCGTAACTGATTCACTTGCTGCTGTTGAAGCTGCTGCTGCTGAACAAGCTGCTGCTGATTCAACTGCTGCTGCTGCTGTTGCTGCTGAAGCAACTCGCGTTGCTGATTCTACAGCTGCTGCCGCTGCTGCACCAGCTAAAGGTAAAGGTAAAAAATAATTTACCTTTATTACGAATTTTAAAAGGAGTATCGCATTCGCGATACTCCTTTTTTATTATCCTTCCTTCGTCAGTCCGCGATATATAGAATTATATTGACTTAAAATAGTAGAAAAGAATATTTACAAAGAATAGTATTTACTTATTTGCTTTTTTAGCAGCCTCCATCAATACACATTTATCGCAAGCTTGTTTCTTTTTTATACTGCCATAGATGCGATAAACCACATATGCGAATGCGATTATTATAAGGATAAATACAGCTAGTTCCTGTAACATGTTGGATGGATTGTTTGGATATGCAAAATTACAAAAAACATTTCCTTTACCAGCTTGTTTATTTTAATAATTTTGTTGGGTAATAATCCATATTAATTATGATTACCGCTGAAACTCCTATCCGCTACGATAAAAAAAAACATAAGGATACCTTATTAATAGACCTTTATAAAGGTGTTCTAAAACCTCGTTTGGTTGAAGAGAAAATGCTGGTATTGTTGCGTCAGGGTATCATTTCAAAATGGTTTAGCGGAATAGGGCAGGAGGGAGGCTCCGTTGGAGCCACTATGGCTTTGGAAAAAGATGAATACATCTTACCAATGCACCGCAACCTGGGTGTTTTTACTTCCCGAGAGATTCCATTACATCGTTTATTTTCTCAGTTTCAGGGAAAGCCCGGTGGCTTTACTCAGGGACGTGACCGCTCTTTTCATTTCGGAACCCAAGAGTACCATATTATTGGAATGATCTCACACCTTGGCTCTCAGTTGGGCGTTGCTGACGGAATTGCACTTGCCAATATATTAAAGGAAAATAATAAAGTAACGCTTGTATTCTCTGGTGATGGCGGAGCAAGCGAAGGTGATTTTCATGAATCATTAAATGTGGCTGCAGTATGGGATTTGCCGATAATATTTGCAATCGAAAATAACGGATATGGCTTGTCGACCCCCAGTAATGAACAATATCGTTGCAAACAATTTATTGATAAAGGAATTGGTTATGGCATGGAAGCCGTTCAGGTGGATGGCAATAATGTTTTAGAGGTGTATGATACTGTAAAACGATTAGCCGAATCAATCCGTAAAAATCCTCGTCCTGTTTTACTGGAATTAATAACTTTTCGGATGCGCGGCCATGAGGAGGCTTCCGGTACCAAATATGTCCCGAAAGAATTATTGGAGGTCTGGGGCAAAAAAGATCCATTAACTAATTTTGAGAAATTTCTATTGGAGGAAGGTGTGCTTACAGAAGAGATGGTGAAGGAGTTTCGTGCTGAAATAAAAGAAGAAATTGAAAAGGGCTTGGAGATAACGAACGCCGAAATATTGCCAAAACCCAATACTGAAGTGGAGTTGCGCGATGTATATGCACCTTTTATATTAAATGAAATTACCCCTTCTGATAAGAAAACAAACAAACGCTTCATCGATGCTATCTCTGACGGCTTGCGTCTGGCAATGCGTAAACACCAAAGTTTAGTGTTGATGGGACAAGACATAGCTGAGTACGGAGGAGTATTTAAAATTACAGAGGGCTTTGTAGAGGAGTTTGGTAAAAAGCGTGTGCGCAATACGCCTCTGTGTGAAGCGGCTATTGTGGGTAGCAGTTTTGGTTTATCCATTGTAGGCATGAAGTCTATGGTAGAAATGCAGTTTGCCGATTTTGTCACCGAAGGCTTTAATCAGATAGTAAATAACCTGGCAAAATCGCATTACCGCTGGGGACAAAATGCAGATGTTGTAATACGTATGCCTACAGGTGCAGGTGTGGCTGCCGGACCGTTCCATTCACAAAGCAATGAAGCATGGTTTGTGCATACTCCAGGATTAAAAGTGGTGTATCCGGCTTTTCCGGGTGATGCAAAAGGTTTATTGTTGACTGCCTTTGAAGACCCCAATCCGGTTATGTTTTTTGAGCACAAAGCATTATACCGCAGTATCACCGAAGATGTTTCTGACGACTATTACACCATACCTTTCGGGAAAGCGAATTTGATTAAAGAAGGAAATGATATTACTATTGTAACATATGGATTAGGCGTTCACTGGGCAATGGAGATATTAAATAAATATCCTGATATAAAAGCTGATCTGATCGATCTAAGAACATTGTTGCCATATGATAAAAATGCTATTATTACATCCGTAAATAAAACAGGTAAAGCCATTGTTTTGCACGAGGATACGCTCATTGGAGGTTTTGGCGGAGAATTGGCTGCTGTTATTTCAGAACATTGTTTTGAGCAACTAGATGCATCCGTTGTTCGTTCTGCCAGCTTGGATACGCCGGTTCCCATGAACGTGGATCTGGAAAATAACTTTTTAGCAAAAGCTCGTTTTGAAAAGCAATTGCTGGAGTTGTGGAAATATTAAAATATACATAGCAAACCCAATGTCTTCGACAGGCTCAGACTGACCGCGCGCTGTCATATTGAGCTTGTCGAAATATGTGCGATAGAAAAAGGAGAATCATATGACAAAAAAAGAACGTTTCGAAAAAGTAATTGCCTACTTCAGCAAACATCAACCTGTGGCTGAAACGGAATTGCATTATAAAAATCCTTATCAGTTGTTGGTAGCTGTAATACTATCAGCTCAATGTACAGATAAACGGGTAAATATGGTTACTCCCGCTTTGTTCAAAGCTTTTCCAAAACCCGAAGTCATGGCGGCTGCAAGTAGCGATGAAGTTTTTCAGTATATCAAAAGCGTAACGTTCCCAAACAATAAAGCCGTTCATTTGGTGGGGATGGCAAAAATGTTGATGAAAGATTTTAAAGGAGTTATTCCTTCTGATGTAGATGACTTACAAAAATTACCCGGTGTTGGCCGTAAAACAGCAAATGTAATTGCATCGGTGGTATATAAAAAACCAACAATGGCTGTTGATACACATGTTTTCAGAGTATCTGCCAGGTTGGGATTAACCGACAATTCAACAACACCTCTGGAAACAGAAAAGCAATTAGTAAAATATATTCCTACAGATAAAATTGCCATCGCTCATCATTGGCTGATACTTCACGGACGCTATATCTGTGTGGCGCGTACACCTAAATGCGAAATTTGTCCTTTAACAGAATTTTGTAAATACTATGATACGGTTATGAAATTTAAGATCGCGAAAAAGTAAGATAGTTATGAAGTCTATACTACAAATCATGCTCTCGTTTCTCGACTCCGTTCGAAATAACCAATGCGCTGTCATTTCGAGCGGAGTCGAGAAAGTGTGTTAGCTTCGTCAGCGATTAGATTGCTGTCAACCAAGTTTTAACTTGCTCAGTAACCCATTCCGGGTCATCATTAAAAATGTCGTGTCCTGCAGTCGGGTGTTCCTGATAATCAGTTTTCCAAAAAGATTGAATATTTTTAGAACATTTATAACTTACCAGATGATCATTCACCGCTCCAAGAACTAAAGTTGGGTGCTGTTTTTTTATTGATTTTGTTAAAAACAAAGAGGCAGCAACAAATTGAAGAATAATATTTATACCCGTTACCGGGGATTCTTTTTGAATTACCATTGCTTCAGTCACCAATTTTTCCCTGTTCTGTTCATTATTACAAATAGGATTGAACAATCCATCTTCTCGTTTCCTGCCTTTGCTGAATATGGAAATAACTAATGGAAGAACAGTTAACGGTTTGATTCGTAACCAAGGCATTTGTAATGAACCAAAACTGCTTGTCATTAGTATCATTCCATTCATATCTTTTGGGTAACGGTTGCTCCAGGCTGCTACGATCATTCCTCCTAAAGACCATCCAAGAAAGTAATTTTCTTCACCTTTCAGTTTATCAAAATTCTTTTTTAAAAAGTCAATATGCCCGCCAATTGTTAGTGGTACATTCATTTTGTGGTATTCTCCAACACCAGGATTATCTAAGGCAATTATTTCGAAATCCGGCAATGCTGCCTGAAGCGCTTCAATAGGGTATTTCCAGTTACGTTTTTCTCGACTGATACCTAAAATAAGAAATATCTTTTTTGACTTTTGATTGCTCATTTTGCTTTTTTTATTGAATGATGGTTTTTGTAAAATTAACTTTTTATTTGACAAATAGTAAACTGAGCATACATTATAATTGGTGGTAAATTATTTAACCACATAGATACATAGTTTTTGCTTTTGTTTAGTTTTTCGTTTTACCCGATAAATCGGGTGGATAGAATTATGTGAGAAAATTCATTTTCCTTAAACCATCCTTATTTTCTATGTTTCTATGTTGTTAGAAAAAAAATATTGCTACAATTTGTAGTAAAGTGATTTTTTGTTGTTTATTATTGAATATAATGGTTTAGGTTTGCAATATAAAGTCAATTAGTGGAAGTTTATTATTCGTTGTTTTAATATTTGATACAATTTGTAGTAAATCTATTTGTTTGTTGATAATTGTTAATAATTAAGATTTAAGTTTGTAATTAATTTATTTAGTTTTGAAAGGATAAGAATATTCTATGGCAAATCACATTACAAATTTAAAAGTTGGCGATAAAGCACCTAATTTTAAAGGAAAAGATCAAGATGGAAACACGATCTCTTTAAAAGATTTCGCAGGAAAAAAATTGGTGTTGTATTTTTATCCGAAAGACGACACTCCCGGGTGCACCGCCGAGTCATGTAATTTGCGGGATAATTATTTAGAATTTAAAAAGAAAGGTTATGTCATTGTTGGTGTCAGTGCTGATGATGAAGCAAAACATCAAAAATTCATTGAAAAATATTCATTGCCTTTCCCTTTAATTGCCGATGTTGACCATCAAGTAATTAAGGCGTATGATGTATGGGGAATGAAGAAATTTATGGGTAAAGAATACGAAGGAATTAGTAGAACCACTTTTGTGATAGATGAAAAAGGCATTTTGGAAAAAGTAATTACAGACGTAATTGTAAAAGATCACACAGAGCAAATTTTAAAAGGGATTTAATCATCCTTGCAAGGGGGGGGCGCTGAAAGGTGTATGGTAGGGGGATTAAAAGATGATGACAAAAGAAAAAACAATATTTCAACACGTAACAATCTAACTAATATATAAAATGAGCAAAGAAACAAAAGAAGCCAAAGGCGCAAAAGAGTCGGTAAACAAAGAGAAATTAAAAGCACTTCAACTTACACTTGATAAGTTAGAAAAAACATATGGTAAAGGATCCATTATGAAAATGGGTGATAAGGCAGTTGAAAATGTAGAGGTGATCCCTACAGGTTCTTTATCATTGGATATCGCTTTAGGTATTGGTGGTTTACCTAAAGGACGAGTAATTGAAATTTATGGTCCTGAATCATCGGGTAAAACAACATTAACATTACATGCTATTGCAGAGGTTCAAAGAGCTGGTGGTATTGCCGCTTTCATTGATGCGGAGCATGCGTTCGACCGTGCTTATGCAGAAAAATTAGGAATTGATACAGAGAATTTATTGATATCTCAACCCGATAACGGAGAGCAAGCCCTGGAAATTACAGAAAATTTAATTCGTTCGGGAGCTATTGATATCATTGTAATTGACTCTGTTGCCGCTTTAACACCAAAAAGTGAGATTGAAGGCGAAATGGGCGATTCTAAAATGGGACTTCATGCACGTTTGATGTCGCAAGCATTACGTAAATTAACAGGTACAATCAATAAAACAGGTTGTTGCTGCATTTTTATTAATCAATTGCGTGAAAAAATTGGTGTGATGTTCGGTAACCCGGAAACTACAACTGGTGGTAACGCTTTAAAATTTTATGCTTCGGTTCGTTTGGATATTCGACGTATCGGACAAATAAAAGATGGTGATGCAATTGTAGGTAACCGCACACGTGTTAAAGTGGTAAAAAATAAAGTAGCACCACCTTTCCGTCAGGCGGAATTTGATATCATGTATGGTGAAGGAATTTCTAAAGTTGGCGAAATTGTTGACCTTGGTGTTGAACACAATATCATTAAAAAAAGCGGTTCATGGTTTAGCTATGGCGACATTAAATTAGGACAAGGACGCGATGCTGTGAAATCTTTATTCCACGATAATCAGGAACTGTGTGATGAAATTGAAATGAAGATCAGAGCTGTTCTGAGTGGTGATGCTGTTGCAACTCCTGAATTGGTTGCTGCTAAATAATTGTAAAATGCTTTAATTAAAGCCTGTTTGAAATTAAATTGATTTTGAACAGGCTTTGGTTTTTAGGGAATATTTATCTAATTCGGAAATAAATCCAAATTTGGGTTTAGCGAAATGTTAGTTGTAATAGTGTTACGAAAAAACAATACCAACGGAATAAAAATTCATAGATAGGACAATTTTAGTTTAAAACAACAATGAAAACATTTGATATAAAAATCAGCGTTATCAATCCTGATTACAACGCAAAATACGAAAAAGAATATGGCTTTTTAGAAAGACAATATGAAAATCCTAAATTTGAAAGTGAAATTTCTTGGACAGTGGAAGACTTGACTGAGTATAGGTATAGAGTAGATATTGCTCTTGAGTTAGAATATTCTAATAATGACGAAAGGAAGATATGTTCATTGAACAATGTTTGTGTCTTGGAAATACTAAAAGACAAAGAAACTATTAACAAGTTCATTGTGTCTAAATCTCTTGTTTCAAGCACAAGAAAAATTAATAGAGAAAAATATGATAAAGGATATTTTTATTTTTATTTGAAATCTAATATTGAATATGCAAGGTTGACTGATTTTATTTACATTAAAGCAGACGAAATACCAGAAGAACTCAAACAGACCGAACAATGAAGCAACACGATACTATAAAAATATTTGAAGACAAAAAAGTTCGTTCTCTTTGGGACAACGAACAAGAGAAATGGTATATCTCAATTATTGATGTTATTGAAGTACTAACCAATAGCGACAGACCGAGAAAATATTGGAGTGACTTAAAAGCCAAGCTGAAAGAGGAAGGAAGTCAGTTGTCCGAAAAAATCGGACAACTGAAAATGCAATCAGCAGATGGTAAATTCTACAAAACTGATGTTGCCGATACTGAACAACTTTTCAGATTGATACAATCAATCCCATCGCCCAAAGCAGAGCCTTTTAAACTTTGGTTGGCACAATTGGCGTCCGATAGACTGGATGAAATGCAAGACCCTGAATTAACCATTGATAGGGCTTTAGAACAATATTTACAATTAGGTTATTCTGAAAGTTGGATTAATCAACGTCTCAAGAGCATCGAAATACGGAAGGAACTTACTGATGAATGGGAAAGTAGAGGTCTGACAAAGGGTGTTCAATTTGCAACACTTACTGATATTATTACCAAAGCCTGGGCTGGTAAAACCACCAAAGAGTATAAAACCCTGAAAGAATTAAAAAAAGAAAATTTGAGGGACAATATGACCAATACCGAACTCATTTTGAATATGCTTGCCGAGGCTTCTACCAAAGATATTTCACAAGCAGTAAATCCGGAATCATATGAGGGTAGCAAGAAAGTAGCGCAACAAGGAGGCGATGTGGCAAAAGTAGCACGATTAGCATTAGAGGAGAAAACAGGTAAAAAAGTGGTCACATCTATAAATGCAAAAGCAGTATTGAACGTGAAAAAACTAAATTCTAAAAAATAATATCATGGCACTAAAAACAACAGATTTATGAGATATTTGTTACCCATAAAACCTAAAATGAAAACAAGTAATCTTTTATCAACCGTTATTTTGCTAATAATTTCTTTCTCCTTTTTTGGACAGGAACAACAACCAAAAACAGTAAAAAGAATCAGCATCCACGATATTTACATTCAGGCAGGTTGGCTTTCAGAGCATAACGCCAATGCTGGAACACTAACAGATTTCAAGAAACTTGCTCCTCAATCTGTTTTGCTGAACAATGACTTGACAGGATATTCTCAATCGGGCGGTTCCATAAGCAACACTATGTTTTCAGTAATGCTGGGTATTCAATTCAGCGACAAGCAAAAAACAACATACAAAGCAAATCCTCTGTTACGACTTGGCATTATTTTTTCCGGTACAAATTTAACAAACGGATTATATAAAGAAGATCGCAAACGATACGACACATTAACATCTTCTCAAACAGGACAGGCCGTTTACGTTGATTCTATAAATAGCAAAAATTACAGTATGAATTACTCATCACAACAACTTCGATTTGACGGATCACTAATTTTCAGAACTAACCCAGAGGCACGATGGTCATTGTTTACAGGTATAGGAATAACGGCAGGATTTTCTTTCAATACCAACACCAACATTTTATACAGTAAATACAGCAAAATCAGTAGTTTTCCCTCTTCCATCTCCTCATATTCTAATTTAACAGAAAATTATAAAAACAAAAATAACTTTGCGTTTTCATCTTACATTCCCATGGGAATAGATTTTAGAATCGGAAAGAAAAGAGAATTTTGGAAACGGACACATTTGTTTTTTGAATTAAGACCTGGCATTAATTCTACATCAATACCGGAATTGCGGACAATTACTAACGCAACTATGCAATACGGGTTTGGACTAAAAGTTTCTTGGAAATAACTAAAAAGAAGAAGAAAATGAGAAAAATTATTTTTGCAATTGTAATAGTGAGTGTTTGTTCTTCCTGCTCGCAACGAATATATGATGCCCTTAATTGGCAAAGTAACAAGGTTACTGCCGATGGTAAGATACCGGAATGGTCGAATCCTTTGCGATTTTATGACCACAATAGCAAGATCAATTACAACATTACCAACGATCGTCAGAATTTATATCTGTGTATCAAAGTTTCGGACGAGACAATGTTTGCAAAAATACTTCGTGGTGGAATAGAATTCAGAATTGATACAGCAGGAAAAAAATCATTTTCGATCGCATTTATTTTTCCAATTTCAAATCAAGAAAAGATGATGCAGAGTAAAAGAAGCGACACTCCAACTGAAAAAAGTTCGGGTGAAAAATCATATAGTACCCTGATGATGCAAAAAAAAATGAGTCAGGAAAAAGAAGTTCAGTTGATTGGGTTTAAGCCTCCTTTGGGAGGAATTTTGACCTTGTTTAACACTACTTCAGGGATTTCAGCAGCAATAAATTTTGATAGTTTAGGGACAATGTATTATGAAGCTATTATTCCTTTCAGAACTTTTTATAAAAATGAATTGATGGCTACAGATAGTAATAAAGTTTTTAGTTATGAAATAAAAGTAAATGGACTTCCTGTATCTCATGAAGGGGGTGGTGGAAGAGCACCTGGCGGAATGGCTAGTGGAGGAGGTGGTGGCATGGGTGGAGGGATGCGTGGTGGTGGAAACAGCGGCGGTGGAAACAGAGGTGGGGGAAACAGAGGTGGCGGTGGTGGACAAGTCTCCGCTAATAGCGAGATGAATGTTACGAATACAATAACAACCAAAATGAAATTTTCTTTCAAGTAATAAAGCTTTTGCTTACCAAATAGCAAAGTCTATTTGGTAAGCAAAAAAATCTACTATCGCAAAAACAATTATAAAAATCAAGTAAAAAAAATAATATGGAATTAAAAACCACAGACCTATGTGATGCCCACATAGAAAAATTACAAGTAGCCGAACCTATTGGATTTAAAGATTACGGCGGAAGAAAAATATTTAATGGAAAAATTGTTACCTTAAAATGTTTTGAAGCCAACCCTTTGGTGCGTAAAACACTGGAACAAAATGGTGAAGGTAAAGTATTGGTTGTTGATGGTGGCGCTTCCATGCGTTGTGCCATGCTCGGTGATATGCTCGGCGACCTTGCAGTAAAAAATAAATGGAACGGGATCATAATTTATGGATGTGTTCGTGATTCGGCTGACCTGGCTAAATTGGATGTAGGTGTAAAAGCATTAAATACCCATCCTATGAAAAGTGCAAGAACAATGGAAGGACAAGAAAATATTACTGTTCGTTTTGCCGGTGTTAATTTTAATCCCAATGAATTTGTTTATTGCGATGAAGATGGAATTGTTGTATCGAAAGAAGAATTGAGCTTGTAGTAAGTCGTTACGACTCCATTCGATGTAACTTTGCCTGTTGTCAGTTCGAGCGGAGTCGAGAACTATACATACGTAATCTAACACATCTCGACTACGCTCGATGTGACATTTACTTTTAAATATCTTTTGCGTTAATTCTTTCTGTAATAATTTTCTCAGTTCGCTGCCGTTTTCTATCTTTGCGCCTATGCAAGAAACGATTATCATTCTCGATTTTGGATCCCAATACACACAACTGATAGCGCGTAGAGTAAGAGAGCTCAATGTATATTGTGAAATTCACCCTTTCAATAAAATCCCTGAAATTACAAGTCATATAAAAGGTGTTATCCTTTCCGGTAGCCCTTTCTCAGTTCGCGATCCTCAATCACCTAACCCTGATCTGTCAGCATTTAAAGGCAAGTTGCCATTGTTGGGTGTTTGTTATGGCGCGCAATTAATGGCACAAAAATTTGGTGGTGAAGTATTGCCATCGAAGCATCGTGAATACGGACGTGCTAATTTATCTTTTGTAAATCGTGAGAACGATTTGTTTAAAGGTATCATCGATAATTCTCAAGTATGGATGAGTCATGCCGATACCATTACCAAGATACCCGATAATTACGAAATAATTTCCAGTACCAAAGATGTTAAGTTTGCCGGATATCAAGTGAAAGGTGAACAGACATACGGGATACAATTTCATCCTGAAGTCTACCATTCTACCGAAGGAGCAATATTGCTTAAAAACTTTTGTGTAAATATTTGTGGATGTTCTCAAAACTGGACTCCCGATTCATTTGTAGAAACAACTGTTAATGAGTTAAAACAAAAATTAGGAAACGATAAAGTGGTGTTGGGATTGAGTGGAGGTGTGGATTCAAGCGTAGCAGCAGTATTATTACATAAAGCCATCGGTAAAAATTTGTATTGCATTTTTGTTGATAATGGTTTGTTGCGTAAAGACGAATTTGAGAACGTATTGGAATCATACAAACACATGGGCTTGAATGTAAAAGGTGTGAATGCCAAGGAACGTTTTTATTCTGCACTTGCGGGTGTAAGTGATCCTGAATTAAAACGTAAAGCCATTGGTAAAGTATTTATTGATGTTTTTGATGATGAATCAAAGCAAATACAAAATGTAAAATGGTTGGCGCAAGGAACCATTTATCCTGATGTTATTGAATCTGTATCCGTGAATGGCGGACCTTCAGCAACCATCAAGTCACATCACAATGTGGGCGGTTTGCCCGATTTTATGAAACTAAAAATAGTAGAACCTCTTAACACTTTATTTAAAGATGAGGTGCGAAGGGTTGGTAGATCTTTGCACATTGATGATGCTATTTTAAATCGTCATCCTTTCCCGGGGCCCGGATTGGCCATCCGTATTTTGGGTGATATCACCTTAGAAAAGGTTCGTATATTGCAGGAGGTAGATCATATTTTTATCGACAATTTAAAAACATCAGGCTTGTATAAAGAGGTGTGGCAGGCCGGAGCGATATTTCTTCCGGTGCAATCGGTTGGTGTGATGGGTGATGAACGTACATACGAAAATGCTGTTGCTTTGCGTGCGGTATCTTCTACTGATGGTATGACAGCCGACTGGTGTCATTTACCGTATGAGTTTTTAGGAAAAGTATCTAACGAAATAATAAATAAAGTAAAAGGGATTAATAGGGTGGTGTATGATATAAGCTCTAAACCACCTGCAACCATTGAATGGGAATAAACACAATTTCAGATTTATGATTTCGGATTTTAAAAATAAAAAGTATTTAGTTAAACGCCCACAAAACGGTGGAAGGGAATTACTATCTCCTATTTTTCCATTCTGTCTTCTGTCTTCTGTCTTCTGTCTTCGTACTTCATACTTCCTACTTTGCTTTCTGTTAAACATTTCCATTTCCTCTTCTCAGGAAAAACCACTTGTTGAGATCCACAAGAGTAAAAAAGTGGAAGTGATAGCCGGGGTAAAATATATTTTACATACGGTTGAGAAAGGACAAACACTGTATGCGATCTCGAAAGCATACGAGCGAAATTTAAGTGATATTGTTATCGAAAACCCTGATGCTATTGATGGTATACGTCCGGGAGAAGTTCTTAAAATACCCACTGAAAAACCCAAAAAAATCGTATTAAGTCCTGTCGCTCTTTCTTCCGATACATCAAATGTAAAGTTGCATAAAGTGGAACAAGGACAAACATTATATTCTCTTTCCAAGCTATATAATACTTCTGTTGATAAATTAATTGAACTGAATCCTGAACTGAAAGATGGTTTGAAAATCGGGCAGACAATAAAAACCTCTTCTTCTTCTTCCAAACCAAAATCAGAACCCATTGTTGCCGCGAAAACGAATGTGCCCGTTATTGAAAAAAAACCGATTACTTCACCTGATGTCGTTCGTGTTAAACCTGAAACTTTAAAAGATACAGCATCAAAAATAAAGGCTACTGAAAAAGAGGTAAGTCCTGCAATTGTTACTTCTTCTGCAATAGTTAAATCGATTGTATATCCTGGTGCTAAGAAAAATGAATATAATATAGCCTTTTTTTTGCCATTTCATGCTGAAGAGGCGAATGCAATAGAACTTGAAAAAATCATTAAAGGGGAAGAGCAATTACCTAATAAAACAAACGTGGCACTTCAGTTTTATGAAGGTGCTTTATTAGCAATCGACTCCTTGAAAAAGCAAAAATTGAATGCAAAGATTTTTGTTTATGATATTGATGATACAGATTCATTAAATGTTTTAAATACTCTTAAAAAGCCGGAGTTGGCTGAAATGGATTTAATGATTGGCCCGCTTTACGGTTCAGGTTTTATGCCTGTTGCAAAGTTTGCTAAAGATCACATGATTCCGATTATATCCCCATTTACACAGATTAATAAAATTTTATTCGACAACCCTTATGTTTGCAAAGTATTACCATCAAGCGTTCTGCAGGTGGAACAAATGGCTCATTTTGTAATT
Organism: Bacteroidota bacterium; assembly: GCA_003151815.1. Classification (GTDB taxonomy): domain Bacteria; phylum Bacteroidota; class Bacteroidia; order 2-12-FULL-35-15; family 2-12-FULL-35-15; genus 2-12-FULL-35-15. The sequence continues at coordinate 16,132 of PLYN01000058.1, read as the reverse complement.
GATTCATTTCAGTCGCAAAATATTATTTTGGTAAATAATGGAAATATGAAAGAAATATCATTTTATAATGCATTTAAAAATATAGCAAAAGCAGCAGCATTAGAAAAAAAATATCCTGCTTCAGATTCTGTAAAAGAAGCTAAAAACTTTCCGGTGATGGAAGGTTTGCTGAGTTCTTCTAAAGTAAATGTTATTGTATTACCTTCCAATAGCCAATCATACGTGACCGAATTTATCAGTAGGTTAAATACATTGCAGGACAAAAATAAAATTGTTTTATTCGGACTTCAAAATTGGATGAATTACGATAATCTGGATTTTGAATATTTGAATAGTCTTGCCTTACACATTCCTGCCAGTAATTATATTGATTTTCAAAATACTGCTACTCAAAGGTTCATCACTAATTACCGCGAAAAATATAAAACAGAGCCGGAGTTATATGCTTACAATGGGTTTGATGTAACGTATTGTTTTATTTCTGCCTTGAAAAAATATGGCAGTGGTTTTTTGAATAATATAACTGATGAGAAATATAAGGGAATTATAAGCGATTTTAATTTTATTCAAACCGTTTCAAACAAAAGCGGATTCGAAAATAAATCTGTAGTGATACTCAAGTATCAGGATTATAAATTGGTTAAAGCGAATTAGGAAATTAGTTTAAAGTTAAAAAGTTCAAAGTTCAAAGTTTTTTATCCATGAACTTTCAAACTAAACTAACAAATACAGAATTAAACTTTTCAGAGAATACCTGACAAACACAGAACTTTAAATTTTCCAACTTTGAACTTTAAACTAGAAATAACAGAATGGTTCAAATCCTTACAGGATAGTATCTGCAATGCTCTTGAAGAGGAAGATGCCAATGGATCTTCTAACGTTTCTGTTAAATTTAAGGAAGATAATTGGTTGCGTGAAGAAGGTGGAGGTGGAAGGACCCGTGTTTTTCAAAATGGAAATATCATAGAAAAAGGCGGCGTTAATTTTTCTGCTGTTCATGGCGAAGTACCTGCTTTTTTACAAAACGAAGGTCAGACTTCAAGTTCCATCAAAGATACTTTTTACGCTACCGGTGTATCTATTGTAATACATCCTCATAACCCGATGATGCCGATCATTCACATGAATGTGCGTTATTTCGAAATGAGTACCGGCGTTTGGTGGTTTGGTGGAGGCATTGATCTAACACCTCATTATGTGAATGAAGAGGATGCCCGTTTTTTTCATCATGCTTTAAAAACCGCTTGCGATAAACATGATCCGAAGTATTATCCTGATTTCAAAAAATGGGCCGACGATTATTTTTTTATCAATCATCGTAAAGAAACAAGAGGAGTAGGAGGAATATTTTTTGATAAATTAACTCAGTCCGCAAGTTGTTCTAAAGAACAGTTGTTTGCTTTTGTTCAGGAAGTCGGCAATTCATTTGCGCCTATCTATACTGCTCTGATGGCGAAGAATAAAAACTTACCTTTCACTGAAGCCAACAAACAATGGCAATTGCTTCGCAGAGGCCGTTATGTAGAGTTTAATTTGGTTTATGATAAAGGAACCAAATTTGGTTTGGAAACAAATGGCAGGATTGAATCTATCCTAATGAGCTTACCCAAAACGGCCGGTTGGGAATATAACTTTATTCCTGAACCGAATAGTCCCGAAGAAAAAACACTTTCCTTGCTTAAAAAGGGTATTGATTGGGTATAATAAATTACTCTAAAAATAGGTAATATACATCTCATAAGATGTTACCTTGCTTACAGGCAATGTTACCTTATTCACTGATCCGGTTATATCTCACATCGTGAAGGTTACACATGTAACAGAACAAGTTACATCTCTCATCGTGAAGGTTACACATGTAACAGGACAAGTTACATCTCACATCGTGAAGGTTACACATGTAACAAGACAAGTTACATCTCACATCGTGAAAGTTACACATGTAACAGGACAAGTTACATCTCACATCGTGAAGGTTACACATGTAACAGAACAGGTTAGATCTCTCATTACGAAGCTTACACATGTAATAGATCAAGTTACATATCTCATTGGGGAGATTACACATATCATTGTTCAAGTTAGCTCTTTAACAATCAACTATAAGTGTTAAACAAATAGCACAATAAACGGAACAGTTCCGTTTATTGTGCTATTTTTGTTAATAAGCGAAACGTAATTCATACGATGGAAGACATACTGACAGGCCGGAGGCTTTGTTAAAAGCGACATAGCAGTTTATCCTGAGCTTGTCGAAGGGCTATGCCGAACCGGGGTTTACACATCCTGCGTGTCCAAGGTAAATATAAACCCGACTAGTAGGGTTTAGCGAAATGTTAGGTACAATGGCTAAAAAAACGAAAGAACATGAAATTGTTTAAGACGAAATATATTATTCTCTTAATTGTAGGGACACTATTCCTGCTTTTCGGTTCAGTGTGGGCATTCTCAAGACCTGCTATTTTCGACTGTTTTTCACTATCAGCCAAAAAAAGCGAAATCGGATACGCTATTAACGGTATGACTGCACCAATAACAAGTTTAATTGGTTCTATATTAATATTTCTTTCGCTTTTCGCACAAGTAAAAGCTAATTCATTAATACAAGCCCAATGGAGCTATGATACTTTTGTGCGTCTGTTCAATGACATTCAAAGTGAGTTTTCAAACCTAAAATATACCGACCATAAAAGACCAGGCAATACTTCCGCCTGGACAATGGTTTCATATAGCGGCTCAGAAGCAATTTCCAATTTTATTGGTAGAATTGAAATAGAATCAAACAATAAATCAATTGGAATTCTTAATGACATATCCTTTATTTTGGAAGACTTGAGGGCGTTAATTGAGGACATTGATAAATCAGACATATTTGCCGAAAGAAAATTATTCTTAATACACAGAATAAATAGATTCTATACTTCTAAAATCCAAATCCCAATTGTAACAATCCATCTTGCACTTTCGAACTCTACAAACAAGACAAGTTTTAATTACTACATCTCATCCTTTGACCTAATTGAAAAGGCTATAAACGACGTGCGTATTAAATTTATTACGAACCCAAAAAAGTAGAAAGAAGCCCCAGTTAGCCGTAGGGTGTCAGAATAAATAAAATTCCGTAGTCGTTCGGCATAGCCCTTCGACAAGCTCAGGATAAACTGCTATGTTGCTTTTAACAAGGCGTCTCGCCTGTAATCATCAATAAAAAAGCTCCCCGAATTAATGGCTCATTTTCATTTCGCCTTCAGCAGCATGTTTGCAACATTCCTTTTTATTAGCAATACCAGCATGTTTCATACAAGTTGCTTTTTCTTCAGGAGAACATTTCATTGAATCGCAATAGGCTGCACATTCTTCGGCAGTCATTTTGGTTACCATTTCCATATCGCATTTCATGGTAGAATCTTGTTTGCAACACTCTTTTTTCATCATCATGCTGCATTCTGCAGGCATTTCTTCGCAACCATTCATTCCTGATTCAGAAGAAACAACTGCGATGTAAGGAGCAATTACCAAGGATACAATAGACATCAATTTAATTAAGATATTCATAGATGGTCCTGAAGTATCTTTAAATGGATCTCCAACAGTATCTCCTGTAACAGAAGCTTTATGTGGTTCTGATTTTTTGTAATACATTTCACCATTGATCATAACACCTTTTTCGAATGATTTTTTTGCATTGTCCCATGCACCACCTGCATTGCTTTGGAAGATACCCATCAATACACCCGATACGGTAACACCTGCTAATAAACCACCCAACACTTCCGGTCCGAATATGAAACCAACAATTATAGGAGTAAGTAAAGCAATAGCACCCGGCATCATCATTTCACGAATAGATGCTTCAGTAGAAATAGCAACACATTTATCGTATTCAGGTTTTGCTTTGTATTCCATGATTCCAGGTATTTCGCGGAACTGACGACGAACTTCCTGAACCATATCCATAGCTGCTTTACCAACCGCCTGGATACACAATGCGGAGAATATAAATGGGATCATCGCTCCAACAAATAAACCTGCTAAAACAGGAGCTTTGTAAATGTCGATGGCATCGATACCGGCTATACCAACAAAGGCAGCAAACAATGCCAATGATGTTAAAGCAGCGGAAGCAATTGCAAATCCTTTTCCGGTAGCAGCAGTTGTGTTTCCAACGGCATCTAAATTATCAGTACGTTCACGAACTTCAGGAGGTAACTGACTCATTTCAGCGATACCACCTGCGTTATCAGCTATCGGACCAAATGCATCAATCGCCAATTGCATAGCAGTTGTTGCCATCATTCCTGCTGCAGCTATTGCTACACCATATAATCCAGCACAGTAGTATGAACCCATAATACCGGCAGCCAATGTTAATATCGGGATAACGGTTGATTTCATACCAACTGCCAAACCACCAATGATATTGGTAGCGTGACCGGTTGAAGATTGTTGAATAATAGATAAAACGGGAGGTTTACCCATTGCCGTGTAATATTCAGTAACGATACTCATAATTGCTCCTACAACAGTACCCACTAATATAGCACCAAATACGCCCATTTTTGTAAACTCGATACCACGTAAAGAAATTATTCCATCGGGCAACATGTACATTACAATAAAATAAGAAGCAACAACTGTAATTAGCATGGAAGCCCAATTGCCAAGGTTCAAAGCTGTTTGAACATTCGCTTTATCATCCTTAATAGTAACAAACCAGGTTCCTATTATAGAAAATACAATACCTAATCCGCAAATAACCATCGGTAATAATATTGGCGACATACCACCAAATGCATCAGTAACATGGATTTCTTGTCCTAAAACCATAGTAGCTAAAATGGTTGCCACATAAGAACCAAATAAATCGGCACCCATACCTGCAACGTCACCTACATTATCACCCACGTTATCAGCTATTGTAGCCGGGTTACGAACATCATCTTCAGGAATACCAGCTTCCACTTTACCAACTAAATCAGCACCAACATCAGCAGCTTTCGTATAAATACCTCCGCCAACACGGGCAAATAAAGCGATAGATTCTGCTCCTAAAGAGAACCCTGTTAATACTTCAATAGCTGTTTTCATTTCGTTACTATCAACAGTAACAACATTAAATAATTTTAAGAAAACAATAAATAAACTACCTAAACCTAAAACAGCTAACCCGGCAACGCCAAGCCCCATTACTGTTCCACCGGTGAAGGAAACTTTTAAAGCTTGTTTTAAACTTGTTTTAGCAGCTTGAGTTGTACGAACATTCGCTTTTGTAGCTACTTTCATACCTATATATCCTGCTGTAGCAGAAAAAACGGCACCAATAATAAAGGCTATTGCAATGATCCAGCTTCCGTGAAGTTCTTTTCCGTTTACCTCTGTAATAGTTCCTGAATACGCTAATAACGCAGCAGCAAATAAAACAAAAACACTTAATACTTTCCATTCAGCTTTTAAAAATGCCATTGCTCCATCTGCAATATAACCGGCAAGCTCTTGCATGTTTTTATCGCCTGCATCTTGTTTGGTAACCCAAGATGATTTTATTGCCATAACAAGCAATCCTAAAATTCCCAATGCCGGTGCTAAGTAAATTACGTATTCGTTCATACTGTTTATTTTAATTGTTGATTTGGAGATTTGTTGAATTGGAGATGTTTGTAATTCTCTAATTTTCTAAATCTGGATTTTTTTTAAATGCGGGTGCAAACTTATGCAAATTCTATTGAATATCAAAAAAACAAGATAATTGGAGGTCTGATTTAATTTAGATGTTCTGATTTTAAAGGAATTAACACTCTTCCTTCTCTCTTTTACTCCAAAGCTCGTTTGTTAAAAATGATATAACCAAAATGGAAAAGAATAGAGAAAGGGTTTTTCACCTGATCATAATAATTGACACTTAAACTCATAGGGCCAATGGGGGTATGCCAAACAAGACCACTTGTTCCAATGTAATGTTGTAAAGCGAGTGTTTTACTGTAAGTGGTTTTTAAATCGGTCGTTTTTTCAAGCGCTTGAATTGGTTGGAAAATATAGGCTTCAGTACGAAATTCTAAATTTTTACGAATGTTAATGATAAACTTTAAACCGCCTGCCAGATATTTATAGGCCCGATAGTTTTCCAAAAAAATGGTTTTACTATCAGGTGTTGGCTGAAATGCCGGTGCAGACAATACACTGGATGTATAATTATGAAAAAGTGTTTGTGAAGAAAATACTCCTTCACCAAACAATCCAATTTTAAAAGTTCCTCTTCTATTAAAATAGCGTTCAGCTTTTGCTTTAAATGTAACCCATTCGTGATTTTTTGTAAAAAGTTTACTGGTATCTTTTGAAGTAGATCCTGGAGTATTTGTTTCTTCGCCATCAACAAAACGGACTTTCAAATTTACATATTCACCCTGATTTGCGTATAGTTTGCGATTCAGCGTATTGGATTCAAAATAAGCCTGAGCCGTATAGGCTTTAAAGTCGGTTCTGTCTGCGGTGTCTCGTACTGTAAAGTTGGAGGTTTGGTAATACCTATCTGTGGTGCTTATTAGACCAGCTCCTCCAACGATACGACCTTTTTTTCCGGTTGGGAAACCAACATTAAAATCTCCATATTCCTCACTTTGTTTCAGGTAGGCAGGTTTTACATCTTGTAAAAATGCGTTGCTGCTGGTATAATAATCCCAGTTATTCCAGGTAAAATTAGGTTCGATATAAATGGGTATTTTAAAAGGAAAATCGAAACGGGTTTTTAATTGTGCTGAGTTATATAACTTCCCAAAATAGGCATTAGCCATTACAGTCGTGGCAAATCTACTGAGATAATTGTATTGTAAACCAACGAAACCTTCACTAATTGGGCGGTTCGAAAAGTTCCCTCCAAAATAGGTGATGAGGTCACGCTCTTTTTTAATTTTTAAATATAAATCATAAAAACCCGTTTGGGGATTAAATTTAGCTTGTGGGTTAATGGATTTTATTTTATTATCGGAAGCAAGTCTAAAATACCCTTCTTTAATAACATCAAAACTTACTTGTTTCTTTTTATTCCGAAGAACTTTTCTCGCATATTCAGATTGATTTTTATTTAATCCATCGATATAGATATTATTGAATACTATTTTTGGCTCTTCTGCTTTGAAGTTTTCCCGTTTTGATTTTAGTTCAAGAGGATCCGTTCTACGTTCAATATTTTTTTTGATAAAATCCATTTTGCGCATGGTTGCCGTATAACCGCTGTCAATAATGGGTTGCGGTTTACTGAAGTTAAAAAGACCAACTTGTGTTTTGGGTTCAATAATCACTCCTCCTTCGCACAATATATTATAATTGGATTTGCTTTGCAACATGCTTTTTATCTGTGAAAACAGGTCATCTTCGTTGGGTGTAATATTTGAACCAACATTACTGCCAATAATAAAATCCGGAAAAAAATCATTGTACATAACATTGGAAGGGAAATTATTATATAAACCGCCATCAAATAATAATTTACCATCTACCATAATAGGAGGTATGTAAAATGGGTATGCAACAGAAGCACGCACAGCTTCCGCCAAGTCTCCTTTCCTGAAAATAACGGATTCTTTTTTTTCAATATCAGATGCTACACATCGGAAAGGTATGAATAGGCTGTCAAAATTATTTTTGTGGGCGGCAGGAATTCCTAAAAGTTCCATTAAACCAAAATCCATAGCGATGGGCGATAATACATTGGTTGGTAACCGAGGTGTAATAACTGAATCAAGCGATAATTTAAAAGTTATCCAGGAAGCGTTATTGTCTATACGTTTAAAATAATAAGCGTATTTTTTATCAACAATGCCTTCCGACATATCCTTGAAGGACTCTGTATTCACTAATGCTTCAATTTGAGTGGGTGAATATCCCATCGCATATAATGAACCTATTAAGGCGCCTTGAGATGTTCCGGCAATGTAATCGATTGGAATATGATTTTCTTCAAGAGCTTTCAAAACTCCAATATGAGCAATACCGCTTGCGCCACCACCACTAAGCACTATTCCTACTTTTTGTGCATTTATATTAAAATGAATAAAGCAGAGAAGTATAAAAAAAAATAAATTATTTTTTGATCTTTTTAGAGTCATCACAAATTTGAAATCATGGTGGCAAAACTAATAAGAATTCGTGCTATAAACACACATGTGAGCATATTTAATTCATGAAATTGAAATTAGTTTTTAGTTTTTTAAAATACAATGGAGCCTGTAATAAACGTGAACCATACCACGAAAACAGTTCACCATCGACGATCAATATTTTTGCTTTCGGGCAAATTGCTTGAAATTCCTGAATGTGTTTTTCTTTGAAAGGATAGGGTTCTGAGGAGAGCAAAATCACTTCGGGGTTTGCATTTGCAATTTGTTCGGAATTTACTTCGGGGTATCTTGTGAAATCATTATTGTCAAATACATTATTAAAACCAGAACGCTTGAGCATATCATTAATAAATGTATTGTTGCCGGCTGCCATATAGGGTTTTCGCCAAATGAAATAAGCCGTTTTGAGAGATGGAGTAGTAGAGGGGAGATTTGAAATGTTTTGAAATTGTGACTCGATTCTCAATTTTAAATGGATCGCTTCTTGTTGTTTTCCAACCAACGTTCCAATATTGGTGATCATGTTCAAAGCATCTTTTAAAGTATATATATCGCTCATCCAAACCGGATAAAGCTTCATTAATTTTTCAATTTGTTCCCTCTCATTTTCTTCTTTGTTGCCAATAATTAAATCGGGGTTCAGTTGTTTTATTTTTTCAAGATCAATTTTTTTTGTGCCACCAATATGTGTTTTACTTTTTAACCATTCATGGGGATGAATACAAAATTTAGTGATGCCAACTACTTCATCGCGCAAGCCAAGATCATATAGCAATTCAGTTTGTGAAGGTACAAGGGAGATGATCCTTTTTGGAGGGAAAGGAAGATTGATTTTTCGATTGAGCTGGTCGGTAAATAAGTTCAAAGTTTAAAGTTGGAAAGTTTAAAGTTTTGATTTTTATGAATGATATTATTTAACTTTTACAAAACACAGCTAACTTTAAACTTTGAACTTTCCAACTTTAAACTTACTTTGTCAGCGCATTAATAATATCATGACGAGTAATAATATACGTTTTATCCATTTTAAAATCACGTACCAAAACAGCAGGATTGTTATCTGTGATCATTCCTGAGAGTGAATCTATCGGCGCGGATATATCCACAAAAGGGAATGCAGGTTGCATAATGGTTGAAATAGCATTGTTTTTAATTTCAGGATTAGCAACCACTTTAGCGTATAGCAAACTTTCGTTTAAAGAACCTACTATGCGTTTATCGTTTAAAACAGGAATTTGTGAAATATCCATTTTACTCATCAACTTTACTGCACTTGCAATTGTATCGGTACTTTCAACAGTAATTAATTTTCCGTTAGTATTGTTGTTGACTAGATCTTTTGCTACTAATCCTTTTTTATCAAAAAATCCTTTTTCAAGCATCCATTCATCATTGAACATTTTTCCTAAATAACGTGTTCCGTGATCATGAAAAATAACTACTACTACATCGCCTTCTTTCAATTCATCTTTCAATTGCATTAATCCGGCCATCGCAGAACCTGCTGAATTACCTGCGAAGATACCTTCTCTCTTGGTGATCTCTCGGGTCATGATGGCAGCATCTTTGTCCGTTACTTTTTCAAAGCGGTCAATAATATTGAAATCAACATTGGCTGGCAAAAAATCTTCACCAATACCTTCAGTGATATATGGATAGATCTCATTTTTATCAAATATCCCTGTTTCTTTATACTTCTTGAAAACAGAGCCATACGTATCAATGCCCCATATTTTTATGTTCGGATTTTTTTCTTTTAAAAAACGTCCGGTTCCGGAAATGGTACCACCTGTTCCAACTCCCACAACAAGGTGAGTAATTTTACCTTCTGTTTGTTCCCATATTTCAGGACCTGTTTGTTCGTAGTGTGCCTGAGAGTTGCTTAAGTTGTCGTATTGGTTGGGCTTCCAGGAGTTAGGGACTTCTTTTTCCAAACGTGATGAAACAGAATAATAGGAGCGTGGATCTTCAGGATCCACATCGGTAGGACAAACAATTACATCAGCTCCAAAAGCACGGAGCGCGTCTACTTTTTCTTTTGATTGTTTATCGGTAGTCGTAAAAATACATTTGTATCCTTTAATAATAGCAGCAATAGCTAAGCCCATTCCCGTGTTTCCACTGGTACCTTCAATAATAGTACCACCCGGTTTTAAGCGGCCATCTTTTTCGGCATCTTCAATCATCTTCAATGCCATTCGGTCTTTAATAGAATTACCCGGATTAAACGTTTCTACTTTCGCATACACAGTCGCTTTAATATTTTTGGTGATGTTATTTATACGAACCATTGGTGTATTACCAATGGTGTCAAGGATATTGTTGGATATTTTTCTCATAATTGTTTCGGGCTTTGTGTTGATTGGCTTTTAGAACACTTAACTGTCTGACCGCACTAAGGTTTATTAATTATTCAAATGTTTATACTCGCACTGTCTGTCCACTAATGCAAAGCCGTGTTATGCATAGTGTATACTTTTCTGTCATCAGATTAATTCCAAGTCAGATCACCCTCGCATTTTGCATATGGATAACCCACTTGACGGATCCGGGTTACACTCAACAGAAATGTGAGGGTCGCCATTTATTGAAATGGTTTGTGTTCCGTCATCAGCAATATATTGAATAGTGTATGCACTTCCTTGACAAACAATTTGAGTTATTTTTTGACAAAAAGGAACTGGATAGCAATTCTGAAGACAAATAGGTAAGTTGTTAAATTGAATATTTAATTCATTGCAAGAACCTGTATAACACGCCAAGCCTGTTGTAGTTAATATGCTACAGCCAGCTGTGCAACTTGTCCATTTAATTGTAAAGTTGCGAGAGTTTGCAGAACCCATAAATTTCTTAGCGCAATTTTTAAAACTGGTGCAAGAAATAGCATTTCCAGGTTTGCTACCACAATTATAGGTAGAAGCAGTACTAACTGCCAAACTTTTGTATTGCGTTTGCGTAACTTTTTCAATTTCTGGTTTGTTTTTGTTACAGCTAATCGCTGTCAAAGTGATTAGTCCAATTACAGCAAATGCTGTTGTCGAAAAGATAATTGTTTTTTTCATTTAGTTGATTTTTAGTATTAGATTATTTATAAAAGGATGAAGTTTTTGAAAATATTGGTAATTCATTGAGGGGCTTGATAATATGTCGAAATTATTTTCATACTTAATTCCAAGTCGTTTTATAGGAAAATAACTTGCCGAAATGCCAATAAATGGACTGATAGTATTATAGAAACTGTCTTTTTGATAATCCGAAATAGCATGAGTATTATAAATGTTTAAAGCTGTCAAACCAGTTCCTCCTTCAATAGTTTGTATTGTATTGGATTTTATCAGATAATTAACTCCTGTATTAATACCAAAGAGAAATTTTGAAAAATATTTATTCACTTCGATAGAGAACCCGAGTTGCTTGAAATTTATATCTGTTGTAATATTTACATTTTCATAATAATATGGGTCATATATCTGTGTCTTAATTTTTGTAAAAGATTCATCTTGAAACCAAATATTAGAATTAAAAACAAAACCATTTTTTGCCTCTTTCGATATACCACCACCAAATCTATAACCAATCGGATTTTTACTAATTTTTAATCTATTTGAATAATAGGTAGAGAATGAAGATCCACCAAATAGCTGAAAATGTAGACTGTCATTCTTGCTTGCAAGTGAAACAAGAGGTAAAAAAAAGAATATAAATGTATGGAATAAAGTTTTCATTTTAATTTATTTTATAACTCAATCCAACCAAAAAAACTTCGTTATAATTTATTTCTCCTGAATTATATATATATGGTCTTATAAATCCTCTTGTGAATGAAAAATTGAAAAATATATTTTCTCTAACTCTCAAACTAACTCGTATAATTAATCCGCTGTCAAATTTTTTAAATGAGTTTGGGTTATAACTCGTACCTCTAAAGTCACGTGTTTTCCCATTAGTATATTGTGTAATAGAAGCAGAGCCATCAGCGGATTTTAATAGATATGAATTTAAAATACCAACATTAAAGAAAAAGAATTTTATTTTTTGTCTATACATTAGTGGCATTTCAATATAGTCAAGTTTAGTAAAATACTTTTGATAGATAGTAAGTTGAGGGGTGGAAGTATTGTAAGCGTTCTTAAAACCTTTTTCAACGAGTTGAGCTCCAATGCCAATAGCTGATGTTTTACTTAGGTTTCTATAATATTCAGTTGAGAAGTATCCATTATGAATATTGTTTCTCCAATATGAAGTTTGAAAAAGATTAAAAGTATTCACAGATTGACTTGCTTGTGAATACCCTCCTTGAGTATAAAACTCATTCTTATTTTGAGAAAAGGTCTGTAAAGTCATTGTCAGTATGATAATGATAAACATTTTTTTCTTGTTTTGTGTAATATGTTTCATATTGTCATTAGCTAACTTATGAAAAAAATAATGTATTTTTGTACATTGTATATAAGAGCCTGTTTAAATTTTATTTGTAAAAAATAGTATAAAATTTTTCTGCCAATTTATGAATTTTAAAACTCTTGTTAAATGAGCATTTTAAGAGTCGAGAATTAAATCAATATTTTTAAAAATGAAATTCCGTGTAAAATATAATCGCCTAATAATCAGTACATATAAAAATATTTGAATAAAATTTAAACAGGCTCTAATAGTATGTATAAATTATTTCGTTGCCCGCCAAAATTACAAATACTTTCGTAACTAATTAACTAAATCGAATGGCTTTTACGGGAGTGATCTTTGACACGATGAAGCTTGGAATGATTAACATTAATAAGCAACACAGAAGTGTTCCGATATTCAATAATAAAATATGAATAAAGTTAATGTTGATAGGGATCACCGAAACATAATAGGTTGCCTGATCTAATTTGAATATACCAAAATGTTGCTGAATAAGTGCAATGCTGATACCGATAATGTTTCCCCACAATAAACCTTTGCCAATTAAATAGGCTGCATTGATAAGAAATATTTTTTGAATACTTGCATTTTGAGCACCCAACGCTTTTAAAATACCGATCATATTGGTTCGTTCTAAAATCAAGATAAGTAAAGCAGAGATCATGTTGATGCCCGCAACTAAAATCATCAGTGTAATTACAATTACAGCATTGATATCCTGCAAATCCAACCACGAAAAAACTGTTGGATTCACTTCTTTAACGGTTTGTGCTATTAATCCCTGACCTATTTTATCATTTACTTCAGCGCCTATTTGATCTATTTTTTTATAATCATTTATTGCAATTTCAAAACCTCCAATTTGATTTTCGTTCCAATAATTTAATTTTTGTATCTGACGAATGTCCACCAAAACAAGGCGTTTGTCAACATCTTCAAATCCTGTTTCGTAAATTCCTGAAATGTAAAAGACTTTTATCCGTTGTTCGTAATGCGTGTATGTACTATCCGTTTTCTTGGTCAAAAAATAAATAGTCATTTTATCATCCACCTTCAGATCTAATTTGTCCGCTAAATATTTTGAGATGATAATATTTCGTGATATGCCGGAATCGGTCACAGCGAAGGTTTTTCCAGCTTTCAGGTTTTCATTGATGAATTTCCAATCATAATCGGAACTAATACCTTTGAGCATTACTCCTTCATTATCGGTTTTGGTTTTTATAATTCCACTTTTCGTTGCATAAATTTGTATGTGATGGATATCAGGATTATTTTTTAGCTCGTCAATAAAAAGTTGTTTTTTATTAATAGGTTGCGCTTCATCACTTACGTTATTATCATAATTTGAAATTTGAATATGTGAACCAAAGCCAATTAGTTTATTCCTAATTTCTTGTTGAAATCCGGTAACTATAGCAATTGTTAAAATCATCACAGCAAGTCCCAGTGCGATTCCCAACACTGAAATTCGTACAATAGGCTTAGACAATTGGTTGGTGTTTCCGGAACCATTAATAATCCGTTCTGCAATGAATCGTTCAGTATTCAAAATTTATTTTACTTTTGTTCAACACAAAAATACTATTTTGACCGAGATGCCAATGCGTAAGCTTTTCATATTAATCACTTTTATCGCGGTAAGCACCTCATATTCCTCATCACAAGGGATTACACGAGTTAACAATATTACTAAAACGATCAACGATCTCAAAGTAGGCGCTGATCGAACAGAAATTTATATCCCCCTTTTAAAAGATAAATCGGTTGCAGTGGTGACTAATCAATCATCAACAATTAAAAAAACTCATTTGGTTGATAGTTTGCTTTCGTTAGGCGTAAAAATTAAAAAAGTATTTTGTCCTGAACATGGCTTCCGTGGTATAGTTGAGGCAGGAGCAAAGGTAAAAACATACAAGGATGCAAAAACGGATTTACCTATTATCTCGCTTTATGGAAAAAACAAAAAGCCAACAGCAGCCGATCTTAAAGATATTGATATAGTTGTTTTTGACATACAAGATGTAGGTGTGCGTTTCTATACGTATATATCCACACTTCATTATGTTATGGAGGCTTGTGCTGAAAATAACAAACCATTGATTGTTTTAGACAGGCCAAACCCTAATGGTTATTATATTGATGGGCCAGTGATGGAAGATGCTTACAAATCTTTTTTAGGTATGCATAATGTGCCCATTGTATATGGTATGACCATTGGCGAGTATGCCCAAATGATTAATGGGGAAAGTTGGCTGAAAGGTGGAATTAAATGTAATTTAAAAGTGATACCATTGGATGGTTATTCCCATAGTGATTTTTATGAATTACCAATTCGTCCATCACCAAATCTTCCCAATATGGCTTCGGTATATTTATATCCTAGTTTAGGATTGTTTGAAGGTACAGTGGTTTCGGTAGGTAGAGGTACCGATTTACCTTTTCAGGTTATCGGCCATCCTACATTACAAAAAGCATTTCCGAAAGGAAGTAAGCCGGATTATAAATTCTCTCCAAAGCCCAAGCCAAGTGCTATGGATCCGAAATATAACGGAGAAGTATGTTACGGTTATAATTTGTCTGAATTTGGTGCAGAGTACATGAAAAACACAAAGAAAATTTATTTGTTTTGGCTGATAGGTATTTATCAAAATACGCCTGACAAATCCACTTTTTTTGATGAAAATTTTAATTATCACGCCGGTAATGCCACGTTGCAACAACAAATAAAAGATGGTATGAGTGAAGAAGAGATACGCAAAAGTTGGAAGAGTGGAATTGAAAAATTTAAAATTATTCGCAAAAAATATTTGTTGTATACAGATTTTGAATAATGTGATTCTTATCCATTCGTAAACTTCGTTTTTCTTATCCTGCTTAAACTATCCGGATGTATCCCTAAATATTTTGCAATTCTAAAAACAGGTATTTGCTGAATTACTTCAGGACGAGTTTCTACCAGTTTTAAATAGCGTTCCTCGGCACTCAGCGTTAAAAAATCTTTTTCTCTTTTTGCTCTTTGCAGATAAGCTTTTTCTATAGACTGAATATAAAATTGACTGGCGGCGAGAGATGTTTTAGAGTCTTCTCGTAATTTAGAAAAAGTAATAATTTGAATCTCGCAGTCAGTTAAACAAGTCAGATAAACATCAGATGGTTGTTGACTCAAGAGTGAGGAAAAGCTGGAAGTAAATTCATTCGGGAAAACGAATTCAATAATTTTATCTTCTTTATTAGCAATCATTCCAGCTTCTACTATTCCGGAAACAACAAAATAAACATTATGCTCAACTTCGCCGATTGAACAAAGATTCGAGTTCTTTTTGTATTTTCTTTGTACAGCATCCGTAAAAGGTTGTTCTCCGTTAACCGTATATGCTTTTGCCAATTCTTCCGGTGTCATATTGATTGGTATAATTAATCAAATATAACTTTTTATTTTTGTGAATACAAATTTGGAAATAGTAAATTCTAACAAATTACAACACCAATTCAAATATTGACCACTTGTATTTGTATTCTCTATTTAACAATCGTAACCGTACCGATAAAACTATGTTCTTTTTTAAACACATCCGTAATTGCAACTTTCCAGACAAACACATCTT
>PLYN01000031.1 GCA_003151815.1 Bacteroidota bacterium | reverse complement strand
GATATTGTTGTAAATAACGCAGGCTATTTCCCAAATCGTCCTATTGATCAATTGGATTTGACAACGTGGAGAAAAACAATGGCTACAAATCTTGATTCACATTTTTTAAGTGTGAAATATTTTCTGCCTATGATGAGAGAAAAAAAATGGGGGCGTTTTATAGGAATATCATCAAACATGGTAGGTCTTTCTATCCAGGGCATGAGTCACTATATAACTTCAAAAATGGGAGTTATCGGATTTATGAGAGGGTTGGCAAATGATGTTGCAAATGATAATATTACGGCTAACGCTATTTTGCCAGGTCTAATAAATACATCGGCAACATCAGAACAACCTGATGAGATAAAACGCTCTGTGTGGGAACAACAAGCTATCAAACGCCTTGGGCAACCGGAAGATATTACAGGTGCAGTTATGTTTTTATCAAGCAATGATGCGGCATTTATCACCGGACAAGCAATGGTCGTAGATGGTGGTCAGTATCGTATAGGTTAAATCAAAAAAATAAACAATTCAAGTAAACAAAATCATTAACTAAAAAATAAAAATATGAAAACGAACAAAGTAGCAGGACGCTGGAATTTGATTTCCGGTTACCTTGATAATCACGGACAACAAATAAATGTACTTGGTCCAAACCCAAATGGGATGTTAATCTTAACAGAAGATTTACACTTCATGGTCATCGTCCATAACCCTGACATAGCAAATTTTGTTTCAGGAGATCGTGCAAACGGCACACTGGAAGAATACAAAACTGCGGTAACAAATAGTCTTGGAGTTTATGGTACATATACAATAGACGAACATGGTGACTTTCTTGGGCAACACGTTTTAGGTTCAACTTTTCAAAACATGAATGGCAGCAGCAGAGGTCCGGGTGAACTTACTGAAAAAGTTGAAGGTGATAAGATGACAGAACACTTAAAAATAGCCGATGGAATTAAAGTTGTTCTCGTTTGGCAACGTGGCTAACGTTGACATTTGTCAACGTTATTTTTTAGCATTTATCATCGTTTTTAGACCAGTCCCTATCGCAACTTTGTATCAGATAAAATGATTACCGAAAATAAGATCAATAAAATGAAAAAGAGAATAACATTAATCACCAAAGGCCATAGAGAAGACATTGGTGAATATAAAATCAACCGGATTCTGCCAAACAGATATGTGGATGCTGTAGGCCCATTCGTTTTTCTTGATCATCTAATGCCTGAAAAACATTCTCCGAATGAAAAACGCAAGGTAGTAGATGGTACTATGGCTCATCCTCATCGCGGAATCGCGACTCTTACCTATGTGATAAACGGAGAAGCTGATCATAACGATAGTAATGGCCATCACGCTTTGGTAAGAACTGGTGGAGCTCAATGGATGAAAGCAGGCAATGGGGTTGTTCACGATGAAAGCTTTAATGTTGATATAACATCAGGGGATCTCTTAACGCATGGTATTCAGTTTTGGATCAATTTGCCAGCTAAGATTAAAGCTGAGAAACCTGACTACTTGCCTTTGCAAGCTGATGAGATTCCTAAAAAAAAATTACCAGATGGTAGTTGGGTAAAGGTGATTGTTGGGGATTATGAAGGTCTTGTTTCAAAAATTCCAAACTATTCCAAGCAGTTCATTTATCACATTCATCTTGAACCACACGGGCGATTTTTTCTTCAAACTAAGGAAGAAATGGAGTATGCAGCTTTTCTACCAACATCAGACGCTACGATCAATGAGGGTAGGTTTAAAAAAGAGGAATTCATCACTTTTGATAATGGTGAAGGAGCTATCGAGCTAACCACGCTAAATGAACCAGTGGATGTCATTGTGTTCGGTGGTGAACATTACAGCGAGCCTATCATTGCAGCAGGCCCTTTTGTAATGAACACTGAACATGAAATATCGCAAGCTTACAATGATTTTTATGATGGGAAATACGGTGAAATTAAATATAACAATTAAAACAAAAACAGATTATGAAAATTCTTGCATTTGCAGGTAGCAACAGTTCTACCTCGATAAACAAAAAACTCGTTGAATACGCCTCCTCTTATTTCTCAGAAGATGAAGTGGAAATCTTGGATTTAAACGACTATGAAATGCCAATTTATAGTACAGACAGAGAGTTGAAGGGTGGTATCCCACAATTGGCTCATGATTTTGCTAAGAAAATCGATGAGAGTGATTTACTAATCATCTCTTTCGCAGAACACAACGGCAATTTCACAACGGCATTCAAAAATGTATATGACTGGGTTTCCCGTGTCAAAAATCGCCCGGCTTTCGGCAATAAACCAATGCTGTTAATGGCAACCTCGTACGGCCCAAATGGAGGCGCATCTGTTCTCAACATTGCAAAAGGAACGATGCCTTATGCAGGAGGGAATGTTTTAGAAACATTTTCTCTGCCTGTCTTCAGTCAGAATTTTAATGCTCAAACCGGAATTGTTAATGTCGATCTAAAAAAGGCACTCGAGCATAAAATTGAAACAATAAAAGCAGAACAAAGCAAACTTGTATAATTAATAATACTAAAAACTAAAATCATGAACTGGAAAAAAGGACTTCTATTAGGATTGACAAGCGCAACACTTTCCGCAATTGCGGGATCGCTTTACAATCAAGTTTACTCTAAAGCATTCGCTGTTGACTTCAGCACAATATTGAATTGGCAAGGAATCACTATGGCATCATTAATAGGATGTATTCTAATGAGTGTAGCATACATTTTATTATTCAAGTGGAATAAGGAGAAATTTCTTGGTTGGGCAAATATACTATTTGCCATACTAAGCTTTGCCTCTATAATTGGCGTTCTATCGTTTAAACTTCCTCTTGAAATGGAATCACCAGAATTATTTCCCGGATTGGCTATACCAATGCACTTCTTTCCGGCTCTTTCGTTCTTAACCGTTTATCCATTTTTTAAAAATAAATCCAATAATTAATAACCATAAAAAAACCAAAAACAAATGAAAAAAGTAACACTATTAGTAGCAGCGGCATTAACAACAATGTTATTAGCCTTTAAACCGATTGAAACAACAAACTGGACTTCAGACTCGATGCATTCACGAGTTGGATTTAGTGTAGTTCATCTCGGCATTTCAAACATCAGCGGCAGCTTCAATACTTACGAAGCTAAACTTTCTATCAATAAACCGGATTTTTCGGATGCGGTTGTAGAATTCAGCGGTGATGCAGGAAGCATCAACACAAATAACGAGATGCGTGACAAACATCTCAAAAGTCCTGATTTTTTTGACGCAGAAAAATATCCAAAATTCAATTTTAAAAGCACGAGCTTCAAAAAGAATGGAAAAGATGAATACACTGTGAAAGGACAATTGACTTTACATGGCGTTACAAAGGACATAACCTTGATCGCTAAATTCAATGGAACAGCCACAAATCCACAAAGCCAAAAACAACTCGATGGGTTTCATGTAACAGGAACCTTTAAGCGTTCTGATTTCGCTATTGGAGCAAGCATTCCTGCAATGATGGTAAGTGATGAGGTGAATTTGGTAACCGATTTAGAATTAATTAAAAATTAAGAAATGAAAAGTTTTATTCAAACAATAGCGTTAGTAGTCCTCTTAGGAGGATTACTTTCCTTCATCAGTTCCCCTACGTGGAAACTTTCAAAAGGACATACAATTTCTTTTTCCGGGAAGGGTATCGATGGAATTTTTAAAAAAATGGAAGCAGAAATAAACTTTGATGAGAAAAACTTACCTACCTCAAAGTTCACTCTCCAAATTGATGTTAATTCCATAAACACAGGAAATGCACTTCAAAACAAGCACGCTTTAGGAGCAGAATGGTTTGACGCTTCCAAATATCCCGTTATTAAATTCACTACAAATTCTATTGAAAAGAGTGCGAGTGGATATATAGCCAAGGGTAAAATGGAAGTGAAAAATAAATCAAAAGAAGTTAGCATTCCCTTCACTTTCACGCCCGCAGGATCAACGGGAAAATTCATCACAAACTTTATAATTAAAAGGTCGGATTATGGTGTAGGAGAATCAAGTGATGATGTATCGGATGAAATAAAAATAAAGGTAGAAGTTCAAGTAGAAAAATAATTAAAATAAAAACAAATAAAAATTAATATTATGAAAACAAAAACAGGAAAAATCGTGTATTGGGTTCTTACCGGAGTGATTGCACTCTTATTTGTGTCAAGTTCCCTTGGTAAATTATTCANNATTGCATACATGGGCGGTGCAATAGCAACTCATTTAGAGCATGGTCAGCCGATTTCCGCACCGTGTGTGATTCAAGCAGTTTTATGGTTGATCATTATTTTCCGTTTCCCTGAGTTGAGACAGAGATTATTTAAAGGGAATGCATAAGTATCAATTCTAAGCATTGAACCCAAACCTAATTGCCATGAATAGCTTTTTAAAAGAAGAAATCAAAAACGACAAAGAAGAATTGTTGAAGTTTCAAGGAATATGGAGTCGTACTTTCGGTGAAGTCGATAAGGTTACTACCCCAAATTTTGTTTTTGTTGATTCTATAATGGTGGTAGGTGGAAGGAAGACAACCATAACAGAGGGAGGGCAAGCCTTCGAGATGGAAATAGTGGGACTTAATGCTAACGTTAATCCTAAAGAGATCGATATAAAAATTCTCGGTAATCCTAAAGGGGATTCTATTTCACTTGGTATCTATGAATTAAAAGGCGATTCTCTTAGGATTTGTCATAGCCTAAAAGAACAGGCAATGCGCCCGGATAAATTT
>PLYN01000061.1 GCA_003151815.1 Bacteroidota bacterium | reverse complement strand
ATTTATAAAATGCCTAATTCAATAAAGTTTTTTAGTTGAGAGATTAATTGCAAATCCTCGTATATTTGGTTCGATAGGGACATGGGTTCCTCCACCCAAGTTTTCAAAGACCTCCGTAGAATCAATATTCTCGGTGGTCTTTTAATTTTAAGCGTCACCTTTAGTGGAGAATTAGCGCTCCAACTTCTTTGCATATTTTTTAATACTCCCGCCAATCGCTTTACCTAATGCATTTTTTAGTATTACTCCCATCAATGGAATTTTGCTGCCCAATTCAATAGTGTAATCTAAAGAGGTTTTTCCGTTGGGTAGGCTTTTAAACAACATGGTTCCATAATGATGGGATAAGGGAGAGCCTTTCGAAATTTGATATTCAATGCGATCAGGCTTTTCGCATTTTTTAATAGTTTCTTCAAATCCGAAAACAGGAATATTTATTCTTCGTACTGAACCAACTCCATTAATGTTTGAAGGGTCTTTACTATCAACAATACGAGAAATATTTTGTCCCAATATTTTTCCCATGTTGGCATGGTCACCAAAAGCTTCAAATACTTTTTCTATTGGAGCGTTAAACTCCTGATACATTTTTATGTGATGTATTTTCATAGGGATAATTTTAAATTAATGTGTGTATGATAAAACGTGTTTTTTCAAATAAAAATACTGCTATGCAATATACAAAAACTATTCTATTAAATTAAATGCAATCCTCTATTGAAGTTAATCTTTTAATAATTCCCTCTTAATGCAATCGTAATATAGGCTGGATAGTTTTGTATCTTAAAAATAAATTTATGGTAACAAATAATATTATTTATAACTCAGCGAAAGATGTTATAATTTATTTAAAAGATGGACAAAGAAAACATGGAATTTTGGTAGACGAGAACAATCAGCAAAGAGATGTCTATCATTTTATTTCAAATTTCAATTTGTTTAACAGACCGGTTAACCTTGATTTTCTTGAGATAATACCTAAAATATTAATAGAGGCTATCGATACTGATTTAAAATAATACGAGTATATATTAAATTTTCCTAGGTAAATGGTTATATTTTACCAGATGAATTTAATTGATATTATGAAAACCCTCTTTGTTTCTTGATATTTTCATAGGCTTGTAATACTTTTTGAAATTTTTCCTTCGCTCCTTTTTGCACTTCTTCACCTAAAGAAGCAACCTTATCAGGATGGAACTTCAAGGCCATTTTGCGATATGCCTTTTTTACTTCATCATCCCCGACCGAAGGTTCTATTTCCAAAATTTGGTAATCGCTATTTACATCACGAAAATACATTGCTTTCAAGGAATTGAAATCGGCGGCGTTAACTCCTAAATAATTGGAAATGGTATGGATAGTTTGTAATTCCAATTCATGCACATGACCATCAGCTTTTGATATTCCGAAAAGATAATGAATGATCTGCAATCTTTGAGAATGGGGCATGTATTGCTTGATCTGAATACATACATCATGTAAAGGAATATCTTGTTTTAAAATTTCTTTCAGCATTAATATTTGTTGCTGAGCCTTATCTTCTCCAAACTGTTTTGATAAAAAATCTTTTACAAAATCCAGTTCGCTCTTTAATGTTTTACCATCACTTTTCATTACTGCTGCTGAAAGCACTAATAAGCTGGCTGCAAAATCCCCCACCTGTGGAATAGCTTGTCCGGAATTATAAGTTGAACTACCTGTTTGAACTGTAACATCTGAAGCATCGAATGCCGAACCGAGTGCAAAACCTAATACCCCGCCTAAAGGTCCACCAAAAGCCCAGCCTAAGCCGCCGCCAACCCATTTACCAAATTTTATTTTTGCCATAAAGAATCGATTTAAAAATCGCTCAAAGATAATTTATTTTTAAATTGGAAAGTTGTGTTCCTACCAATTACCGCCTGAGCCGCCACCGCCAAATCCGCCGCCACCAAATCCGCCAAACCCGCCGGAAGAACCACCAAATCCACCGCCACCTCTTCTGCCGCCAAATCCTGAGCCAAGTAAAAACCCTGCTGCACCCATCGTTAAACCGCCATCACCTCCACCTTTACTGGATCTGAAAATAATAAATAGAATAATTAATATCAAGGGAATGATGATGCCTATGGGAAATTTTGGTTCATCCTTTTTGCCATATTCATCTGAACTATATTCTCCTTTAGCCAAAGCCATCAAAACGTCTGTAGTTTTATCCAATGCCTGAAAATAATTTCCGGCTTTTAAATTAGGCACTAATTCATGTTGCTCGATTTCACGACAGGTTATATCCGGGATCGCGCCTTCTAATCCGGTACCTGTTGCAATAAAATATTTTCTTTGTCCTTCTCCGCCTGATGGTTTAATAAGAATAATAATTCCGTTATCAAATTTTGCTTGGCCTACGCCCCATTTATTTCCCAATTTAGTAGCATATTCCCAAGGTTCTAAACCACCCAGATCGTCGGCTATCACAATTACAATTTGATTGGATGTTGAATCAGCAAATGCCTCTAATTTTTGTTCTAATCTTTGTTCTTCATCAGGAGATAAAAAATTAGTTGTAGAAAAGTTATTGACTAATTTGGATGGATTGGGACGTTCCGGAATTCCATCGTTTTGAGCAAAAGAAGGAAGAATTGAAAGAAAAAAAATTAAAAAGGGGAAAAAATATTTTTTAATCATTTGTATATTAGAAGATTGAAAAATTAAAAATCGGAAATTAAAAAAAATTAAAAATCAATATGGAATTTTATTTTTCAAAACTCAAGTCATTGCTTAATTCATTGATATCATTGCCTTTGTATGGAAAATGAGTTTTTAATTTCTCGCCTGCCATTTCAATGCCTTTACATAAACCCTCGCTGAATTGTTGTTGTTTAAAATGCTTCAATATAGTATCTCTGATATGATCCCAAAAATCGGAAGGCACTTTTTCATTGATTCCTTTGTCGCCAAGTATTGCAAACTTATGATCATCTACAGATAAATAAAACAGAACTCCATTACGAAGTTCTGTTTCATGCATTTTTAATTTCTTAAAATAATCGGCGGCAACATCAAGCACATCACCCTTGCATTTACTATCAATGCGAACTCTTACTTCACCGGAAGTATTTAATTCGGCATTGACAATAGATTGCACAATGGCTTTTTGTTGCTCTTTTGTAAAAAATTTCGTTGCGCCCATTATTTACTAAAATTTACTTTAGGAGCATTTTCAGACCCTTCAGCTGCTTTGAAAGATTCTTTTACAGGGAACCTTGTTTTGTTTAACAACATTTCATTAATAAACCCTGTGATATGAGCGTTATATAAATTTACAGCATCATTGTATTCGTTACGGGAATAATTAATTCTATTTTCGGTTCCTTCCAATTGCGCTTGTAGGTCCTGAAAGTTTTCGGTAGAACGGATCTGAGGGTATGCTTCAAACGCTAAGTTAATGGCCGTGTTAATTTTCTTGCCCATCAATTCCATATCTTCAGGCGTTTTTGCATTAACAATACCTGCACGTGCCTGAGTTACGGCGGTTAAGATACCTCTTTCATTTTCGGCAGCACCTTTAACGGTTGCTACCAATTGAGGAACCAAATCGGCGCGTCGTTGATAACTGGATTGAACATTACCCCAAGCTTTGTCAACTTGTTTTTGGTACTCATTCGCCTGATTAAAATTACTTCTGTACGTCATAAAAATAATCAATATCAAACCAACTATTGATCCTATTATAATCCATGATTTTTTCATTTTGTTTTGTTTTTGTTTTTGTTTTTTAATAATTAATTAAATGTACGGGGTTTTTGTCAAACTATATACCATGGATCTATAAATGTCATGCTGGCGTTTGTTGTCAGTTTTTTAATCGATCAGCTCAACGCTACGTTTTATAAATTTGGTCAGCTCCTCGCCTTTTAATAGACCTTGAGAGAGCATTGCCAAATCAGCAGTTTGCTTTGTCAGTTGTTTTTGTTTATCCGCATTTTTCTCATTTAATATTTTAGAGATCAATGGATGATTGCTGTTTACAACCAAATTATGCATATCGGGCAATGAACCGTAAAAACTCATTCCTCCACCGCCTGTTGCACTCATGTCTTTCATTCTGCGCATAAACTCGGGCTTGGTGATGAGCATAGGCGCATCTTTTTCGCTTAAGCTTTCGAATACAATAGTATATTTTTCTTTGGGAACAATACCTTCAACGATGGGTTGTAATTTTTTCTGTTCGTCTTCCGTTAATTTAGAAGGTTGAGCATCTTCTTTTTTAATTAGCTTATCGATGGTGTCAGAATCAACACGAACAAATGAGGTGTTATCTAATTTAGATTCCAACTGATTAATGTAATGTGCATCAATCGGGCTATCGAATAACAATACATCATAACCACGTTCTTTGGCTGTTTCAATAAAGCTGTGTTGCTCATCGATATTGGTTGCATATAAATAAATCAATTTATTTTCTTTATTCGTTTGCGTTGGTTTTACTTTTTCAGCGTATTCTTCTAAGGTTGAAAAGCTTCCATCGGTATTTTTAAGCAATGCAAATTTTTGTGCTTTCTCATAAAACTTTTCATCCGAAAGCATTCCGTATTGAACAAATATTTTAATGTCTTCCCATTTGGATTCAAAATCAGCGCGGTCTTTTTTAAATATCTCTTCTAATTTATCCGCCACCTTTTTGGTGATGTGAGCAGAGATCTTTTTCACATTACTATCACTTTGCAAATAACTGCGGCTAACATTCAAAGGAATATCCGGAGAGTCGATAACCCCTTGCAATAAAGCTAAGAAGTCAGGAACGATATTTTCGACAGAATCGGTAACAAAAACCTGGTTGCAATAGAGTTGGATTTTATCCTTATGCATCTCAAACGTTTTTTTAAGCTTCGGGAAATATAAGATGCCGGTTAAGTTAAATGGGTAATCGACATTTAAATGAATATGAAACAATGGGTCTTCAAAATTCATCGGGTACAATTCATGATAAAAATTTTTGTAATCTTCATCTGTTAGGTCAGCTGGTTTTTTTGTCCATGCCGGCGAAGGATTATTAATAATATTATCTACCTCTACTTCTTTGTCTCCCGCCTGACCGTCGGTCAGGTTTTCTTTTTCTTTACGTGTTCCAAATTTAATTTGGACAGGTAAAAATTTACAATATTTTGTCAGCAATCCATCAATGCGTTGTTCTTCCAAAAATTCTTCCGAATCTTCTGCAATATGCAATACGATGTCGGTTCCGCGTGTAGTTTTTGAAGTAGCTTCTATTTTATATTCCGGGCTTCCATCGCATTCCCAACGAACAGCTGTAGCGCCTTCTTTATGTGACAATGAAAATATCTCTATTTTTTTTGCCACCATAAAACCGGAATAAAAACCCAAACCAAAATGACCTATAATGGCATTTGTTTCGGGAGTTTTGTCTTTGTATTTATTTACAAATTCCTCGGCACCGCTGAATGCAATTTGAGTAATGTATTTTTCAATTTCGTCAGCAGTCATACCAATTCCTTTATCACGAATGGTAAGGGTTTTTGCTGCCTTATCAATGATCACTTCTACTTTTATATCTCCCAGATCACCTTTGGCTTCATCGATTGCAGTAAGGGTCTTTAATTTTTGTGTAGCATCAACGGCATTGGAAACAAGCTCACGTAAAAATATTTCGTGATCGCTGTAAAGGAATTTTTTAATGATGGGGAAAATGTTTTCGGTTTGAACATTGATCTTTCCTGTTTGCATTGTATCTGAATTTATTTGGTTAGCAATTATCTATGACATCCCGCACGTGCGGGATTAATCTGTCTTTTTTTCACAGGTTACAAACCTATGATACTTTTTTGAATACCCGCATCTTTCAAATGATGTGCCAGTGGTGGTTAACTGACAAGATGGCAATAGATTTTAAGGTGGTGAATAATCTAGAAAATCTTTACGCGCCCTTTGGTAAGTTTTGTTTTGAATGCCCAGAACGAATCTGTACCCTTCATGTCAATACGTTTAACTTCATACCTGTTTTTCAATGGCCATTTATTAATTTGGTTCCCGATCCTCAAACCATAAACGATACCGGTTTGTTCAAGCAGTTCAAAAAATTTCTTTTTCTTGTCTTTCTCTTTCGGATAACTTCCATAGGGATAGGCGAGAATCGGTAAAAAAGGAATTTTATTACTATTTAATTCTTGCTTGCATTTTTCAATATCGGCAGCGATGTCTGTAAAAGATGAGTTTTTAAGCGATATATGTCCGTACGTATGCAAACCGAAATTAACATACTGACTCTCCATCGACAGCAGTTGTTGGTAGTTCATTAAGGGTTCACTGCCTTTATCCCATACATTGACCTTGCCAAGAAAACCCACAGGAAGCATGATGGTAGCGTGAAAATTATATTTTTTTAATAGCGGGTATAAATATTCGAGATTATTAAGATAGGCATCATCGAATGTCAGAACAAAAGATCGTTCAGGAATGTTAGCACTTTGTAACTCAAAAACTTTACTGAATGGCAAGCACACATAGCCATTATTGGAAAGATACTTGAATTGGTTTTCCAAATTTTGAACAGAAATAGTTAGATCATCATTTACATTTGAACTGACCTTATGATACATTAATATTGGCAAACCCTTAACAGGAGGGAGGAATATGCTATATTGAATGGTAAGAACTAAACAAACCATAAGAACAATAATAAGGGCTATTATCATTGATTAGTTATTTAGATTTGCTTCGTAAACTTTTACCGATTTAACAAAAACATAAAAAGTAGAAAATACAGCCCACACAAAGCCCGGAAAGCCGTTTAAAAAGTTAAGTCTGATTAAATATTGATTCATAAATTCCAAGGGTAAGCGAAATGCAATTTGAAGCGCATTTATTTTTTTACCCTTCTTCAAAGCTTGGTCTTTGTATAGCTCGGAGTACTTATTAAATTTTTCGAAGTAATGCCGTGTATTGATATAACTATAATGCAAAATCTCATTTTTGAGCTTTGATACAGCTCCTTCCACCTCTATTCCTTCGTGCAAATTATTGGTGTTAAAAGTCCCTTTGTTTTTATTAAAAAAACGAATGTCCAAGTGCTTATTATCATGACCGTATTTAAAAACCCTTTTCATAAAAATGGTAGTAATCGGCACATAAAATCCGTTGGGCTCGATGGTTGGAAGAGATGCTATCGAACTAATTTCATTGCGCAAAAAATCCGTCATCACTTCATCGGCATCAATCGAAAAAATCCAATGGTGCGAAGCCTTTTCAACTGCAAATCGCTTTTGTAAACCATAACCTAAAAATGGCTGCATATACACCTTGCAGTTACTGTATTCCTTACAAATATCTATTGTTTTATCAGTACTGCAAGAGTCTATAACAATAATTTCGTCGCACCACTTGACAGACTCAAGCGTCGGGCGAATACGGCTTTCTTCATTGTAGGTGATAATTACAATACTTATTTTGTGCATGATAAAATCACAGTTTGTATATATGGACAAATATAAGATTAAAAAAACAGTAATTTTACCCTTGATGAATTCGGGTTTTTCAGAAAGTTGAGATCGTTGAATCAAAAAATAAGATGCAGGTAAAAGTAAAAAAAGCAGCAACGTTAACAGGCCATGGCGGCTGTATCTATGATCTGGATCAAGGACCATCCGAACAATTTATTTTTTCAGGAGGCAGCGATAAAATTATTGCCATGTGGAATTTAGAAACCATGAAAGCTGAAAATTTTGCGGCTAAATTTCCCGAATATTTGTATGAGATCTGCCATATACCTGAAAAAAATTTGTTGCTTGCGGGAACATCTGCCGGAAGCATCCACATACTTAATTTAAAAACAAAGGAAGAAATAAAAATTCTTCAACATCATACAGGAGCGGTTTTTGAGATCAAATATTCACTTAAAACAAATTGTTTTTATTCGGGAGCCGGTGATGGAAATTTTGCTGTTTGCTCTTTAGATACTTTATCATTGATTAAAATTAAAAAGTTGTGCGACGAAAAAGTAAGAAGTATTGATTTTAATTACAACACTTCCGAAATAGCTGTTGCCAGTGGTGATGGCAATATCCGTGTTTTTGATCTGATCACTTTGGCAGAAAAAAAAATATTTGCCGCTCATCAATCTTCAGCCAATATTGTTCGGTATTCACCTGACGGAAAAACGCTGTTATCAGGTGGAAAAGATGCTCATTTAAAAGTATGGGATATAAAAAATTATGAATTAATAAAATCCGTTCCTGCTCACAACTTTGCTATTTATGATATTGTATTTAGTCCTGATACCTCTTTATTTTCGACAGCAAGCCGTGATAAAACAATAAAAATATGGAATGCCAAAACATATGAATTGTTGATTCGGATCAACAAAGAAAATTTTGATGGACATACCCATTCTGTAAATAAATTATTATGGAGTAGTTTTAACAATTACCTGATCTCAGCAGGAGATGACAAGGCGATAATGGTATGGGAGGTTGGGTATTAAGAACTCCAATAAAAATTTCGTTCATTGCGAGGAACATTCTGCGTTGAAGCAGAATGTTCCTCGCAATGAACGAAATGAATTATTTCAACAGTTCTCTTGAAATAACCATACGTTGAATTTCTGAAGTGCCTTCGTATATCTCGGTAATTTTTGCATCACGCATCATACGCTCCACATGAAACTCTCTAACATATCCATATCCGCCATGAATTTGAACCGCTTGAGTGGTTGTTTTCATAGCTGTTTCCGAAGCAAATACTTTTGCCATTGCAGCAGCAGATGTATAGTCAAGATGTTGATCTTTCATCCAGGCAGCTTTAAAACAAAGCAAACGTGCCGCCTCGATTTCAGTAGCCATATCAGCTAATTTAAATTGTATCACCTGATGTTGGCAAATAGGCTTGCCAAATGTTTTACGTTCTTTCGAATATTCTAAAGCCGCTTCGTAAGCTCCGGAAGCTATACCTAACGCTTGTGCTGCAATGCCAATACGACCACCTGTTAAGGTATGCATTGCGAATTTAAATCCGAAACCTTCTTCACCGATACGGTTTTCTTTCGGCACTTTTACATCAGTGAACATTAAAGTATGCGTATCAGAACTACGAATACCCATTTTGTTTTCTTTAGAACCTACTACAAAACCAGGCATCCCTTTGTCCACTATCAACACATTGATCCCGCGGTGACCTTTAGCAACATCTGTTTGTGCGATCACTAAATAAACAGATGCTGAACCACCGTTGGAGATCCAATTTTTTGTACCGTTCACTAAATAATGATTGCCTTTATCAATGGCTTTGGTTTGTTGAGAAGTTGCATCGGATCCTGCTTCGGGTTCAGATAAACAAAACGCACCAATTATTTCACCTGTAGCTAAACGCGGAAGATATTTTTGTTTTTGTGCTTCAGTTCCAAATTGTTCCAGACCCCAGCATACAAGCGAGTTATTTACCGACATAATCGTACCAACACCTGCTTCTACTTTGCAAATTTCCTCTAGCGCTATAACATAAGAAATAGCATCTAAGCCACCGCCGCCGTATTTAGGATCCACCATCATTCCTAAAAATCCCAGTTCCCCTAATTTTTTTATTTGCTCGGTAGGAAACTTTGAGTTTTCATCACGATCAATTACTCCTGGTTTTAATACATCGTTTGCAAAATCGCGGGCAGCTTTTTGAATCATTAAATGCTCTTCGGATAAGTTAAATAACATGGCTATGGTTTTTAATGTTGAAAATTCCTTTATTTTTGAGAGGGGCAAATGTATTCCTAAAATTTTAAAATTACTAATATTTATGTCAAATACAGGCGTGACGGAATACAATGTTGTTGGTTTAATGTCAGGAACCTCATTGGATGGAGTAGACCTCGCATTTTGTCGGTTTACCTTTAATAACAACCGTTGGACATATGACATTGTTGAGGCGGAAACGACTATTTACTCTAATGAATGGAAACAAGCTTTATTAAGTCTTGAAAAAACAGATGCATTTACATTCCAGCAAACACACGTTGAATATGGTTCTTATTTGGGATATCTGGCTTCTGATTTTATAAAAAAACATGGTCTGAAAGTCGATTTTGTTTCATCACACGGACATACTATTTTCCATACTTCATTTCAAAAAAGTTTTCTGAGTAATATAAAGAATGAAAGATCTGAAAAAAAATTAACTGTTCAAATTGGCTCAGGGAGTGCTATTGCAGCCGAGTGCAGTTTGCCGGTAGTGTGTGATTTTCGTTCCCTTGATGTTGCATTGGGCGGACAAGGCGCCCCGTTGGTGCCTATTGGAGATAAATTATTATTTGCAGAATATAATTTTTGTTTGAATCTAGGTGGATTTGCAAATGTATCCTACAATCTCCTCTCTCCATCTGGAAAGGGAGAGCCTGTCCTGAGCATGGTCGAAGGAGGGCTGAGGTGCGCTTATGATATCTGTCCTGTAAATATTGTGATGAATGAAGTTTGTAAAACACTTGGGAAGGAATACGATAATGAAGGAGAGTTTGCGCGTAAAGGAAACGTGAACGAATCATTATTAAATGCATTAGACCAACTCTCATTTTATCAATTACCCATAAATAGCCCTAAATCATTGGGAAAAGAATGGGTAATAAAAAATGTAGATCCTATTTTAAAAAAATACGATCTTGCTCCTACAGATATTTTAAGAACTTTTTGTGAGCATGTTGCCATACAAATTGCAAATATGTTAAATGATAAACCCGCAGGCAAAGTACTTGTAACAGGCGGTGGAGCGTTCAATACCTTTTTGATGGAATGCATAAAAAAACACAGCGTTCATCAAATAATTGTTCCGGCAAAAAAAACAATAGAATTTAAAGAGGCATTGATATTCGCATTTTTGGGTGTACTGCGCATGCGAAAGGAGATAAATTGTTTAAAAAGCGTTACAGGAGCGAAACACGATAACATTGGAGGGGCTGTATACATCAATTAATTTTATGCCTTACAAACAAAAAAAGCAAATATTCTTAATTGAATATTTGCTTTTCATTATGTTAGTGAACAATTTAATTAAAACGAATCATCATAGAAATCTCCGGATTCATCCTCATCATCGTCATCGAAGCCATTATTTAATTTAATATCATCTTCAATAGCAAAATCTTCCTCATCTTCATCGCCTATACTATTTTTCCAACCTTTTTTTTCCTTCTCTTTCAAAGGTTTGAGTTTTGAAACTTTTTTCAACTCCCCAGTTTCCTTAGCCTTAACAGTAGTTTTTTTTGCAGAACTGTTTTTTGGATTGCTCGGTTTTTTCATTCTGAATGAAATTTGTTTTACAAACTATTGATTAAATTATTTATTGAAGTTGTTTAAAGTTGGCG
>PLYN01000050.1 GCA_003151815.1 Bacteroidota bacterium | reverse complement strand
TTAGTTATTAGTGGTTAGTTATTAGTGGTTAATGATTAATGGTTAATGGTTAATGATTAATGGTTAATGGTTAATGGTTAATGGTTAATGGTTAATGGTTAATGGTTAATAGAATGCCTATATTTCCTATACTTGGAAACCTTCACTAATAACTAACAATTAATAACTAACAACTAATATAAAATTCTACACTTAGGCAAGAGAATTTTTAAAATGGCAACATCGTATTCCTTAAAATAATTCGCTCTTAAATCAAGCATTTCAAGGTTTTTAAGCAAACATATATAATCTGATATACTTGTTAATTTATTACTTTTCAGTGATAAATATTTCAAATTTTTTAGTTTGTAAATACTTCTGGGAAGTTCGCTTATGCCATTATTATCTAACACCAATATCTCTAAAGAAGTTATTTTACAAATTGGTGGCGGAACTTTTTTCAATCCACACATTACGAATGTTAAACTTTTTAATTTTTTTAATTCTCCGAAAGTGGCTGGCAACGTATCAATTTTTGTGTTGAACAAAAGTAAACTGTTGAGATTTGATAAATAACCAAATGAATTTGGAAAATAAAAAACATCTCTCTTATTGTTCTGAATTTCTATCGCTTTCAAACGACTTAAATAAGCAATTTCAAAAGGAAATGAATCTAATTTAACGCCATGCAAATGCAATTCGGTAAGTTGTTCCAAGGTTCCGAAATCTTTCGGTAAAGACGTAATTTCATTTCCAATACAAGCAAAATAAAACAAATTTTTAAGATATTTAAATTCGGCAGGCAATTGAGTTATGCCATTACTGGTCAATTGCAAGGCCTGCAAATTAGATAGCTTACCCAGTTTAGGCAGCATTTTAGGATCAATGATCTGATTATCAATTTTAACTTTATAAGCGATCTTAGCGTCTTTCAGCGCGTCAGCAAGTGTTGTAAATACAACTCCGGGAGGGCCATACATATCAAATGGCTCCACATCCTCCTGAGCTTTTGCAAAAACTGAATATGAAAGAAGAAATAAAATCACCAGTTTTTTCATATTGAATGGATTCGGCCTAAATTAATTTTCTTCAATTACATCAAGAATTTTTTCCAACTTCTTCCCATCATATTTACCTGAAGTGGCATAAACTATTTTCCCGTTTTTATCCAGAACAAAAAAGTAGGGAATGCTTCTTTTTTCAAAATCTAATTCCTCCTTGTAAGTTTTACCACCTTCATAAAATAAAAGATGGGGGAATAATTCTTTTTCGGTATGGGACTTAATTTTTTCTTTCGAACTTTTACTTGTCAGTTGATTAGCACCTGTAAACATGGGGATAAAATACAAATGGATATCATAATCGTAATTAACATCAAACACATCCGCATTTTTATTATCGGCTTTTACAACAAATTTATTATAAATGGGATTGATCCAGATTTTTAGATCGTTTTCAGCATCATTGCTAAAAGCCATCCCTAAAAGGGTATATTTCCCCATCGTTTCAGCAGGCAAATTTACTTTTTTTCCATTATAATCTTCGCACTCCATAGCCGGAAAAACATTACCAAGTACTCCCCTATTGGGAACAAATGCCATTGTAGTTAGAGCGGTAATGAAAACAATTATGCTGATTTTTTTCATCTGAAAATAAATTTGACACTAATTTTAAGAATTAAACAAGAAAAAAAATTTGTGTAATTCGTGTCTAAAACATTTTTTATACTTCTCTTTTTTATTTATTTAATTCTGCAAATACCTTTTCAGCTTTAAACTTTTTTGCGGCTTTACCTTTGCGGATAATTTTAATATGAACAATTAAATCGCCCTGCTGAATAGCATTTACAACATCTTGTCCGGAAATTACATTACCAAAAATAGTATGTTTCCCATTTAGCCAAGTTGTTGGAACATGCGTTATAAAAAACTGACTACCATTGGTTTTAGGCCCGGAATTAGCCATTGCTAATAGACCCGGACGATCAAATTTTAATTCAGGTAAACACTCATCTTTAAAAGCATATCCGGGACCACCCATACCGGTACCTTGCGGATCGCCACCTTGAATCATAAAGTTAGGAATAACACGATGAAATTTTAATCCGTCATAAAATTTAACACCTTCAGGTTTTGCCGTATTCTTAATTTTACCTTCAGCAAGACCAACAAAATTTGCAACTGTTAATGGTGTTTTTTCAAACTCCAGCTTCACTAATATGATCCCCTTACTGGTTTCTATTTCAGCATACAGACCTTTTTCTAATTTCGGTTTCTTTTCTTTTCCCGCAAAACTGCTCAATGCAACAAATAAAAATGTTAGTGCAAAAATTATTTTTTTCATGATTGAAATACTTTAAATGATATATTTTTAAATTAATAAATATTGTTTGGACGTAAAAGTAAAATTCAAAATCCGAAAAGCAATTTTTTTATGGAACTTTATTTTAAATAGAATGGAACGCTGATTTTTATGATTCTTATGATTAAAAATGATTTTTTCCTGTGTTCATCATAAAATGTTAGAGTAAATGGGATCTTTTTTATCTGAATTAATCATAAAAAATCAGCGTTCAATTTATTAAATGTTAATAAAACGTCAAATCATTTTTCGGAATGAACAAATAGCTTGTTATTTTTGACGGATGAAAGTTTGCATTGCAGAGAAACCAAGTGTTGCCAAAGAAATTGCAGAAGTGCTAGGCGCTAAACAGCGTAAAGAAGGATACTTCGAAGGTAATGGTTATCAGGTTACCTGGAGCTTTGGACATTTATGTGAATTGAAAGAACCCCATGAATATGATTCCGCGTATCGCGAATGGAACTTAAATATGCTTCCAATACTTCCGCAAAAATTCGGAATAAAATTAAAAAATAATAAAGGAATTGAAAAGCAATTTAATACCATTGCCACCTTATTTTCTAACGCTGAAGAGATCATTAACTGTGGTGATGCCGGGCAAGAAGGGGAGTTAATTCAACGCTGGATCATTTCTAAAGCAAATTGTAAAAAGCCCTTAAAACGTTTATGGATCTCATCGCTTACCGAAGAAGCTATCCGCGAAGGTTTCAAAAAGCTGAAAGATGGAAAAAATTACGAAAGCCTTTATTATGCAGGCTATTCGCGCGCAGCAGCCGATTGGTTATTAGGAATGAATGCCACCAGATTGTTCACCATAAAATATGGCAATGGCAAACAAGTACTTTCTGTAGGGCGTGTACAAACACCCACATTGGCAATGATCGTAAACCGGCAATTGGAAATAAACAACTTTAAATCCAGTATATTTTTCGAATTAAAAACAATTTATCGTGATGTGATCTTCAACGGAAACGTAGAACGTTTTTATGAAAAAAACAAAAACGTTGCAGATGATATTTTAGCATCCATAAAAGATGTTCCGCTTGAAATAAAATCCGTTGAGACAAAAAAAGGAAAGGAAACTGCACCACGTTTATTTGATCTGACATCCTTACAGGTAGAATGCAATAAAAAGTTTGGGTACTCTGCAGATGATACCTTAAAGACTATACAAAATCTGTATGAAAAAAAGCTGGTCACCTACCCTCGTGTTGATACCACTTACTTACCGAATGATGTGTATCCGAAAATTTCCGGTATTTTAAATTCGATGGAGAACTACCAACAATTGGTAAAGCCATTACTGAGTGCTCCTATCCGTAAATCGAATAAAATTTTTGATGATAAAAAAATAACCGACCATCACGCGATCATCCCTACCAATGTCAGAGCACAAGGGTTATCAGGCAATGAAGCCCAAGTATATGATGTAATTGCCAAACGATTTATTGCTGTATTTTATCCTGATTGTGAAGTCTCTAACACTGTTGTTTTAGCAGCAGCCAATGAAATTGAATTTAAAGCAACGGGGAAACAAATTTTAGATCCGGGCTGGCGAATTGTTTATAATAAAGAAGCGAGGAGCGATGATGAACAAGAGGATACTCAATTATTACCTTCATTTAAGAAAGGTGAAAAAGGATCGCATAAAGCTTATTTAGCGGAAGGAAAAACGTCTCCTCCAAAACCATTTACAGAGGCCACTTTATTGCGAGCTATGGAAACAGCAGGTAAACAAATTGATGATGAAGAATTGCGCGAGCTCATGAAAGACAATGGCATTGGCCGTCCATCAACGCGGGCGGCAATCATCGAAACATTATTTCGCAGAGATTATATCCGCAGAGAACGTAAAAATCTAGTACCAACCTCTACAGGAATGGAATTGATAGGCGTTATTAATAATGAGTTGCTGAAATCGGCAGAAATGACAGGTAATTGGGAGTATAAACTTCGACAAATTGAGAAAGGCGCATACCAGGCCGAAGCTTTTTTGCAAGAGATGAAAACGATGGTAAGTGAATTGGTAACCCAGGTGCGCAGTGAAAGCAATAAAAAAATTACAATTTCTTCATCAGAAATAAAAGAAAAAACGAGTGCTAAACCAACAAAAACGGAAGCAGAGGTTTGTCCTAAATGCAAATCAGGAAATATCATTAAAGGAAATACCTCTTATGGCTGTAGTAACTGGAAAAACGGATGCAACGTTCGCTTACCATTTGAGTTCATGGGCAAAAAAATAAATGATTCAACTATTCAGGATTTAATTAAAAAAGGTAAAACATCTGTTTTAAAAGGTTTTTTAAAAGAAGGAAAAAAAGTGAATGGAAAATTAATTTTGGATACTAATTTCCATTTAAAATTAGAAATATAATTTTTTAAAAACGAAGGTTATTAAAAAATTGTTCTTAATAACTAGTTGCCAAATTGGAATTATTGAATTGCTTTTTGAAATACTTTTGTAAAAATCAGATCCTATAACATCTGCGTTCTACCAACATATAGCCATGAAATTATTTATAAAAAATCTTGACAGAGATATTAATGAATTGCAATTGGAAGGCCTGTTTTCGAAATTCGGCGAAGTGCTGTCTACCAAAATAATTTACGATACCATTACTTGGGAATCAAAGGGATTCGCGTTTTTGGAAATGGCGAAAAAAGAGGATGCCCTTAAAGCGATTGAAGCGTTAAATGGACAAAAATTAAGAGGATTAGACCTTATCGTTCAGGAAGCGGAAGAAAGAAGAAGGTAGTTTAATTTGGAAAGTTATTTAATATTTTATTAAAGCTCGATTGATTTTATGATAAAAACGATTTTACAAAATGTTCGTCCCCTGTTTTTTTTTACAATAATTATTTCCGTTTTCTCATGCGAAAACAATAAACCTGTTGCAAAAGCAATTGCAGCGATACCCGTTTATGTCAATCAGGACAGTATCAATAAAATCCGAAAAGAAATTAAAGCGGATGAAAAAGCTATTCAATTAGATGCCCTTTTTAAAAACAAAGTAAAAAAAGAACGTTTCAACGGATGTATTTTGATCGCACAAAAAGGACAAATTATTTATAAGAACGCTTTTGGTTTTGCAAATTACAAAACAAAAGAATCCTTAAAAATTAACTCAGCCTTTCAATTATCGTCCACCTCAAAGCCATTTACTGCAACCGCAATTTTGTTATTGGCAGATCAGGGTAAACTGAAACTGACAGATAATATCCGGAAATTTATTCCCGACTTCCCTTACCCCAATATTACTTTACAAATGCTTCTAACGCACCGTTCCGGCTTAAGTAATTATATTTATTTTGGAGAAGCGTATTGCGATGAAAACAATTGTTATAACGGAAAAACATTTGACAATAATTCGGTACTTCAAATAATGAAGAATGATAAGCCGACAGCTTATTATGCTCCTAACAAAAAATTCGGGTATTGCAATACCAATTATGCGATACTCGCCTCCGTCGTTGAAAAAGTCTCCGGTTTAAATTTTGCTGATTTTATGCAGCAAAATATTTTCAAACCTATTGGAATGAATACTACCTGGGTTCATCAACCAAAAAATAATCCTGAAAATAAAAATACAACTTTGGGACACAACGCAAGCGGACAAATTGAAAAAGACACATATGCCGATGATGTGGTTGGAGATAAAGGAATTTATTCCACTGTTGAAGATCTTTTTTTGTTTGATAAAGTCCTTTATACAGAAAAGCTTTTGAAGAAAAAAACCTTGGAGGACGCATTTACAGGGTATAGCAATGAGCACAAAGGCAAACGTAATTATGGATATGGCTGGCGCTTGACAGATAATGGCAATGGCAACAAAATTGTTTATCATAATGGCTGGTGGCATGGCTATAATTCCATATTTTTTCGAAGATTATCAGACCAGACTACGGTTATTATACTCTCCAATAAAGACAATAGGACCATTTATAAGATAGAGGATGTTTTATCAATTATTAATGTTAGCAGCAGTTCTGTTGAGGTTGACATAGAACTGTGACGAATAATAATATATTTGATCAAAAAAATCACCCAATATTATTTGTAATTGATATATCTTCGCAAATAATTTACAAACAAAACCCCTAAAATCAAATGAAAAAATTATTTTATCTAATCGCATTTTTACCCTTAGCCCTTGGTTGTGGTGGTAATAAAAAAGAAGGTGTATTGTCAGTTGAGGACAGCTTAAAGGCAGTTACCGGTGGTCAAGAGGTTCGTATCCATGATCAGGATTCAAGCATCCAATCTTTTATAAAAGGTTTTAATGAAATTCAGGATAACCTGGATATTATTAAAGAAAAAGAAAAAATTGTTACAGCTGCCAGCAAAGATTCCGAAACGCGAAAAACAAAGGAAGAGCAGATTGTTGCAGATATTCAAGCGATGTACGATATAATGAATAAAAACAAAAGTCGAATTGCTTCTATGCGTGCAAAATTAAAGGATTC
The DNA here is from genome assembly GCA_003151815.1 of Bacteroidota bacterium. Lineage (GTDB taxonomy): Bacteria > Bacteroidota > Bacteroidia > 2-12-FULL-35-15 > 2-12-FULL-35-15 > 2-12-FULL-35-15. The sequence continues at coordinate 7,531 of PLYN01000050.1, read as the reverse complement.
AAACAAAAAGAACGATGAGTTGGAGAAATTCATTACTCGCTTAACCGCTGAAATTGAAGCAAAAGATGCGCAAATTGGAGATTTAAAAACTCAATTGGAGCAATTAAATGTAGCTATGACAAATCTGAATATTAATTATCAGGAAGCAACGCAAGAATCGGCTATTAAAACTGAAAAATTAAATACCGCATTTTATGCATTTGGCACATCAAAAGAATTAATTAAAAATGGTGTGTTAACTAAAGAAGGTGGATTTATTGGCATTGGAAAGAATCAAAAAATGAAAGAAGATTTTAATAAAACTTATTTTACTAAAGTTGATGTTTCTACAACTAATACAATCGCACTCGCCGCAAAAAAAGCAAAAGTGATTACCACCCACCCTGCTGGATCATACAAGATTGAAGGTGCAAATGGTAAAGCTGAAAAACTTACTATTTTGAATGCAGAAGATTTTTGGAGTGTATCAAAATATTTAGTTATTGTTGTGGATTAAAGATTTGATAATTAGATAATGTGCTGATGAGCTAATTTATTTAATTGTTAAATTGATAATAGAAATGTATTTTTATGAGAAGCGCCAATCATTGCAGATTGGCGCTTTTTTATTTATTTTCGTGACATGATTCAAAAAAACATCACCATCCCAAAAACTGCACGGTACTTTGTATTGGGAGAAGTATCTGAAAAAATTGAAGAAATATGGTTTGTTTGTCATGGTTACGGACAATTAGCGAATTATTTTATCAAAAAATTTGAAGTACTTAATAATGGGAAAAACTTAATTGTTGCACCGGAAGCCTTGCATCGCTTTTATTGGAAAGATTTTAACGGAAGAGTTGGAGCATCCTGGATGACGAAGGAAGACCGTAAAGAAGAAATAACAGATTATATAAATTATTTGGATGTTGTATATACAGATGTACTTTCACAATTCAAAAACAAAAAAGTGAAAATAAATGTGTTTGGATTTTCTCAAGCAACTGCAACAGTTTGCAGGTGGGTTGCTAATAAAAAACCTGACATTAATAATTTAATTTTGTGGGCTGGTTTTTTTCCTCACGATTTAAATTTTGAATCCGATAAAGACTTTTTCAATAAAATTAAGCCACACCTTCTTATTGGAACAGAAGACGAATTTTTCAATTTAGAGGCGATAGAAAAGCACAAGAAAATGCTGATGGAAAAGGATTTCAATTTCGAATTTACTCACTTCAATGGCAAGCACGAAATACCTGAGAAAATATTAATGGAATTGATTGATTCTTTTAAAAAATCTTAAGACGAAAAAACTTAAACTATAAAAAAGTTTTCAGCCATTCAACAGCTTTTTCTTTTGAATTGAATATTTGAGTTGGTCTAACCGGTTTATTAAACGTAATATAAAAATTTCCAACATATTTTAAATGAAGGAAATTTGTAACAAAGGCAACAGCTGATACTTTTGCATTGCTTTCTTCGGTAGCACCGTATTTTCTAACTTCCTTATCAAAATTGATGCTGTGATTAACAAAAACTAATCTTGGAAAAACTTTTCCTCCACCTAATAAATCAGAGGCTGCATTGGCTTCCTTTAAATCACTTATAGAAAAATGATCGCAAATCTTCAGATCAAACTGCATAATACCATCGCTGCGTAATTTTATTTCAACTCTTTCCACATCCTCCTGTTTGATAATGGTAACAGCTTCTTTATCGGTCATATTGTTTTCCATATATTATAAAAAAGTTTTCAACCAGTCAATCGCCTTTTCTTCGGAGTCAAACAATTGCGTTGGTCGACTTGGTTTATTAAACGCAATGTAAAAATTAATCAATAATTTTAAGGCAACAGAATCTACAACAAAGGCATCTGCTATTGTATATTTACTTGCAATAGATCTTGCGGCCAATTTTCGGGTTTCTTTATCGACAATTAAAAAATTTTCAAAGGTAATTAGATTTAAGAATTTTTCACCTTTACCAATTTCATATACCCCATTAAAGATATCCATTACATCATCGGTTAAAAACTCTTCAACAGCTTTTATGTGGACGTGCATAATTGCGTCAATTCTTAATGATAAGAAGGATGCTCTTGATTCAATTTTATCCGTAATATTAAACTGTTCGTAAGTCATATTAAATACTCGACTTAAATATTCACCTTAAGCAAAAATATAACAATATTTCAATTCTCCAAATTTTTTTAAAAGAATTTATTGGGAGAAACTTTTGATTTACAATTTCCTCACAATACCTACCTTTGAAAAAAAAATTATGAAATTATTAATTCAATATTTAAAGAAATATAAAGGTTTAGTTGCATTAGCTCTCGCATTAGCGTCAATTAATCAAATTTTCTCTTTATTAGATCCTTTAGTTTTTAAACGCCTTGTTGATAATTACGGATCAAATCCACATCATTACAGCAAAATAGAATATGTAAAAGGCATTGGAGGTTTAATATTGGTTTCTATGGGATTCGCAATGATGTCGCGCATTGCGAAAAATTTTCAAGATTATTATGTGAATGTTATCACCCAGAAATTAGGAGCTCAAATTTATTCGGATGGACTGAAACACTCGCTGGAATTACCATATCAGGTATTTGAAGATCAACAAAGCGGCGAAACACTAGGTAAATTGCAGAAAGTAAGAACAGATGTAGAAAAACTAATTTTCGCTTTTGTGAATATCCTGTTTACTTCATTAGTAGGTGTCGTTTTTGTAATGATTTATGCAATAAAAATACATTGGTTGATAGCCGTTGTTTATTTTGCATCTGTACCTATTTTAGGTTTTGTTACCTCTGTTTTAAGCAAACGAATAAAAGTAATACAGAAAAAAATTGTTGGTGAAACAACATCATTGGCCGGCTCTACAACAGAATCGTTACGTAACATTGAGTTGGTAAAAAGTTTGGGCTTGGCTGATCAGGAAATCAATCGCTTGAATGGAATCACCATAAAAATATTAGGTCTTGAACTGAAAAAAGTGCGATATATCAGAAGCATAAGTTTCATACAAGGCACATTTGTAAATCTATTACGTAGCTGCATTTTATTTTTATTATTGTTTTTAATTTTTCGGGATACGATGACTTTAGGAGAGTTATTTTCCTTACAAATATATTCCTTCTTTATTTTCGGACCATTACAGGAATTAGGCAATATTATTACTGTTTACCGCGAAGCAGAAGTATCATTAGAGAATTTTCAAAATATATTAAATACTCCTAAAGAAGAAAAACCAAATCAGCCGGTTATAGTAAAAGAAATACAAACTCTGGCTTTTCAGAATGTGTCTTTTAAACATAAAACAGCTTCAAATAAAGCATTAGATAAAATTTCGTTTGTTACCAATAAGGGTGAAACCATTGCCTTTGTTGGACCATCCGGTTCAGGAAAAACTACTTTAGTAAAATTATTGGTAGGTTTATATCAACCGGAAGAAGGTGAAATATTATACAATGGCAATAGTGGAAAAACAATTGATCTTAATCAATTACGTTCTCAAATTGGTTTTGTAACACAAGACACACAGCTATTTGCAGGGACAATTAAAGAAAATTTATTGTTTGTCGCGCCCAATGCAACTGATGAAGAATGCCTTGATGTGCTTAATAAATCTGCTTGTCAAAGTCTTTTAGCAAGAGCAAATAACGGAATAAATACCATGATCGGTGAAGGTGGCGTTAAAGTTTCGGGCGGTGAAAAACAACGTTTATCAATCGCCCGCGCCTTGTTGCGTAAGCCGTCTCTACTTGTGTTTGATGAAGCAACATCTTCACTTGACTCCTTAACAGAAGAAGAGATTAGTAAAACTATTCGGGACCTATCCAAAAACCAAAGTCAGATAACCATATTAATTGCTCACAGATTAAGCACAATCATGCATGCCGATAAAATTTTTGTACTTGAAAAAGGAAGTATTATTGAACAAGGAAAACACAATGAATTGCTGATTCAAAAAGGGTTGTATTATGCGATGTGGCGTCAGCAAATTGGTGAAAGGCCCTGATATATCTTAGATTACAAACTATTTTTTAAATAAACAGATAACAAATTTCACTCAAATAAAAAAAATCAAATAAAAAAATGAAAAATCAAAACTACAGCAACCACAGGAGATTTGTACCATTGTATCATGTCTTCTTATTTTTTTTATTGGTATTTAGCTTTATCGGATCATTAGTAAACCTGTTTAAATCGATAGGCGATTCAGAACGTATTTATTCGGCAGCATTGATCGTTTTTATTTTAATTGCGATAATTTTAATGTATGTCCTCATGCGCACATTTGCGTTAAAAGCGCAAGACCGCGCCATACGTGCAGAAGAAAATTTACGGCATTTTGCAATGACCGGAAAATTATTAGATGCTCGTTTAACTATGTCTCAGGTAATTGCTTTACGCTTTGCTGAAGATGCAGAATTTATAGAACTTGCTAAAAAAGCGGCTGACAATAACATGAGTGCGAATGACATCAAAAAAAGCATTCAAAAATGGAAAGCAGACCATCATAGAGCATAAAACCGATTTGCTATTGAATGATAATCCACACAAAATAATTTAATTTTCTTTTCCCTACAAATGTCAGTTTAGTAATTTTTAAACATATTGTATTTTTGACAATATGTTTAATCTATAATATCGTAACGTATTAAAATATAATATCTAAAACAAATGAAAAAAACATTACTATTATTATCTGCATTGGCTATCGGAACATTGAGCATTGCCCAAGAAATTCCTAACGGTGGCTTTCAAACTTTCACAACAGGAGTTCCCAATAATTGGACGGCAGCAAATTCATCTTTTGTTGGTAAAGCAACAGGATCAATCAGAATAAGGATTAATCCTATAACAAAGTCGAACAGTGATGACTCCACAGCAGTATTTGTAACGGCTAAAAATACAGGAAGTGTATTGCCGGGTGTTATTGTTTCAGGTATTGGTAATGGCGCAGCCATTGGGGCAAGCGGAGTGATCGGAGGATTCCCTGCTACACAACGACCTGCTACATTGAGCGGATTCGCTAAATACGCAACAGCAAATGGAAACCATGGAGGAATTTCAATTATCGTATCGCACTGGAATGGTACATCCAGAGATACTTTAGGAGGTTATTCAGGAAGTATTTTTACGGTCAATCCCAGTTCGAAATTTGTTAATTTCAATATTCCAATAACATACAAATCCGCTTTAAGTAGTGTAACTCCCGACAGCATTCAAATTATACTGATGTCCTCTCAAACAGCTCCTCCAATAGCCAATGAAACAGCTGCTTTAGGAGATTCTTTGTATGTTGATTTACTAAGATTTTTATCATGTACTCCTGATCCAAACGTAACAATTGGAGCATCTCCAACTATAACTCCAAATACTCCGGGAATAACAGCTGGTTCAAGTCAATATGCTTTAGCAAATACCGATTCCCGTAATATTTCTTATACTTTCACAATTGCCATCCCCAATCCTGCCAGTGTAAAAGTTTTAGGATTTCCAATCACCATCGATCCTTTAGATAGTACTCATCTAAATGGATTGTCTAACATACCATCCGGAGTATCTTTAACTTGCGGATATCCTGGCTGTACGCTATATGGTAACAGTATAGGCTGTTATACTGTATCCGGTACTTTACCAAGCACAAATAATATACAGTATTCAATGGTTGGATATCAAACCACATGGGGTTATTCTTCCTCGTTTGCCACACAATCATTCGGGAATGGAAATATACAAGAACAAGGTGCGCGATCACAAGACACGTTAACAATTACTGTTGGAACCCCTTCTGCCCCTATTACACAAACCATTACACCAGGTCCGGCAATTTCTCCTTTACCTGTAAAAACTTCTCATTCAATTGATGGAGGGGTAAGACATTCCGTTTACCTTTGTACTAATGGCACTATAATGACTGTAGGAGAAAACACATACGGGGAGCTAGGTAATGGAACAACTACTAATAGTATGACACCTGTGCATGTAAGCAACCTTGCAGGAATTATTTCTGTTTCTGCCGGACAAGGGTTTTCTCTTTTCTTAAAAAATGATAGTACTGTTTGGGCTTGCGGAGATAATAGTTATGGGCAATTAGGAAATGGAACAAATACAAATAAAAGCGTTCCTATTCAAATTACTGCTCTTAAAGGGATTGTTGCTATTTCTGCCGGATATAAGCATTCTATATTTTTGAAAAGTGATGGAACTGTTTGGGCTTGTGGCGCTAATATATACGCACCATTATTAGGTGGTGGTATGCTAGGAGACGGAACACAAACCAACAGAACTACTCCTGTTAAAGTACATGGACTTACCAATATTGTTGCTATTTCAGGAGGCGCATCCTTTTCATTATTTCTTAAAAATGACGGTACAGTTTGGTCTTGTGGTGCTAACTATTTTGGGCAATTGGGTAGCGGAGGGTTTGCGCTCACTTCAGTAACAACACCTGTTCAAATTAATTCACTAACAGGTATTAGAGATATAGCTGCCGGATTTGATCACTCTTTATTTCTAAAAAATGACGGAACGGTTTATGCTGCCGGACTAAATATTTGCGGAGAAATGGCTGATGGAACAACTAATAATGAATCTATTCCTAAAAAAATTAGCGCAATAAGTGAAGTTATAGCAATTGATGCAGGTAGCGACCATTTTCTTTACCTAAAAAACGATGGGACAGTTTGGGCTTCCGGAATAAATGGAGAAGGGGAATTAGGTGATGGAACAGGTTTTGATCAACACAAAGTAGTTCAAACAAATATATCAGGAGTTAATGCTATTGCAGCGGGCGATTATTTTTCGCTTTATTGTAAAAATGACAGCACCGTTTGGGCCAGTGGACTTAACACATACTCTCAATTAGGTGATGGCACTTTTATCAATAAAATTCTACCGGTGAAAGTTCCAAACTTATGCAGTGTTTTTTCTGAAACAGTTGTTGCAACAGGAATAGAAAAACATTCGTTTGGAGATGTTATTTCTGTTTACCCAAATCCAAGCAATGGAATCGTTCAAATTTCAAGTCAAGGATCTATCATTAAAAACTTGGAGGTTTTCAATATGTTGGGAGAAACAATTTATATTTCTCAACCAAATTCTCAAAATACAAGCATTGATTTAAGCAAAGATCAAAGTGGAATTTACGTTATAAAAATTACATCATTAAATGGAATAACATTAAAAAAACTGATTTTAAATTGATAGGATTCTAGTTTAAAATGTTGGATTTTATCTAATACCAAACCAATATAAAAAAAGTCTGAAGTTTCTTCAGATTTTTTTTATTAATGATTGTCAATTCATCAAATCAAAATGTTGAAGTTGTTTAAAGTTGGCGTAATAAAATCACAGCAAAAGCCAATATATTTAGTGATTTCCAATGAGTTTTTTTTGTTTCAAAACGAACTAAAATAGCTTTGAATGCATCTAACCAAGCATTCGTTCTTTCCACCAAAAATCTGCATTTGTAAAGCAATTCATCAAAAAGATAATCTTTTTCACCACCTTTTCTTTTGTTCACATCAATATTTCCAATG
>PLYN01000020.1 GCA_003151815.1 Bacteroidota bacterium | reverse complement strand
AACTTTAAACTTTCTAACTTTAAACTAATTTTATCCCCCTTGAGTAGCCTTTATTAAAAGTAATTTATCATTACGATTAACGATACAATTATTCCATTCTGAACGAGGAATAACTTTGTTGTTTAAAGCCACAGCAATACCTTTATTGACATCCATTTTCAAATTTTTTAACAAATCGGTAAGCGATTGCTCTTTCTCAAAAGGCTGTGCTTTGTCGTTGATGTAAATCATATCAATAGAATTTAATGTACAAACTTTAGGGGAGGAAATGGTGCAGAGAGAAAGGAAGCAAGAAAAGAAAAAATGTTCTCACGACTTATTTCCTACGGCAGCATTATCTGCATCAGGTTCTGTCATTTCCTTGAGGAAAGACAAAGGGTTTAATCTCAGACTTTAAAATTTATAATTTCAAAGACACCCCTATAAGTTTTATGGAAACAAAGTTATAAATTTTTGAGAGGAATAATATGTTTGTTGATAACTCCCAAAATGATTGTTACAAGAAAAATGGAGGAGGAATAAAATTTATTTCCCGAAAAATTCCAGTTCATTATCAAAATCCAAAAAAGAATGATCTTTCTGAATTTGCTCGCATCGCTTTAAATATGTGTCCTGAAATTTGCGATAGGCTTCGGTATCAGCATTAAAAGGTAAGTGCTGCTTTGCGGTAATAATGTCTTTTATTTTCTCAAAAAGTATTTTAGTATCCTCATCAAAAGTGGTATTTACCAACTTCTCAAAAACATATTGAATAGCTTGTTCGTTGGGATGCACAAGGTCTTGTTTATAAAATCGATAATCTCTTAGGTCGTCGATCACCAATTCGTATGCAGGGAAATAAAACGAATTATTATGTTGGTTCACTAATTCGTGAACTGCTTCTATCAATCGTGCTTTGCTGATATTGTTTTTAACAACACCATCGCGGATATATCTTACCGGACTTATTGTAAATACAACTTTCAGTTTACTATTAACAGCTTTTAATTGTTGTAATAACAGATTATAATCAGCAACAATTTCAGATACTGTCAGCAAAGATTTTGCGAATTCTTTTTGTGGCACTTTATGACAATTGCCTACTAACATTCCGTTACTATTATGCTTGTATACAAAGGCCGAACCAAAGGTGATGAACAACCAATCGGCTTTTTTTATAAATTCATTTGTTGTTGAAATACTTTTATTGATTTCCGATAAACAGTTTGATTTATCAGGTTTTGAAAATCTACTATGGTGCTCCCAACTATTCCAACATTCATTTGCGAAAAAGAGTTCGTTTTCCTGCATCTTTTTATTCTCGATAATTCTGCGCAAAGCAATTGCGATGCTGGCAGGATTAAACAATACACCGTTTGGATTCGTCCTTACATTAAATTTATGCGTATGCATTGTTTCGCCAATGTTTTCGGCAAAACAAGAGCCTGCCAATAAAATTTTATTGGTGTAATTTATTTTTTGTGTAAATGGAAGTATTGGAAATGTTAAATGAAAGTCCATTTTTTTATTGTTGACAATGACAATACGGGGATAAAAAAACTTTTGTATGTCGCAATAAAGCCTGTATTTGCGCTTGATTTGAGTCAGGAATCATTATCGCACGTAAGTCGAGTATTTTCAAATTTTTACAGTTTTTTATTTCATCCGGTAATGTATCAATATTATTATCCCAAAGATCCAGATTTCTTAATTTTTCTAGTTTGCCTATTTCAGGGGGCAAACCGGTTAATTCATTTTGATTGCCGTTGAGGTAATACAGGTTCGTTAACTCTCCGATGGAAGAAGGAAATTCGAGCAAACCATTTTTTGATATAGAAAAATATTGTAAATTTTTCAGAGTTCCTATTTGATAGGGAATTTCTTTGATATTGTTTTTACTTAAATCCAAATATTGCAGATTGGTAAATTGGAAAATTTCGACCGGAAATTTTTTTAATTTATCTTTCCTTAATACCAATTTTATTACCTTTTCAGGATTTTTTAACCCTTCCTCTATGCTGGTGAAAGCTTTTAAAGTATCAAGAGTAAGAGAATCCAATAATTGATTTTGTGCAATAGTTTTTAAAGAAAATAACATAAGAAACAATAGCGTGGAAGCAATTGTTTTTAAAGTGATTTTATATGAAATTTCTGGTTTCAAATTTTAGTTTTATTTCTCGCAGATTTTTTTGCGGGTTATTTAGAATTTAGTATTTAGTATTTAATATCCGTTGTGAATCTACTTCATCCTTCACCAATTGAACTTTCAGTTCTTCTAAATTATTAAATTTCATTTCATCACGCAATCGTTCAATAAAATAAATGGTTAACTCTTTACTATAAATGGTTTTATCAAAACCGAAAATATTTACCTCAATGCTTCGTCCTTTACCTTCAACAGTCGGGTTATTACCTATGCTTAGCATGCCGTCAAAATTAGTGTTCTCATATTTTATTTTAACAGCATATATGCCGTCTCCCGGTACCAGTTTGTATTTATCATCAACCACTATATTAGCTGTCGGATAGCCAATTGTTCTACCCAATTTTAAACCCTCAACAACCTTACCACTAATAGAATAAAAATGGCCTAGAAAGGTGTTAGCCAATTTAACATCACCAGCTAATAGGGCGTTACGTGTTTTTGTTGAGCTTATTTCAACATGATCTATATCTTTTGCAGGAATTTCCTCCACTTCAAAACCATAAAGCGGACCATATTCTTTCAAATGTTCAAATGAACCTTCGCGATTACGGCCAAAATGATGATTATAGCCAATAACTAGTCGTTTTGTTTTTATTTTGTTAACTAAAATATTGCGAACAAATTCTACGGAAGTAAGTCTTGAAAATTCTTTTGTAAAAGGGTAAATAATTAAATGGTCAATTCCATATTTTTCAAGTAATTCAATTTTTTCTTTTTGTGTATTCAAAAGTAATAATTCATTGTCTTCCGGAAAAAGCACCATCCTTGGATGTGGATAAAAGGTCAGTACAACAGTTTCCCCATTTTGTTCCTTGGCGACTTCTTTTAATCTCGAAATTATTTTTTGATGACCTAAATGCACACCATCAAACATTCCCGTGGTTACAACAGGGTTTTTTACATCCTTAAAATCTTCAATATCAGTATAAACTTTCATATAAAATTGAGTTCAATTTTTTTGTTTCAAGATTAGGTATTTTTTCGCTTTAAAACAGAAATAAACGATAATTTATTAAAAACGAATTGCTTCATTAATTTAAAAAATCTGTATGATTTGCTTGTATTTATTAACAAATTACGATAACTAGTTAAAAATCAATGATTAAATAGGCGATTTTAAGCATTAAATCTCCCATCTATTGTTGGAGTCCTAATCTATTGTAAAAATACTAAAAATTGTTTTTTTTACTTGAATAAAATATACTAATTTCGCACTCGATTTGTAAAAACAAGATTTATTAAAAATTTAGAAATATAAAAAATGTCAAAACAAACTGGTAAAATCACACAAATAATTGGGCCTGTAGTTGATGTAAGTTTTGAAGGTGGGGCTAAATTGCCGAACATCTTAGATGCATTAGAGGTTATTAAACCAAATGGTCAAAAAGTTATTTTAGAAACACAAAAACACATTGGCGAAGATACAGTACGTACCATTGCTATGGATTCTACAGATGGTTTATATCGTGGTGTGGCTGTTACAAATACAGGCGCAGGTATTACAATGCCTGTTGGCGATAAAGTAAAAGGTCGTTTATTTAATGTGGTTGGAGAAGCTATTGATGGTATCGGAGCGGTGAGTAATGAAGGCGGAGCGGCAATACACCGTGATCCGCCAAAATACGAAGATCTTTCAACTTCAACGGAAGTATTATTTACAGGCATAAAAGTAATCGACTTATTAGAGCCTTATGCTAAAGGTGGAAAAATCGGCTTATTCGGTGGTGCCGGTGTTGGTAAAACCGTATTGATCATGGAGTTGATCAATAACATTGCTAAAGGTTATGAAGGCTTATCCGTATTTGCCGGTGTTGGTGAGCGTACACGTGAAGGAAATGATTTGTTACGTGAGATGATCGAATCCGGTGTTATCCGTTATGGAGAAGAATTTAAACATTCTATGGAAAGTGGTGGATGGGATCTTACGAAAGTAAATATGGCTGAATTAGCTAAATCACAAGCTACTTTGGTATTCGGACAAATGAATGAGCCTCCGGGAGCTCGTGCCCGTGTTGCTTTATCAGGTTTAACGATGGCTGAATATTTCCGTGACGGAGATGAAAAATCAGGCGGACGTGATATCTTATTTTTTATTGATAATATCTTCCGTTTCACTCAAGCAGGTTCAGAGGTGTCTGCGTTGTTAGGCCGTATGCCTTCAGCTGTAGGTTACCAACCAACACTTGCTACCGAAATGGGTTTAATGCAAGAGCGCATTACTTCAACTAAACGTGGTTCTATTACATCTGTACAAGCGGTTTACGTTCCTGCGGATGATTTAACGGATCCGGCTCCTGCTACAACTTTTGCCCACTTAGATGCTACAACTGTATTGAATCGTAAAATTGCTGAGTTAGGAATTTATCCTGCCGTGGATCCATTGGATTCTACATCACGTATTTTAAGTGCAGCCGTTTTAGGTGACGAACATTACGGTACTGCACAAAAAGTGAAAATGATCTTGCAACGTTACAAAGAGTTACAGGATATCATTGCAATCCTTGGTATGGACGAACTTTCGGAAGAGGATAAATTGGTTGTACATCGTGCAAGACGTGTTCAACGTTTCTTATCTCAACCGTTCTTTGTTGCTGAGCAGTTCACCGGTTTAAAAGGTGTATTTGTTTCTATTGAAGATACCATCAAAGGATTTAATATGATTCTGAATGGAGAAGTGGATCAATATCCTGAAGCAGCATTTAACCTGGTAGGTTCTATTGAAGATGCAATTGAAAAAGGAAAGAAAATTTTAGCGGAAGCTTAATATTAGTTCAAAGTTTAAAGTTAGAAAGTTCAAAGTTTTTACGCTTGGTCTTTTTTAACTTTAACTTATCTTAACCGAAGCGTATATAAAAGGTTTAAGTTTTTGAAAATAATGTTAATTCGATAAGGATAAACACAAAACTTTGAACTTTGAACTTTCTAACTTTAAACTAAAATAAATGTATTTAGAAATAATAACTCCGGATAAAAAAGTATATAGTGGTGATGTGGAAGCTGTAAGATTGCCGGGTGCCGAAGGTTCCTTCGGTATCTTGAAAAATCATGCTCCAATTATTGCGACCTTAAAAAAAGGCACCGTAAAAATTACTGATGCTAAAAAAGGTGTTGAAAATTTTGAAATTAATGGAGGAGTGGTAGAAGTGCTTAACAATAAAATTATTGTTCTGGCCGAAAATGTTTAATTGAAATAATTATTTTAAAGGAATCCCGTTTCGTAATTTTTCGGAACGGGATTTATTTTTGTAGTTTAGCCAAATAAAAAATTAATTATGAAAAAAATAAAGACAACTTTTTTGATTTTATTTTTTGCGATTATAAATTCAAGTATTTTAAATGCACAGAAAACAATTTCTTTTCATGCGAAAGACGGTATATTAATTACTGCTGATTTGTATTTAATAAATGACACATTGCCTTATATGATTCTTTGTCATCAGGCAGGATCCAGCAGAGGGGAATATTTAGAAACAGGGAACAGGTTTGCTAAATTCGGATATAATTGTATTGCAGTTGATGCACGTTCGGGTGGAGAAATGAACAATGTGAAAAATGAAACCGCTATACATGCAAAAGCAAAAGGTAAGCCAACAACATACCTGGATGCAGAACAGGATATTAAAGCTGCAATTGATTATGCTTACAAGCAAAATAAGAAAAAAGTTGTATTGGTGGGTAGTTCTTACAGCGCTTCTTTAGCAATGAAAATAGCTGTTAATAATAATAATGTGAAAGCCGTGATTGCATTCAGTCCGGGCGAATATTTTGGAGAAAATTATAATTTGAAGGATTCTATTAAGGCATTAACAAAACCTTTATTTGTTACATCAAGCAAAGAAGAAGCTGCAAAGGTAAGTGAATTAATAAAAGATATAAAATCACCTAAAAAACAACAATTCATTCCTTCCGGAAGTGGCGCGCACGGCTCAAAGACTTTATGGAAAGAAACACCGAACCGTCAGGAATATTGGATGGCTTTAATGATGTTCATGCTGAGTGTAAAATAATAAAATCCTAATTTAACCGATGCGAAGCAATCAACTCAAATTTTGGAATGGTAATATGAAAGCGTGTTTTATCTATTTTCCGTTCAATTAAATAGGTACCACTCATTTTACCAATATCAGTAGTAAGGCTACATGCTGATTCATATTCAAAAATTTCTCCCGGTGATAGCACAGGTTGCTCACCAACAACGCCATCTCCATCAACTTCCCGATGTTCATTGTTAGAATCAAAAATATCCCAATGGCGGGAAATTAATTGAACGATATAGTCGCTTTTATTTTCTATTGTAATGTGATAGGAGAATAGAAAATGATTGTTTTCTGCAACTGAATGTTCTGTGTGAAAATTAGTTTCAACACTTACTTTTATTCCATGTGTCAATTGTGTAGTTTGTGCTCCCATAACATTTCAATTTTAACAAATGTGATAATCACGGATACAATATTAATGATTTCTTTTATTAGTAAACAATTATTAGCTTAAAAAGGTTTTCAACAAACATAAGTGTAAATAATTATTTTTATAGATGATTAAAGTTTTAATTTCTTCAAGTTTTAAAATGCTATATTTGTTAGGATTAAAAAAAACAACATTTTAAACGGTTCTTTGACTTATTGATAAACTCTTCAAGAGTTATACCTCTTACACCAAGCGTTAAAAGAGGGAGAAACACAAAACACAGAAACAAATGCCACTAAAGAAATCAACCAGCCCCAAAGCGTTCAAGGCGAACGTGAAAGCGGAGATCGCAGCCAAGAGACCGATCAAACAAGCAGTAGCGATAGCTTACTCAGTGAAACGCCAAGCGGCGAAAAAGAAATAAACTTAAAAACCGAAGAAAATGGAAAACCAACCTTACCTGAACACCTATCATCAGAAGAGAAACAAGGAGTGCTGCGAGGCGGTAGAATTAATGAACAAGCAACCATTCTCACGGAAGCAGTGCATAGAGCAAGCGAACCGAGTACAGGCGCAGTCGGAGAACAGAACAATTCTGAAATAAGGGCTTCTGAAGAGAAAGCGTTAGAGGAGTATGCTAAAAATAATGGGGCATGGATAGAAGATAAATTCGGTTGTGATTTGCTTTCAAAATGTA
>PLYN01000012.1 GCA_003151815.1 Bacteroidota bacterium | reverse complement strand
GTGAGTTTTTAGACAGTTTGGCGGTGGAGGGGTAAACGATACAGCGTCGATGCACTCCAAAGAGTTTTTGCTGGAAGTTTCCTTAAAATCATTGGCAGCCTATGTGGAAGGAATTGCAAACGTGAACCTGATTACTGCAGAATCCGTTGCGTTGAGTTCAGGTATGGATGTTAAAGATCCCGGTTCACATCAACCAAAAGAGTTTAATGTAAAGCCAACCGGTAATCCCGGAGAGGTTAAGATGTCAACCAAATTTGCAGCAAGGTCAACGTATATTTGGCAAATGACAAGCGACCCTTCAATTGTAACCGGCTGGGCAACCATTGGGCAGGCTACACAAGCTAACTTAATAAAAAAAGGACTGACAAGCGGCGCCCGTTATTATTTCAGGGTTGCCACGGTAGGTAAGGAGGGTCAGGAACCTTGGAGCAATACCATCAATACTATTGTTCTATAATGGTGTTGGTTGGCTTACAAAAAACCTTTGCGAAAGCAAAGGTTTTTTTGTTTTGTAGGGGGCTATGTTTAGAAATAATTTATAAAAATATTTTACCATGAGATCTGCCGGATAAATGCACATACTATGTATGTTTCTTCAATTGAATTGCTACCTTAGATGGAAGATCCTATTCAATTCAGAATATTCAATTTCGCAAACTTTATCAATAATTGTTTTTGTCCAACACCTTCAAAATGCACGGTAGCCTTATTATTGGGGAATGTACCATCCATACTAATTACTTTACCTATACCAAACCTATCGTGTCCTACTTGCATTCCTACCTGAAGGTTACGTAAACTTTCGGTGTCAAAATCAGAAGTGTTTTTTGCTGCTGAGGTGATCTTCACTAATTTTTTTCCAATAACTGGTCGTTGTGTATATGTTTCCTTTGGCTTACCGGTATGGAGTTTCGGCTTAGCAGAATATTCTTCTTCACCAAACATGTTGCTGTTGTTTTGAGCAGGCATCTCTAAATATTTTGCGTTCACTTCTTCAATAAATCGGCTGGGTTCCGAATAAATTAAATTACCCCATTTGTATCGTGTAGTAGAGTAGGTGAGGGTTACGCGTTTTTCGGCACGTGTAAGCGCTACATAAAATAACCTGCGTTCTTCTTCTAAGTCCACTCTGTCGGTGAGTGCCATTTGCGATGGAAATAAATTTTCTTCCAGTCCAACAATATATACATAGGGGAATTCCAGCCCTTTCGAAGCATGTATGGTCATCAATACCACTTTGTTCTTATCCTCTTCGGTTTCTATTTTTTTATCTGCGTCGGTCATTAACGCAATGTCCTGCATAAAAACAGTAAGGGTAATATTGATTGACGAATTGGGATTGACGATTGACGATTGCTCCTCATTTGGAAAAAGGATTTCGTTATTAAGTTCTCCCTTCTCCCTTCTTCCTTCATTCTCATTCTCTTCTTCTACCTCCTGACTTCTGACTTCTATCTTCTCACTCCCCTCTTCTGTCTCCTGTATTCTATCTTCTACCCCATCAACTTCCGCGCTTTCCGTAAACTCTTTCAAGCCATTCAACAAAGCCTGAATGTTCTCATGATGACTCACTCCTTCCGGCGATTTATCAGCATACAGATCACGCAAAATGCCCGAATGAACTGCAATGTGTTGTCCAAGGTCATAAGCGCTATGTGTTGTTAACATTGCCGAAAAACTTTTAATCATTGTAGTAAATTCATCAACTTTGTTTTTAGCACTGTTGTTCAAGCCGATCTCAAATTCATTGATATTTTCAATTACTTTCCAAAGACTGATGTTATGGTCATTGGCGGCAACAACAATTTTGTCGATCGTAGTATCGCCAATGCCTCGCGCCGGATAATTGATGATGCGCTTTAATGCCACTTCATCATTATTGTTGATGGTCAGGCGATAATAGGATAAGAGATCCTTAATTTCTTTACGTTGATAAAAAGATAGTCCACCATAAATACGATAGGGAATATTTTGTCTGCGCAAAGCTTCCTCCATAGCACGTGATTGTGCATTGGTGCGATAAAGGATAGCGAAATGGTTATTCATAGCACGCTCATTCATCTTTGTTTCAAAAATAGAATTCGCAACAACATTACCTTCCGCATTATCCGAATCTGTCCTGACCACTTTTATCAGTTCACCTTCGTCATTATCGGTGAACACAAGTTTTTTTAATTGCTCTTTATTTTGTGAAATGGAGCTGTTGGCAGCACCTACAATGTTTTTTGTAGATCGGTAATTCTGCTCCAGTTTAAAAATATGAAGCTCTGAATAATCTTTTTCGAAGTTTAAAATATTTTGAATATTAGCTCCGCGGAAGGAATAAATACTTTGCGCATCATCCCCAACCACGCATATATTGCGGTATGCAGCGGCCAACTGTTTTACAATTACATATTGCGAAAAGTTGGTATCCTGATACTCATCCACCATAATGTATTTGAACTTGTGTTGATATTTGTGCAACACAGCAGGATGATCTCTCAATAAAATATTGGTGTTATACAGCAAGTCATCAAAATCCATTGCTCCTGCTTTAAAACAGCGAATGGCATATTGCTGAAACACAATTCCCATTTTTGGTTTTGCTGCTTGCCGGTCTTCCTCTTGTATTTGTAAACTATTGACGTATGCTTGTGAAGAAAGTAAATTATTTTTTGCTGCCGAAATCCTTGCCAACACGCTGCTGGGCTTATATATTTTATCGTCTAAGCTTTGTTCTTTTAAAATTGCTTTAATAATGTTCTTGGAATCGTCGGTATCGTAAATTGTGAAATTACTTGGATAGCCTATTTTTTCTGCTTCGCTCCTTAAAATACGTGCAAATACCGAGTGAAAAGTACCCATCCAAAGGTTTTTGGCTTCACCGGGTCCAACAATTTTCGCGATACGCTCCTTCATCTCACGGGCTGCCTTATTGGTAAATGTGAGGGAAAGTATGTTAAAAGGGTCTACACCTTTTTTCATTAGATGCGCGATACGATAAGTCAGAACGCGTGTTTTGCCTGAGCCTGCGCCGGCAATAGTCATCACCGGACCTTCCGTACATTCAACCGCTTCACGCTGTACCGTATTTAATTCATCTAAATAATTCTTCGACATCTCAGTGCTAGTATTGTTTTTAAAAAACATACAAATTTACTTTTTTGAAATGAATATTTATTAATTGTTGAAAAGTATAAACACGCCCCTCTCCTTTTTCAAGGAGAGGGGTAGGGTGAGGTCAAAAGTGCAATTCCGTTTTTTTTATTTTTTGAATCCCATCTGTTTTTTGATTTCAGAAAGAATGAATTTTTCTAAATCTTAACAAGTTACTAAAATCTATATTTTGCCTTTTAATTTTTTTATTTGATGGAAGGACTTGAATTTTTTTAAAAATGTTAATAAAAATATCAAAACGTAAAACGCTATATATTAATGAAATACGTTTTTAAATGAATCTTCCACCCTCTTTTTTGTCCAAAATCAATTTTTTTTTGAACCATTCATTGTTTATAATAAAAAATTATTACCTTTGCCCTCCCTAAAAAGACGGGGTTTATTTAATTTTAGTTTAAAAACGATAGAAATTTAATAACGAAAAAATGCCTACTATATCACAATTAGTGCGTAAAGGAAGAGTAAAAGCAGCAAACAAAAGCAAGTCTGCAGCACTTGATTCATGTCCACAAAAACGTGGAGTTTGTACTCGTGTTTATACTACCACACCCAAAAAACCGAATTCTGCAATGAGAAAAGTTGCCCGTGTTCGTTTAACTAACAAAAAGGAAGTGAATGCTTATATTCCTGGTGAAGGACATAACTTGCAGGAACACTCTATAGTTTTGATCCGTGGTGGAAGGGTAAAAGATCTACCCGGCGTTCGTTACCACATTGTACGTGGTGCATTAGATACCTCAGGCGTTGCCGGTCGTAATCAAAGACGTTCAAAATACGGAACTAAAAAACCGAAACCTGGAGCTAAAGGCGCTGCAGCAGCTCCGGCAAAGAAGAAATAAATAATATCAATGTCACCCCGAGCGGAGTCGAGGGGCGTAATTCGTTTAAAATTCGTAATTAGTTGCCACAATGAGAAAAAGTAAAGCAAAAAAGAGAATTCTTTTACCTGACCCTAAGTTTAACGATGTGTTAGTAACACGTTTTGTAAACAACTTGATGTACGATGGTAAAAAAAGCACATCATATGATGTATTTTATGATGCGATAGAAATCATTCAAAAAAGAACCGAACAAGACGGACTTGAAATGTTTAAAAAAGCATTGAGTAATATCACACCTGCTGTTGAGGTTCGTAGCCGTAGAGTTGGTGGAGCTACTTTTCAAATCCCAAGTGAAATTCGTCCGGAGAGAAAAACGTCAATGGGTATCAAATGGATGATCTTGTATGCTCGTAAGAGAAATGAAAAATCAATGAGCAGTAAATTGGCGGGAGAGATAATCGCAGCAGCAAAAGAAGAAGGTGCAGCTTTTAAGAAGAAAGAAGATGTTCATAAAATGGCGGAAGCGAACAAAGCATTTTCACATTTCAGATTCTAGTAAATATTAAGATTACAATAAATGCGGATTGCGAATTTGCAATTGCGAATTTTAAAAAAATAATGGCTTAAGGAAACGATTAGGCATATAATCCGAAATCAACAATCCGCAATCCGAAATAGAAATAAAATGGCAGATTTAAGATATACGAGAAACATTGGAATTGCAGCTCACATCGATGCAGGTAAAACTACCTGTACAGAGCGTATTCTTTATTACACAGGTGTAAATCACAAAATTGGTGAAGTACATGATGGTGCAGCTACAATGGATTGGATGGTACAAGAGCAAGAGCGTGGTATAACAATCACTTCTGCTGCCACTACTTGTTTCTGGAAATACAAAGGAGAACAATACAAAGTAAATATTATTGATACTCCCGGACACGTTGATTTTACTGTTGAGGTAAACCGTTCATTGCGTATTCTTGATGGTTTGGTATTTTTGTTTTCTGCGGTTGACGGTGTTGAGCCTCAATCAGAAACAAACTGGAGATTGGCAAATAACTATAACGTAACCCGTATCGGTTTCGTAAATAAAATGGATCGTTCAGGTGCCGACTTCTTAAAAGTGGTTGCGCAAGTAAAAGAAGTATTGGGTGGAAATCCGATTCCTTTACAATTGCCGATTGGTGCTGAAGAAACATTTACCGGCGTTGTTGATTTAATTAATTTTAGAGGAATTGAATGGAATGAGCATGATCAAGGAATGACGTTTAAAGAAGTTCCTATTCCTGCAGATATGTTGGATGAAGCAAAAGAGTGGAGAGAAAAATTGTTGGAAGCTATCTCTGAGTTCGATGATGCTATCATGGAGAAATTTTTCGAAGATCCAAATTCAATTACTGAATTGGAAATTTTAACTGCTCTTCGAAAGGCGTGTATCGCTAATAAAATTGTTCCTATGGTTTGCGGATCAGCCTTCAAAAACAAAGGTGTACAAACTATGTTAGACTTGGTTATGGAATTGATGCCAAGTCCAATGGATAAAGAAAGCACAAAAGGTACTCATCCTGATACCGGCGAAGAAATTTCTCGTAAACCTGACGTCAAAGAACCATTTACTGCTTTAGCATTTAAAATTGCAACAGACCCTTTTGTTGGTCGTTTGTGTTTCTTCCGTGTGTATGCGGGTCGTTTAGATGCAGGTTCTTATGTGTATAATACCCGTAGCGGCAGTAAAGAACGTATTTCACGTATCTTCCAAATGCATGCTAACAAACAAAATTCAATTGATTTTATTGAAGCAGGTGACATTGGAGCAGCTGTTGGATTTAAAGATATTAAAACAGGAGATACGCTTTGTGATGAAAAAAATCCGATCGTTCTTGAGTCAATGAATTTCCCTGAGCCGGTTATCGGTGTTGCTATTGAGCCTAAAACTCAAGGTGACTTGGACAGATTAGGTAATGGTTTAGCTAAATTAGCTGAAGAAGATCCAACCTTTCGTGTTAAAACGGATCAAGAAAGTGGGCAAACCATTATTAGTGGTATGGGTGAGCTTCACTTAGAGATCATTGTTGATCGTTTAAGAAGAGAATTTAAAGTAGAGGTGAACCAAGGTCCTCCTCAGGTTTCATACAAAGAAACAATTAATGCTACTGTTCAACACCGCGAAGTTTACAAAAAACAATCCGGTGGTCGCGGTAAGTTTGCCGATATACAAGTTGTTATTTCTCCTGTTGATGCAGATTTCGATACAACAACAAAAGCGGGTGGTTTACAATTCGTAAATGAAATTTCCGGTGGTAATATTCCTCGCGAATTTATTCCGGCTGTTGAAAAAGGATTCAGATCAGCAATGGTAAATGGTGTATTGGCAGGTTATCCTG
Source organism: Bacteroidota bacterium (assembly GCA_003151815.1). Classification (GTDB taxonomy): domain Bacteria; phylum Bacteroidota; class Bacteroidia; order 2-12-FULL-35-15; family 2-12-FULL-35-15; genus 2-12-FULL-35-15. Next base: position 57,945 of record PLYN01000012.1, on the reverse strand, counting down.
TAGATACATTAAAAGTAAGATTATTAGATGGTTCATATCATAACGTCGATTCAGATGCATTGTCTTTTGAAATTTGTGCACGTGCCGCTTTCCGTGAAGCATTGCCAAAAGCAAAACCGGTATTATTAGAGCCAATTATGAAAGTAGAAGTTCTTACTCCAGAGCAAAATATGGGTGATGTGGTAGGCGATCTAAATAAACGCAGAGGGATGATCGAAGGGATGGATACAAGAGCCGGTTCCCAGGTTATCAAAGCAAAAGTGCCTTTGTCTGAAATGTTCGGTTATGTGACAACATTGCGTACCATCACTTCCGGACGTGCAACATCTACAATGGAATTTTCACATTATGCAGAAGCACCAAGAAATACTTCTGATGAGGTTATAGCAAAAGCAAAAGGTAAAGCAGAAAAAGTATAATTATTAACAACGTTCTTTATATACAACTATGAGCCAAAAAATCAGAATCAAATTAAAATCTTACGACTTCAACTTAGTTGACAAGTCTGCTGAGAAAATTGTTAAAACTGTGAAATTAACGGGTGCTGTTGTTAGTGGACCAATTCCATTGCCAACTCACAAAAAAATATATACCGTTTTACGTTCACCACACGTTAACAAAAAAGCACGTGAGCAATTTCAATTATGTTCTTACAAAAGATTGTTGGACATTTATAACTCAACTTCAAAAACAGTTGACGCACTAATGAAACTTGAATTACCAAGTGGAGTAGAGGTTGAAATCAAAGCATCATAATAAAAAGTAAATAAATAATAAATAATAAAATGTCTGGAATAATAGGTAAAAAAGTTGGAATGACCAGTATCTTCAGTGCCAATGGTAAATATATACCATGCACAGTTATTGAAGCTGGTCCTTGCGTGGTTACGCAAGTAAAAACCTTAGAAAAAGACGGATATGTTTCAGTTCAGTTAGCGTATGATGAGAAGAAAGAAAAAAATACTTCTTCTGCGATGAAAGGTCATTTTGCTAAAGCTGCTACTACTCCTAAACGTAAAATCGTTGAATTCAAAAAATTCAATACTGAGAAAACTCTTGGTGAAATTGTTACAGTGGAAGTATTCGCTGAAGGTGATTTCATTGATGTTGCAGGAACTTCTAAAGGAAAAGGTTTTCAAGGAGTTGTTAAGCGTCACGGATTTTCCGGTGTTGGTGGAAGTACTCACGGTCAACATGATCGTGCTCGTGCACCAGGATCATTAGGAGCTTCTTCATGGCCTTCCCGCGTATTCAAAGGAATGAGAATGGGTGGTAGAATGGGCGGAGACAGTGTAAAGATCCAAAACTTGGAAGTATTAAAAGTGATCGCTGAGAAAAACCTTATTATCGTTAAAGGTTCAATAGCAGGAGCAAAAGGTTCATACGTTACAATTGAAAAATAAAATGGAAGTATCAGTATTAAATATAAGCGGTAAAGCTACTTCAAAGAAAGTAAGCCTAAACGATGCGATCTTTGGCATCGACCCAAATGACCATGCCATTTATTTGGATGTTAAACAACATTTAGCAAATAAACGTCAGGGAACTCACAAATCGAAAGAAAGAGCTGAAATACGTGGTTCATCTAAAAAAATAAAGAAACAAAAAGGTACTGGTGGTGCTCGTGTGGGTAATGACAAATCTCCTACCAGAGTTGGTGGAGGTAGAGCTTTCGGTCCGCGCCCCAGAGACTACTCGTTTAAATTGAACAAAAAATTAAAGCGTTTGGCTCGTATGTCAGCTTTAACTTATAAAGCAAAAGACAGCAATATAACTATTTTGGAAGATTTCATTTTCGATTCTCCTAAAACACAGAAATATGCTGATTTGATTAATAATTTAATGCTTTCAGATAAAAAAACCTTATTAGTGTTGGGCGAATCAAATAAAAACATATATTTGTCCTCCCGAAATTTAACCAACGCAAAAGTGGTAACTGCTTCGGATTTAAACACTTACGATATTTTGAACGCAAATAATCTTTTACTTGTTGAGAGTTCGGTGAAAGAAATTGAAAAATTATTAAGCAATTAAATAAAATGAGCATCATAAACAAACCGGTTATAACCGAAAAAATGACATCCCAAGGTGATAAATTTAATCGCTATGGTTTTGTGGTAGATAGTAATGCTAACAAAGTGCAAATAAAAAATGCTGTTGAAAAAATGTACAGCGTTACAGTTGATTCTGTAAACACACAAAATTATGTTGGTAAAGTAAAAACCCGTAACACTACTAAAGGAATTGCAATTGGTAGAGTTAACAAACATAAGAGAGCTATCATTACTCTTAAAGCTGGCGAAACGATTGATTTTTACGCAAGCATTTAAGTAATATAGGTTTTTAACTGTGAAGTAACATAGATTTCCAATCTGTGTTTATAAGATTAGAATCCCGATTATGGGACGCAAGAATAAAAGTAACTATACCCCGAGCAGTCGGGGTGATAATAAAATAAACTGAGATGGCTTTAAAGAAATTCAGACCCTTAACCCCAGGGCAACGTTTTAAATTAGTTAGTGATAACGACGATATTACTCACGGTAAACCTGAAAAAAGTTTATTGGTGCCGGTAAAAAAATCGGGTGGACGTGATAACACAGGTAAAATGACAATGCGCTATATCGGCGGTGGTCACAAGCAACAATACCGTATCATTGATTTTAAAAGAGAAAAAACCGGTGTTCCTGCAACGGTTAAAACAATTGAGTACGATCCAAATCGTACTGCACGTATTGCTTTAGTGGTTTATACGGATGGTGAAAAACGTTATATCGTTGCTCCAAACGGATTACAAGTAGGGCAAAAAATTCTTTCAGGTAAAGACGCAACTCCAGAAATAGGAAATACATTATTTTTAGCTGACATTCCATTGGGAACCGCAATTCACAACATTGAATTACGTCCGGGGCAAGGTGCTGTTATGGCACGTAGCGCTGGTTCATCAGCACAATTAAATGCAAGAGATGGTAAATACGCTGTTATCAAAATGCCTTCAGGCGAAACTCGTATGATATTAATTACTTGTATGGCTACTATTGGTACCGTTTCAAATCCTGATCATAATTTAGAGATAAGTGGTAAAGCAGGTCGTTCTCGTTGGCAAGGTCGCAGACCGAGAACTCGTCCGGTTGTTATGAATCCTGTGGATCATCCAATGGGTGGTGGTGAAGGTAGAGCATCTGGTGGTCACCCTCGCTCACGCAAAGGAATTCCTTCTAAAGGGTACAAAACACGTTACCCTAAGAAAGCTTCTAACAAATACATTATCGCAAGTAGAAAAAAATAATTAAATAAGTTTAATGGTCGCGGACATCCGGGATTCACAACTAAAAAACAATAAGAAATGTCAAGATCATTAAAAAAAGGTCCTTTTATCGACTGGAAGTTGGAGAAAAAATTACTCGACTTACAAGCAACAGGAAAAAAAACAGTAATTAAAACATGGTCACGCAGATCAATGGTTTCTCCTGAATTCGTAGGATTAACAGTAGCGGTTCACAACGGTAAAAAATTTATTCCTGTATACATTACAGAAAATATGGTAGGTCATAAATTCGGTGAGTTTTCTCCAACCAGAACGTTCAGAGGTCACTCAGGAAATAAAGACAAGGCTAAAAAATAAATATAGATATTAGAGTTGAGATATCAGACAAGAGATAAAAAATCTCAAATCTTAAATCTCAAATCTCAAAATTCAAATAAAATGGGTGTTAGAAAACAAACCGCAGCGGACGCAAAAAAAGAGGCAAACAAAAGCAGATATTTTGCTGTATTGAAAAATTGTCCTACGTCTCCTCGTAAAATGAGATTACTTGCTGATCTTATCAGAGGTAAAGAAGTATATATGGCATTGAATATTTTAAAATTCAATCCGAAAGAAGCATCTGGAAGATTAGAAAAATTGCTTACTTCAGCGATCTCTAACTACGAAGCAAAAACAGGACAACGTCCTGAAGACAGCAACTTAGTTGTTAAAGAAATCTTTGTTGACAGCGCTCTTCAAATGAAACGTTTAAGAACTGCTCCACAAGGTCGTGCGAACAGAATCAGAAAACGTTCTAACCACGTAACAATTGTTGTGGATAGCAAAGTTGAAAAAGAAAAAAAGGAAAAAGTAGTAAAAGAAGAAACTAAATAATATATAATTTTCAATGGGACAAAAAGCAAATCCAATAGGCTTACGTTTAGGCATCATTAAAGGATGGGATTCAAACTGGTATGGTGGGAAAAATTTTTCTGACAAATTAGTTGAAGATCATAAGATCAGAACATATTTGAAAGCACGTTTAGCGAAAGCTAGCATTTCTAAAATTGTGATCGAAAGAACAGTGAAAATTATTACTGTTACAATTAATACTTCCCGTCCTGGAATTATTATTGGTAAAGGCGGTCAAGAGGTTGATAAAATTAAAGAAGAGTTGAAAAAAATAACCAGCAAGGATATTCAAATCAATATATTTGAAATTAAACGTCCGGAGTTAGATGCTCGTTTAGTTGCAGATAGCATTGCTCGTCAGATTGAAGGTCGTATCTCTTTTCGTAGAGCTGTGAAAATGGCTGTAGCGTCAACGATGCGTATGGGTGCTGAAGGTATTAAAGTAAAATGTTCTGGTCGTTTGGCTGGTGCTGAAATGGCACGTGTGGAAGGTTATAAAGAAGGTCGTACTCCATTGCATACATTACGTGCTGATATTGATTACGCATTAGGTGAAGCACATACAACTTACGGCCGTATCGGTGTAAAAGTTTGGATATGCAAAGGCGAAATTTATGGTAAACGTGATTTATCTCCGAATGTTGGAGCAGCAGCAGCTGGTGCAGGTTCGAAAGATAAAAAAGGAGCGCCTTCATTTGGTGGAAGTGGAGCACCAAAATTTCCAAAAGGAGCACCACGTAAAGACAAAAGAGATTTTAGAAAATCTTAATAGATAATAAAACGGTTTAATTGATATTTAATAAATAAAACATAATGTTACAGCCTAAAAGAACCAAGTATAGAAAAATGCACAAAATGAAAATGAAAGGCAACGCGAAGCGTGGCGACCAACTTTCATTCGGTTCATTTGGACTCAAGGCAACTGAAGGATGCTGGGTAACAGCCCGTCAAATTGAAGCAGCCAGAGTTGCGGTAACACGTTTCATGAAACGTGAAGGACAAATATGGATTCGTATTTTCCCTGATAAGCCTATCACATCTAAACCTGCAGAGGTTCGTATGGGTAAAGGTAAAGGTGCTCCGGAATATTGGGTAGCTGTTGTGAAACCGGGACGTGTTATTTTTGAAGCAGAAGGTGTTCCTGTTGAAGTAGCGAAAGAAGCATTACGCTTAGCTGCACAAAAATTACCTTTGACAACTAAGTTTGTTGTAAAAAGAGATTACGTTTCTGAAGTAGTAGCATAATAAATAATAATTTGTCACCCTGAGCGGAGTCGAAGGGGTAATTCAATAAAATAAATGAAACAAGCAGACATAAAACAACTTTCAACCAGCGATCTTCGTGATCGTGTGAAAGAAGAAAAAGGCACTTTAGCTAAATTAAAGTTGAATCACGCAGTATCGCCTATTGAAAATCCGTTGAAAATTACTTTCAGCAGAAAAACAGTAGCAAGATTGCAAACCGAACTTCGCACTAGAGAAATAGCAGAAGCAAAAAATAGATCATAGATATGAGATATTAGAGGTGAGATTTTTTCTCAATCTAAAATCTAAAATCTAAAGTCTAAAATCTAAATAAAATGGAAGACAGAAAATTAAGAAAAGAAAAAGTTGGCTTAGTAACCAGTAACAAAATGGATAAGTCGATTGTTGTAGCAGTAGAACGTAAAGTGAAGCACCCTAAATACGGGAAATTCCTTAAAAAAACGACTAAGTTTGTTGCTCATGATGAAGCAAATACTTGCAGCATAGGCGATACGGTTAAAATTATGGAAACTCGTCCTATCAGCAAAAACAAATGCTGGAGATTAGTTGAAGTGGTTGAAAAAGTGAAATAATAAAAATAGATGTGAGATGTTAGTATTGAGATAGGAGATAAAAAAGTTCTCATTCTCAAATCTCAAGTCTCAAATCTTAAATCTAATATAAAAAATGGTACAACAGGAATCAAGATTATTAGTTGCAGATAACAGTGGTGCAAAAGAAGTGCTTGTTATACGCGTGCTTGGCGGAACAAAAAAACGATACGCTTCTATTGGAGATAAAGTAGTGGTAACAGTTAAACATGCCTTACCATCAGGTAACATAAAAAAAGGTGCTGTATCAAAAGCTGTAGTTGTTAGAACAAAAAAAGAAGTTAGACGTGCAGATGGCTCTTACATTCGTTTTGATGATAATGCGGTAGTATTATTAAATGCCGCGGATGAATTAAGAGGAACACGTATTTTTGGACCGGTTGCCCGTGAATTAAGAGATAAACAATTTATGAAAATAATTTCACTCGCTCCAGAAGTTTTGTAAATAGCCATGACGTTTAGGTCGTGGAATAAAATTAAATGAATGATTTGGCTTTAGCCAAAAAGAAAAAAGATAATAACAATGCAAACAAAATTACATATCAAAAAAGGCGATTCAGTTCAGGTCATTGCCGGAGATTCAAAAAGTCAGGTAGGCATTATTCTTTCAATAGATAGAGTAAAAGGTCGCGCTATTGTTGAAGGTGTTAACTTGGTTTCAAAACATACCAAACCAAACGCGAAAAACCCACAAGGCGGAATTGTAAAGCAAGAAGCTTCAGTTCATATTTCTAATCTAATGTTAATCGAACCAGGCACCGGCAAAGCTACTCGTGTTGGTCGTAAATTAGATGATAAAAGCAACAAACTAGTACGTTACTCAAAAAAAACAGGGGAGGTAATTAAATAATGACTTATTCACCACGATTAAAAGACAAGTATAAAGTAGACGTAGTGCCTGCTTTGCAAACAAAATTTGGTTACAGCAGTTCAATGCAAGTGCCAAAATTACAGAAGATCTGCCTTAATCAAGGTGTTGGAGATGCTGTATCTGATAAAAAATTGATAGAAGGTGCAATCAAGGAAATGACTACTATCAGCGGTCAAAAGGCAGTTGCAACTATTTCAAAGAAAGATATTTCTAATTTCAAACTTCGTAAAGGAGTTCCGATTGGCGTAAGGGTAACTTTACGTGGAGATAAGATGTATGAGTTTTTGGATCGATTAATTTCTGTAGCTTTGCCGCGGATTCGTGATTTCAGAGGAATCAACGATAAAGGATTCGACGGAAGTGGAAATTATACCTTAGGTGTAACAGAACAAATTATTTTCCCGGAAATAGATATTGATAAAGTTACCAAGATCATGGGTATGGATATTACTTTTGTTACCACTACTAATAGTGATGGTGAGGCATTAGCTTTGTTAAGTGAATTTGGATTACCATTTAAAAATCAAAAAAAAATATAGTCGATGGCAAAAGAATCAATGAAAGCAAGAGAAGTTAAACGTAAAAGACTTGCTGACCTATACGCTGATAGAAGAGCTGCTTTAAAAGCAGCAGGGGATTCTGTTGGATTACAAAAACTTCCAAGAGCATCGTCTCCGACTCGCCAACGAAATCGTTGTAAATTAACAGGACGTCCGAGAGGTTACATGCGTCAGTTTGGTATTTCACGTAATTCATTCCGTGAAATGGCATTGGACGGTTTGATTCCCGGAATCACAAAATCTAGCTGGTAGTATTTATCAGTTAGAATTAAAAAAGAGTATTAATGTATAATTATCCTGCGTGCGGGATAACATATAAAACCAAATAAAATGACAGATACCATTGCAGATTACCTCACAAGAGTGAGAAATGCTATTAAAGCAAACCACAGAATCGTAGAAATTCCTTCTTCTAATTTAAAAAAGGAAATCACAAAAATTCTATTTGAAAAAGGCTATATCTTAAGCTACAAATTTGAAGATTCAACAGTTCAAGGCGCAATTAAAATTGCTTTGAAATACCATCCGGTAAGTAAACAATCGGCAATTAAAAACTTAACAAGAATCAGTACTCCCGGTTTAAGGCAATATGCAGGATCACAAAAACTGCCTCGCGTTTTAAATGGTTTGGGTATTGCCATCATATCTACTTCAAAAGGTGTAATGACCGACAAAGAAGCAAAGTCTCAAAAGGTGGGTGGAGAAGTATTGTGTTATGTATATTAGAAATTCGAAATAATAAATTTCAAGTTGTAGTAAAACAATTTTGGAATTTAGGATTTAGAATTTAGAATTTAAAACTTATATAAAATGTCAAGAATAGGTAAATTACCAATCACACTTCCAAAAGGAGTAGAGATTAATGTTTCGGATAAAAATGTAGTGACTGTTAAAGGTGCAAAAGGTACTTTAACTCAAAAAATGGATGCTGCTATTACGCTCAAAAATGAAGAGGGTAAATTAATTTTCGTTCGCGCAACAGAACAAAAACGCCACAAAGCAATGCATGGTTTATATCGTGCGTTAGTCGCTTCCATGGTTAAAGGAGTGACTGAAGGATACAGAACAGAACAAGAGCTTGTTGGTGTAGGTTTTCGTGCTGCAAACAAAGGACAATTGTTAGAATTAACCCTAGGTTTTTCTCACAACGTTTCTTTTGATTTACCTCCTGAAATTAAAGTAACCACTACTACTGAAAAAGGTAAAAACCCTACAATTATTTTGGAGTGTGCAGATAAACAGTTGATTGGTGCAGTTTCTGCTAAAATCCGTTCATTACGTAAACCTGAACCATACAAAGGTAAAGGTATAAAGTTTGCGGGTGAGATATTAAGAAGAAAAGCTGGTAAATCAGCTGGTAAATAATAAGTAAAGAGTTCACAATTATCGCCTCAAACCGCGATAGAAATAAGTTTAAAAAAATGGCAGTCACAAAAGAATTTAGAAGAAACAGAATTAAGCAACGTATCCGTAAGGTAGTACACGGAGAAGCGAATAGTCCTAGACTATCTGTTTTTAGAAGTAATAAAGGGATTTATGTTCAACTTATTGACGATGTTACAGGTAAAACACTTGTTGCAGCATCATCTACCGATAAAGGTATTGCAGATGTAAAAGGCAATAAAATAGATCAAGCCAAATTAGTAGGTAAGGCAATTGCTGAAAAAGCTACTAAAGCCGGTATTTCTGCTGTTAAATTTGATAGAAATGGTTATTTATATCATGGTCGCGTGAAATCATTAGCTGAAGGCGCTCGTGAGGCAGGACTAAAATTTTAATAATTAAAATTTAAAAATTAATCCCAATAAAATTTCGGGACTAAATCTAAAAATAAAGAAAATGTCAAACGCAAACATTAAAAGAGTAAAATCAAGCGACATCGAATTGAAAGATAAGCTTGTTAGCATTCAACGTGTAACTAAGGTTACCAAAGGTGGTAGAAATTTTACATTTTCAGCTATTGTGGTTGTTGGAAATGAAAAAGGTATAGTTGGTTACGGTTTAGGTAAAGCTAAAGAGGTTACTGATGCTATCACCAAAGGAATTGATGATGCTAAAAAGAATTTGATAAAAGTAGCAATCGTAAAAGGGACTGTTCCTCACGAACAATACGGTAAATTCAGCGGTTCATTGGTTTTCTTAAAACCTGCTGCTCACGGTACCGGTGTTATTGCCGGTGGTGCGATGCGTGCTGTGTTGGAAAGCGTTGGCGTAACTGATGTTTTGGCGAAATCAAAAGGGTCATCAAACCCTCATAACGTAGTAAAAGCTACTATGGATGCTTTGATGAAAATGCGTGATGCAGCAACTGTTGCTCAACACCGTGGTATTTCAATGGAAAAAGTATTTAATGGATAAAAATAAGTTCAAAGTTAGAAAGTTCAATCTGGAAAGTTAAGACCAACAATTGAACTTTAAACTTAAAAACTTTAAACTAAAAAATAAAATGGCAACAATTAAAATCAAACAAATAAAAAGTGGTATTGGTCGTCCTGAGCGCCAAAAACGTACGTTGCGTGCTCTAGGCTTTATCAAATTAAATCAAACAATAGAAAAGGAAGCAACTCCTCAAATTATTGGAATGGTTAACAAAGTAGCCCATTTGGTTACAGTAGTAAAATAAAGAATAGAGAATTATTGAATTGGAGGTTTAGAGATTTTTAAGGATAAATCATTAAATCACTAAGTCATCAAATCATCAAATAAAAAATAAAGTAATGAATTTAAGTAAATTAACACCAGCAGAAGGTTCGGTTAAAAATGCTAAAAAGCGTTTAGGTAGAGGTCAAGGGTCAGGTAAAGGCGGAACTTCAACAAAAGGACATAAAGGAGCTCAATCTCGTTCAGGTTATTCTGCTAAAAGAGGTTTTGAAGGCGGTCAAATGCCATTGCAAAGACGTGTTCCTAAATTTGGATTTAAAAATATTAACCGTGTTGAATATCGCGGGATTAATCTAGATGTCATTCAATCATTAGTTGATGACAATAAAGTGAATACAATTGATATAGCGTTCTTAATTTCAAAAGGCTTAGCTCATAAAAACGACAAAGTAAAAGTGCTTGGTCGTGGAGAGTTGAAATCTAAAGTTGAAATAAAAGTGCATGCATTTTCGGCAACAGCTAAAAATGCAATTGAAGCCCAAGGTGGAGCTGCAGTATCTATTGAAAAAGCATAATATCTTAAGCAATAAAATTGTTTTATGAAAAACTTAATCAATACATTAAGAAACATTTGGAAAATTGACGACTTACGAGTTCGTATTTTAAATACACTCGGGTTTGTTTTGGTTTACCGTTTAGGTTCTTATGTTGTTCTTCCTGGAGTTAATTCAGAGATCCTTTCTGCTGCAAATAAATCAGCCAATGAAGGAATTGTAGGATTGATAAATATTTTTGCAGGCGGCGCATTTTCTCGTGCTTCCATTTTTGGTTTAGGTATTATGCCTTATATTTCTGCGTCTATCGTTGTTCAATTATTGGGAATGGCCTTACCGTATTTCCGCAAGTTACAAATGTCGGGAGAAAGTGGTAGAAAAAAAATCAATCAGATTACACGTTTTTTAACAGTTGCAATTACTATGTTGCAAGCTCCAGGATATATTGCATCACAAATTACAAATAAGGTTGGTGTTGTTACAGATCCAAGTACGTTTTGGTACATACAATCCGTATTAATATTGATCACAGGAACTATGTTTGTAATGTGGTTAGGAGAAAAAATCACTGATAAAGGTATTGGAAATGGTATATCCATCATCATCATGATAGGTATTATCGCTCGTTTACCCTTTGCATTTGTTTCGGAATTCGGTTCGCGCTTAGGTGGTGATGGTGGCGGTTTGATCATGTTATTAATAGAACTTGTTTTGCTTTTATTGGTAATTATGGGAACAATTTTATTGGTACAAGGAACTCGAAAAATACCTGTTCAATTCGCAAAAAAAATCGTTGGCAATAAACAAACCGGCGGTGTTCGTCAATATATCCCTTTAAAAGTGAATGCTGCAGGTGTTATGCCTATTATTTTTGCACAGGCAATTATGTTTATTCCATTAACAATTGCAGGTTTCTCAGAGTCGGAAGCATTATCAGGCTTTGTTAGGACATTTTCAAATCATTATGGTTTTTGGTATAATTTAGTGTTTGCCCTTTTAATTATTGTATTCACCTATTTTTATACTGCTATTACAGTTAATCCAAACCAAATGGCAGAGGATATGAAACGTAATGGAGGTTTTGTACCAGGAATAATACCTGGTAAAAAAACTGCTGAATTCATTGATACGATCATGTCGAGAATAACATTGCCGGGTTCTGTTTTTCTTGCTTTTATAGCTATTTTACCTGCATTTGCTGTTAAAATTAATATTAGTCCTGAATTTGCTCAATTTTATGGTGGAACGTCATTATTAATTTTGGTAGGTGTAGTATTAGATACTTTGCAACAAATAGAAAGTCATTTGTTGATGCGTCATTATGATGGATTAATGCAAAGTGGAAGAATCAAAGGTCGTTCTTCTATGAGTATGACAAATGCGTAAATAAAAATTAAGATATCGGATAATTCGTTATCAAAAAGGTTTAATATTGTGGCAAAAGACTTGTTTTATAAGACAAAAGAGGAGATTGAGTTAATAAGAGTTAGTTCTTTACTTGTTGGAAAAACGTTAGCTGAGGTTGCAAAATTGATCAAACCTGGAATTACAACTTTATCATTAGATAAAATTGCAGAAGAGTTTATCAAAGATAACAATGCTATACCTGCTTTTAAGGGATATAGCGGCTTCCCGAATACTTTATGTATTTCTGTAAATTCACAAGTTGTTCATGGAATACCTGGGAAATACGAATTAAAAGAAGGTGATATTATTTCCGTTGATTGTGGGGTTGTAAAAAATAAGTTCTTTGGAGATTCGGCTTATACTTTTGCCGTTGGCGAAGTAAAACTGGAAGTTTTAGATCTTTTAAAAGTTACTAAAGAGAGCCTTTATAAAGCAATTGAAAAGGCTGTTGTTGGCAATCGTTTAGGGGATGTGAGTGAAGCTGTACAAGCCCATGCTGAAAAAAATGGTTATTCTATTGTTCGCGAATTGGTTGGACACGGAATAGGACAAAATCTTCACGAAGCTCCGGAAGTACCTAATTATGGTAAAAAAGGATCGGGATTAAAACTTCAGGAAGGTTTGGTAATTGCAATTGAACCAATGGTTAATTTAGGTAAGAAAGCAATTATACAAGAGAATGACGGATGGACGATACGTACAGCTGACAATCTAGTTTCAGCGCACTTTGAGCATACAATAGCGATTGGGAAAGACAAAGCGGATATATTATCTAGTTTTGAAGATATAGAAGAAGTATTAAAAGTTAAAAAATAAAAAAATCCTAAATCCTAAATTATTTAGAGTTAGGTATTAGAATTGTAAAAAAATATGGCAAAACAAGCGTCAATTGAGCAAGACGGAACTATTCTTGAAGCTTTGTCGAATGCAATGTTTCGTGTTGAGCTTGAAAACGGACACGTGATTACGGCCCATATTTCCGGAAAAATGCGAATGCATTATATAAAAATATTAACGGGCGATAAAGTGAAAATTGAAATGTCGCCATACGATTTAACAAAAGGAAGAATTACGTATCGTTACAAATAAAAAAGCAGTAAAATGAAAGTTAGAACAGCAATTAAAAAGAGAAGTGTTGACTGCAAAATTGTTCGCAGAAACGGTGTTTTGTATGTTATCAACAAAAAAAATCCTAAGTTCAAACAAAGACAAGGGTAATATTAAAGTTCAAAGTTGAAAAGTTCAAAGTTTAAAGTTTGCGAATATCAGGCAGCTTTTAAAACTTAAGACTTTCAAACTTTAAACTAATAAACTTTAAACTAAATAATAAAATGGCAAGAATTGCGGGTATTGATTTACCAAACAACAAAAGAGGAGAAATTGGCTTAACTTACATTTACGGAATAGGTCGTAGTTCTGCTCAAAAAGTATTAACCGAAGCCGGTATTGATTGGAATGTAAAAGTTCAGGATTGGAACGATGATCAATTAACCGCTATACGTACTATTCTTAATGATAAGTATAAATTAGAAGGTTCTTTACGTTCGGAAATTCAATTAAACATTAAACGTTTAATGGATATTGGTTCATACAGAGGTATTCGTCACCGTGTTGGATTACCTGTGCGTGGCCAAACAACAAAAAATAATGCTCGTACCAGAAAAGGTAAACGCAAAACTGTTGCGAATAAGAAAAAAGTAACTAAATAGTAAAAAAACAGGTTAACGTTGCAGTTAGCGATCAATTAAATAAATAATGGCCAAACAAAATCAACAAGGCACAGCAGTTAAAGCTGCGGCAAAAAAAAGAGTTGTAAAAGTAGATGCAATTGGGGAAGCTCATATTAGTGCTACATTTAATAACATTATCATTTCATTAACCAACATGACCGGTCAAGTGATCTCTTGGTCAAGTGCTGGTAAAATGGGTTTCCGTGGTTCTAAAAAGAACACACCTTACGCTGCTCAATTGGCTGCGCAAGATTGTGCTAAAGTTGCTCACGATGCAGGATTGAGAAAAGTGAAAGTGTTTGTAAAAGGACCTGGCGCCGGACGTGAATCTGCTATCCGTACCCTTTCAGGTGCAGGTATTGAAGTTACTGAAATCATGGATATCACACCAATCCCTCACAACGGTTGCCGTCCTCCAAAACGCAGAAGAGTATAATATAAGGTCAAAAAGGCTTAAGTAAAAGTCAGAAGATTTAGATAATAAGTTAAAAGTCAAAAAGACTATTAACAATAAAGAGTAGATTAACAAACAACAAAAAATAAAAAAATGGCAAGATATATTGGCCCCAAATCAAGAATTGCAAGAAAATTTAAAGAACCTATTTTCGGACCTGATAAGGCATTAGAAAAAAAGAATTATCCTCCGGGAATGCATGGTTTGTCTAAAAAACGTTCTAAGCAATCCGAATACGCTGTTCAGTTAAAAGAAAAACAAAAAGCAAAATATACTTATGGTATTTTGGAACGTCAGTTTGCCAAAATATATACTATGGCTCAAACGGCTCATGGTGTTACAGGTGAAGTATTGTTGCAACTTATCGAATCACGTTTAGATAATGTTGTTTACCGTATGGGTATATCTCCTACACGCAGTGGTGCACGCCAATTGGTTGGACACCGTCACATAACGGTAAATGGAAGTGTTGTAAATATTGCTTCTTATATTTTAAAACCAGGCGATACTGTTGCGGTTCGTGAGCGTTCAAAAACATTAGAAGTAATAAGCAATAATGTTGCAAGTGTTGCTAACAGTTTTCCTTGGATGGATTTTGATAAATCAACTATGACAGGTAAGTTTATTGCGATCCCTGAAAGAGTTCAGATTCCAGAAAATATTAAAGAGCAACTAATTGTCGAATTATACTCTAAATAGAGAATTGATAATAGCGAATAGGCAAAAAAATAAAATAAATAACTAAACTATATACACAATGGCAATTTTAGCTTTTCAAAAACCAGATAAGGTTATCATGATACAATCTAACGAAACTGAAGGAGTATTCGAGTTTCGTCCATTAGAGCCAGGCTACGGCATCACCGTGGGTAATGCTTTAAGAAGAATTTTGTTATCGTCTCTGGAAGGTCACGCAGTTACTACTATGAAGATTGAAGGTGTAGACCATGAGTTTTCCACCCTTAAAGGTGTTACAGAAGATGTTACTGAAATAATCTTAAACTTAAAACAAGTTCGTTTTAAAAAGCAAATTGACAGCATTGATTTTGAAAAAGTAACTGTAACGGTTACGGGTAAAACTCAATTAACTGCAGGTGATATTGGTAAATTTACTTCAGGATTCCAAGTGTTAAATTCAGATCTTGTTATCTGTAACATGGAGCCGAATGTAAAATTGAAAATGGAACTAACCATTGATAAAGGTCGCGGATACGTTCCTGCTGAAGAGAACAAATCTGCTAATGCAAGTTTTGGTTTAATTCCAATCGATTCTATTTACACTCCGATCAAAAATGTAAATTATACAATTGAAAATTTTCGTGTTGAACAAAAAACAGATTACGAAAAATTGATCTTAAATATTGTTACCGATGGTTCAATTCATCCGAAAGAAGCATTAACAGAAGCTGCTAAAATTCTTATCCACCATTTCATGTTATTCTCTGACGAGCGTATCACATTGGATATTGAAGAAAAAATGGCTACTGAAGAATTTGACGAATCATCGTTACACATGCGTCAATTATTGAAAACAAAATTAGTAGATATGGATCTATCGGTGCGCGCTTTAAATTGCTTAAAAGCTGCTGATGTTGATACTTTGGCTGATCTGGTTTCATTTGCTAAACATGATCTTTTAAAATTCCGCAATTTCGGTAAAAAATCTTTAATTGAATTAGAAGACCTAGTTGCTAACAAAGGCTTAACCTTTGGAATGAATTTAGCAAAATATAAATTAGATAAAGAATATTAAAAATTAGATTTTCAGATATGAGATGTGAGATGTGAGATTCTCAATACTCATATCTCAAATCTCAATACTAAAATAAAAATGAGACACGGAGATAAATTAAATAATTTAGGTAGAAAAACAGCACATCGCAAATCAATGTTGGCGAATATGGCTAGTTCATTGATATTGCATAAACGTATATCTACCACTGTTGCAAAAGCAAAAGCGTTGAGAATATATGTTGAGCCTCTTTTAACAAAATCAAAAGATGATTCAACACATTCAAGACGTACTATCTTTGCTTATTTACAAAGCAAAGAAGCCGTTGATATGTTGTTCAAAGACATATCTTCTAAAATAGCTGATCGTCCGGGCGGATATACGAGAATCCTGAAAACAGGTGCTCGTTTAGGTGACAATGCTGATATGTGTTTCATTGAATTAGTTGATTTTAATGAAAATATGTTATCTGCTAAAGCCCCTGTAAAAGCGAAAGCTGCGAGACGTGGAGCTAAAAAGAAATCAACAGAAGCTGCTCCTAAAACAGCTGCTAAAAAAGAAGATTCATCAGAAGACGAAGCAAAAAGTGAATAAAATGTTATTTAAAAAATTTTAAATCTAAAAAGGATAAAGTAATTTTGCTTTATCCTTTTTTTATGACCTCACCCAGCCCTCTCCACTTGGAGAGGGGGTAAAATATAGAATATGAAATATACAGCGAAAGCCCCTGCAATATTATTACTTGAAGATGGAAAAATATTTCACGGTAAAGCAGCCGGTAAAATTGGAACTGCTACCGGAGAAATTTGTTTTAATACCGGAATGACCGGTTACCAGGAAATTTTTACTGATCCATCTTACTTTGGTCAGATAGTAGTAACTACTAATGTACATATTGGTAATTACGGCGTGAACAATGATGAAGTTGAATCCGACCCTACTGAAGGAAGGACAGGTTCAATAAAAATTGCCGGACTGGTTTGTAAACAGTTCAATGAATTTCATTCGCGTAAGCGATCCAATGGTTCGTTAAAGGATTATTTTGTAAATGACAACATTGTCGCCATTTCTGATGTGGATACACGCGCTATCGTGCGTTATATCCGTGATAAAGGCGCAATGAACTGTATTATATCTTCAGAAACTTCGGATGTGGAAGTTTTGAAGGAGAAACTTTCGAAAGTTCCGTCAATGGCAGGGTTGGAGTTATCTTCAAAAGTGAGTACAAAAAAACCTTATTTTTTTGGTGATGCAAATGCAACATACAAAGTGGCGGTAACGGATTATGGTGTGAAGAAAAATATTTTGCGTTCATTGGTGGAACGAGGTTGCTATTTGCAAGTATTTCCGATGAAGACAAGCTTTGAAGAAATGATGAAATGGAAACCTGATGGTTTCATGGTATCAAATGGACCAGGCGATCCGTCAGTAATGCTGGAGGAAGTTGCTACAATTAAAAAAATAATCAATTCATCTGTCCCTACATTTGGCATTTGTTTAGGACATCAATTAATCGCTGAAGCATCAGGTATATCTACATTTAAGATGCATAAGGGACATAGAGGAATCAATCACCCGGTTAAAAATTTAATTACAGGAAAATCTGAAATTACCTCACAAAATCATGGTTTTGGCGTAAAAGCGGAGGATGTAGCCAAGGTAAAAAACATGGAAGTTACTCACATCAACTTAAATGATAATACCATTGAAGGTTTACGTTATACCGACAGAAATGTATTTTCGGTGCAGCATCATCCAGAAGCCTGCCCCGGCCCTTACGATTCCCGATATTTATTTGATGATTTTATAACGATGATCGCATCGGTAAAAAGGAAAGAAAAGAAAACTGTAGTTTCCGCATAAAAAAAGGACTTTGTAAAATCATTTTTTTTCTAAAATAGCAGATGAAACGAAATAATTTTCTATCTTTGCAGTCCGATTTTCAATATTGAAACTATCGGTATTGCTAATCAAGTAAAAAGGTAGGCGAAAAATATTATAAATTACAGTATTTAAATTAAAATAAACTGTTATTATTCAATTGACTAATAACTAAAAAAAGTAAAATGGCAAATCATAAATCAAGTATCAAAAGAATTCGTTCTAACGATGCTAAAAGATTAAAAAACCGTTACCAGGCAAAAACAATGCGTAACGCAGTGAAGGATCTAAGAAACGATGAAGTAAAAGCTTCTGCTTCTGAAAAACTTCCTAAAGTTATTGCAATGGTTGATAAATTAGCTAAAAAAAGTGTTATTCACAAGAATAAAGCAGCTAACTTAAAATCAAAATTGACCAAAAAGGTTAACGCTTTAAAAAAGTAAACAAAAAAATGTTTGGTATCATTTCAAATGCTTTCTTTATTGAAGGTAGAGGGAATGATACCAAGCATTTTTTATAAATACACCAGGGCATATCTTCTCCTTTTTACAGCAAATGATTTCCTATCTTTTGTTTCGCACATCCACTCCTTTCATATGTGAATATTTCCTATTACTTTCGTCGTCTAAATTATTTTAGGGAATAAATACATGAATCAAGTAATAACATTTATTAGAATAGCAACTTCCAAAGTTTTAGGACAATTTGGGTATTTGAAGCTATTGAATATTGTTTTTTTTACTGCCTATAAACTAAATCTTTTAAAAGACAATCCTACTTATAAATATCATTATTTTTCAAAAAACCTTATAAAACAAGGCGATACAGTAGTGGACATAGGTGCTAATCTTGGTTATTATTCTGTTTTGTTTAGAAAATGGGTTGGTGCAAGCGGCAAACTATATAGCGTTGAACCTGTTCCAATTTATAATAAGATCTTAAATTGGAGGTTGAAAAAATATTCGAATGTAGTTATTTTTCCTTATGCTCTTGGCTTAGAAGAAAAAGACGTTACGCTTGTAACTCCTGGTCAGCATGGTTATCTGAGGACAGGACTTCCTTTTGTTTTTGATGCAGATAAGGAACCAAGTTTAGATACTTTTGAATTTAAGTTTGATGCGAAGATGAAAAAGGCAAGTGAGTTGTTAAAGGATATTCCCAAAATTGATTTTATTAAATGTGATATTGAAGGCTACGAAGAATTTGTAATTCCTGAACTGAAAAATACGATCATTAAGCATAAGCCAATCTTGCAAATAGAAACTACAGGAGAACATAAAAAAGTAGTGGAATCAGTATTGTTTGAAATAGGTTATAAAAAGTATGAGTTAGAGGATGGAATATTAAGGAACGCAGAAAGTATTTCTAAAGTTGAATTCGGAGATTTTATTTATATACATCCAACAAATACTACTGTTTTAAAGGGGCTTGGGGAGTTGTACAAACCGTAATAGCGGATTTGGAATACCCCGCTTGTTTCTCGACTACGCTCGAAATGACCAGCGCGCAGTCATTTCGAGCGTAGTCGAGAAAGTGTGTAAGCTTTAAAATATTAATAAATTTAATAGACAATTTTAATCAATTAAAAACAATGGCAAAAGAATTCAAAGCATTTGTGATAGAAGAACAAGATGGTAAATATATCAGAAGTATAAAAACAAGAACAATTGATAGTCTTCCGGCAGGAGAAGTATTAATAAAAGTTAATTACTCTTCTTTAAATTATAAAGATGCTTTATCTTCAACCGGTGCAAAAGGTATAACGCCAAAGTATCCTCATACTCCCGGTATTGATGCTGCAGGCGTTGTGGAAGAATCGAGTTCTGATAAATTTAAGGCAGGTGATAAAGTTGTTGTTACCGGTTATGATTTTGGAATGGGTACAGATGGCGGATTTGGCCAATATGTTCGTGTTCCGGCTGAGTGGCCGGTATTACTTCCTGACGGATTATCATTAAAAGAGTCAATGATGATAGGAACAGCGGGATTAACAGCAGGGATGTCGATACTTAAATTGTCGGAGCAGGTAAAACCTGCTGATGGAAAAATTGCTGTATCAGGAGCTACAGGTGGCGTTGGTTCAATGAGTGTTGCGATATTATCCAAGTTGGGTTATGATGTTGTTGCCATATCAGGTAAAAAAGAAGAAGAAGATTATCTAAAAAAATTAGGTGCAAAAGAGATCATTTCAAGAGATGAATTTGGCGTAAAAGATGCTCGTCCGTTTTTAAAATCAAGATTCGCCGGTGGAATTGATGTTGTTGGCGGTGTAATTTTAGATAACATGATAAAATCTACTCAGGCATTAGGTGTTGTAACGTGTTGTGGAATGGCTTCTTCGCCTGTATTAGATCTAACAGTTTTTCCTTTCATCTTGAAAGGGATTTCTTTAATAGGGATTGATTCTCAAAAATGTCCGAAAAATATTAGAAATATTGTTTGGGCTAAATTGGCTAAAGAATGGAAGTTAGATAATCTTGAGGAAGTTTGTGTTGAGAAAGGGCTGAATGAATTGAGTGCATGTGTTGATGAGATGATGGCCGGTAAATTGAAAGGAAGAATAATTGTAAATCTGGATAAATGAAAATAATTTGAAAATCAATCAATTTGAAAATTTGAAGATGCCCCTTAATTTGGGGCATTTTTTTATGATTTTTTGTTATCTTTAAGAATTATAATTACTATGGAAGATTACAAACAATCATCAGGAATAAAGTTTTGGGCGGAAGAAGATCGGCCTCGTGAAAAGCTTATTGATAAAGGAAGACATGTGTTAACTGAGGCTGAGCTTGTTGCAATTTTAATTGGTTCAGGAAGCAGGGATGAAACAGCAGTTGAACTTTCTAAACGTATTTTAGCGAGCGTTGGTAATAATTTAAATGAATTAGGAAAGCTATCTGTTCAGGAGTTGAACAGGTTTAAAGGTGTTGGCGATGCAAAAGCAATTAGTATTATTGCCGCATTGGAATTGGGTCGCAGGAGAAAAAATACCGAAGTTATAAAGCGCGAAAAAATAACTTCCAGTAAGGATGTATTTGAAATCATGAAGCCTTTGATGATGGATCTGCCGCATGAGGAATTTTGGTTGTTGATGCTCAACAGAGCTAATTCAGTAATTAAAAAAGAATTGATCAGTCGCGGAGGTACCGCAGGGACAGTGGTTGATACAAAAATAATATTTAAAACGGCTGTTGATAATGGTGCAAGTTCCATTATCATATGTCATAATCATCCTTCAGGAAATTTAAAACCAAGTGAAGCTGATCTGAAGATCACTAAAAATATAAAAGAAGCAGGAAAAATAATGGAAATAGCTTTGCTCGACCATTTAATAATTACTGAAAATGGTTTTTATAGCTTTGTTGATGAAGGAGTGTTCTGATGTGCTAATGAGACGATGTGCTGATAAGATAAAATGGAAATCAATTTCCATTTTATAATAACTATTCGCTAATAACTGATAACTAACAATGCTTAAACTTTTAACAATCATTGGGGCTCGCCCGCAAATAATCAAAGCAGCAGCATTAAGCAGGGCTATAAAAAATAACTACTCGGATAAAATTCATGAAGTAATTGTTCATACCGGACAACATTACGATGAAAATATGTCGCAGGTATTTTTTGATGAATTGGATATTCCGCATCCTGATTATAATTTAAATTCAGGCTCCGGAGCGCATGGTAAACAAACGGCTTCCATGATAGTTGGAATTGAAGATATCTTAATAAAAGAAAAACCGAATTGTATAGTATTATATGGTGATACCAATTCAACATTGGCCGGCGCTATTGCAGCATCAAAAATTCAAGTTCCTGTGATACATATAGAAGCGGGCTTACGTTCATTCAATAAAGCGATGCCAGAAGAGATCAATCGCATCATGTGTGATCACGTCTCAACACTTTTATTTTCTCCAACAAAATCAGGTTATGATAATTTGCTGAAAGAAGGTTTTAAAGAAAATAACTTGCCACCTTATACATTTGATAATCCGAAAATTTTTCATTGTGGTGATGTGATGTATGATAATAGTCTTTATTTTTCGAAAATTGCAGAACAAAAAACAAATATTCTAAAGGAGTATAATTTAGAAAATGTTCCTTTTATTTTGGCTACTATTCATCGCAATAACAATACAGATGAACCTATTCGGTTAAATGCATTGTTTAGTGCAATCAATAAAATTGCAAAGGAAAATAAAATAAAAATTATTATTCCATTACATCCGCGTACTGCAAAGTTATTATCACAAAACCTTTCAGCTGAATTGTATAATATAATTCAAACAAATGAATATATAAAAATAACGCCACCTGTTTCTTTTTTAGAGATGATCGCTTTAGAAAAAAATTCAAGTTTGGTAATTACAGATTCCGGTGGTGTACAAAAAGAAGCTTTCTTTTTTCAAAAAACCTGCATTATATTGCGTTCAGAGACGGAGTGGGTTGAATTGGTAAACTGTGGTTCAGCAAAAATTGTGGATGCCGACGAATCAAAAATTATGAAAGCGTATTCTGATTTCTCAATAACAAAAAAATTGAAATACCCTAATTTGTTTGGCGATGGCAAAGCGGCAGAATTTATTTGTGATGCAATTCTGAAGTATATTAAATAAAATTAACGATTGACAATTGACAATGCTACTCGTATATACCCATAAAATCACGCATCGTAATAAGTATATTTTTAACTTGATGTTTAAAGATATTCTTGGTATTGATTTTAGTTTAACTACAGATGCGGAGGAATTAAAACGATATGAAGGTGCAAAATTAAGTTACACGTATAATCCAGTAGCCGACGAACTTTTTTTCATCTCACGTAATTTATTATTTGAAACCGGAATCAACGAACAGAATATTTCTGTTTTTGATTTCAATAATAACAAAGTGTTTTTTGCAACAGGTAAATTATCTGCATTGCCTTTTGATGTATTCGCTGCAAGCTTTTATTTAGTGAGTCGTTACGAGGAATATTTGCCACACATACGCGATGAACATGATCGTTTTGATGCTAAAGATAGTTTAGCTTTCATGAACGATTTTTTGCATAAGCCTATTGTAAATAGTTGGGCATTGTTGATGAAAGAATTAATTCAGAAAAGGTATCCGTCTATCTTTTTTCCGGAAAAAAAATTTGAATTTATTTCTACCCTTGATATTGATAATGCGTATGCTTATCGCGAAAAGGGCTTTACACGAAGCCTTGGAGGATATTTTAAATCAATATCGGAAGGTGATTTTTCGGAAATTCTAGAACGAACGCGCGTGCTGTTGGGTATGCAAAAAGACCCTTACGACACCTATGATTTTCAATTGGAAATATTTAAAAAATATAAATTTAAAAGCATTTATTTTTTCTTACTGGGCGATTATGGACCAAACGATAAAAATTTACCGATTGAAAGTATAAAATTTCAATCGCTTATAAAAATGTTGGCTGATTATGCCCAGGTGGGTATTCATCCTTCTTATGGCTCTAATAGCAGCAAAGCACAATTAAAAAAAGAGATAGGCCGTTTGTCGAATGTTTTGCATCGCGATGTAACAAAAAGTCGTCAACATTTTTTAAAATTAAGGATGCCCGAAACATACCGTAATTTAATTGATAATGACATTACTGATGATTACACCATGGGCTATGCTTCTCAGGTAGGTTTCAGGGCAAGTATTTGTACTCCTTTTAATTTTTATGATCTGGATACAGAATTGGAAACGAAGTTAAAAATACACCCTTTTGCTGTGATGGAAGGCACGTTGAAATACAGAATGAAAATTCAACCACCGGATGGGATCATTAAAATAAAATCGTTGATAGATGAGGTGAGAGCTGTAAATGGTGTTTTTATTAGTCTTTGGCATAATGATACGTTGAACGATCGTAAGATCTGGAAGGGTTGGAAATCGGTGTACGAAGAGATGGTAATTTACGCATGTATAGAAACAAAATGAAAGATAAGATATCTATAATAATTTTTGATGCTATCGAAGAATTTAATTTTTCGCAAGACTTAGAAAACCGTCTTGAAAAAAAAATAGAGGAAGTTCTTTTTTCCAGATCAGGATATACTGAGAAAGGTAAGCTTGATAGTATGAATCTGGTTTATTTTTTGGTCATTGTTGAACAAAAATTGCAAAAATATATGGGCAATAATTCTACTTTGAGAATTCAAGATTTAATAGAAAAAAAAGAATCTGATTTGAAAAATATTGGGACGTTAATTAAATATATTGAAATAAATTTAAAATGACATCAGGAATAAAAGGAGTTTTAATATCTGATTTTTCAATTAACAATTTGGCTGGATATCTATCAAATAATTCTATAGAACAGCCTGTAAAATGTTTTATAGCTCCATTTAATCAAGTTCACCATACATTAATTGATGCTAATTTAGAATGCTGGAAACACCAATCTGATTTTGCTGTTGTTTGGACATTGCCTGAAAGAATATTAAAAAATTTTGCTGCACTACTTAATTATGAAAATTTTGATTTTGCTGATCTCAAAAAAGAAGTAGAGGAATTTACTTCATTAATAATTAATGCCAGCTCAAGAGTAAAACTAACTTTTGTAGCGACTTGGAGTATTGATACCACTCAACAAAATTATGGAATACTAACTACCAAACCCGATACAGGAATTATTAATGTACTTGCCCAAATCAATTTACTTCTTGCAGAAAAATTTTGGGATCAGCCGAACATATATTTACTTGATAGTAATAAATGGAATATGCGTGCCAGCAATAATGCTTACAATCCTAAACTATGGTATTTAAATAAAACTCCTTTTAATAATATGGTGTTTGCAGATGCTGCAAAGGATATTATGTCTTCTATCAAATCAATTCAAGGAAAAAATAAAAAACTAATTATTGTTGATCTTGATAATACTTTATGGGGAGGTATCGTAGGTGATATTGGGTATGAAAATATAAAACTCG
The DNA here is from genome assembly GCA_003151815.1 of Bacteroidota bacterium. Taxonomy (GTDB): domain Bacteria; phylum Bacteroidota; class Bacteroidia; order 2-12-FULL-35-15; family 2-12-FULL-35-15; genus 2-12-FULL-35-15. The sequence continues at coordinate 33,190 of PLYN01000012.1, read as the reverse complement.
GAGGACATGATCCGGAAGGTGAAGCCTATAAGGATTTTCAATTTGCATTGAAAATGCTAAAAAATAAAGGTGTACTCTTAGCAATTGTGAGTAAGAATGAAGAGCGTGTAGCTTTACTTGCTATTGAAAAAAAATCGGAAATGGTGCTTGTAAAAAAAGATTTTGTTTCGTGGAGAATTAATTGGGAGGATAAAGCAAAAAATATTGTTGAGCTTGCAAACGAGTTAAATCTTGGCTTAGATTCAATTGTTTTTATTGATGATAATGCTCACGAACGCGAATGGGTTAAAAGTGCTTTGCCAGAAATTTTTGTCCCTGAAATGCCTTCTGATCCATTGTTATACAGGCAGTTTTTACTTAACCTTGATTGTTTTAATAATTTTATTTCAACAAAAGAAGATAAATACAGAACTAAATTATATGCTGAAGAAAAACAACGTACAGAAAATATAAAAACAATTTCAAACCTCGAAGAATGGTTAAAATCAATTGATATAAAAATAACAATCGAAAAAACTAATGAAGGAAATTTTCAACGTGTCTTGCAATTGCTTAATAAAACCAATCAGTTGAATTTACAAACACGTAGGTTTACAGAACGGGAATTAATTACCTGGATTTCATCAGACGAAAATAGTATGTTTGCTTTTTCTGTTACAGATAAATTTGGCGATGCCGGTTTAACAGGAATCATTGGAGTTACCTGCAAAGATGGGCAAGCTACAATAACTGATTTTGTTTTAAGTTGCAGAGTTATTGGTAGAAAAGCAGAAGAAATTATGCTTTATGCAGCAATTGAACATGCGAAAAATAAATTTTGTAAAATAGTAAATGCTACGTTTATTGCGACAGAAAAAAATAAACCATGTTACGACTTTTTTAAGCGAAGTGGTTTTATTGAAAAAGAAAATAATTTTACTTGGGATGCCAGTAAAACATATGCCATTCCTTCGTATGTTACATTAATTTTAAAAGAGTATTAACTTGTTATTTAATGAAAACGTATATACCATATCAGCAAATAGTTAACAAACTTCAAATAAATAAAAATGAAACTTTACTTATAGCATCTGACATTACTAAACTTGCTTATACAACTTTAACAAATGGAGAAATTTTTAATGCAGACTTATTTGTTGACAGCTTTAAAAATAAGTTAACTGAAGGAACTCTTTTATTTCCTGCTTTCAATGATAAATTAATGTCGGGAGATAAATTCGACAAAAAAAATACGATTCCGCAAACAGGTACTTTGTCAAAACTAGTGTTTAAAAGAAAGGATTTTTCAAGAACAGCTGATCCTTTACATTCATTTTTTGTTTTTGGAAAATTTGCTGACGAACTTTTGAAAATAAATAATAAAAGCACCTTTGGTGATGATTCAGTTTTTGCTTTTTTGAATGAGCACAGAGCTTTGATGTTACTTATAGATATTGATATTCAGCACAGTTTTACATTTGCTCATTATGTCGAAGAGAAGGAAAATGTAAAATATAGAAAATACAAAAAAATAAATATTAATTATACTGATGATGGAAAAGCGCAAAAAAGAGAAGTATTGACGTTTGCAAAAAAAAATGGAATAGTAAGCACATTGAATAATTTGCACAAACTTTTTATTGACAATGGTGCTATGAATATTTATAAAATTAATGATAGCACTTTTTCCATGATCAGGCTGGATAAAGCGTATGAACTTATTCAAGAAGATATAAAAATGAATAATGCAGAAAATTTATATTCCTTCGATTTGATAAATTTTATCAAATCATCAATAAAACAGTTTATACCTTTTAAGTAATTTTTTAATGAACATTTTTATAACTCTTGATTATGAAATTTACTTTGGTAAAAACCATGGTACAGTCGAGAGATGTATTATTTATCCAACTTCAGAACTGATTCGTATTGCAGAAAAACATAATGTTCGTTTTTGTTTTTTCGTTGATTGTGGATTTATTTTAAAATTAAATGAATTCAGAAAACAATACCCACAACTTGAAAAAGATTATAGCGCAATAACGAAACAAGTGAAATATTTATCCGATTCAGGTCATGATATTCAGTTGCATATTCATCCGCACTGGGAGGATAGTTCTTACAATGGAGAGCGATGGATAATTGATGTGAGTCGATATAAACTTGCTGATTTTAATGAAACTGAAATTGCCGATATTGTTTATCGGTATAAAAAAGTTTTGACCGATATTACTTCAAAAACAATTTTTTCTTTTCGTGCAGGAGGGTGGTGTTTGCAGCCTTTCAATAAAATTAAAAAGGCTTTTATTGATAACGGAATAACACTTGATAGTAGTGTATTTAAAAATGGTTTTTATACTTCCGATCAGTATTCATATGATTTCAGAAATGCACCGGATAAAGCAATTTACCATTTTGATGATGAGCCGACAAAAGAAGTGGAAAATGGAGTTTTCATTGAATTGCCAATTAGTTCAATCAGAAATTCACCTTTATTTTTTTGGAGGTTATTTTTATTAGGACGTAAAAATCCTTATTTACATAAACCTCTTGGCGATGGAACTGCAATGCCTGCACCCGGCTATCGTAAAAAACTATTAACCAAATATACTGTTAACCCCGTTGCTGTTGATGGATACAATGCATATCTTTTAGAAAAAGTTTTGAGGAAATTAATGAAAAAAAAATTTGAACACATGGTGATAATTGGACATCCAAAAGCCTTATCCCGTTATTCAATTCGAAAAATTGATGAGTTTGTGGAGAAGAATAAAGGGAAGCATAATTTTACAACATTTACAAAAATGTTTAAAAATAAAGAATGATACAATTTGTTGAACATAAAAATATTGATAAAAAAAAGTGGGATGATTGTATAGATCAATCCTTCAATCACTCGGTATCCGCTTATTCATGGTATTTAGATATTGCATGCGAAAATTGGTCGGCGATCATATTGGATGATTACGAAGCGGTATTTCCTTTGTCAATAAAATCAAAATACAATATAAAATATCTCCTGCAACCTCTCTCCATACGATGTATGGGCATTTATTCAAAAAAAATACTTTCAGAAGAACTGGTAAATAATTTTTTTGACACTATTCCCAATACTATTAAGTTAATTGATTTTCATTTAAAAGAAAATATACCGTTTAACAGAGTCGATTTTACAATTTCTAAACGTGTTGTACAAATATTAAATTTAATTCAATCCTACGAAATAATTAAACAATCCTATAATCGATCAGCACATAAAAACTTAAGAAGAGCCGAAAAAAATAATAATGTAATTATTGAAAATGTTTCTCCTGAAAAGATTGCTGAATTATATCAAACTAACATAGGTAGCCGTGTAGCAAGATTGAATTCAGGACATTATCTTACCATAGAAAATTTAATGAAAACCGCTATTAAAAATGATTGTGGTATTACAATTGGAGTAACAAATAAAAAAAATGAAATCATCGCATCTGCATACTTTATGAAATCAAAAAATAAAATTTATTTTTCATTTGGAAGTGCTAATTCTGAGGGGAAATCTACAGGGGCAATGTATTTAATGATAGATGAAATTATTAGAAGGTATGCTCAACATATTGAATTGTTAGATTTTGAAGGTTCAGATATTGAAGGGATAGCAAACTTCAACAGGAACTTTGGTGCAAAAGATTGCGTATATTTAAAAATAAAAAAAAATACTTTGCCATCCATTGTTAAGTGGATTAGCGGAAAATTATAATTTATTGTATGGATTCAAGGTGGGAAATTATTTCAGTTTTTTTGTTGAGTACCGTTAAATTTGTTTTTGGGGGTATTCCGCTTGCATTGGCTTTTGGCTTTCCTTTTTTTAAAGTAGTTACTATAACGACTTTGGGAGGATTTACCGGTGTTATTTTTTTTGTTTTTTTGAGTGATAAATTAATTGCGAGTGTAAAAAAGATAAAAGACAAAAATCAAATTAAAGATTTAAGACTAAGCACCAAAAAAATATTTACGAAAAAAAATAAAATTATTATCAAGGTAAAACACCGTTTCGGCTTATTAGGAATAGCAATCCTTACGCCTTTTTTAATTTCTATTCCTTTAGGATGTTACATTGCAGTCAGGTATTTTAAAAATAAGCAGAAGATTTTAATTTATATGTTTTCTTCTGTTCTGTTCTGGTCAATTTTTTTGTCTTCCTTCAAATTGCTATTTCAGTAAATAGTGATTGGATTATTTTAGGATTTGACTCTTTCTTTTTTAGTTCTTAAACCCTAACTTCTCGCGTACTCTTTTAAGTGTTGCTTTTGCAATAATTCTAGCTTTATTCGCGCCGACCTGAAGTTTTGCATCCAGCTCTTCACGGTTATTCATAAAATAATTATAGGTAGTGCGTTGAGATGCAAATTTATCTAAGATCAATTCATATAAGGCATTTTTCGAATGACCATAACCATAACCGCCACGTAAATAATTTTCACGCATTTCTTCAATTTGCTGTTCGCTTGCAATTAATTTATACAAAGCAAATACATTGCAAGCATCCGGATTTTTTGGCGCTTCCAAAGGAGTAGCATCGGTAACAATGCTCAATATTATTTTTTTTAATTCTTTTTCAGGTAAAAAAATATTAATAAAGTTATGTAATGATTTACTCATTTTTTGTCCATCGATGCCGGGAACAAGCATTACGTTCTCATCTATTTTTGCTTGTGGAATTATAAACACATCACCATATTTAAAATTAAATTTTTCAGCGATATCTCTTGTCATTTCAATGTGTTGAAGCTGATCCTTACCAACCGGAATAAAGTTGGCATCGTACAATAGTATGTCTGCTGCCATCAAAACAGGATAGGTAAATAAACCTGCATTCACATCCGCCAGACGTTCTGATTTATCTTTGAAAGAATGTGCGTTTGCCAACATAGGGAAAGGCGTAAAACAATTCAAATACCAAGCTAGTTCGCATACTTCCGTTACGTCACTCTGACGATAAAAAATATTTTTATCGGTATCAAATCCAAATGCCAACCAAGTGGCAGCAACGGCATCCGAACTGTTTTTTAAAAGTTCTGCATCTTTAATGGTCGTTAAAGAATGCAGGTCGGCAATAAAAAAAAGTGATTGGTTGTCTGTTTGTTTTGACAGTTCGATAGCAGGCATGATCGCACCTAAAATATTTCCAAGGTGAGGAATGTTGGTGCTTTGAACTCCGGTGAGTATTCTTGACATTTTTTAGTTTAAAGTTTTTTAGTTTAAAGTTCTCAAAGATAATGTTTATTTAAAACATCAAATTTATTCTGCGTTACTGAATGATTCGTAAATTCGTTGACATAAAAATTATTTTTAATTATGATATACGACAAACATATATTTATCTGTACCAATCAACGTGCTGCCGATGTTCCGCGGAAAAGCTGTGGAGAAGCCCACGGAATGGGAATTGTAGAGGCATTTAAAAATAAATTAAAAGATCTTGATCTGCCAATTAAACTTCGCGCTCAAAAATCAGGCTGTTTGGATATTTGTGATTTCGGACAAACAGTTGTTATTTATCCTGAAGGGGTTTTTTATGTTGGAGTGGAGTTAAATGATGTTGATGAAATTATTGAAGAACACATTATCAATAATAGAATTGTGGAACGATTAAAGTTGGAGAATGTAAGGGCGAAAAGGGCTCAATAGAAAAATCCCCCCTGCCCCCCTTTTTAAGGGGGAGTTCTACGACAATGTTTACACTATACTAAAAGGATTATTAGGACAATTCCCTCTTTCAAAAGGGTAGGGGGATTAAAAGTCGCAGGATTTTAAAATAAAAAAAATGAACATTACTGATATTTCGAAATATTTCAATCGTCTCGATCTCATTAAAGACACGGCAAATCAAATTATTAAAGATTTTGATATGTTTGGGATGGAAATTAAATTTTCCGGTAATGCGTACAATGCTTATGAAGAATTATTCGATCAAATCGAACCGCATATCAATAATTTGGTTAGTTCCAATCAACAAAAATTTATGGGTATTTTGTATCGCATAGATATAAGTGATACGCAAATTAAAAAAGCGGTAGATGAAAATGCCTCCGAATCATTTTCTGAAATCATTACTGATCTGATCATAAAGCGAGAATTGCAAAAGGTTGTTATTCGCAATCATTATAAGAATTCAGAATCGTGATATAATGGAACGCAGATGCCGCAGATTTTTATGATTAAATAAGATTTTTAATATATGTTCATTATAAAATGTGTTCCCGATAGCTTTCAGAATAAATAGGTTTTTTTTATCTGTTCTAATCATAAAAATCTGCGTCATCTGCGTTCCGTATCCTTTTGCCTCAGTATAAATTCAGAAATACGTCCAAATATTTCCTTTTTTGACTAAAAACCTTAAATTTGTAAGCATTAATTAAAGATTTAGAATACGTATGGATAAATTTTCCTATTTGGGCAACGCGGACATATCTTCGGTAGAGGTTTTGTTCCAGCAATATTTGAAGGATAACACTTCTGTAGATTACGGTTGGCAGAAATTTTTTGAGGGGTTTGAATTTGCGCGTAAAAATTATGAAGATGTTGGTGAGATCCCACACAGCGTAAAAAAAGAGTTTGATGTGATCAACCTTATTAATGGTTATCGTTCTCGCGGACATTTATTTACTTTAACAAATCCTGTACGTGAACGCAGGAAGTACTCTCCGCCACTTGATGTGGAGACTTTTGGCTTAAGTCAAAATGATCTCGAAACAGTATTTCATGCCGGCGTTCAAATAGGGATCGGACCAGCAAAGTTGAAAGATATCGTTGCACATTTAAAACAAACTTATTGTCAATCTATTGGAGTTGAGTATCGGTATATCCGGCTACCGGCTATCATTGATTGGATGCAGGAAAAAATGGAGCGAAGTAAAAATACTCCTAATTTTTCGAAAGATGAAAAGATCGAAATATTAAAAAGCCTAAATCGAGGTGTTGAATTTGAAAGTTTTTTGCATACCAAATTTGTTGGTCAGAAACGTTTTTCATTAGAGGGTGGTGAATCTGCAATTCCTGCTTTGGAAGCCATTTGTGAGAGAGGTGCTGATATGGGAATTAAAGATTTTGTGATCGGTATGGCGCATCGTGGCCGTTTAAATATATTGACCAATATTTTACATAAAAAATACGAAGACCTATTTGCAGAATTTGAAGGATATCTTTCCGAAGATTCATTGTTTGATGGCGATGTGAAGTATCACATGGGTTTTTCATGTGATCGGACCACTAAAAATGGTAATGCTTTTCACATCAGTTTAACTCCAAACCCTTCGCATTTGGAAGCTGTTGATCCTGTTGTAGAAGGGATATCACGTGCTAAAATTGATAATTTTCATAATGGGGATAACAATAAAGTTTGTCCGATCTTAATTCATGGTGATGCGGCGTTGGCCGGTCAGGGCATTGTGTATGAAGTGATACAGATGAGTCAGTTGGATGGTTATAAAACAGGAGGAACCATCCATTTAGTAATTAATAATCAGGTTGGATTTACAACAAATTATCTGGATGGGCGATCAAGTACATATTGTACCGATGTTGCTAAAGTAGTATTGGCACCGGTGTTTCACGTTAACGGTGATGATGTGGAAGCTTTGGTTTTTACAGTTCAGCTGGCAATGGAGTTCCGTCAAAAATTTCATCGCGATGTGTTCATTGATGTATTGTGTTATCGTAAATATGGCCACAATGAAGGTGATGAACCTCGCTTCACGCAACCCTTATTATATAAAGCAATTGCAGCGCATCCTAACGCCAGAGAAATTTACAGTAATAAATTAATTTCTGAAGGAAGTGTAAATGCAGAGGCTGCGAAAGAAATAGAGAAAAATTTCAAGGATCTCCTTCAGGGAAAATTAGATGAAGCTAAAGCGGCCGGAAAAACAACCATCCCCTCTTTTTTAAATAGTCAGTGGAGTGGTTTTGAAATGGCTGATTCTAATGCATTTGATAAAGCAACAGATACTTCCGTTGATAAGAAAACGTTTTTGGATATTGCAAAAAAAACAGTTGTATTGCCAAAGGATAAAAAGTTCTTTAATAAAACCCAAAAATTATTTGACGATCGTTCCGCGATGATCACGAATGATAATTATGATTGGGCGATGGGCGAATTGATGGCGTATGCAACCTTGATGAATGAAGGTAATAATGTGCGTTTTAGCGGGCAGGATGTTGAGAGAGGAACATTTTCTCATCGTCATGCAGTAGTAAAAATTGAGGATTCGGAACAGGAATATACTCCCCTAAATAACATAGGTGCAAAAGGAGCATTAACTATATATAACTCTTTACTTTCCGAATACGGTGTATTGGGCTTTGAATTTGGTTATTCGTTAACAGCACCGAATGCCTTAACGATCTGGGAAGCGCAGTTTGGAGATTTCTTCAATGGTGCTCAAACAATCATCGATCAATTCATTACTTCTGCTGAATACAAATGGAGAAGAATGAGTGGTTTGGTAATGCTATTACCACACGGTTATGAAGGAATGGGTCCGGAACATTCAAGTGCACGCATGGAAAGATTCTTGCAACAATGTGCTGAAAATAATTTGCAAATTGTAAATTGCACTACGCCCGCAAATCAGTTTCATGTATTGAGAAGACAAATTAAACGCAACTTCCGCAAACCATTAATTTGTTTCACACCTAAAAAATTATTACGATATCCTACTTGTGTATCTTCGATCAATGATTTTATAAGTGGTGGCTTTAAAGAAATAATTGATGACCCTTCGACTTCGCTCAGGGCAGGTTCAACAGGGGTTAAGAAGATCGTATTTTGTACCGGTAAAGTGTACTACGATTTAATTGAAGGAAAAGAAAAGGATGGAAATATTGACATCGCGATCGTTCGTTTAGAGCAGTTGTATCCTTTCCCGGCTAATCAATTGAACGAGGTAGTTGCTAAATATAAAAATGCAACTGAATATTTATGGGTACAGGAAGAGCCTGAAAACATGGGTGCATGGGCACATATATTCATGGCTTTTCGTTCTGTTAAACTAAAGGAAGGACAAACATTAAAATATATTGGTCGTAATGCAAGTGCCAGCCCGGCAACAGGCTATGGTAAAATACATCCGAAACAACAACAAAGTATTATAGATAAAGTGTTTTCTAAAGCTTTGGTAGGAACTAATTAATCAATTTGAAAATTTGGTAATTTGAAAATTCAGGGTTTCCTATTACTAGATTATCAAATATCAGAAAAAAGAAAATTAATCAATTTGAAAAATTTATTAATTTGAAATAGTAGATCTTTTACATTTTCAAATTACCACATTTTCAAATTTTCAAATTAATAAAATATGGCAACGATAGAAATGAAAGTACCTAGTCCGGGCGAATCGATTACAGAAGTGGTGATTGCACGTTGGATAAAAAAAGATGGCGAATATGTTGAGAAGGATGAAGAAATTGCTGAAATTGATTCAGACAAAGCTACCCTGACAATTAACGCAGAAGAGTCGGGTGCTATTAAATTGTTAGCTAAAGAGGGTGATACAGTTAAAGTGGGGCAGGTTATTTGTTCCATCGACACTAGTGTTAAAGGAGAGAAAAAAGTTCAAAGTTTGAAAGTTGAAAGTTCAAAAGTTGTTGAACCTGTTAAAGCAGAAGTTCCTAAAGTTACCGCAACATCTGCGCCTGTTAAAGAAGCTGCAAAATCCGAAAGTTATGCCAGCGGAACACCTTCACCGGCAGCTAAAAAAATAATGGAAGAGAATAATGTTCCTGCAAATAAGTTGAGCGGAACCGGTAAAGATGGTCGCATCACAAAAGGAGATGTTGTAAATGCTTTGTCGGCAGGGTTCGACTCTTCAACTACTGCAGGATGGGGTGGAAGCAGAGATACCGAGCGTGCAAAAATGACACCGCTTCGTAAAAAATTAGCGCAAAGATTGGTTGCTGTGAAAAATGAAACAGCCATGCTCACAACTTTTAATGAAATAGATATGAGTGCTATTTATGCTTTACGTGCAAAATATAAAGATAAATTCAAAGAAGTTCACGGAACCAATCTAGGCTTCATGAGTTTTTTTACAAAAGCAGTTACTGAAGCTTTGAATCTTTTCCCTGCCGTTAACGCAATGATAGATGGAGAAGAAATTGTTTATCATAAATATGCGGATATAGGCGTAGCAGTGAGTGCACCTAAAGGTTTGATGGTGCCTGTTGTGCGTAATGCAGAACAGATGAGCCTTGCACAAATTGAAACTTCAATTAAAAATCTTGCTTTAAAAGCGCGCGACAATAAAATTACTATTGATGATATGAGTGGCGGAACCTTCACTATAACTAATGGTGGAGTATTTGGTTCCATGATGAGTACACCTATTATTAATCCTCCACAAAGTGCTATTTTAGGTATGCACAATGTTGTTGATCGTCCTGTTGCTGTTAACGGCCAGGTAGTTATTCGCCCGATGATGTACGTTGCTTTATCATACGATCATCGTGTCATTGATGGCCGTGAATCGGTTGGTTTCCTTGTAAAAGTAAAAGAGATGTTGGAAAACCCTACAAAAATGTTGTTTGGTGGAAAAGATCCCGGCGAAGTTGTTTTAGGAATCTAGTTTTTAAAAATGTCTTCACACACACATCACCACCACGAGGAGGAACACCTCAAAAGCTCTGAATTTATTACAGACGTTGTTATTGGTATGGCCGATGGCCTTACTGTTCCCTTTGCATTGGCAGCCGGATTGAGTGGTGCTGTGCACGATAATTCAATCATCATTACTGCGGGTATTGCCGAGATAGTAGCCGGTAGCATAGCGATGGGATTGGGTGGTTATCTTTCCGGAAAAACGGAGCAAGAGCATTATCAATCTGAATTAAAAAGGGAATACGATGAAGTAGAACATAAACCTGAGATGGAAAAAGCGGAGGTGAAGGAAGTATTTGCCAGCTATGGTTTTAGTGATACAACTCAAAATATGATCGTGGACGAATTGGTGAAGGACAAAGATAAATGGGTTGATTTTATGATGAAGTTTGAATTGGGATTGGAAAAGCCACATCCCAATCGTGCGCGTAACAGTGCTGCAAATATTGGTATATCCTATATCATTGGCGGCCTGTTGCCTCTTTCTGCATATTTTTTCACTGCTACTCCTTACGAAGGATTAATGGTCTCGGCTACTATCACTATCATCTGTCTTTTTGTTTTTGGTTATTTTAAAAGTAAAGTAACCGGACAAGAACCAATAAAAGGAGCATTGAAAGTAACACTTATAGGCGTATTGGCCGCTGCTGCTGCTTTTGGTGTAGCTAAGTTTTTTGATGGTGTGATGTAAAATAAGTGTTTAAGGTTATACACTTTCTCGACTCCACTCGAAATGACAACCGTTGTCTTTTCGAGCGGAGTCGAGAAACGAGCGAAGGGATTTCAAAATAATTAAACAATTAATAAAGTGCAAAATTCTAAAGTTGCGATTTTCGGTACAGCAGGTTCATTTCATTATTTGGCTGCGCAAAAATATTATGGAAAAGATGCAGATCTTTTAGAGTGTTATACCTTTATGCAATGTGCCGAAGCATTAAAAACAGGCAATGCAAAATACGCTGTACTCGCCATTGAAAACTCTTTGGCGGGAAGTATCTTGCCCAATTATAATTTGATAAACCAATATAAACTGCGAATAATTGGAGAACAATATTTAAAAATTGAATTGAATTTACTGGCATTAAAAGGAGTGAAAATTTCTGACATTGAATTTGTTCATTCTCATCCAATGGCATTGGCGCAATGCACTGTATTTCTTAATAAATATCCTCATATTAAAATTGTTGAGCAAGGTGATACTGCATCCTGTGTAAAAAATATAAGCGATAATAAATTAAAAAATACTGCTGCCGTTGCCAATGAATTTGCATCAAAGCTTTATAACGTTCCTATATTGTTTAAAGGAATTGAAAACAACAAACACAATTATACTCGTTTTTTAATTCTTACCAAAGCAGATGAAATACCTGAAAACCCTAATAAAGCGTCTATCTGTTTCAGGTTAAAACACAAAGTAGGTTCTCTTGCCGATGTGCTAAATGTTTTGGTAAAGAATAGTATTAATCTTTCTAAGATACAAAGTGTGCCTGTTTATGGAGAACCCAGCGAATACTTTTTTTATTTAGATCTGGAATGGAAAAAAAATGACCACGCTCATTTTCAAAAAGCAATGAAGCAAATTAACAAAGCTACCAATCACTTTTCTGTATTGGGAGAATATGTAAAAGCTAGTTTGCCGGAGGGATAATTCTAAATAAGAGCTTATTTTACTAACGGTTTGCGGCTTAAAGAATTGCGGAATAAATACTTCCTTCACTGTTTTACTGCACATAAATTTATAAATAATTCCGAAGTTCATCGCAAGCGCCAACACTTTCTTGCCGCTGTTATGCCCTCGTGCTACTTTTTCGATTTACACTTTTCAAACAAAGGTCTGCAAACGCTTGTTAGTATTAATACACAAAGGTTGTTATACTTTGTGTCTAAATATAGGTCTGAAAAAATTCCGAACAAAATTGTCGCCCACTTTCCTGTCCACGTGCAATAAAAACAAAGGTCTGCAAACACTGGTCTGTCTTAATACACAGCGGTAGTCGCAAATTTTATTTCTATTTTTTCAAATTTTGTCTTTCATATAAAGTTCATAAAATATTACAGTCAAAGGAAGCCAACATAAAAATGGAATTAGAATTCCAAGTATCTTTTTTTTGTTTGTCTTTTCTGAATCTTTTACAATCTGTCTAATTCCATAAATAATAAAGAAGAAAGTAATTGGAATAAGCCATGGATTTATGGAAAATAACAAAGACAATGATAATAGCGAAAGTCCATCATTAAATGTTTTGTCTCGATTTAATTGTTCCATATTAATCTAATTCTCTACTGGTTTTTTCGTCTATCAGCATGACGCATAACTTAGTTATAGGGGAAGTTTTCATCCAAAAAACTTCTCCAATCTTTCCAATTTGGGTAGATAGGAGATGTTTTTTCGGTTTATTCAAAGATAGTAATTTTTGAATAGTGGGCTATTCCAATTATTTGGGATGTTTATCAGGATGTCTTTTGTTATGAAAGCAAGCAAGAATCCGGACGGTATTTTCTGATTCATTTACTACAAAATATAATGAGTAGGGGAATCGTTTAAGTTTAAGTCCTCTGATATTTTTGTAACGTATGTTAAAGAAGGGATTTGAAGCTAATATGTCGAAGGAGTCTTTTAAGGCATAAACAAATTTTTGTGGAGCCTTCGTGCTATATAAAGCATAATAATCAATGGCATTTTCAATTTCCTTTTGCGCCCTTGGCGAAAGAAGAATTTTATAAGCCATATTTTTTGTTAAGTTGTTTTATTGAATCTTCAGAAGAAATATACGTTTTTACCTCCTCTTTTAAACGTTCATCCAATACATTTTTCATCTCGCTAGATAGTTCGTAGTCGCCTTCGTCCTCTTCTACAATGATTGTAATTGGTTTTGATTTGAAGGTAGTTTTAATAGCATCTAATATATCAGAACTTACCTCTTGTGCCGATGTTAAGTGATATGTAGTGTACATTGTTTATTTATTTTGAGTGTTTATAACGTAAAGTTACGAAATAAATATTTGAAAAATGAATTTATGATCCATATCTCCCCAACAAAAAAATAATGTGTACGTTTTCAAAAAAACGTATATTTGCAATCTTAAAGATTATAATTAACTAAAGTTTAATTCTTTTATTTGCAAAGAAATGAAAAAAGCAAAGTTGTTTTCCAACTTCCTTTCAGCAGCTGACAAGATGTTCAGCACGATTGCTGTTTTGTTTACATTCAAGATTGCCGCCACCCCGGTTGCAATCCGCGTACCCTATTCTCCCAGACGATAGTTCGTCTATTCTATTCAGACCACTTACGTAGAGGTCAATTTTCAAAAATCTTTATTTAAAACTTTCGAGAATTTAGCATTGTTTCATTGCTATTTTTCATGTTTCATTCTTTAATATTTTCTTCTGATGGAGAATCCTGAATTCAAAATAATTGTTGCAGAAGAGCAACACATAAAATATTCGCAAACGATCTGTGATGAAATGGAAGCGTCTGCAAAAGCCCGTGGAACGGGAATTGCAAAGCGTTCACCTGATTATATTGCCGAAAAAATGCGGGAAGGCAAAGCTGTTATTGCTCTCACTAACAAAGGTGAATGGGCAGGCTTTTGTTATATCGAAACGTGGGAACATGGTAATTATGTTGCTAATTCCGGATTGATCGTATCTCCTCAATTTCGTAAGAGCGGGTTGGCAAGGGAGATCAAAATGACAGTATTTAAACTTTCCAGAACGAAATATCCGAATGCGAAAATATTTGGTTTAACAACAGGATTGGCTGTGATGAAGATAAATTCTGATCTGGGATATGAGCCGGTTACATATTCGGAACTTACGCAAGATGATGAGTTTTGGAAAGGATGTCAAAGTTGTGTGAATTTTGAAATTTTGAAAAGTAAAGAACGGAAAAATTGCATGTGCACTGCTATGCTTTATGATCCTGCTGATAAAAAACATGATAAAGAAGAACAGAGTTCTAATAATTTCAAAATAAATTCAAAATTATATGAACGTTGGATGCGTTTAAAACAATCTTTATTGTTGAAGGTAGACAAAATGATATCTGTAAAAATTGGTGTTAAATATTAAATTCAAAAAAATGAAAAATAATAAAGTGGTATTGGCATTCAGTGGTGGATTGGACACTACGTATTGCGCCGTTTATCTTTCAAAAATAAAAAATTTAGAAGTTCATGCTGTTACTGTTAACACCGGTGGTTTTGATGCCGCAGAAATTGCGAGAATAGAAAAACACGCATTTTCATTGGGTGTTAAATCTTTTAAATGCATTGATGAAACAGATAATTTTTATAAAACAGTTATTCGTTATTTGATCTATGGAAATGTATTGAAAAACAATACCTATCCACTTTCGGTAAGTGCTGAACGTATCGCACAAGCCATGGCAATAGCCCACTATGCAAAATTAATTGGTGCTGAAGCGGTTGCCCACGGAAGTACAGGTGCAGGTAATGATCAGGTTCGTTTTGATATGGTTTTTAATATCATGATTCCTAATGTGGAGATCATCACACCGATCCGTGATATGAAATTATCGCGCGAAGCAGAGATTGAATTTTTGAAAACACATGGTGTTGAAATTAATGCAGAGAAAGCCAAATACTCTATTAATAAAGGTATTTGGGGTACATCGGTTGGTGGGAAAGAAACATTAACGTCGAAGAATTTTTTACCTGAGTCGGCTTTCCCAACGCAATTAACGAAAGAAGGAACGGAAAATATTTCGATCACTTTTAAAAATGGTGAAATAACAGGAGTGAATGATGAGGTATTTGTAAATCCTGTTCATGCGATACAAAAGTTAAATGAAATTGCTTCTGCATACGCGATTGGTCGCGATGTGCATGTGGGTGATACGATTATTGGAATAAAAGGTCGCGTTGGTTTTGAAGCTGCTGCGCCTGTTTTGATAATTAAAGCACATCATTTGTTAGAAAAACATACGTTGACAAAATGGCAATTGTATTGGAAGGAACAATTATCTTCATGGTACGGAAACTGGCTGCACGAAGGGCAATTCCTTGATCCGACGATGAGAAACATAGAAAAATTTTTGGAAGATACACAAACCAATGTCACAGGTAAAGTTTTCGCAACGCTTTATCCATACCGTTTTCAATTAACAGGCATTGAGTCGGAACATGATCTGATGTCTGCTAAATTCGGTAGTTATGGCGAAATGAATAACGCCTGGACAGGTGATGATGTAAAAGGATTTTCTAAAATATTCGGTAACCAGGTTGCTATTTATCACCAGGTGAATAGCTCTTTACCGGTTGATAAAAAATAAACTTGCACGCAGATTTCGCAGATAAACGCAGATAAAAAAGTCAGCGAAAATCAGCGAAAATTTGCGTGATTAGCGAGAAAAAATAAATTCAAATGAAAAAAATAAAAATAGGAGTTATTGGTGGTGCGGGATACACAGGAGGAGAACTCTTGCGTATACTTGTTAATCATCCCAATGCCGAAATTGCCTTTGTACATAGCAAAAGCAATGCAGGGAAATTTATATCCGATATTCATACAGATCTAATTGGTGATACGAATTTGAAATTTACAGATACCTTGTCTGATAAGATAGATGTTTTGTTTCTATGCACGGGACATGGCGAAGCGAAGAAGTTTTTAGCTGAAAATAAGATCGATCCAGAAATAAAACTCATTGATCTATCGCAAGATCATCGATTAAATTCTCCAGGTTCAGTTGCAGCTAATCCCTTTATTTATGGACTTCCGGAGCTGAATCGCGAAAAAATAAAAGAAGCTGATTACATTGCAAATCCCGGTTGTTTTGCTACAAGTATCCAGTTGGCATTATTGCCGCTTGCAGCAAATCATTTGTTGAAGGCTGATGTTCATATTACTGCAACCACAGGTTCAACGGGGGCTGGTCAATCATTAAGTACCACATCGCATTTCAGCTGGCGACAAAATAATTTGAGTATCTATAAAGCATTCGAACATCAGCATTTAGCGGAGATAGGACAAAGCTTAACACAACTGCAAACAGGGTTTACAAACGAACTGAATTTTATTCCATACCGTGGCGCATTTACACGCGGCATACTTGCAACGTTATACACTGAATGCGATATGAGCTTGGAGAATATTCAAAAACTGTACGAAGCATATTATGATATTCACCCGTTTGTAAACATAAGTAAAGTTGCAATTGATCTTAAACAGGTGGTCAATACCAATAAATGTTTATTGCATTTGCAAAAGCATCAAGGAAAATTATTGATCACCAGTTGTATTGATAATCTATTGAAAGGTGCATCCGGACAAGCAGTTCAGAATATGAACCTTGCATTTGGATTGGATGAAACAACAGGATTGAAATTGAAAGCGAATTATTTTTAGAAAAAATAATTAGTTTAAAGTTCAAAGTTAGAAAGTTTAAAGTTGGCGAACTTTTCAATGATGAGCTTTAAAGTTTTAAAATGGAAAATGAAGGTTCATAATTAAAGAGAACACAGAAACTTTAAACTTTGAACTTTCTAACTTTAAACTAAAAAAATATGAAATTATTCGACGTATATCCCTTATTCGACATCGAGCCTGTAAAGGCTGAAGGTTCTACCATATGGGACAAAAATGGTGTAAAGTATCTGGACTTATATGGCGGACATGCAGTGATCTCTATAGGACACAGCCATCCGCATTATGTTAAAAAATTAACAGAACAATTAAATGCAATTGCTTTTTATTCCAATTCGGTTAAAATAAAAATGCAGGAAGAGTTAGCCGATAAGTTAGGAGAGCTTTCGGGTTATACCGACTATCAATTATTTTTATGTAACAGTGGTGCAGAGGCAAATGAGAATGCTTTAAAGCTTGCGTCTTTTCATACAGGAAAGAAAAAAATTATTTCGTTCAGTAAAGCATTTCACGGACGTACTTCTTTAGCCGTTGCTGCAACTGATGATGCAAAGATATGGGCGCCTGTAAACATGACCGATAACATTGTATTTTTGCCTTTTAACGATGAAGCCGCTTTTGAAAAAGCAATGAACGATGAAGTGTGTGCTGTGATAATTGAAGGAATTCAAGGTGTTGGTGGGGTACACATTCCAACAACAGCATTTCTAAAAAAAATAAAATCGCTTTGCGAAAAATTTGGAGCCTTGCTAATTATTGATGAAGTACAATCCGGTTACGGACGCTCGGGTAAATTTTTTGCACACCAATATTCAGATGTGAAGCCTGATATTATTACTGTTGCAAAAGGTATGGGTAACGGATTTCCGGTTGCTGCTGTATTAATTCAACCAAATATTCCCGGTAAACACGGTATGTTGGGAACAACGTTTGGTGGAAATTATTTGGCTTGTGCGGCTGCAATTGCTGTGTTGGATGTTATCAGAGATGAAAATTTACTTCTCCATTCTGAAACGATGGGTAATTATTTAATGCTGGAATTAAAAAGCATAAAAGGTGTTAAAGAAGTTCGTGGACTTGGATTGATGATCGGCGTTGAGTTAGAAGATGCTTGTGCGCCGATCAGGAACAAATTATTGTCGGAGCATAAAATGTTCACAGGATCTTCATCCGATAAAAATACCTTACGTATACTTCCGGCATTGAATGTTAAAAAAGAAGATATAGATAGTTTTTTGGCTGCATTTAAAAGCGTTTTATCAAAATAATCAGTAAAGAAGAATGAAAATTTTTACTTCAGTGAACGATGTCACCAACATCGATGAAATGGTGAATGAAGCATTGATGCTTAAAAAGGATCCCTATGCGTTTTCTCATCTTGGGAAAAATAAAACATTGGGAATGGTATTTTTAAATCCGAGTTTGCGTACCCGTTTGAGTACTCAAAAGGCTGGGATGAATTTAGGAATGAATACCATTGTATTGAACATGGATAAAGAGGGTTGGGCTTTAGAGATGAATGATGGTGCGGTGATGAACGGTTCTTCTGTTGAACATGTACGCGACGCAGCAGCTGTATTGTCGCAATACTGCGATATAATTGCTATACGTTGTTTTGCACACATGAAAAATAAAGAAGAAGATTATAGTGAAAAAATAATCAATCAGTTTAAAAAATATAGTACTGTTCCGGTTGTAAGTATGGAAGGTTCTACTTTACATCCTTTGCAAAGTTTTGCGGATGTGATTACTATTCGTGAGAACTGGAACAAAAAACAAAAACCTAAAGTAGTATTAACCTGGGCTCCTCATATTAAACCCATTGCACAAGCTGTTGCCAACTCCTTTAGTGAATGGATGTTGAAAACGGATGTTGATTTTACGATTACTCATCCGGAAGGATATGAGCTAAGCGAAGCTTTTACAAAAGGCGCTAAAATAGTTTATGATCAACAGGAAGCACTAAAAGACGCTGATTTTGTATATGTAAAAAATTGGTCGTGTTACACGGACTATGCAAAAATAGCATGTACAGATAGCAGTTGGATGTTAACTAACAAAAAACTGGAAGTGACCAATAACGCTAAAGTGATGCATTGTTTACCGGTTCGTAGAAATTTAGAAGTGAGTGATGAAGTGCTTGATGGTGCTAATTCATTGATCTTGCAACAAGCAAGTAATCGTTTATTTTCTGCGCAAGCGGTATTAAAAAAGATATTGGAAACAAAATAAATATCCTCGTTACTCCCCCCTCTCCAAGTGGAGAGGGGACGGGGGTGAGGTGTGGTGAGGTATATGAAAAAATTACACGTCATAAAGATCGGTGGAAACGTAATAGATGAACCAAAGGAATTAGAAAAATTTCTTTCTGATTTTTCAAGGATCTCCGATTTGAAAATATTGGTTCATGGCGGTGGAAAAGTCGCGACTGAATTAGCAAAGCGCTTGGGCATTGAACAGGAATTGGTAAATGGAAGAAGGATTACTGATGCGGAGACATTAAAGGTGACAACCATGGTTTATGCCGGCTTGATCAACAAGCAAATTGTTGCAGCCTTGCAATCAAAAAAATGCAATGCAATTGGGCTGTCAGGTGCAGATGCTAACACAATCAATGCAAGCAAGCGTAAGGTGAAAGATATTGATTATGGTTTCGTTGGCGACATTGAAAGTTCTGGAGTGAATGTAGAAATGATTTCTGTTTTTTTGGAAAACGACATAACACCGGTTTTTTCAGCCATTACGCACAATGGAGAAGGACAATTATTAAACACCAATGCAGATACGATTGCTTCGGCTTTGGCTGTTGCACTTTCAAAAAAATACGATGTGCAACTCAACTATTGTTTTGAAAAGAAGGGCGTATTGAGGGATGTGGAAGATGATGGTTCAGTGATCAATATCATTACGCAGAATTCATATAAAGATTTACTTTCGGAAGGTGTTATTTTTAAAGGAATGATACCTAAACTCGACAATGCATTCGATGCGATCAGAAATGGTGTGTCGGCTGTAATGATTGCACATTCAAAAGATTTAATAACTATTACAAACGGAAATGGGAACACAGGAACAAAGCTTATCGCTTGATCAAAATAAAATAAATCAGGTAACGGATGATTCAATAGAATTACTTAAACAGTTAATTCCGATTCCGTCATTCAGTAAAGAAGAAAACGTGACTGCGGACTTGTTGCAACGTTTTTTGAAATCGAAAGGCATTACGGCATTTCGCATGATGAACAATGTGTGGGCGCGTAACAAGCATTATAAGGAAGGGTTGCCGACCATCTTATTAAATTCTCATCACGATACCGTAAAACCGAATTCGGGTTATACAAAAAATCCGTTCGAAGCAATTGTTGAGGACGGAAAACTATTCGGACTGGGAAGCAATGATGCCGGTGGACCTTTGGTATCTCTATTGGCAACCTTCATGTATTTTTATGAAAATGAAAACATGCCGTATAACATTGTTTTTGCTGCTTCCGCAGAAGAAGAAATTTCAGGATTAAATGGCATAGAACTTATTTTACCTGAACTGGATAATGTTGAATTTGCAATTGTTGGCGAACCTACTCAAATGCATTTAGCAGTTTCTGAAAAAGGTTTAATGGTGCTTGATTGCACCAGTCATGGTAAATCCGGACACGCTGCCAGAGAAGAAGGCGAAAATGCGATATATAAAGCATTGAAGGATATTGAATGGTTCATCACCTATAAATTCCCTAAAGTATCAGATACGTTGGGGCCAATTAAAATGTCTGTAACAGTTATTCACTCAGGTTCACAACACAATGTGGTACCTGATAAATGTGATTTTGTGGTGGATGTTCGTATTACAGATGCTTATAAAAATCAAGAAATATTTGACATCATTAAAGAACATGTTACCTGTGACGTAAAACCCCGTTCATTGCGGTTAACACCATCTTCCATCAGCATGAATCACCCCATAGTGCAGGCAGGATTACAATTGGGTAGAACTACTTATGGTTCTCCAACTACTTCTGATCAGGCTTTGATGAATTTTCCATCCTTGAAGTTAGGTCCCGGTTTTTCAGGACGTTCGCACACAGCAGATGAATTTATTTATCTTGATGAAATTAAAGAAGGAGTGGATTTGTATGTGAAAATGATTTCAAGTTTGATATAGTTTAAAGTTCAAAGTTTAAAAGTTTAAAGTTTCGTGGCTTGTTTACAATATTAACAGACCGCTCCTACGGAGCTTAAATAAATGATTCATTTTTTATTACTACAAACAGTTCATCTCGGAGTTTATCCTGACAAAGGAAGGAGAATTTTAAAATGCTCCGTAGGAGTATTCTGTTTGTAGAAAAAAAGTTATACCAATTATTTCAAGCCCCATCGGGGCGACCTGTATTTAAAAACATTAAGTTTGAGTAGTTTTTTAAAAAGTAGAATTGTGAAATGAAAAAGAAAAGTAATTTAAAATCTCTTGACCAGTTTGTGGATGAGCAATACGGTAAAAAAAGGGACAGCAAAACGAGACAAGTTTGAAGAAGGTTTTCAGGCTTTTAAGTTAGGAGCAATGATTCACTGGGAAGTAAAATTCTAAAAAAATAAAATATATAATAACATGAAACATAACGTAGATAAAAACAAATTTGCCATTTATGAGGATATAGTTACAAAGCACCATATAGCTATCAAACAAAAAA
The DNA here is from genome assembly GCA_003151815.1 of Bacteroidota bacterium. Lineage (GTDB taxonomy): Bacteria > Bacteroidota > Bacteroidia > 2-12-FULL-35-15 > 2-12-FULL-35-15 > 2-12-FULL-35-15. The sequence continues at coordinate 11,502 of PLYN01000012.1, read as the reverse complement.
ATGTTAAGATTATTGAAAAAGCAAATAAGAAATATCGTAACTCAGATAAAATTCCAGATGATAAAGTTGTGCCAGGCATTCGTTTGCAAAATATCTCTAATGATGAAGTAAGATTAATAAGTGAAAATGAAATAGAGTTTGATATATTAATTAAAAATTTAAGATTTAGCTCTAAAGGTCTTTCAAATACATAGTTGATTTTAAATATTTAAAATATGTATAAACATACTTTATTATTCCTTTCATTGCTTATTGGTATTCCATTTTATGGACAGTCTACTATTAGAATGCAAAAAGAAAATGGTGTTTATGTAGTTCCTTGCAAAGTCAATGACCTTAAACTAAAATTCATTTTTGATACAGGAGCCAGTGAAGTTTCTATTTCATTAACTGAGGCACTCTTTATGTTAAAAAATGGATATTTAAGCAAAGAAGATATTATAGGTAGGAAATATTATTCAGACGCAACAGGTGATATTTCAGTAGGCACTAATATTATAATACGCAAAATTGAATTTGCAGGAAACGTAATTTACAATGTTGAAGCTACCGTTGTTAATAATATTTCAGCGCCTCTTTTGTTAGGACAATCAGCAATGGCAAAATTGGGTAAATTTCAATTTGACCCATTAAATGGAACTTTAATCATTATAAACGGCAACAAATCTGAAGAAATTTATGAAGTGAAAGGTGGAAAATATTATGATTGTTATGGAAGAATAAGTAACTATCGTAATGAATTATACGATTATCAGAGAGAACAGGAAATAATAGTTGATTATACAAAAAGTATTGAATTTAATAAACCTGATGAATATTATCGTACTTATTTTGATAGAGGCGAAACATATATGGCTTTAGGAGATTATCAAGGAGCAATAGCTGACTTTACTAAATCTATTGAACTTGAGCCAGAATTTTATCGCGCTTATTATGATAGAGGCAATGCAAAAAAGGCTTTAAAAGATTATCAGGGAGCAATAGTTGATTATACAAAAATTATTGAATTTGACTCTTCTGAATTTCGGAGAGTTGATATTTTGCAAGCTTATTATGATAGAGGCGATACATATATGGCTTTAGGAGATTATCAAGGAGCAATAGTTGATTATACAAAAATTATTGAACTTGAACCTAAAAATTATCCTGCAAATTATCATACTTATTATTATAGATGCGATGCAAAATATTATTTAGGTGATTATCTGGGAGCAATCGCTGACTTTACTGTATATACATTAACAATTGTAGGATTATACCTAAGTAATCATTTTAAAATATTGGGAGGAATAGTATTTGGAATAGTTTGTATTATTGGATTAGCTTATAAGATGGGTGGGAAAGAAAAAACAAAAAAGAAATAATTCTATTAAATAATTGCATAATGAAAGAAGTTTGGAAAGATATTAGTGTAAAAAAACAGTCAAGTGGTATAACTACTAGTTACACTCAGGAGGAGTTATTTCAAATCAGACTCCTGATGAGTTTTAGTGTTTTGCAACTAATATCAGTATAACTACAGCTATTACTAGTGTCGTTAGGGACTGAACAAACTCAGTTTTAATTTCCATTTTCATGTTAATTTAATTTGATTAATTATTTAATTAACACCTGACTGCTTTACAAATATAATGATATAAATTGAAATGTTTTTGTACCTATATTTAATATTTAAAAACGTAATTTCAAGATAACTTTTACTTCCAACTTTAAACTAAATATTATGAAAATAAGAAACCACCTAATAATGCTTTTGCTGTTTACAATTTCAGTATATGGTCAAAGCACAACTAAAAAAACAACAACTAAAAAAACAAGTACGACTAAAAAAACTGCGAAAAGTAAAACATCAACAGGCAAAAGAGAAATTGATAAACTTGCTGAAAAATATAAAGGTAAGCCAACAGTAGATTTTTCTACATCATATGTTGAGTTGCATGGAGATGTGATAATATCGCGTAATTCGGAATTGCTTCCTGAATCTGTTCGAATATCCGTTAAGGGTGCTACCAATAAAAAGGCGGTGGCAGAATTTCTTTCTCAAATTGTTGCTCAGAAAAAAAAGGAAGGATATAAATTATCTGATGGTGTAGTATATAGTGAGGAAAACATCGCAAAGATGTTGGATACAGAGGAAATGAATGTAACGATGAAAAAAGGAGACATGTATTTTTTATTGAAAGAAAAGAGCGATTATGGTTATAAATTTAAGTCTACCACACATTTTTCGTTTTTAATTGAAACGGGAGATAACGTTAGAAAAGGGGTAAAAAAAGCTGCACCAAAATTAGATTTTTAATTTCCTAAGTAAAGCTTTGTCTGAGTTATGCCTGATTCTTGTATTTTTGTGCCATAGGACTTAGACTCCATTTGTCACAACTTCCTAAATTGAATTTTTAAACATTGAGCTAAACAGTATGAAACTCTGGCAAAAAGAAAGCAATAAAACATCCAATCTGATTGAAAAATTTACGGTTGGAAAGGACAATGAATTGGATTTATCTTTGGCTGAATTTGATGTGTTAGGTTCTCTTGCTCATACTGAAATGCTGGAGTCCATTGGTTTGTTGACCAAAGAGGAGTTGGCTTCCATACATAAAGAATTAAAAAATATTCTAACAGAAATTAAGGCTGGTAAATTTGTAATTGAAGAAGGAGTAGAAGACATTCATTCACAGATAGAGCTGATGTTGACCAAACGCATTGGTGAAGCAGGGAAGAAGATACACAGTGGTCGTTCACGCAATGATCAGGTATTGGTAGATATTAAATTGTATGTGCGATATGAATTGAAAGAAATTGTAAAACTTGTTTCTAATTTGTTCAATCAATTAATTGATTTAAGTGAAGAGCACAAAGATAAATTATTGCCGGGTTATACGCATTTGCAAATAGCGATGCCATCTTCATTCGGTTTGTGGTTTGGCGCTTATGCAGAAAGCTTGATGGACGATATGGAGCTCATCACTGCTGCATATCATGTCACCAATAAAAATCCATTAGGCTCCGGAGCAGGCTATGGCTCGTCGTTTCCACTTAACCGTGAAATGACAACAAAAATATTGGAGTTCGAAACAATGAATTACAATGTGGTGTATGCGCAAATGACGCGCGGTAAAACAGAAAAAATTGCAGCAATGGCAATGGCTTCGATAGCTGCAACGCTTTCAAAACTGGCGTATGACGTGTGTTTATACATGAATCAGAATTTTGCATTTTTAACTTTTCCTGATAATTTAACAACAGGAAGCAGCATCATGCCGCACAAAAAAAATCCGGATGTATTTGAATTGGTGCGTGGGAAGTGCAATAAAATTCAGGCTTTACCAAATGAGTTAACAATGCTTACCAATAATTTGCCTTCGGGGTATCATCGTGATATGCAATTAACGAAAGAAAGTTTGTTCCCTGCAATAACAACGTTGAAGGATTGTTTAGAAATCACTTCTTTTATGCTAGAGAGTGTTCAGGTAAAATCAGATATTTTAAAAGATAAAAAATATGCTTTGATGTTTAGTGTAGAAGTGGTTAATGCACAGGTGTTAAAAGGTGTTCCATTTCGTGAAGCATATAAGAATGTCGGAAATGCCATTGAAAAAGGTAATTTCGAGGCTCTTGAAACGATCAACCATGTGCATGAAGGTAGCATAGGTAACTTATGCAACCAAATGATAAAAGCCTTGATGGATAAAAAAGTGAAAGCTGTTTTAGAAGGTTAATAAATTTGTTGTTGGTGGAGTTCCTGCTTATGTCGCCTTAAACAAGGCTCCCAGCCTGAAAAAAAATTAGTATATTTATTTGTCCAATAAAATTTCTAAAAACAAAATCATGAAAAATAAAATCATTGTAATAACAGGTGGAGCTACCGGCATAGGATTAGCCATCATAAAAAAATTAATAAACGATAATACAGTTATTTCCATAGACCGAAATCCTGCTAAAATAGCTGCTTTAAAGGCAGCATTACCTAAAGTGGAAAGTTTAAAAGCTGATGTAACGTCAAACGAAGAATTAAGTAATGTTATCGCAAGCATTGAAAAATCACATGGAAAAATTGATATGTTGATAAACAATGCCGGAAAAGGAGAAGTGTTTGACTTTGTTAAAACACCTGAAAAAGAATTGATGAAAAGAATTGAAACGGAAATGTCAATTAATTATTTCGCACCAATTTTACTGACAAAAAAAGCGCTTCCTCTTCTTCAAAAATCAACCGAACCCATTGTTGTAATTGTTTCTTCAGGCTTGGCGTATATGCCTTCTAATACAGGTGCAACGTATTCAGCTACAAAGTCGGCAATACATTTTGTAACGATGTGTTTAAGACATCAATTAGCGCCTTTAAAAATAAGAGTGGTTGAAGTATTACCCCCTGTTGTTGAAACGGATATGAGCAAAGATATTACTGGTCTTAAAAAAATGCCCGTAGATAAATTCGCTCAACTATTTCTTGACAAACTTTCAAAGGGAGAAAATATAATGAATATCGGACAAACAGCAGCCTTAGAAAAGTTTAGTCGCTTCTTCCCAAAAGCTGCCTTTAAAATGTTAAACCCACGGAGAAAAAAATCAATTGCTCAAAACTAAAATTCCTCTGAAAGTATTGAAAATAGTTGGAAATTAAATTGTTGTTAAGCAGTTTGATATTTTCTAAAAATCAAAATGGTTGATCTCATTTATGAAAAACGAATATTTGTTTTTCAATGAATTCTTTCTTTGTTGATTTTTTTGTTCTGCTAAATGTTCACTTAAACGTTTGCCTCCGCCATAAAATTTGGTCAGAGGTAAAATGCCCGAAACACTTCCCGTAAAATAAAAGTGATAATAATAATTATAACCAATAAAATAAATAAGGGAAGAGTGGATCACAAAAGAAGTTAATCCTTTTATCGGGTAACCTGCCACTGTTTCTCCCAATCCGGGAACTACAGCGGAAAGCCGCTTGCAGGTTTTGGGATTTATATATTTTATGGTTGTCGGGAGTTTCTGTATTAAAGATATTTTAGCAGAATCGAAATGAAAATATGTATTTATTAATTCATTTTTACATTGCTTCCAGTTTTCTGTTTCATTTAAAGAATTAAGTTGAATGATTGCGTACTCTTTACTTTTATTTAACTTAATTAGATCACTATTGTTTATGGATATTTGAGAACAATAATTGAAATTGTTTGTTAAAAAAAATGACACTAATTTTTCATATTTTATTTTATTAATTGTTAAAGAATCAATTTTATTATTCTTAATCCGATCTAATTCAAAAATAGAATTATTATATAGATCTAAACTTTTATACAATTCCACTTTTTTTAATAACGTAACTGCTCGTACAGAGTCATCAGTACTTTGCCAGTATTCAATTTCATAATTTAACAATTTTTTAGCAGAATTTGTATCTACTAATAGTTGTGCATTAATTGTTGAACTTAAGCAGATCAGAATTATAATATTCAAATATTTCTTCATCCAATTGTTTATAATGATCTATTTTATTTTTTTTAGCAGCATAATAACTACCAATAATATTTCCTGAATAAAACGCACCAAATAATGCAGAAGTAATAATAAATCTGGGACTTTGTACGCCCACTTTTGAGTATGATTCTATTACTTGTGATATTAACAGCGCATTGGTAATAAACGAAGTGAATGCCTGGTATTTATATCCAACATATAACTTACCTAAGCCCGGAACAAATGCGGAATAAAGTCCTGCAATAATAGGTGATTTGGCCTTATGCACATATCGGTTTTGAATATCATTTAAGGTTGGATCGATCAACGTGTTTTTTGCTAAAGTATCCGTAGTTGATAAACTCCTGTTTAAAATTTTAATGGCCAGTTCGCTATTTATTTGGTAAGTTTTTTTTGCAAAGTTATACTGATAAACTTCTTTGATATTTTGTTCAGCCTTATTATATTCTTTGTTCAAGATCAACAGATCAAGGTATTGATGATTCAATTTGTTTGAATTATAAAATGGTTCACGAATAGAAATTAATGATCGGTGAGAGGAGTCGATAAATTTATTTTGATAATAAAAGCTGGAAAGCTCCAACCTCAAACTATCAAGAATATTGGTTTTGTAATAGAATTTTTGTTGCAGTTGCTTATTTAAAAATACATATTCATTTATTAAATGGTTGCTCTTTAAATATTGAGAAAACTTGATAGTATCAATAGTTGAAGGCTGAGCATCAGATTCTAAGAAAAGACAAAAAGAAAGAATATTAATTATTAAAACGATACATCTTAGGTTCATCAATAACTTTACCGTTTAAATGATTAAAAAGGTAGTTTTCAGTTTCAAGTTGAGCTACACCGTTACATCGGGTAAGTCTGTCAGCAGTTAAAAACAATGCTTTGAAAACTCCGAATTCTTTAAAGCAATCTATTCCAAATGCAGAACAACTTTTATCGAATTCGCAGGAAGCAAAAAATTGTTCCGAGAATAATTTTTGATAAGTAAATAAAAAAGCAAATGAAATAGCCTTTAACGGGTTCGAGGATCTTTGAAATCTTATTTCTTTTTTACCGGGTAATTCTCGTGAATTTTGAATCTCACCAATGTGTTTTGAAATTATATCAATATCATTGTCAAATTGAGCTTTTGCGGATATATTCATTAAAAAAAATAGCACGAAAATTATTTTGTAATTTGCCATAGGATTTTATTATTAGAATGGCAACCCTACTTTAAGTCCAAATAAAAATTGTGGCAACTTAATACTCTCTTCTTTTGGAGTGTATTGGGAAACACTGGTATTATTATCTAAATCATAATATTTAACATCTGCATAGCGCATAGCAAATCCTGCATAAACTTCGCCGATAATATCCCAATCCCAAAAACTTTCGTAGGCGTATCCAATCTTGAATTGCAAATCCATTAAATTATAACCCGGTTTAAAATTTGAGTTTGGAACTGCAGTAGTTGTCGACGAAGAACTTGAATTTGCAGTTGGTTGGGGAGTGCTGTATGTACGATAACTTACTATTGGGGAAATAAAAAAACCTTCAAAGTTATCAAAATCTTTGGGGTACAATCGAACACCACCTTCAACTGCAAAACCGAAATTTTTATTATTCGATCCAAAATCATTGAATGGCAATCCGGAATAAGTCTCAAATATCAAATCACGATAGGTTACACCCAAACCAACCTCAGCGCTTACCTTTTTACTTATTGGGTGCTCATAGTTCAATAAAAAGACTCCTCTTGCAAGTAAAGAATAATTCCATTTTATACAATTTTGATCTTGCATAATTTTAGTGGCGACTGTCGTTTTTTCTTCTGAAGGTTTAAAAACTGTAATCTTTACAGATTGATCATTTTGTCCTATACTTAAAGAAGAAATGAACGAATAAACAATCAAAAAAACAGCTTTTTTTTGCATAAAATTATTATTTGGAAGGTATAAAAATTAGAATACCTTTGCCGTAAATGTATAAAAATATTAAGAAGCATGAAAAATAAATTTTATTTAGCACTATTAATTCTATCATTATTACATAAAACAAATACAGCTCAAAAGGTTGATATTTTTTGGGGGAAAGACAATCCGCTTGCAAAAGGAGGAATTCCTGAAATTTTAGTAAAAAGAAATAATCTTTTATTAGGAGTCAATTCCATTGGTTTCAAGAAAAAAAGCATTTTGAAAATTTCTATAGATGGATTACAGGTAAAAAATGAATACCCGATGATTGGCAATAGTAAGGATGGAAAAAATATTATTGACAATGATTATAAATTTAATGATTTTTTAGTTCTAAAAAATAAAACATACGTAGGTGTTACACTCAAAGAAAAAAAAACGAATACGTTTTTTGTTAAAGAAATAACCGATGAAGGTAACTTAACCGGCAGCCTGAAAAAAATATCTGAAATTACCTCTGAAAGTAGACGTAAAATGGGCGCATTTGATATTTATGCATCTCAGGATTCAACAAAAATTTTGATCGTAAAAAACCCTCCTTTTGATAAATATGAGAATGAAAAATTTGGATTTAAAATTTATGACGAAAATCTGAAAGAATTAAGCAACCTCGAAATAGTGTTGCCTTATAAAGATAAAAATTTTTCTGTTAATGATTATATTTTGGCAAAAAATGGAATTATATACATGTTGGCGGAAATTCAACTTCCTAGAGACAAGAAAGAAAAGGGGGAGCCTGAATATTATAACGAAATTGTAGCCATTAATCCTGCCGGAAAAGGTGAGGTGATAGAATATGAAATTAAACTTGCAAAAAAATACATTACCGATATTTCGTATACGGTTGTTGATAATGATATCATCTGTTCCGGATTTTATAATAATATTGAGCAAAAAGGAAGATCACATGATGAAATTAATGGCATTTTTTATATAAGAATTGATAAAAAAACAAAAGCAATTTCGGCAAGTAGTTTAAAAGACCTCGATAAGAAATTTGTTGCTGACCTTACATCAGAAAAAAAGGCAAACAAAGGGAGAGGAATAGCTTCATCGTTTACCTTGAAAGATTTTATTCAAAAAGACGATGGGGGCGCTCTGTTAGTGGCTGAAAACACTTATGATTATTCTGAAACAGTTTGCTCGACATCTAATGGGGTTACTACATGCCGAACAGTATATCATTATGTAAGAGCAAACATTGTTGCTATAAATATTGATAATAAAGGAAATATCATATGGTATACAAACATTCCTAAATTACAACATACTGTTAATGATGGAGGGCGTTATAGTTCTTATATGTTTGCTTTTGTCAATAATAGATCCTATTTCATTTATAATGACAATTCAAAAAATGTTACCCCCGAAAACATAAATTCAAAAGAAAAATTAAGAGTAATGAATAATCCTTATAAATCTTCTGCTGTATTAGTATCCCTTTCTGAAAGCGGTTCCTTCGACAAAAAATTATTATTCAGTAACAAAGAGAATAAAATGGTTCTCATGCCAAAATCATATACAATGATCTCAAAAAATCAATTGGTTGTACCTGCATTAAACAGAGGGGTTTATTGTTGCATGATCCCTTTCAAAAAAGGAAAATATAAATTTGCCCGATTTAGTTTTAAATAATTTTTATAAGGCGAACAGCATTAAATATTAGAAATTCGTTCGTTTTTAGCCGATTACAAATAAATTATTAAATAAATTTGTATAAAACAAAAAAACTGTTTTATATTTGCAATCTAAAATTTAATGATGACAACTACTAACACATATTATTTTTTCTATTTTTATCCGGGTTCAGTGATGGGACACCGCAAATAGATTATTATATGTATTAAAAATAACATAAAACTAAATCAAAAGCGAGTCCAGATGAAAATCAGGACTCGCTTTTTTTTACCTCACCCCCTTCCCCTCTCCAATTGGAGAGGGGTGTCCGGCAGGACGGGGTGAGGCGTAATAGAGGTAGAATTAATAAAAACAAAATGAAAATTGGAGTAATAGGATTAGGTTTAATAGGAGGATCCATTGCCAAAGATTTAAGGGCAAGAGGTTTTACTGATTTTGTATACGGGGTAGGTCGTAATCAGGAAAATTTAGATCAAGGCATCTCATTAGGGATAATTGACGAAGCTGTGGATATGGACACTGCAATAGCGAATTCTGATATTATAGTATTAGCTACACCTGTTAATACCATGATAAAACTATTGCCAACGATTTTGGATAAAATCCCAAGTAATACTGTTGTGTTAGACGTAGGTAGTACAAAAGCAGAGTTGTGTAAAATAGTCCATGATCATAAAAACCGTAAACAATTTGTTGCTATTCACCCAATTGCTGGTACAGAAAATAAAGGTGCTGCATCGGCGATAAATAATTTGTTTGACAATAAAATGTGTATTTTTTGTGAAACAGAATTAAGTTCTATAGAAGGTCTTCAAAAGGCTAAAGCCTTATTTACTTGTCTCAAAATGGAAATTATTGAAATGACTCCTGCAGATCACGATCTCCATTTGGCTTATGTGTCGCACCTTTCCCACGTTATCAGTTACGCGTTGAGTGCAACGGTTTTAGAAATTGAAAAAGACAGATCAAAGATATTAGAATTGGCGGGTAGCGGTTTTGCATCTACTGCACGATTGGCAAAAAGTGCTCCCGAAATGTGGGTGCCTATTTTTGAGCAAAATTCGAAGAACATAATAACAGCAGTAAGTGCATATATTGATAAACTGCAAGAGTTTAAACGATTGATGGTAGAAAAAAAATTTGATGAATTACATAATTATATACTTAATGCAAACGAAATAAGAAGAATTTTAGAAAAAAAATAATTAAAACAAAATAACCTCGTCTTCGCTAAAGCTAGGGCGGATAAACAAAAAAATCATGAAAAAATTATTAAACCTAACCCCAGTAAATGAGTGGTTAAAAATAAATGATGAGCCGGTAATTATTAGCGGACCATGCAGTGCAGAGTCGGAAGAACAAATGATGACAACTGGAAAAGCAATTGCTGCCATTAATAAAAACATCATTTTCAGAGCAGGAATCTGGAAACCAAGAACTCGTCCGAATGCATTCGAAGGCATTGGTACCATTGGTTTAAAATGGTTGAACATGGTAAAGCAAGAAACAGGTATGCTAACAGCCACTGAGATCGCTAATGCAAGCCATGCTGAAGAAGCATTAAAACACGGTATCGACATTTTATGGATCGGTGCACGTACAACCGTTAATCCGTTTTCTGTACAGGAAATTGCAGATGTTTTAAAAGGAACCGATTCAAAAGTATTGGTAAAAAATCCTATCAATCCTGATCTGCAATTGTGGTTAGGTGCATTGGAAAGAATCAACCAGGCTGGTATTACCAAGTTGGGTGCCATTCACAGAGGTTTCAGTACGCATGAATCAACTCCTTTCAGAAATGTTCCGAGATGGGAGATGGCTATCGAATTAAAAACGATGATCCCTGACCTACCCATGATCTGCGACCCAAGTCATATTTGCGGAAATACAGAATTCATTCCATACATCTCACAAAAGGCGTTGGATCTGGATATGCAAGGCTTAATGATAGAATCTCACTTTAAACCTTCTATTGCTTTAAGTGATGCCAAACAACAAGTAACTCCGGCAGAACTAAAAGTTATTTTATCTAAATTGGTTGTTAGAAAGGCCGAGTCGACCAATGCAGAATTCAAAAATAAATTGGATGAACTGAGAGAAACAATTAATAAGATAGATGATCAACTGTTGAGTGTATTCATGAACCGTATGTCGGTGGTAGCAAATATTGGTAAATACAAAAAAGAAAATAATGTTACTATTTTGCAAACTACACGTTGGGAAGAATTACTAAAAGATAAGATCACGCAGGCGAAAGCAATGGGTCTTGATGCCGATTTTGTAAAACAACTTTACATTTTGATCCATGAAGATTCTATCAGAAAACAAACGGAAATAATGAATGGGTAGGTTTTAGTTTAAAGTTAGAAAGTTCAAAGTTTAAAGTTTAAAGTTAATGTCACATCGAGCGGACAATGTCGTTTAGTTA
>PLYN01000027.1 GCA_003151815.1 Bacteroidota bacterium | reverse complement strand
ATCAATTAAACTGTTGAATAATAGAACTATTGCAGATTATAAACATGTTGTTAATAAACATAAAACCTAATAAATACCTTGCAAAAATACGTTTTTATATGTTATCAAATTGTTTACTAATAGTATAAAAATGTGATAAAAATATATTTGAATATTCAAATATTAATATATGCAATATCATAGTTTAACAATGCAAGAAAAATATTTAATAGATTTATAACAAAACATATTTTTGTGAACAAAATAAGTGTTAATAAAAATAAAACTAGAGGGCTAATTATCAAGCTTTTATTTTTGAACTTTACAAAGTTGTTAATAAGCTAAAAAAGTTGTTAATTATGGTATTATAATCGTCATTACGAGATGCGAAGCTGTTTATATTCATAATACTTTAACGAGATCGCTTCTACCTCGAAATGACATTAAATACTATTGTATCATTAAGTAAAAAAATAAAAATGAAGATAGCAATTGGTTCTGATCATGCAGGCTTTCAATTAAAAGAAAAATTAAAAAGTTATTTACAAAATAAAGAATTTGAAATTCAAGATTTTGGTACTTATTCGGAAGAGCGTGCCGATTACCCGGATTTTGCTCACCCTGTCGCAATAAGTGTTGAGAAAAAAGAAAACGATTTTGGTTTATTAATGTGCGGTACTGGAAATGGAATTAATATGGCAGCTAATAAACACAAAGGAATTCGTGCGGCGCTTTGTTGGAACGAAGAGGTGGCAACATTAGCCCGCCAGCATAATGATGCTAACATATTAACTTTACCGGCCCGTTGTATTTCAGAAGCAGAAGCAATAAAATGTGTTGACGCTTTTTTTAATACTTCATTTGAAGGAGGAAGACATACCAACAGAGTAAAAAAAATCAGCGAAGGAGTTGACTGTATTTAGTGTAAAACAATACAAAAATAAAGAGGGAGAGATTCTGGCAGGGTTCATCGAATGAGAAAATTAATTGTAATATTTTTTTTTATCACTACAGCTCTTTTTGCACAACAGCAGGATAGTATAGCGATTCGGTATTCGAAAATAATTACGGCGAGCAATCTAAGCAAGGATTTACATGTAATAGCCTCCGATAAATATGAAGGCCGCGAAACAGGAAAAAAGGGACAAAAGAAAGCTGCAAAATATATTGCCAAACAATTTATGGCCGCAGGAATTCCACCCTATAAAGAAGATACCTATTATCAGGAATTTTTATTGAATGTAATTTCACCTAAACCTGCCGAGGTTAGCATTAACGGGAAACTTTATAAAGGCAATAAAGATTATTATAGTTATCCGGGAGAAACGGAACAGACGATAGAAGCAGGCAACATTTTTTTCTTGGGGTATGGCATTCAGGAAGACCGCTATAATGATTATAAGGATACAAATGTAAAAGGTAAAGTATTAATGATATTGTCAGGTGAACCGGTTTCAAAAGATTCCTTATCGTTGGTTACGGGAAAGGAAACCAAGTCAATGTGGTCGGGATATTATAGGACCAAGTCGAAAAAAGCGAAAGAGGCTGGAGTAAAAGTGTTACTGATTGTTGAAGACGATATTTCTGATGATATTTTGGATAATAAGCACCGTCTGGAAACATCGAGAATGGAGCTGGAGTCAAACAAAGTAGAGATGCCCACTCTTTTTATTTCAAAACAAATGGCGAATGATATTTTTCAAAACAAAACAAATGTCGATGAAATTCAACAAAAAATATCGAATACTCAAACCCCTTTAAGTATTGATATAAAAACGGATATTGTAATCAACATTAAAAACGATATTAAAAAAGTTAGCTCAGAAAATGTGTTGGGTTATATTGAAGGTGGCGATCTAAAAGATCAATTGATTATTGTAACTGCTCATTATGATCACCTTGGTATGGAAAGTAGAAAAACAATTTTTAATGGAGCCGATGACGATGGCTCCGGAACAGTTGCTGTTATCGCTTTAGCGGAAGCTTTTGCCAAAGCAAAAAAAGAAGGTTTTGGACCTCGCAGGAGCATGCTATTTATGACTGTTGCCGGAGAAGAAAAAGGCTTGCTGGGTTCTTCATATTATGTTGAACACCCTGTGTTTCCATTAGCAAATACGGTTTGTGATCTAAATATTGATATGATTGGTCGCATAGATGAAAAACATTCGAAGAACCCTAATTACATTTATTTAATAGGTTCCGACAAACTAAGTTCGAAGTTACATAGCATAAGTGAAAATGTAAATAAAACATATAGCAATTTAGAGTTGGACTACACTTACAATGATGAAAAGGACAAAAACCGTTTTTATTATCGTTCAGATCATTATAATTTTGCAAAAAAGGGTATCCCTGTAATATTTTATTTCAACGGCGTTCACGAAGATTATCACAAAGAAACAGATGATGTAAAAAAAATAAATTTCGAAAAGATAGAACACATTTCTCGTTTTATTTTTTTTACAGCTTGGGAGCTTGCCAATAGAAACGAACGAATAATAGTTGATTCAAATAAAAAGTAAGAAAATAGTTATTAGTTATAAGTGGTTAGAACGTCACTAATAACTGACAACTAATAACTGACAACTAATAACTAACAACTAAAAAGATTATGTCAAAAACATTAGAAGCATTTTTATCGGCATCAGAAATAAAATCATTTGACATTGGCCATCGGAAAAATATCAAATACAATATTGGTCAATACGATAAAAAAGTTATTGCAGGTAAAGAACAGTTTAGTAATCTTGAATTAGCCAAAACCAGAGCGGCAGCCATAAAGAACAAATCTATTGAAAATCTTGAAAAATACCTGATAGAATTTGAGGCTAATTTTATTAAGCGCGGCGGAAAAGTAATTTGGGCGCAAGATTCTGAAGAGGCCGTAAAAGAGGCGTTGCTGATCATGCAAAAAGCAAATGCGAAAACTATTGTAAAGGGCAAATCAATGGTTACCGAAGAGGTACATTTGAATGGTAAGCTTGAAAAAAACGGAATAGAAAGTATTGAAACCGATCTGGGAGAATACATTGTTCAGTTGCGTAACGAGGCTCCTTACCACATTGTAACGCCTGCGATGCACCTTTCGAAAGAAGATGTAGCAAAAACATTTAATGAGAAAAAGGGAACACCGCTTGATTGGTCGCCGGAGCAAATTACACATTTTGTTCGCCAGGAGTTACGCGAAAAATATGCAAAGGCTGAGGTGGGGGTTATAGGAAGCAATTTTATAATAGCAGATATAGGTGCAATTGCAATGACAGAAAATGAAGGCAACGGCGTAATGTCGATGTCGTTTCCAAAAGTGCAGATTGCAATTGTTGGCATAGAAAAAGTTATTCCATCGCTGACCGATTTGGATTTATTGTGGCCGCTGCTTTCTACTTATGGAACAGGTCAAAACTTAACTGTTTACAATACCATTTATGCGGGACCAAAACAACCGGGTGAAATTGACGGTCCAGATGAAATGTATGTAATTTTATTAGACAATGGCCGTTCGACATTGTTGGCTGAACCGGAACAACGTCAGGCTCTTTCCTGTATTCGTTGTGGAGCATGTTTGAATGCTTGTCCGGTTTATAAAACGATTGGTGGCCATTCGTATGGCACAACTTACAGCGGACCAATTGGTTCTGTTATCACTCCGCATTTACAAGGTATGCAGGAGTTTAAACATTTGAGTTATGCGTCTACGTTGTGTGGAAAATGTACAGAAGTGTGTCCGGTGAAAATAGACATTCATAAACTTTTATTGTTTAACCGCAGAGATTCCGTTAAAAAAGGTTTTACAACAAAAACTGAAAACTGGGTATGGTTTTTTTGGAAAGGAGCAATGCTTAAACGCGCTAAAATGGACAAAGGCGGAGCGAAATTAAAAAACTTTATGCTCAAACAATTTTTCAAAAAACAGTGGGGAGAGCGCAGGGACCTACCGCAAATAGCAGCCAAATCGTTTAACCAGATCTGGAAAGAACGCAAAGAAGGGAAGTAATGATGATGCAGGAGGCATCGCAGGTTTATAGAAAATGACAAAATTTTTTTCTGCGACTCCTACTGGAGTCGAACTCAACTCAATAAAATTTCTATAAACGTTTGAATCCTCTGGATTCTTTCAAGCAAAAACCTTTCAAATGAAAATTTCTTTCGATTCACAAGACATAAAATTCACCTTAAAAAACAAAACGCAACTTAAACAATGGATAACAACCACCATTGAAAAAAAGAAGCGCAAAACAGGCGAAATAGCATTTATTTTTTGTTCAGACGAATACCTATTGAACATCAATAATGAATACTTAAATCACGACACCTTTACAGACATCATTACATTTGATTACTCGAAGGAAAATCATTTGCTTCCCATTTGCGGGGATATTTTTATCAGCATAGACAGGGTAAAAGAAAACGCAGAAAAATTTTCGAAATCATTTGAGGATGAATTACACCGGGTGATCATTCATGGTGCTTTACACTTGTTGGGTTATACCGATAAAACAAAAATTGCAAAAGCGGAAATGAGGAAACAGGAAGATAGCTGTTTAGGACTGTTGAGCAAAATGTAGTTATTTTATTTTTTTAAACTTGCGGGCGCAGAAGAAAAAAGGCTATTCCTCTATTACTCTTATTCCGGGTAAACTGCCGCTTTCAATATATTCGAGTAAAGCACCACCACCGGTAGAAACATAACTTACATCATTTCCCAAATTATATTTATTGATGGCCGCAACGGAGTCGCCACCACCGATCAACGAGTATGCGCCTTTTCTTGTTGCTGCAACAATGGCTTCGGCAGCGGCTTTGGTGCCATGTTCAAAGTTACTCATTTCAAAAACACCCATGGGGCCGTTCCACAAAATGGTTTTTGAATTGGCAATAACTTCAGCATTTATTTTTTCTGTTTTTGGTCCGATATCCAAACCCATAAAGCCATCCGGAATAAGTTTAATATCAACAGTTTGTTTGTTCGCATCATTTGAAAAGGCGTCAGCAACAATGGTATCAACAGGAATATAAATATTTACTCCTTTTGCTTTTGCATCATTTAATATTTTTAAAGCGATATCTAATTTATCTTCTTCTACTAATGAGCTGCCAATTTTTCCGCCCTGCGCTTTAATAAATGTATACGCCATTCCTCCACCAATAATGAGATTATCAATTTTATTCAACAGGCTGTCGATGATCAGGATCTTACCCGAAACCTTTGCTCCGCCCATGATAGCTGTAAATGGCCTTTCGGCTTTGTTCAATACTTTGTCTATGCTCGCCAATTCGTTTGCCATCACATGACCAAACACTTTATCGTTCGGAAAAAATTTTGCAATTATGGTTGTGGAAGCGTGAGCGCGATGAGCAGTGCCGAATGCGTCATTCACATAAACGTTGCCCAGAGTGGAAAGTTCTTTTGCAAAGGATTCTGTTCCAGCAGTTTCTTGTTTATGAAAACGCAAATTTTCCAACAAAAGAACTTCACCTGCTTTTAATTGTTTTGCGGCCGATTGCGCTTCGGCGCCGATGCAATTATTTGCAAACAAAACAGGTTTATTAAGGAGTTTGCTTAAATGATCAACAATGTGTTTTAGTGAAAATTTTTCATCGAAAAAAGGTTCTGAACTTTCCGTTTGCGGAGGCTTTGGCCTGCCGAGGTGTGACATCAGAATTACACTTCCGCCATCTTTTAATATTTTTTGAATTGTTGGAATGGCAGCACGGATACGGGTATCGTCAGTTATAGTATATTGAGCATCTAAAGGAACATTAAAATCAACACGTACTAATGCTTTTTTTCCGGCGAAATTATAAGAATCAACAGTTTTCATATTTTTCTAGTATTCGACAAAAGTAAAAAAAAGCAGGGAATAGGCAAATAGGTTTTTCGGTTAATTATGCAGCATTTCGAGTACATTGCTTGATCGCATTCAGTTCGGTTTTCTTTTGATTTCTTTCTTCTTCAATATCAAAATCGTCTTATAGTCCTAACCAAAATTTTGCTGAGTTGCCAAAATATTTAGAAAGTCTAAGTGCGGTGTCTGCAGTAATACGTCTCTTGCGTTTCACAATTTCAGAAATACGTGTCTGAGGTATTCCAATGCCTTTAGAGAGCCTGTAAGCACTAATTTCCAAAGGAATTAAAAACTCTTGTTGAAGAATTTCTCCTGGGTGAATGTTTTTTAATTTTTTAATTTTATATTGTATTAGTGGTAATCAATTATTTCAACTTCTTCAGCGTTGCCATTCTTCCATTTGAAAATTATTCGCCATTGATTGTTAATTCTAATAGAATAGAATTCCTTTTCAATTTTTCAAGCCTATTTGATGGAGGAATAAGTAGGTCAGCTCAAAGGTAGCAATTCCAGTGCATAGTGGTTTAGTTTTTCTTTTTACTGAAATGCAATTTAATTTCTATTTCTGTTTTTATAATTGTCAACGCTGTAACCGAGCAATTGTCAAGATATTCATTTGCGTAGTTTTTTCCATTGGCTTTAATGTAGTCGATGAGTTCTATTTTAAATTCTTTGTCGTCTTTCATTGTCCAATGGGTTTTTCGCAAGTTTGTTATGTATTCAAAGATTGTCTGCTGTCCAAGGATACATAAAACGTAGTCCCACTGTTTTCAATGCTTTCATACCATATTTTTCCATGCAGTTCTTCGGTCATTTGTTTGATGATATACAATCCTAAACCTGTCGAGGATTCGTTTTCCGTGCCCGGTCGTTGTGTTTGTATGTTCTTTTCAAAAAGCAAGGGCTGAAAACTTTTCGGGATGCCGATACCTGTGTCACTGAATGCTATAACGGCTTTGTTGTCTGCCTGTATTAAAGTGATTTTTATATTTCCGTAACGTGGTGTGAATTTAACAGCATTGTCGAACAGATTGTCAAGCACTCGAATAAGGGGTACAGGATGCGTCTCCACATAAATGTCAATTTTTGGAATGTCGGTCGTAAGCTCTATATCTTTATTTTCTGCCTGATACCTGTACAGGTTTATCTGCCTGGTTAGCAATTCGGTCAATGAACAAACACTTGCTTTATATGCGTCAACAAGTCCTGCAGTCAGGTCCAAGCCCTGTAAGCATTGGGAGGTAATTAACGCTGTCAGTTTTTTGAGTTCCTTGTCGGGATGCTCCTTTACTTCTTCTTCTACAAAGCTATTCAGTCCATATATTCGGGTTATGATGCTCCGCAGGTCGTGTGCTGTCATGGCGATAAGTTCATTTGTGTCTCGCCTGTTGATTTGTTGTGTTGCCATGTCGCTATACTATATTCAGTTTTCATTCGGAGAAAATAAATTTCACCAAATTGTTTTTTCATTAAAGTGTAATAATATTCATTACAAATATATAATAATTTTGAATATGTAATATATTATGTTACACAAATGCACTACTATATAGTACTCTGTTTAGTAAATTGTTCTTTTTTAGACTATTAACTTTGCATCTATATGAGCATTCACATTGGAGCAATAATAAAAGAAGAGCTACACAAACAAGGAATTTCGGTAAGCGCTTTCGCTAAAAAAATCAACCGAAGTCGTAATGTGGTATACGATATTTTTGAACGAGAAAGCGTTGATACTTCGTTGTTAAATAAAATAGGACTTATTCTTCATACCGATTTTTTTTCGCTTTATTCAGAACAAAAGGCATATAAAAAAGAAGGCGTTTTACCATTGGAGGTAAAAGAGGAGATACCTTTATATAGCACAATTGCCAATCAGCTTAAATTATTTGAACAACAAAATGAAGTTTTGAAAAACGAAGTGGTTTACCTGAAGAAAATTATTGCACTTTTAGAAGACAAGAAAAAGAAGAAATAGTAATACTGTTGATTCATCTATGGTAGTTGGCTATTCCAAGTATTCTGCGACCGCTACTTTCCGCCAAGTTTTCTAATTTCGTTTTGTTTCGCTTCTATTATTTCTTTTAATTGTCCTTTTTGCTGTTTGTCCAAAGCACTCGCATTTTTTGCAAGTACTGATTGTATTTTGTCAAGATGTTTGACACAATAAGATATTCGTGATTCTGTTGGTAATTTGCTGATTGTTTTTTGTAAAGTTCGTCAAGGTCTACAAGTGTGGTCATTTTTTTTCTTTTTGAAATTATCTCGTCTTCCTTAACATTGCAAATGTAATCAATTTGTCTTCCTTTTGATTTTATTGCCCCCAACATTTCGCTAAACGCAAAAAGTATTATTTTATATGCATTTGTAATATTTATGTAATACATAAAATATTTATTGCGTTTATTTACCAAATATATGCAATTCGAATTACAAGGAATAAAATTAGTGTCGCTCTTTTATCCTCGCGCAGATTCTGAATCAAATTCAGAATGACTGCTCACGCACTATTTCAATTGATCAATCGCATGCAATCTTCTCATTTCTTTTTTATCGAATTTACCAACGCTGGTTTTTGGAACTTCTTTTAATAAAACAAAACTGTTAGGTATTTGATAGCTCGCAAATTCATTTGAAAGAGCGGTTCTTATTTCTTCTATGGTAATGGTTTCACCTTCCTTAAGCACGATACAAGCCAAAGGGCGCTCCACCCATTTATCATCAGGAATAGCAATTACGGCAGCTTCTTTTATTTTTGGAATTCCCATTAGCGCAAGCTCTAAAGCCATGCTGGAGATCCATTCACCACCACTCTTAATAAGATCTTTGGAGCGGTCGGTGATATTCATATATCCATTTTCGTCAATGGTTCCAACATCGCCTGTTTTAAACCAGCCATCCTTTGAAAAACGGGAGGCGTTATCCGAAAATTTATAATAGCTGGCAATGATCCATGCGCCTCTGATTTCAAATTCACCAACGGCATGTCCATCTCTTGGAGCTATCTTGCCATCTTCCATGATAGCGCGTAATTCCACTCCCGGAAGTTCATATCCTTGTTTGGATCTGATCTTTAGTTGTTCTTCGTATGATAAATTTTCGTGAATTTTTTGAATTCTTGATGTTGTTCCAAGTGGCGAAGTTTCGGTCATTCCCCAGGCTTGTGTTCCTTTTAAGCCAAAATCTTTTTCGAAGGATCTTGTCAAACTAGGCGCTAATGCTGAACCTCCCACAATGTATTCTTTTAAGGCCAATTTTTCTTTCGGTGGATTGTTTTTCAAAGCATCGTAAACGCCCATCCAGATAGTAGGTACGCCATTAGCGATCGTTATTTTTTCTTTTTGAAGGATGTCGATCAGTGCGTCTGGTTGCAAGTGCATGCTCGGAAAAACCATATCTGCACCGGCAAGGATACAAACGAAAGGGTAGCCCCAAGCCATTACGTGAAATTGCGGAACGACCAACAAAACACGGTCGTTGGAAGATATGTTGGCTCCGTTGGGAGTCATAACAGTTAATGCATGAAGGTAGGTAGAGCGGTGAGAATATAATGCGCCCTTTGGATCACCTGTTGTTCCGCTGGTATACGATAATCCGCAGGCATCATTCTCGTCTACCTTCACCCATTCAAATGTTTCCGATTCATTCGCAATTAAGGTTTCGTAATTAAGAACATTTGGAATACTTGTTTTAAAACCCGTTGGAGCATTTACAACAATATATTTTATATCCGGGGAAACCTGCGGAGCTACTTTTTCCAACAAGGGAGCCAATGTAGCATCAAAAAATATTACTTTATCTTCCGCATGTTTGATGATGTAAACAATCTGATCAATGGAAAGCCTTACGTTAAGAGGGTGACAAACAGCGCCAACACCGGGAATAGCGTAATACATTTCGAGATGTTCATAATGATTCCAACAGAAAGTAGCCACTCTTTCGCTTTGTTTTACAACTAATTTATTAATGAGTGCATTGGAAAGTTTTTTTGTTCTTTTATACAGATCGCCATAAGTGTAGCGATGCCAGCTGCCATCAGGCAATTTAGAAACAATTTCTTTTCGCGAAAAAACCCTGTTACCGTATTCAATAATTATGTTGGTAGTTAGGGGGTAATCCATCATTAATCCTTTCATGGCTTTTTGTTTTTATTGTTTAAGACAAACTTAATAAAACATTTTGAAAAGGAATAATAGTTTTTTTACAATAGAAATGAGAGGAATTAAAAAAATTTTTACCACAGAAGCACGGAGAACACAGAGTTACACGGAGAAAAAGGGCAAAAATTAAAAACATCTAAAACTCCGTGAAGCTCTGTGTTCTCCGTGCCTCCGTGGTAAACCTACCCGTGCACCGTTTCTGATTTTCCATAATTGGTAATAATAGAAGCTTCGTAATCCAACCATTCTTTCCAACGCTTGTCTATATCGATGCCATCGCCATATTCACGTGCAAAACCAATGAACATGGTATAATGCCCAGCTTCGCTGATCATCAGGTCACGATAAAATTTGGCTAACTCTTTGTCTTTAATATTTTCAGAGAGCACTCTGAAACGTTCACAGCTGCGGGCTTCTATCATTGCGGAAAAAAGTAAACGGTCGATCAAAGATGATTTTCTGCTTCCTCCTTTTTGCATGAATTTATAAAGTTCATTCACGTAATTATCTTTACGTTCAAGTCCAAGAACAAGTCCGCGACTTTTTATCAGGTTGTGTACCATCTCAAAATGTTCCAGCTCTTCTTTTGCAAGTTTGATCAATGCAGTAACCAGTTCGGTATAATTAGGATTGTTTACAACCATCGATAACGCATTGGTTGCGGCTTTTTGTTCGCACCATGCATGGTCGGTCAATATTTCATCAATATTACTTTCTACAATATTTACCCATCGAGGGTCGGTAGCTAATTTTAATCCAAGCATTTAAATAAGTTTAAAGTTCAAAGTTGGAAAGTTTAAAGTTTCGTTGAATCGAACAGGTGATAGATAATTTTTCAATCTGCAATTTACCTAATCTAAGAATTTTTTCATTAACGGACCGCTTATCATACTTGTAATTAAGGCCATTACCACTAATGCGACAAACATTTTCGAATCGATCAGGCCAACATTTAAGGCAAGTGTGCCTAAAATAATTTCCATGGCACCGCGCGCATTTAATCCAAACCCAACGGCAAGAGCTTCGCGTTTGGTTAAACCTCCAAGGTACGCACCTAAGGATCCACCAAAAACCTTGCATCCTACGGCAAGAAAAAATACGAGCAGAACTAAAGGAAGATCAAAATTATCAATGAAATTTACTTTCAGTCCGATGGAAACAAAAAATAATGGAGCAAATACATTGGTAACAAATTGATGAATGATATCGCGTTCGCGTTCTTGAAGATGCACGCTATCGCCGAATGCGATACCTATTATGAACGCCCCTAATATGGCGTGTAATCCAAGATATTCTGTAAAAGCAGCGCCCAAAAAACAAAGCCCTAAAGCGATAGTAAGAACTCCACCCGACCAGGCTGGTTTTTGCTGGATCCATTCTAATGTCTGATTAATAATGTAACGACCAATTGTTAACATGAAGAAACCAAAACCAAGGATCATTCCGACAGTGAACCAAATGCTGGTAACTTCGCCTTGCTGTCCTATAATACTTAATACAAATGAAAACATTAACCATCCGGTCAGGTCATCAAATATCGCCGCAGAAATAATGACCATTCCCACTTTGGTCTTAAACAAATTCAACTCCATTAAAATACGTGTAATAACCGGTAATGCGGATACGGCCATGGCGATACCAAAAAACAAAGCATATGCCAATCTTCTGTCGGGCGAGAAAGAGAAAAAATGCGGAAAGAACCATACAGCACAAAACCCGAGTACAAAAGGAATGATCATGCTGGTGATACTCGTATAAATACCGGCCTTGCCTTGCTTTAGCATCACTTGCAATTGTGCGCCCATGCCGGCAACAAACAAAAGCATTACTACCGAAAGGGTTGTAATTCCTTCCAGGGCAATTTTTGCAGCACCTACTTTTGGTAAAATGGAAGTAGACAGTTCAGGGCTTATGGCACCAAAAACAGTGGGGCCCAAAATAATTCCCAATAAAATTTCGCCCATCACAATTGGCATGTGTATTTTTTTACATAGCTCGGAAAAAATACGAGCCAGGATCAAAATACCGCCAATGCTAGAAAGCAAAATAATTAGATCATTGTGTAAAAGTCTTAGCATAAAATTTTTATACTCTTGAATGAATGATCAATAAGTTACAAGGTAAATCAGCCAAAATATATTCAATGTCGTGTGTAAAAATTCTATCCACAAAACTTAATTGCATATCAGGTGAATTGATGATCAACAGATCCGCTTTTTTATCTTTTGCAAATTTACTGATGGCATAACCGGGTTTGCCTTTTATGTTTTTGGTGCTTATGTTAAGGTCGGCAGATTTATTTTTTTCAATGATCGATTGAATGTTTTCTCCCGTTTCTTCTAATGAAATTTTCTTTAATTTTTTAATTTCGGACTCTCCATTTTCATATGTCGGAACTGCATTAATGCCAATTATTTCTGTTTCATTTACAATATTAATATCTTTAACATTTAAATGTTGGGCAAGATAAAATGCGGTATTTATGGTGTGGATGGTTTTTGGATTTTCTATTCCGTTGATCACAAATTTTTTATAAGGATGTGGTTCTTCTGTGGGATTGGTAAGCAATAATACCGAGCATTTTGCTTTGCGGCTGATGGTTCTGGCGATAGAGCCAATATAAAATTTTAAAATATTTTCTTTTACAAGAGCGCCTAAAATTAAAAGATCAACGATGTTGAGTTTACATAATTTTAGAATGGTTTCTACAGGGTCGCCTTCCATCCAAATGATGCGGGATCGGCTATCATCAATGCCTACCTTAGTCATCAATTCGTCTAACTTTTGCTCTTTATCGCTCGTTTTAACGCCTATGTGTATCAATACTAATGCGGCGCCAAGCACATCCGATAAACGTTTTGCTTCAGCTAATACAGGCAAACAACGTGGAGAAAACGAAACGGCTACGGCAATCGTTTCGAAAGGATGTGATGGCCGTTTTTTGAGTTTATTTAAATCCATTTGTATGAAAATAATTTATTTGAATTGTAAAGATAGGATTTTAGTATTTGATTTTAAATTTTATAAAAAGTTTACATAATAATAAATAATGAGATAAGTTTCGACGAGAGTTCGTTTTATACAGATGACGATTTTAAAAATCATATTGAAACAATTTTTAAAAGATTTGTTTTACGAATAGGGCTTAAAAGATTTGTTTTTATTCATTTTTAAAATTATATTTGTTAAAGAGGCAAAAAACAGGATACATTTAAGTTTTAAAATATGAAAAAATCGGTACTTTTTATTTCGTTGTTGTGCACAATAGTTGGTAACAGTTTTTCGCAAGACACCATTCCAAATCCCGGATTTGAAAACTGGACAGGAGGCTCAAACAGTCAACCTGTTCATTGGGGAACAGCTGATTCTATTCAGATACAACTTCAAGGTTGTGTAACAAAAGCAACAGCTGTCGGAGATATTTATAGCGGAAATTCTGCTATAATTTTAACGAGTGTTCAAGTATCAAGCAGTGGGTATACGTGGCGTGTTGCCGGTACCGCGGTATCGGGAGGGCAGATCAATACTTCCGTACCGTATGTTTCAGGAGGAATTAAATATACGAAGCGTCCAACTCATCTGAATGGCTTTTGTAAATACTTACCCCAACAAAGTACAGCAACACTGAGTAGTGGGGCACAGGTCGGTATAGATGTTTCTAATATTCAGGTATATTTTACCAGATGGAACGGAACTATAACAGATACAATTGGTCAAGGCCAGTTATCGCCTAGCAACTCGACTTACGCGCCATTCGCAGTTAATATTACTTATAATCCGCAATTCCCGATAACGGTAATGCCCGACACTGCTCAAATTATTTTAGCATCTTCCAAAGGTTTAGAAACAGCGGCAGGTTCAAAATTATACGTTGATGATCTGTCATTTGATTTTACTGTTGGCATCGAATCATACAACCAAAACGAGTTTGACCTCAAACAAAATTCTCCCAACCCTTTCAGCGGAAGCACGACCATTAAATTTAATTGCACAACTAATGAAACAGTAAATTTTGATATTTTAGATATATTGGGTCGGGAGATGCACTCTGCAAAAATTAATGCCGAAAGTGGCGCAAATACATTCACATATACATCCAAACTTGCCCCCGGCACCTATTTTTACAGCATTTCTAATGTAAAGAACAGCATTACAAAAAGAATGATTGTTACTGAATGATTCTTCTTGTTTTTAAAACTGTTTCAAAATTAACCCGCCTTAGTAAAGCTTGTGTTTGTCGAAATATAGACGCATACTGCTTTAAATTAAAAAAAGTTTATAGTTTTGCATACCATGTATAATGCTTAATAGTATTATTATAAATTAGAATTGAATATGCAGCATTTTTTCACGAAGTATTATTTTATTTTAGGCATTTTATTTTTCGGTTCCACCTCATTATTAATTTCACAAGGAAAAGAAAAATTTACTATCAGCGGATATGTGAAAGATATTTCGAATGGAGAAATCAGCATTGGTGCAACGGTGTATGTTAAAGAAAAACTTGCTGAAAAATATATTCATGTTGGAGAAAATAGCATAGGCGCAAGCATTTATGTGAATGATCAGATGCAAGGAGTAAATACGAATCAATATGGATTTTTTTCAATAACGGTTACTGAGGGTTTATATGAATTAACCGCAACTTATTTAGGTTTTGAAACAATTAAAAAAGAAATCAAATTAAATAAAGATATTCAAATTAATATAGAACTATCACCTATTGTTGTAACTGCCAAAACGGTTGAAATATTCTCGGAAAGAAAAAACGGTAATATTTCAAATAGTAACTTGGGTTCTGTAAAATTAGACATGGAAGAAATTAAAAAACTTCCTGCTTTTATGGGCGAGGTTGATATTTTAAAAACCATTCAATTATTACCGGGCGTAAAGTCGGCAGGCGATGGAAATACCGGCTTTTATGTGCGTGGCGGCGGACCTGACCAAAATCTTATTTTGCTGGACGAAGCGGTAGTTTATAACCCTTCGCATTTGATGGGTTTTTTCTCGGTGTTTAATGGCGATGCCGTAAAAAGCATGAACCTGATTAAAGGAGGAATGCCTGCACAATATGGAGGACGTTTGTCTTCAGTACTTGACATCTCCATGAAAGAAGGCAACAATAAAACATTTCATGCCGAAGGAGGGATCGGATTGATAGCGTCTCGTTTAACATTACAAGGGCCACTCAAAAAAGATAAAGGTTCTTTTATTATTTCCGGTCGAAGAAGTTATTTTGATGCAATTGCGAAACCTTTTGCTGCAACAGGTTCGGCAGCAAAAAATTCAGGATTGTATTTTTATGATTTGAATGCAAAATTAAATTACCGGCTTTCTGATAAAGACCGCGTGTTTTTGAGTGGCTATTTTGGACGCGATGCTTTGATTTTCGCAGACCCTAATTCAGGCTTTAATCTTGGACTTTCATGGGGAAATGCAACCGGAGTTTTGCGTTGGAACCATTTGTTCAGCGATAAATTGTTTATGAATGTATCCGGAATTTTTAGTAATTATGATTATTCTTTTGGTGCGAATCAAAACGGTTTTCAATTTAAAATGTTTTCAGGAATACGTGATTGGAACGCGAAAGTAGATTTTGCTTACTATCCTTCTACGCGGCACGAAATAAAATATGGCGTCAATTATATTTTTCATACGTTCACTCCAACAAGCCTTACTGCAAAACTGGGTGATACAAACTTAGATTTCGGACCCGTTAAAACAGAAAAAGCCCACGAAGCGGCCGTTTATGTTTCCGATGATTTTGATATAACAGACAAATTAAAAATTCATGCGGGCATACGCTATTCTTACTTCATGCAAGTTGGCTCTTTCGACCGTTATATAAAAGATCCTGTTTCCGGGCAAACAACAGATGTAATACATTATAACTCCAACCAAAAAGTGGTAGATTACGGAGGTCTGGAGCCGCGGTTAAACATACGCTATCAGCTGAACACTAAATCTTCCATCAAAGCATCTTATACGCACAATTATCAATATATTAATCTTGTTTCATTATCATCTGTTTCGCTTCCAACCGATACCTGGGTGCCCAGTTCACAATTGGTGAAACCACAAATAGGCACTCAATATTCAGCAGGTTATTTCCGAAATTTTTTGGATAATATTTATGAAACATCAGTTGAAGTGTATTACAAAGATTTAAAAAATCAAATTGAATACAAAGACGGTTCGTTGCCCACAGCTGCTGTGAATGACAATGCCGACAATAGTTATACGTTTGGTAAAGGCTGGGCATATGGTGCCGAATTTTTTGTTAAAAAAAGAATCGGAAAATTTAACGGATGGGTTGGTTATACCTTATCATACACCAAGCGACAATTTGCTGCGCTTAATTATGGAAATACATTTTATGCGAAGTACGACAGGAGGAATGATTTTTCCCTCGTGATGAGTTATGAATTAAGTGATAGGTGGACCTTTTCACTTGTTCAGGTATATGGAACAGGAAATGCTCTTACAGTGCCGGTAGCGTATTATTTTATTGATGTTAATTTTGTTACGCAATATGGTGCGAGGAATGCATTTCGTATGCCGGCATATCATCGTATGGATCTATCTGCAACGTTTACACCTGATCCCATTAAAAAAATGGAACATAGAAGGCAGCGATTAATTAATGATTACCAACGCCGGGGAAAAGATGTGTCAAATATTGATGCTACTAGAAAATGGGCGAAGAATTATAGTACCAACTGGAATTTTAGTATTTATAATGTTTATAACAGACATAACCCTTACCTTATTTATTTGACCAGTCAAGGAAATGTGCTCACAGGAAATCTTAAAGTCATTGCAAAACAAATGTCTTTGTTTGGTATATTGCCATCGGTTACCTGGAATTTTAAATTTTAAAGAGACACCTCTCCTCTTTATCTTCTCTCCACAGGAGAGGAGGCGAAACATAAAAAAGAGCAATGAAAAAGAAACATAAAAAAGTAAACGGTTATCACTTCCCTCTCCTGTGGAGAGGCTTAGGGAGAGGTGTTTTGATTTTATCTCTTACATTCCTGAATAGCTGCATACAGGATATTGATCTTTCTTCTGCCGGAGGAAGCGAGATAAAAATTGTAATTGAAGGAAGAATAGATAGCGGTCAACCTGCTGAAATATTTGTAACGCGAAGTGACCTTTTATCATCAACTCGGGATTATAAAAAAAATTACTTTTTTGTTATAGATGCAAAAGTGACTATATCAGATGGAACAACTACAGAAATGTGTACTTTAGTTTCGAAATTAGACCCTGAATCAGCTTATTATGCGCCATATAAAGGAAAGGTGGTTATTGGCACACCTGGCAAAACATATACTTTAACAGTAGTAGCGCAACCTGATCCGAATGTCAATATCTATAAAACCTATACTGCAACAACTACTATCCCTAATCCTGTGAAGTTAGATTATGTTTGGTGGAAAGCCCAAGCGCCTTACGATACTTTGGGTTATGCCTGGGCACATTTGTCGGAACCGGCAGGACTGGGTAATGCCTATAAATGGTATGCAAAACGTGCAAATAAATGGTATGAAAAAGGTGAACTAAAAGACAGGCGTTATCTTGCGCCACCGGGCTCAACGTTTAACGATCAATTTATTGATGGAAAAAGTTATGATTTGTCTTATGCGCGAGGCACAGACCCTTCCGATTCTTTAACCCAAGTAACTACAAATGGATTAAATACCTATTTTAAACAAACAGATACTGTTTATATTAAATTTTGCACCATTGATAATAGTACATATAAATTTTATTCCACATATGAAGCCGCGTATCAAACCAATGGTAATCCGTTTGCTTCGCCAACCAGCATCATTAGCAATATAAATGGTGGAGGGCTTGGTATATGGGCAGGTTTTGGATGCACTTACGATACCATTTATCCAAAATAGAGAATAGAAAAGTGAATAGAATTTAGTATTAAAGATTTAGAATTTTAAAAAATTATGACTGAAAAAATAGAACACGTGCAATGTCTTATAATCGGCAGTGGACCATCAGGATATACCGCTGCTATTTATGCCGCAAGAGCAGATATGAAACCGGTTATGTATCAAGGGTTACAGCCGGGCGGACAATTAACTATAACCACTGAAGTAGATAATTATCCGGGTTACCCGAAAGGCACTCATGGCATAGCAATGATGGAAGATTTTAAAGCTCAGGCCGAACGCTTTGGTACCGACATTCGTTGGGGATTGGTTACATCCGTTGATTTTACAGGACCTATACATAAAGTAATAGTGGATGAAAAAACAACTATTACAGCAGATACCGTAATCATTGCAACAGGCGCTTCAGCTAAATGGCTGGGTCTGGAATCAGAAGAACGTTTGAATGGTTTTGGTGTGTCTGCCTGTGCTGTATGCGATGGCTTCTTTTATAAAGGACAAGATGTTGCTATTGTTGGCGCAGGTGATACCGCAGCAGAGGAGGCTACCTATTTAGCGAAGTTGTGTAATAAAGTGTATATGATCATCCGTAAAGGTGAGATGCGTGCATCTAAAGCAATGCGACATCGTGTATTGAACACACCTAACATTGAGGTGATCTATAATTCCGAAACAAAAGAAATTTTAGGCGATAAAGGTGTTGATGGAGCTTTATTGGTTAATGATAAAGGCGAAGAACGTAAATTAAAAATAACAGGATTTTTTGTTGCCATAGGGCATACGCCCAACACAGCTATTTTTAAAGACTGGTTAACTATGGATGAAACCGGATATATTCAAACTATACCCGGAACCAGCAAAACCAATATCCCCGGTGTTTTTGCAACAGGTGATGCACAGGATAAAGTATACCGTCAGGCGGTTACCTCAGCGGGTAGCGGCTGTATGGGAGCATTAGATGCTGAACGTTATCTCGCTGAAAAAGGGATACATTAATATTTATAGACTAAAACAGGAAGCGCCGCAAAATNNATTTTGCGGCGCTTCCTGTTTTAGTACCATTCTTGAAATTATGATTCCTCTCATATTTGTTCCTGATTCCTCTCATATTTTGATGTTGTGATTTGGAAGAATTTTGTTTTTTGAAATGTTAATAGTTGTTGTTGAAACAAAAACTCAATCGAAATAATTTAAACAGAACAACCTAACAGTGCAGATTCAGCACTATAATCACTGATAACAATAACATGAAAAAACAATTACTCATTCTTTCCGCTATGTGCGGATTATCTTACGGTACAGCCATTGCACAAACCAATTCCATTCCCAACGGGAATTGTGAAAGTTGGACTTCGAGTACTTTTGAAATTCCGCAAAATTACGTTCTGTCTTCAAACTCAGAGGCATTGTCACAGAATGCACCTTTTAATTGTGTTAAGACAACCGATGCATATCACGGAAATTATGCTGTTCAAATGACTACCGAAATATCTGCTACGCATGATACTGTCTTTGGCTATTTTATGAACACTAATCCGAATAAAAATGGTGGCCCTTCTTCTTTTACAGGAGGGTTTCCATACAGCCAAAAACCAAGTGGCATGCGCGGATATTATAAGTCATCCATTGCTTTGCCTGACTCGGGTATCGTGGCAGCCTTTTTCTACAAGGCAGGTGTTTTGATAGGACAATGTGGTGTCTATATTTCCGGCACTCATACTTCTTATACACTTTTTTCAGTGACTTTTAGTCCTGCTCTTGCACAGAATCCTGACTCAGTAATATTTATCGCTGCCTCCAGCAACTTTAACAATAAGAATCTTGCCAGAAACGGAAGTATGCTGAAGTTAGACAGTGTTTCATTTACCGGTGTTACCAGCCAACCGGCTTTGTTCAATGGTGATTTTGAAACATGGCAAAGTACAACACTTGACAAACCGGATAATTGGATTTTATCAGGAGGGGGTAATAATACAACTGGAGGAGTTTTTAAAACCACCGATGCTGTTTCCAGCAATTACGCGATAGAATTAAAAACATATCTTGGAGATAACAATGGTGTTCCGCAAGCTCGAGGTGGACAAATTTCAACCGGATGGTATCCTAATAATTGTAATAGTAACTGTCAAGAACAAGGTGGTTATCCTTATGCCAAACAGATAGATACATTAGTGTTCTCTTATAAATATGCGCCTATGGGTAGCGATAATGCACAAGTAAATTTGAATTTCAAAAAGAATGGTTCTATTATTACAAATGGCAATCAAGGAATAAATCTTGCTGCTTCAACAAGCTATCAGTATAAAGAAATCCCTTTCAACCTTGGGCAAGTGCCGGATAGTGTAATGGTGGATATACAATCTTCATTGTGGAATGATACTTTGCTTTCTTTTGTAGGATCGGATTTAAAAATCGATAACATACATTTTAAATCACAAACATTGCAATTGACAAGTATTGCTCAGATTAATGGTAATGACAATGAAATAAGAATTTTTCCAAATCCTACAACCGGAAAATTTCATATTCAGGGTTTAATGGTTGATGTGCAAAGTTTGGAAATTTACAATATAGTTGGCGAAAAAGTAGCTGCTTTCACAAATTTAAAGCAACAAATATCCAATGAAATAGACCTTACCGGCTCAGTTCCGGGAATTTATTTTGTAAAGATTTACAACGGAGAAAAAATTTGTTCTAAAAAATTTGTGATACAGTAGTTGTTTATTAAGAATGACAGTTTTTAAAAACTGTCATTCTTAATAATTATTTAACTCCAACATCTTAAAAAATGAAAAAACGATTTTTTCTTACCAGTTTAATATTTGGATTATATATTTTAACCTTAAAGGCGCAAACGAGTGTGCCTGCAGGTATTGTGAGTGGAATGTGGACACTCGCAGGTTCACCGTATAAAATATTAGGTTCGGTGCAAATACCAAATGATTCTGTATTAATCATACAACCCGGTGTAACGGTGGATTTTCAGGGTCCTTATAAATTTGCTGTCCAAGGACAATTGATTGCTATTGGTACTGCAACTGATACAATACATTTTACGACAAGTCTCCCACATCCTATAATTCCTCCCAGTCCAACACCGTCGGTAGATACGAGTCATTGGTTGGGAATAATTTTTGACAATACACCCACGACCAATGACAGTTCTAAAATAATATATTGCAAAGTGCAGTTTGTTCAGAAGTCCGGTTCCGCCGACCCAACCAACGCCAACGCCAACGGAGGAATAACGTTCAACAATTATTCAAAAGCGATAATTTCCAGATGCTCTATTTCAAATTGCGCGGGAAGTGTTTCAACATTATCCTCAAGCGGGGCCGCCATTTATTGTTATAATGGAGCAAGTCCTGATATTTCGTATAATTTAATTTCGAATAATCCGTCTTATGGAATTTATTGCGATAACAATTGCAACTCGAAAATAATATATAATACCATTTCAAATAATTCCTCCACCGGGATTTATTGTTATATCAACAATGCGATTATTTCCAACAATATCATTTCCAACAATTCGGGTGAAAACGGAGGAGGGATATATTGTCATCAATATTATCTAATCCCAACTATCATTAACAATGTTATTACCAATAATTCGGCAGCAAAAGGTGGTGGAATTTTTTTTGGCAGCTCATACGGCTACAGCGAAACCGTCAACAACAATCCCTCCTTATACAATAATATTATTTGGGGGAATACTGCAATCAATGGTGGTTCACAGGTGTATCTTGATATTGAAGGGAGTGATCCTAATTTTTATTATTGCGATGTGCAAGGTGGTTCTGCTGCTTTTGATGTTAATAACACTACATACACAGGCAAATACCAAAACAATATAAATACCAATCCTTTATTTGTGGCTCCTTCAGACAGCATTGGTAATAAACAGCTTGGAGGATTATTTAACTGGTCTTTACAAAGCAATTCTCCTTGTATTGATAAAGGAAACCCGTTTGATACTTCCCAAGTTTTTAAATATCCTGAAACAGATATAGCCGGTAATCCTCGCGTAAATGTTTGCCGTATTGATATGGGAGCTTACGAATATCAAAATGGAATATCTTTCGTTACTTCTTTAAACATTTCTCAAGCAATATCCTGTAATGGTTCAGCAGTCGGTGAAATAACATCAGTTACTACGGGTGGCACTCAGCCTTACACATATTTTTGGAGCAATGGAAAAACAACATCTAACATCAGAGGCATTGTTGCGGGCGTTTATACATTAACCGTTTCTACTATAGCTTCCGGATGTTCGCTCAATAAAAGCATAACACTTACAGAGCCGGCAGCAATTGCAGTGGATGCAGGAACAAACAAAACAATTGTTTGTGATGGAACAGTTCAGCTTGATGCGGAACCGGGATGGGTCACTTTAAATAGTGGCATAACAGCTCCTTTATATTCAGTTTATTTTACGTCTGCGGATACAGGTTATGCAGTTGGAGGTTTAGGAGGAGGAGTTTCAGTAATTTTAAAAACAACTGATGGCGGTGCAAATTGGAAAGCACAAACAAATATTCCACCAAATGCTTCACGTTTATTTTCAGTTAATTTTGCCAACGCTAATACAGGTTATGCAGTTGGCGATCAGGGAATAGTACTAAAAACAATAGATGGAGGCGTTAATTGGTCTGTACAAAAGCTTTCGTCTATTAACGTTTTACAATCCGTTTATTTTATAAATGACAGTATGGGTTATGCTTGTGGGCAGGGCGTTGCTGATGCCGGCGGAATAATTTTAAAAACAATAGATGGCGGAACAAGCTGGACAACACAAGTAACCGGGAAGTCAGGGACGATAAATTCGGTTTATTTCATGAATGCAGATACCGGATATGCTGTTGGCGGAAGTGGTATTATTCTGAAAACAATTGATGGCGGAGCAAACTGGACAACACAAACAATTGGAAATAATTATAACTCCTATTATTTAAGTTCGGTTTATTTCACGAATACGGATACGGTTTATGTAAGTGGTGGCCTCAACCCTAATAGCAGTGGCGGCGGAATGGTTTTTAAAACAACCAATGGCGGAACAAATTGGACTGCACTTACTTCCGGAACAACAAGCGTTTTCAACTCTATATTTCTTACAGATATAAATACCGTATATGCTGTTGGTGGCGTTGGTGATATACTTAAAACAAGCAATGGCGGAACAAATTGGGATACAATAGTAAGCAGAACATCGAATAATTTAAATTCTGTATTTTTTCCGGATACCTACACGGGCTATGCCGTGGGGGCTAATGGAACAATTTTAAAATTATCAGGGCGTTTTTCATCTTACAAATGGACTACGGCTTTAGGATTAAATAACGACGCAATTCAAAACCCTATCGCCACGATGATACATGATACAAAGTATTTTGTTACAGTAACAACGCCTGATGGGTGTACAGCTATTGATAGTGTTGCAATAGTTGTTAATCCATTAACAGTGAGTGGCCGAGACACTTCATTAGTTTGCGGTCACGGTGCGGTATTGCGTACCAACACAAATTATAATGGAACAGGCAAGCTTACTTATTCATGGTTGCCTGTCACAGGACTTGACAGTTCTACTATTGCTAACCCTTTTGTTTCAAGCAATTCAGGTGGAACATATACTGTCACAGCTTCAACGCCAAATGGCTGCATCGCAACAGATAATATACATGTTACCTTAAACCCTTTGAGTGCAATTGAAATTTGTATTGTTGGAGTAGATAGTGCAAATGAGAATATAATCGTATGGAATAACCCTTCCTCCACGGCTATAAATTCATTTTACATTTATAGAGAAACCAATGTTACCAATGTGTATCAAAAAATAGGCACTACAAGTTATGGTAATTTAAGCGTTTTTGTGGATGTTAATTCACATCCTGATGTGCAATCGAACAGATACAAAATTTCCATAAAAGATAATTGTGGATTGGAGTCAGATATGAGCGCTCCGCATCAAACGATGCATTTATCAATTAATCAGGGACAAGGAAATACATGGAATTTAATATGGGATTCCTATCAGGGTTTTACTGTTTCAACGTATAATGTATATAGGGGAACCACTCCGAATAATTTGCAACTAATTGGGTCTTCATCGGGCAGCAATGCACAGTACAGCGATTTAAGTGCGCCTTCCGGTTTTATATATTATCAAGTAGAGGTTGTTAGTCCAAATCAGTGCAATCCATCAAGATCATATAATTCTTCACGTTCAAATATTGCTACTAATAATGGTGTTGGAATTTTTGAAAATAGTAATCCATTGGATTTGTTTTCAATTTATCCTAACCCTGCGTTTGACTTTATCACCTTGAATATTGGACAAATCATCAATACATTCGAAATAATGAACATTTACAATGCATTAGGAGGCTTGGTATTTTCAGAATCTCTTCGTCAAAATCAACAACAAATTAATGTTGGGAATTTAAGTAATGGCGTTTATACGGTTGAAATCAAATCTAACGAGTGGTCGAAAAAACAAGAACTAATAATTCAAAGATAACATTAACTGAATCTATTAATTTTCATTGGCAAACAACACAACAATTAATTTATCTTTAAATGAAAAAATTATTTTTATCCATTGCAATTATGTTTACAGCAAATGTAATGCAAGCACAATGGCAATCGGATTTTAGGTTAACCAATGATCCTGCTGGTTCTTGGACATCCGGGAATCCTTCATCTACCAATAATGTTTGGTGTATAGCAGCAAACGGAAGTACTCTGCATGTGGTATGGTACGATTATCGTGATGGTACCGGTACCGGGGAAATATACTACAAAGGCTCAACAGATGGGGGTATAACATGGGGAACTGATACACGACTAACGAATGACCCTGCAGTTTCAGTGAATCCTTCAGTAACAGTATCCGGTTCAATTGTTCATATAGTATGGCAAGACGAAAGGGATGGTAACCCTGAGATATACTACAAGAACTCAACAGATGGAGGTATAACCTGGAGTGCTGATACACGACTAACGAATGACGTTGCTAATTCATGGAATCCTTCGGTAGCAGTATTTGGTTCAGTTGTGCATATAGTGTGGCAAGACTATCGCGATGGTAACTATGAGATATACTACAAACACTCAACAGATGGAGGCATAACATGGAGCGTTGATACACGGCTAACAAATGATGCTGCTTATTCATCCATACCTGTAGTAGTGGTATCTGGTTCGATTGCACATATTGCATGGCGCGACAACCGTGATGGAAACGATGAAATATACTATAAACACTCAACAGATGGAGGTATAACCTGGAGTGCTGATACACGGCTGACGAATGATGCTGCAAATTCAGAGTATCCTTCTATAGCAGTATCAGGTTCCCTTGTGCATGTGGTATGGAATGACACGCGTGATGGTAATTATGAAGTATATTATAAGAATTCAACAGACGGAGGTAATACATGGAGTACTGATACACGACTAACAAATGACCCTGCTGGTTCATTACACACTTCAGTGGTTGCATGTAGTTCAGGTGTACATGTGGTATGGTATGACAATCGTGATGGAAACGATGAAATATACTATAAGAACTCAACAGACGGAGGCATCACTTGGAGCGCTGATACACGGCTGACGAATGATGCTTCTTATTCATGGTTTCCTTCTATAGCTATATCCGCTTCAGGTGTGCATGTAGTATGGACCGACGAACGTGACGGGAATGATGAAATATATTATAAACGTAACTCTACCGGATGCAATACAGGAGGCAGTATTTGTGGTATGAAATACAACGACTTGAACGGCAACGGCGTGAAAGATACGGGTGAACCGGGACTTCCGAACTGGCAAATCGGTTTGAATATTGTCATGATTCCACCCGCTACGACCGATTCGCTCGGTAACTACTGCTTCAATAACCTGCCATCTGGAACATATACTATAGCGGAGTTAAATCAAACCGGCTGGCAGCAAACAGCACCTACTTCTCCAGGTACTTACACGGTAACGCTCTTAGCGGGACAGCACATTGACAGTCTCAACTTCGGAAACCATTTTGATCCTAATGAGGCATGTATAACATGGGCTTTAATAGATACTAATTTGGTAACTTCTACTTTTGGCAATATAAATGGGCAACCGGAGTCTATAGGTGTAGGGTCATCTTCTCCGTTTATGTCAGTTTATCTTCCTTACAGCAACGGTCAAAAACTTTGGGTAGGTAATACAGGTTGGGTTGCAGGTCTTTTGGATCCAATGCGCTATGTTCAGTTCAATGCTTCTCCTCAATCTGGAAATACTTTTACTGTTACGAGCGTTTCATTTAATTATGGTGATTTGCCTCTCAGTACCAACTTCAATATCTTGAATTTTCAGGCCTATTATTCAACCAATAATTGGACTACCGGTACTGTTTTGAATTCGACCGGATTAATCTATTTGAACACTACTATGCAATCATTTGTCCAAACAATGAGTGTGCAAGTAGCAAGCGGTATAACTTTTTCCTTAAGAATTTATCCTTACGCGCTTCAGAATGGTATAGCTATGACTCCTACGTTTGCAATTCACAATAATGTTGTTATTTGTGGTACATCTGCTCCTGCTGGTAAGCCCGTTGGAATAGAGAAAAATATAGTGGGTAGCTCAGGGCGGCAATTTAGCATTTACCCCAATCCCGCTTCTGACATTGTTACTTTGGATATACACAATGCAATTAATACAGACTTGACATTGAATATTTATAATGTTATTGGCAAATTAATCAGTTCAGAAACACTTCGACAAAATCAGCAACAAATTTATATTGGAGATTTAGATAATGGAATTTATATTATTGAGATTAAATCGAATGAGTGGTCAGAAAAACAAAAATTAATAATTCAAAGATAAGAAGCGACAAAACACCGTAATTAAACTAACTCTGCATCCATATAAGCCTCAATTGGCGGGCAAGCACAAATAAGATTTCTGTCACCCAATGCATTGTCGATACGCGCCACGCTTGGCCAAAATTTGCTGTCCTTTACCCAATGTAAAGGATAAACAGCTTTTTCTCTGGAATAGTTGTGTTTCCAACTATCGGTGATAACAGACTTAGCTGTATGAGGTGCATTTTTAATTACATTATCTTCCTTGTCTGCTTTGCCGGCTATAATTTCATCAATCTCCTTACGGATGGAAATCATGGCAGAACAGAAACGATCCAGTTCTTCTTTCGATTCACTTTCGGTAGGTTCGATCATCAAGGTATCATGGACAGGAAAGGATACTGTTGGTGCATGATATCCATAATCCATTAAACGTTTCGCGATGTCGCCCACTTCCACTCCGCCTTCGCGTTTAAAGGCAACACAATCCAGGATCATTTCGTGCGCACATCTTCCGTTTTTACCGCTGTATAGCGTTGGATAATGGTCTTTCAGAGATTCTTTAATATAGTTGGCATTTAATATCGCTATGCGTGTTGCCTCTGTAACACCTTCTCCGCCGAGCATTTTAATGTATCCGTATGAAATTAATAAAATTAAAGCACTGCCATAAGGTGCAGCCGAAACAGCATGAATACCTTTTTCCCCGCCTGTTTTTACAACAGCATGCGAAGGCAGGAAAGGAACTAATTGTTTGGCAACACCAATTGGTCCCATGCCGGGACCGCCACCACCGTGAGGTATTGCAAAGGTTTTATGTAAATTTAAATGGCAAACATCAGCGCCAATATTTCCAGGGCTAGTCAAGCCAACTTGTGCATTCATGTTAGCGCCATCCATATAAACCTGTCCGCCATTTTCATGGATGATGTTGGTGATCTCAATGATGCTTTCCTCGTAAACACCGTGTGTACTTGGATAAGTAACCATTAAACAAGATAAATTATCTTTATGTAAAATAGCTTTTGCACGCATATCATTTACATCGATATTTCCTTTTTCGTCGCATTGAACCAACACGATTTTTAGTCCACACATGGCTGCGCTGGCGGGATTGGTGCCATGTGCTGAAGTAGGGATAAGCGCAATATTACGATGTGCATCACCACGTGATTGGTGGTATGCCTGAATTACCAATAAACCGGTGTATTCGCCCTGAGCGCCACTGTTGGGCTGAAAACTCATTTTTGAAAAACCGGTAATTTCACTTAATGATCTATCTAACTCTGCAATAACTTCCTGGTATCCTGCAGCTTGTTCAACCGGAACAAAAGGGTGAATGTTAGCGAATTCAGGCCATGTTATAGGCATCAATTCTGACGCTGCATTTAATTTCATGGTACAAGAACCTAATGAGATCATGGAATGCGTTAACGATAGGTCTTTATTTTCAAGGCGTTTGATATATCGCATCATTTCGGATTCAGAATGATAGGAATTAAAGATGGGGTGTGTAAGAATTTGCGATTCACGATTTTTGAGTATCGCTTTTTGCGCAAAAATTATTTCTTCAGTAATCTTGGAACCAGCTTTACCAGCTGCTTTTGCAAACACTTCAATAATTGCATTCAAATCATCGGGATCTGTAGTTTGATCAACAGAAATGGTGATTGCATTATCTGTATAACGGAAATTAATTTCAGCCGCTTCCGCCGCTTGCTTAATTTTCGAAATTTCTTCTTTTGCAAGAGAATTAACTTTTATCGTATCAAAATAAATTCCGTTTTCAATCGTATAGCCCAATTTTTTAAATTCCGTTGCCAATGTTACCGCACTTAAATGAATTTGTTGCGCTATTCCTTTTATTCCATCCGGACCATGATATACGGCGTACATGCTTGCCATAATAGCTAACAGCGCTTGTGCAGTACAAATATTAGACGTTGCTTTGTCTCTGCGGATATGTTGCTCACGTGTTTGCAATGCCATACGCAAAGCGGAGTTTCCATGTACATCAACCGATACGCCGATTATACGTCCGGGAAGTATACGTTTATAATCTTCGCGACAAGCAAAAAATGCAGCATGAGGACCACCATAACCCATAGGCACACCAAAGCGTTGTGTGTTCCCAACAACAACATCAGCACCCCATTCGCCGGGAGGAGTTAATAATACTAAGCTCATAATATCCGCAGCAACCGCAATGGACATTCCATTTGCTTTTGCTCTTGTTACAAAATCAGAGTAATCGTGAACGATGCCATCAGTGCTTGGATATTGAAGCAATGCACCGTAAATGCTATTGTCTAGCTTAATAGTTTTAAAATCACCAATCACTATTTCAATCCCCATAGGAGTAGAACGGGTAATCAATAAATCAATGGTTTGAGGATAACATTCATTGGAAACAAAAAATTTATTTGCACCACTTTTAACAGCATCACGACTTCTGCTGTTGAATAACATTGCCATTGCTTCCGCAGCAGCAGTGGCTTCATCCAGCAATGATGCATTCGCAATTTTCATTCCTGTTAAGTCCATGATCATGGTTTGAAAATTTAACAACGCCTCTAAACGGCCTTGTGAAATTTCAGCTTGATAGGGCGTGTAAGCTGTGTACCAGCCAGGATTCTCCAATACGTTGCGTTGAACAACAGGAGGAACAATGGTGTTAAAATATCCTAAACCAATGTAGGTTTTAAAAACTTTATTTTTTGTGGCTATAGCGCGTAAATGCTTGTGATACTGGTATTCAGTAAGACCTGCAGGAATGTTCAAAGGCTTTTTAAGGCGAATTTTTGCAGGAATCGTTTCATTAATTAATTCATCAAGAGAGTTAGCGCCTATTTTCTTAAGCATTGCTTTTACATCATGTTGGCGGGGACCGTTATGGCGGGCAACAAATTTGTCTGTGGTTATCATTCGCATTATATTTATAAGGAATGCAAATGTAATCAGAAATGAACTTTTATTTAATTCGAATTATTAACAAAAAAGTAACATTAAAAAAATTATAAAAGCCAAATTTCTAAATTCTAATCCCGAAAGCCATTGGGACTAATTTCTAAATTAAACTTTAAACTTTCCAACTAATGTTGTAAATTCGTTTTTTAAATTTTTATCTGCGCCTGTCTTATTTTATGCGATCAAAAGTATCAACTATTTTTATTGTAATGCTTGGTTTTATTGCCAACATAAGTTTTTCCCAAAACGGAAATGATACTGTATTGTTTATCAATGGAAATAAGATAATAACAACTGTTACAGATACTACAAATGGTTTAATAACTTTTAAAAATCCCAAAAAACCGAAGAAATTCAAGACGGTGGATAACGATGATGTTTTTTCAATTACCAATGGAAAAGGCGAAGAAATAATTTATGCGTATGATACTTTAACCGGCAACGAGCTTACTGTTGAGGAGATGCGTTATTATATCGCCGGCCAGCAAGATGCGAGAAGAGTGATTAAAGGTCGCGTTGGTTTTTGGACTAATTTGTTAGTGAGCGCGGGAGCAGGTGCTACCGGAAGCTTTTTAACTCCTATTGTTCCATTTGCTGTTGCCGGAATATTGGGTTTGCCCAAAGTAAAAATAAAAGAAGGCTCTGTTTCAAAGCCTGAATACGCAAATCAGGATGCCTATTTAATGGGGTATGAGAAGGAAGGCAAAAGAAAACGAAAAATTAAATCTATACTTGGCGGTGGTATTGGACTTATTGTTGGGTTAGGAACTTCGGTTATTTTAAAAGCCAATGGGGATCAACTTATTAAGTAGTTAATAGCGAATAGTTAATAGGGGTTGGCATTTATGAGGGATAAAATTTTAGGTTGAATACTAAGATGGGGAACAAAAAAAACATTTTGCAATACATCAACCCCCCTGTTCGCTATTCACTATTCGCTATTCACTTTATTCTTTTCGGTAATATTTATGTTGCTTTAGGCGCCGTTTGCCTGATACAAAGCACCTGCATCCAGCTTCAGTTATCCGATGGATTAACCGCATACTCCTCACTTGTTTTTTTTGCAACGTTATTTATTTATAATTTCCAGCGGTTTTTATACAAACCACAGCAAGATGTAAGCCTCAACTCCATTCGTAGAAAATGGATCTTCGAAAATCAAACCTCAGTCAAACTGCTAACATTTATAGGATGTATAGGCGTTAGCATTTCCTTTTTTTTGAACGATCTTAAAATTGTATTTTACCTTTCGCCATTGTTGCTTTTGTCTTTGGCTTATTTTTTTCCTTTAACAAAATTGCGTAAAAGTCCGCTGTTTAAATTATTTACCCTTGTCATTGTCTGGACAATGGTTACTGCTGTAGTACCTGTTTTATCGGGTAGTGCAGAGCTTTTTACAAAAAACAATCTTCTATATATTTTCATACGCTTTTGTTTTATGATGGCAATTTGTATTCCATTTGATATACGTGATCTGCAAATTGATAGTGCAGACAATGTTTCTACATTGCCACATATTATTGGTGAAAAAAATGCGAAATGGCTGGCGTTTGGCTTTATGTTGATCTACATGATCTTAATTATTTTGGAATACTCATGGGGAATTCTTTCTATTCAACTATTTAT
Organism: Bacteroidota bacterium; assembly: GCA_003151815.1. Taxonomy (GTDB): domain Bacteria; phylum Bacteroidota; class Bacteroidia; order 2-12-FULL-35-15; family 2-12-FULL-35-15; genus 2-12-FULL-35-15. Next base: position 1,978 of record PLYN01000027.1, on the reverse strand, counting down.
AGCTTTGATGATCTCGGCCTTGATAAATTCCGGACTAGTATTAATGAGCAATTCCAAACGGGGTGAATATTTTTATGTTGCGTTGATAGACGGAACAATGATATTGCAGGGGGGTATTGATGATCGTGGCGGAAAAGTTTTTTTAGAAAACAGAAAATATTAGAACGCAGATTTTAATGATTGTTAAGATAAAAAGGGATAAAAAATTAAATAGTTAAGGCAGATAGTTTAAGATAAAATATAAAATCTTTTTTAATCATAAGAATCATAAAAATCTGCGTTCCATTTACACCATAGCTATCTCCAACGCTTCTCCAAATGCTTTTGCTGTTTTTATCAGATCCTCTTGTGTATGCGCTTCGCAAACAAAACCAACCTCATAACCCGAAGGTCCAAGATAGATTCCTCGATCTAATAATTCTTTGTGTAACACGCGAAAATGTTTCATACTGTCTGCATCAATGCTTTCCGCATTACGAATGTGTTCTGCATTTGTAAAGGCGATCCAGAAGATGGAACCTATTGAGAATATTTTAAGATTTGAGATGTTAGATTTGAGATTTGAAAAGATTTGAGCAATTAAAAATTGTGTTTTGGATTCCAATTCGGAATAAAAATTTGGTTTCAAGCATTCTGTTAATTGCGCTATTCCTGCTGACATTGCCACAGGGTTACCACTTAGTGTTCCCGCCTGATATACATTTCCTTCAGGAGAAATATTACTCATAATTTCCACGCTGGAACCGTACATCCCAACAGGCAAGCCGCCTCCGATAATTTTTCCGTAAGTGATAATGTCCGGTTGAATATCGTAATAACCTGCAGCACCTGTAAATCCAATACGAAAACCGCTTATCACTTCATCGAAAAGTAAAAGGGTTTTATTTTCGGTGCAGATGTTTCTTAAAAATTGCAAGAACTCTTTTCGTTGCAATAGCAATCCATTATTTGCAGGAATAGGTTCAATGATTATACATGCTATCTGATCTTTAAAATCAGCGAAAGCTTTTTTAACAGCTTGTTCATTATCCAATGAAACAACAATGGTTTCGTTTACAAAACTCTCTGGTACACCTGCTGATGAGGTGTTGCCAAATGTTACCAATCCTGAACCTGCTTTTACCAAAAGGGAATCGCTATGTCCGTGATAACAACCTTCGAATTTTAAAATCTTATTACGTTTGGTAAACCCTCGTGCCAGACGTATTGCACTCATCACTGCTTCTGTGCCCGAACTTACAAATCGTATTTTTTGAATGTATTTATTATTGCTTAAGATCAATTCTGCTAAGTCGTTTTCCAATGCTGTTGGGGCACCAAAAGAGCTTCCGTTCTCTACTGTTTTTTTTATTGCATTTACAACATTATTATTTGCGTGTCCCAAAATTAATGGTCCCCAGGAACCGCAATAATCAATAAATTCATTACCATCCGCATCCCAAATATGTGAACCTTTTCCTTTTTCGATAAACAATGGTGTTCCACCAACGGAACGAAATGCGCGTACCGGAGAATTTACTCCACCGGGAAAATAATTTTTCGCTTTTTCAAATAAAGCAATTGATTTATCTCTCTTCATAATTCAAAAATTGTTGAATGCAAATATATATCTTTGATTTCAATTCCTGATGAAATATGCATGAAGGCGTTACATGATCTATTACAAGAAATATCTAAAAGTAAAATTGCTGATAGAAAATGTCAGCAAATATGAATTAATGGGTATTTACAGACCTCAGGCATATGTTAATGGCGTGAAAAATTATTGCACCGAATGCCAGATAGAATTGTATAAAAAACCAATAGAACCAGAAGAAAGTTTAATTATTAGTGCAGTATTTTTTGCTCCTCATGGATTTGGGGAGCATTTAAAACAAGGAAGTTTATTAACTTTACGCAATGGATTGGATATTGAAGCCAAAGCGATCGTGTTAGAAATAATGGATTAGAATAAATGTCACATCGAGCGGACAATGTC
>PLYN01000009.1 GCA_003151815.1 Bacteroidota bacterium | reverse complement strand
AACTAAACGACATTGTCCGCTCGAACTGACTATTTAAATATCCAGATGCTTTGATTGAACCGGTTTTCCAAAAAACAGACTTGCTGCTTTGTCAAAATTTTCAGGTGCATCAGTAGTATAAAAATCAATAATGCCTCCTTTACTGCATTTTTGCTCTAGTTCAGAGTGGCGCTGTAAATAATCCGCTAAACTTTCTGCAACAATTTCTCCCTGCGAAAGAAGCGTAATGTTGGTCGGCAAATACTTTTTTATTTTATTTATCAGCAAAGGATAATGCGTACAACCCAAAATGATGGTATCTATTTGTTTGTCCTTTGATAAAAGAGAATTGATATTTTTCTGAATAAAATAATCTGCGCCTTCGCTGTCAAACTCATTATTCTCCACCAACGGAACCCACATCGGACAAGCTTCCTGGTTAACTTTTAGTTCAGGATAAAATTTTGAAATTTCAATAGGGTAGGAGTTAGATGTGATCGTTCCTGTAGTTCCCAATACTCCAATATGTCCGGTTTTACTGTATTGACCAACTACTTCTGTTGTCGGACGAATAACACCTAACACTCTTTTATTTGGAGCAATTTTTGGAAGATCTTTTTGTTGTATGGTTCGCAATGCTTTTGCAGATGCGGTATTGCAAGCTAACACTACTAACTCGCAATCCATGGCGAAGAGTTGTTTTACACATTGCAAGGTGTATTCATATACTGTTTCGAACGAACGTGTACCATAAGGAGCGCGGGCATTATCACCCAAATACAAATAATCGTATTCGGGCAATTGTTTGACAATTTCCTTTAAAAGCGTTAAGCCTCCGTAACCGGAATCGAATACTCCTATTGGTTTTTTTGTTTTCATTTTTATTATTTACCACGGAGGCACAGAGAACACAGAGAAACACGGAGGTTAAATCTGAATGAAATATTTTTCAGGTTCGTCTTTGGGTAACTTTGCAAATTCTTCTGTGACAAGTGAAACTAATTGTTCTTTAATATTTTCGCAATGAAAATTTATGAGTAATCCTTTGGGTAATCCTGTAAGTTTTAAATACGATAAAAGTTGTGCTTTGTATAATGGGATCATTAACTCTACAGCTTTTTCTTCTACAATAATTAAATCGTTTACAAGTAGGTCTAGTTTTAATTTACCTCCTAAATCTTTTTCCTTATAAATTACCGGAACATAAATTTGTGATTCTACAAACAATCCCGAACTTCTCATTTCTTCAATAAAACATAACTCATAAACCGATTCGAGTAATCCCGGACCAAGCTGTTTATGAACTTCAATAGCGCAACCAATTATCTTGTACGAAATTTCATTTATATTTCTTTGAGTAATCATCTCCGTGTTTCTCTATATCTTGTTGAATATTTTTTTATTCTAATATACCAACATCTAAATAAATAATTACCTCCGTGTTTCTCTGTGTTCTCTGTGCCTCCGTGGTAAAGATTTACTCATTCAACTTCAGCACCGCCATAAATGCGCTTTGCGGAATCTCTACATTGCCTACAGAACGCATGCGTTTCTTCCCTTCTTTTTGTTTTTCAAGTAGTTTACGTTTACGGGAAATATCACCACCGTAACATTTTGCAGTAACATCTTTACGCATGGCTTTGATGGTTTCTCGTGCTATAATTTTCGCTCCAATGGTAGCTTGAATAGGAATTTCGAATTGCTGACGAGGAATTAATTCTTTTAATTTCTCACACATTTTTTTTCCGAATTCATAGGCATTATCGCGGTGAATGAGAGACGATAAAGCATCTACAGGCTCTGCATTCAATAGTATATCAAGCTTTACTAAATAACTCTGACGGTAATCCAATGGTTGATAATCGAAAGAAGCATATCCTTTGGAGATCGTTTTTAAGCGGTCATAAAAATCAAATACAATTTCGCCTAAAGGCAGATCGAACATCAGCTCTACACGGTCGGTTGTTAAATAAACCTGGTTGGTTAATATGCCTCGTTTGCCGATACACAAGGTCATGATGTTACCCACAAATTCTGATTTGGTAATGATCTGCGCTTTGATGTATGGTTCCTCAACACGATCAAGTCGGCTAGGGTCGGGTAGGTCAGAGGGGTTGTTTACAACCAGCAATTCGTTTTTAGTTGTGTAAGCGTGATACGATACGTTGGGAACAGTTGTTATAACAGTCATTTTGAACTCACGTTCCAAACGTTCCTGAATAATTTCCATGTGTAACATTCCTAAAAATCCGCATCGGAAACCAAAGCCAAGTGCAGCTGATGATTCAGGCTCCCATGTTAAGGATGCATCGTTCAATTGAAGTTTCTCCATCGAGTAACGAAGCTCTTCAAAATCTTCGGTATCCACCGGATAGATCCCTGCAAACACCATTGGTTTCACATCTTCAAAACCTTTGATAGCAGCCGTTGAAGGACGCGCAACGCTTGTGATGGTATCGCCAACTTTTACTTCGCGGGCATCTTTAATACCCGAAATAATATATCCTACATCGCCCGTTTGAATTTCGTTTCGGGGTTCTTGTTTTAATCGTAATACACCAATTTCATCAGCGCTGTATTCTTTGCCAGTAGCAACAAATTTTACTTTCTCCCCTTTTTTAATGACGCCGTTCTGGATCTTAAAATAAGCGATGATACCACGAAATGAATTGTAAACAGAATCAAAGATCAACGCTTGCAAAGGTGCGGCAGGGTCTCCTTTAGGGGCTGGGATGCGATGAACAATTGCTTCTAAAATTTCATGAACACCCACGCCTGTTTTGCCAGAAGCAGACATAATTTCCTCACGTTTACAACCGAGTAATTCTACTATCTGGTCCTTCACTGCTTCGGGTTCAGCACTTGGCAGATCAATTTTATTTAAAACTGGAATGATTGTCAAATCGTTACCCAGAGCCAGATACAAGTTAGAAATGGTTTGCGCCTGGATACCTTGCGCAGCATCCACGATCAGCAAAGCGCCTTCACAAGCAGCGATGGAGCGGGATACTTCATAAGAAAAATCAACATGGCCGGGAGTATCAATTAAATTTAAAACATATTTTTTGCCGTTCAGTTCGTAATCCATTTGAATAGCATGGCTCTTGATCGTGATGCCGCGTTCTTTCTCCAGGTCCATGTCATCAAGGACTTGCGCTTGCATATCGCGCTTGTTTATGGTATTGGTATATTCTAGCAAGCGGTCGGCAAGGGTACTTTTACCGTGATCGATATGCGCTATTATGCAAAAGTTTCTAATATTATTCATTCGGGTAGATGATCTTCATTTTTAATTGAATTGCGAATTTACTAATAATATAGCTAATTTGTTTTTTAATACAGCATAACGTTACTTTGCACTCTATTTAAAATAATCTCTTCTATTTATGAAAGTTGTTGATCACATTAAGCAAGCAAATTCAACCTTGTTTTCCATTGAAATTTTGCCACCATTGAAAGGCAAAAGCATTCATTCGATTTTTGATGGTATCGATCCATTAATGGAGTTTAAACCATCCTTTGTGGATGTTACGTATCATCGTGAAGAATATATTTACAAACAACGTGCAGATGGTACTTCGGAAAAATTAAGTACACGTAAGCGTCCGGGTACAGTGGGTATTTGTGCTGCCATTATGAATAAATATAAGGTGGATGCTGTTCCTCACATTATTTGCGGCGGTTTTAGCAAAGAAGAAACCGAGAACGCTTTAATAGATCTGCATTTTTTGGGTATTGATAATGTGCTTGCTTTACGCGGAGATTCCATAAAAAGCGAACCTGCTTTTATTCCTGAGCCCGATGGAAATGCCTATGCACTTGATCTGGTGAAACAAACCGTATTGATGAATAAGGGAAAGTATTTGCATGAAGAGCTAAGCGAACTTTCCCAAACGAATTTTTGTATTGGCGTTGCTGCGTATCCCGAGAAGCATATTGATGCACCATCGATGGATTCCGATCTGAAATATCTGAAACAAAAAGTGGATGCAGGTGCTGAATACATTGTTACACAAATGTTTTTTGACAATTCTAAATTTTTTAAATTCGTTAAGGATTGCCGTGCGATGGGAATCAATGTTCCTATCATTCCGGGATTAAAAATATTGACAACAAAAAAACAAGCTACCATTCTTCCTAAAATTTTTCACTTGGAAATTCCTTCCCCATTTATGGAGCAAATTGAAAAATGTAAAACAGACCAGGAAGTAAAGGAAGTAGGTATTGAGTGGAGCATTCATCAATCGAAAGAATTGATCAAACAAAGTGTTCCTTGCTTGCATTTTTATACCATGGGGACTTCTGATGTTACCAAGAGAGTGGCGAGTGAGGTGTTTTAACTTTTTTTAACGCAGAGTCACAGAGCAAACAAGAGTTCTCTGGAAACACCTATAAATTGAGTAGACCTGGTGTTAAATTTAAGATGGTAACATCATGATATTGCAAAAATTTTATTGAATAAAGTGTTTAGGTATTTATGAATCTGAGCTTTTGGGTAGGTTTTTGATTTAGCGCAACCAAACAGAAATTCTAAATAACTAAAACCAAAAATTATGAAAAAGATCAAAACAGTATTTACGCTAACCGCTACTTTTTTAGCAGCAGTTTTAAATGCACAAGAACCACAAACAACTGCTCCGGTGGCACAACCGGCAGCTCTGCAAAAACCACAATTACCAAAAGTTCAGGAATATGGGATTGGCTTTAGTAGCTTAAATAGTTATTCACTGCAATACCGTTGGGGCAATGAAAGCAGGCTTTATCGGATACAAGGAAATATTGGAGGATTGGGTTCTGTTGGAAATACTCCAAATAATTCTTCTACTTTACATGACACCATTAACAATAGTTCTTCAAGTACTAATAAAACGACGACTCCAATAAATTTAAACTGTGGTTTAAGTTTTAGTATTCTCAAATTAAAATCAGTTTCTGAAAAGTTTGGATTTTTATATGGCGGAATATTTGGATTAAGTTATTCTATAAATCAATCTACCTCAACAGGAACTACAAATAATGTTTATAGTATAAATAGTGGAAATTCCGTTAATAATAATAATAGTACAACCACAACAAAGCGCAACTCTCAAATATTTACTCCTTCTATAGGAATTGCTTTAGGAGCAGTTTACAACATTAATGCTTCTTTTCGATTATATGCTGAAATTGACCCTAACATATATTACGCTTATAATAATTCTACAACGAATACAACAGGTTCAACAACCTATCCAAATGCTCCTAATCAAAATAACACACAGACTTCAAATACTTTGAATCCAACAAATACTTTTGGGTTGAGTGGACTATCCAACTCCGGTGCGAGTTTGACTATTGTTTATCGTATAACAAAATAAAATTTTATGAGTAAACCAACTATAGCAGGCATCCAACAAATAGGAATTGGAGTTTCTAACGTACATGAAGCATTCAAATGGTACCGCCAACATTTTGGAATGGATATTCCTATTTTTGAGGAAGCCGCAGTTTCTGCTTTAATGCTACCTTATACAGGAGGCGTTGCACATCAGCGCCATGCTATTTTAGCGATCAATTTGAAAGGTGGCGGAGGTTTTGAGATCTGGCAATATACAAGTCGCACTCCTGAACCTTGTTCGTTTGAAATACAAGTAGGCGATCTGGGACTCTATTGCACACGCATGAAAACAAGCGATGTAAAAGGCTCTTACGAGTTTTTGAGATCAAAAAAAGTAAATTTAATAAGTGACTTGACCAAAGATGCAGGTGGTAATGATACTTTTTATTTACGTGATCCTTGGAACAATTTATTTCAAATTGTAAAAAGTGATTCATGGTTTGGAAAAGGAATGCAATTGACAGGAGGCCCCGCTGGATGCATGATCGGGGTGAGTGATATCGAACATTCAAAAAAATTCTATGCCGATATTTTAGGATACGATACGGTAGTATATGATAAAACGGGAGTGTTTGAAGACTTTAAAAATCTGCCAAGCGGAAAAAATAAAGTACGCAGGGTATTGTTAAAACACAGCAAGCCACGTATTGGCGCCTTCTCCAGATTATTAGGAGCAAGCGAAATAGAATTGATACAAGTGTTTGATCGCACACCACGCAAAATTTTTGAGAACCGTTTTTGGGGTGATCTGGGATTTATTCATTTGTGTTTTGACATCACCAACCAACAAGCCATGAAACAGTTGTGCGCCGAAAAAGGTCATCCATATACGGTTGATAGCGGTGAAAAATTTGATATGGGAGAAGCTGCAGGACACTTCAGTTACATTGAAGATCCGGATGGTGCATTGATAGAATTTGTGGAAACGAAAAAAATTCCTATCATGAAAAAATTGGGTTGGTATCTAGATCTCAGAAAACGCGATGCTTTGAAACCACTACCGGACTGGATGTTGAAAGCCTTGAAGTTTAACCGGGTGAAGGATTAAAATAAAAAAGCAATCAATTTATAGATCCACGATCAAAAATTTCCGTAATGAAAACCAAAATTTTTTTCATTCTAAGTATTGCGTGGTATACGGTTTCCGCGCAAACAAATGTGAACATTCAGGTGGATGCATTGCTGGGAAATAAAACAATCTCACCGTATATTTTTGGGAAGAATAATAATATTTCGGATAATCAGGGGACACCGACTACGGCCACAGAATGGCAATTGATGCGTGATGCAGGCTTACGTTTCACCCGCGAGAACGGCGGAAACAATGCTACAAAATATAACTGGCGCCTTAAATTTTCCAGTCATCCTGATTGGTACAACAACGTGTACGCGCACGATTGGGATTATGCAGCAAAAAAATTACAGGACAGTTTGCCAGGTGTACAAGGCATGTGGGCTTTTCAGCTTATCGGGAAAGCTGCAAAAACGACTACACAAAATTTCAACGACTGGAATTATAATAATTCAAGCGGATGGAGTGGTACCTGTCAAAACCTTGCCGGTGGAGGTGTTCCCAATACTAACGGCGGATGCACTGCTCAAACAGGAGGCAACATAAATCTTTATCTGGAAAACTGGACGGCGGATTCAACAACAGGAATACTTCAGCATTGGTTCGGAACAGGAGGTTTGGGATACAATAAAGAGGAAATAATTTATTGGAGCATGGACAATGAACCGGAGATATGGAACGGCACTCATGACGATGTAATGGCTACACAGCCCACCGCTGAAGCATTCATGCAATTGTATTTTGCTGTTGCAGAAAAAGCAAGGGCAGCCTATCCGAACATTAAGTTATGCGGTCCTGTTCCTGCAACCGAATGGCAATGGTATAGCTGGAACAATAATAAAATAACCGTGGGAGGGAGCAGTTATGTGTGGTTGCAATATTTTATTAAACGATGTGCCGAGGAGCAAACGGCGAGTGGAATACGATTGTTGGATGTGATCGATATTCATAATTACCCGAACGAAAGTGCCGATGCTGACATCGTTCAACTGCGTCGTATGTATTTTGATACCACTTATAATTACCCGGGCGCCAATGGTGTAAAAACAACCAGTGCTTCCGGTTGGGACAATACCATTACCAATGAAAATGTTTTTGGACGTTGCAACAAATGGCTCGATCAGTACATGGGAACTAATCATGGAGTAACATTTGGTGTTTCGGAATATGGCGCTACAAATAATAATGCCAATGTAACTTCGGTAAGTTACGCGTCTGTACTCGGAACATTTGCGGACAACAATGTTGCGTATTTCGCGCCCTGGTATTGGTATCCGGGCATGTGGGAAACTCTTCATTTGTTTAGTCGCTATAGCAGATCAACGCGCGTGCAATCTATATCTGATAATGAAAATGATGTTTCTGCATATTCATCCATCAATTCTGCTAAGGATTCCATGACCGTGATATTGGTGAATAGATCGTTAACTGCAATTGAAAATACAACGGTTACCGTATCAAATTTTACGGTCACAAATGGCAACTGTTCTACGCTTCAGCTAAAACAATTGCCGGGTTCAGAAACATTTATTTCACACACCAATAATGCATTGAATGCAGGAACTGTTCCCATTGTTGCCAATACGTTTACCATATCTTTAGCACCATTATCTACCACAGCAGTTATGCTTAAAAAACAAGCTGTACTAACAACAACAATAACACCAACCCCAACGGTAACGACTACACCAACCACTACAGTGACTCCAACAGCTATAAGGGAACAAATAAATAGTATAGATGCAATTACTATTTATCCAAACCCCGGTGATGGTCTATTTTATTTTAATGCTTCGTCTGTGTCCATTAATAGTATTGAAGTATATAATGTGATGGGAGAAAAAATTTACCAGGCAATAATTAATGGGAAATCTCAACATAGTATTGACTTAAGCAAAGAGAAGAATGGAATTTATTTTGTCCATTTTATTTCTGATAAAGGTATTGTGGTGAAGAAGATCGTGATTAATAATTAGGATGTATTGTGTGCAGAATTACAAATTCTGCTGTGTTGCAAGCGGCATTACAAATGCCGCTTAGCTGCTCCGTGTTTTTATTTAGTTATTGAACATTCCGCCGAGCAGGGGACTCAACGCTGAACACTGCTCCGTATTTTATTTAGTTAAGTTATTGAACATTCCGCCGAACGCGGGTGAAGGAGTAAATTACTTAAGTTTTGGAATTGTCTTGTCATAAAAAAAATCAGTTCCTTTCGCTCTACTATACTCACTTATCGTATTTATATTTATTTTGTATGATACTATTTTGGAAAGTGGCATTAAATAAAGATCTTCCGGGTCTTCTGGGTTACCGCCTATTCCAAATACCATATAAACTTCAATACCGTTTTCCAATGCATATTTCTTGTAATGATTAAGTTGAGTTTCTTTAAATTCAACACCACCATTAGTGAAATTATTTCTGAATTTACACTCAACTGCAAATTTTCGAGAAAAATCTTTTAATTTAAATTCATATAACAAATCAGGATAGTTATTTGATTCCGCAAAAATTCCTTTATCATACTCATACTTATCTCCTGTCCATTCTAAAAGTTTGAAGTAGTCTGGTTTAAATTTTGTAACAATATATTTTTCGAATAGCAACCCCTTATCTTCATTAATGTTTTTTGTTGGCACTTTTGTAATTGATTCTTTCAGCGACGGAGGTATTATTTCTTCCTCTTTAACGGCCTTATTTATTATAGGTAGCTTTTTTTCTACTACTATTTTTGATTGTGATTCATTTTTCTTCCTTCGTAAAAAGTATATCATTACTCCCAACAAAAATAGAAATGCGAATGGAAAATAGAAAAATCTACTTTCTGCTTCTTTTGTAGGTTTAATATTAGATGGCTTTATACTTGAAACAGGTAAGATTAAATTATTTACATCTAATTTGAATTTCAAATTTTTATCCGTTATTTTATCACTTTCACCTACAATTAAGTATTTGCCATCTTGCTTAAACAATAATAAATAGGATGGATACCAGTTCTTTTTAATACTTGTTTCTACCTGTTTAGTGAATGAAGCAAAGATTACATTGTTAGGATATTGAACATATATAATGCCTGAAATAATACTTTGAATAAACACTTTATTAGGATTCAATAACTTTTGCTTTATAGCGACACATTCATTTTTCTTTAGCTGTTTGCAATAAAACATAACATCAGATGCATATAGCTCGTTAAATTTTGTAAACCCAAAATTATTATGAGCATCCGACCATTCATGAATTACTTTATCTAAAAGGATTTTATCTGAAGTATTTACGGTGGTACTATTGCTTTTTCCAATTAATAAAAATTGAATGAAAAATAAAAAGAGAAGTGAAATTTTTTTCATATTACCAATCCTAATTATAAATATTTAATTTTTCAATATGGCTTTCTACCATTAGCTACAATGATACTCAATATTATTCCATTCAACAACCTTAAGTTTAACGCCTTATGTTTACTGAGGAACATTCAGTTGTGCTTATTCATACCTGCCAACAATCACCCCAATTATTAAACAACATCATTTCATTCATTGCATCTTGAAAATACATTTGTCAAACAAAAAAAATATTTCTAACAATCTTAAACAATAAAAAAAATGACAAAGTTATTAGCAATGGCAATTCCTATACTTGCCGGCAAAACAGAACAATGGAAAAAATTTTCCAAAGATTTAAAAACAACTCACAAAAAAGAATTCAATGAATCAAGGAAGACACTTGGTGTTCGTGAACGCACCTTTTTTCAATCAACTCCGATGGGAGATGTGATCATTGTGACACTCGAAGGTAAAAACCCCCAAGCTGCTTTTGAAAAATTCGGACAAGGAAAAGACGAGTTTACAAAATGGTTTGTAAGCCAAGCGAAGGAGGTTCATGGGATAGATTTATCTCAAAAACTTTCGGGTTCATTACCTGAATTAGTAGTAGAATCCGAAGCAATCGAAGAAAAAGTACATGCATAATAAAAGAGGCGCTATGTAAAGCGCCTCTTTTATTATTAAATGAGATTCCATTCAATACCCAATCCTTCGTTAACCCACTTTCCTGAGAGATCCCGGCTTTATTAATGATAATGCAAATGATAAAATATTCCTCTTGCCAGAAAAGCCAATCGGGAAGTCCATCCGCTTTCTGATCCACACATATACTTAACATTGGTCTACTACTAAATTAAAATGATTGAGCTATTATACTTTTTTAATAGTAGTAAACAGATGTGATTTTTTATTTTTTAAAACCGCTATGTTAAATCACTATAAAATTGATGTTAAATATGAATCGGTTTTTTATTTAAACGTTCTAAAATTAACTTTAAGATAATGTAAGAGTTAAAAAAACAACATTCTTTAGGTTGTAAATTTGTCTTCCTTATCTGAGCGCATTCATAGTGATTATAGCCATTCTCACCAGTTTGTTTTTCTTCAGATAAAAATCAAAGAATGAAAAATAGATTATTGATTGTAATAATTATTTTATTTGAAAGTGTTATTGTTTCCGGAAATACGAATAACAACTATACAGTAAAGAGTTTGCTGTTGCCTCCGCAAATTGATACAACCGACAAGATAGTATTTGATATGGCAAATGCTGACATAACAGGCAATTTTGTGGATGTTCCTGTTTATTTTTTGTCGAACGACCTTGTTGTATCGTTAGATTTTGCGATCAGATTTGATAACGTGAAACTTACCTTCGATTCAGTAATAAACTATAAATCTTATTTAGGGGAATTTGCTCATTATAACCCGACGGATAGTACGTTAAGGCTTACTTCAAGTACTTCAAATATAAATGATTTTCACCCTATCGAAAACAATACACCTTTGTTTGCAGTTCGTTTTCACTTCAATGTCCCGAATGCTTGTAATAAAATAAATAAAAAAGATTTTCATTCCGTAAGCCTCGCTTTATTGAATGGTGATGGCTGCGGGTATGAAATAATAGATATACCAAAAATCGATTTTGATCGCTACAATGCTTGTATTGGCGATAACACGTTTAAGCCCATTTCTTTCTTAAAAAAAGACACCATAACGGCTTGGTTCTGGAACTTCGGTAATGGCAGTGTTTCTAATTCCAGGAATCCTGTTGTGACTTACACAACCGCGTCAACGTATACAGTTACCCTTATTACAACAACCGGCTTAGGCTGTGTGGATTCGGCAAGAAGACCGATCAAGGTAAATTCTACACCTGTTCCAAATTTCACCTATCTGGCAGATTGCAAAACAGGTAATATTGTGTTTACGGATCTCTCAACAATTACTTCAGGAAGTATTAATGAGTGGGAGTGGAACTTTGGCGATGACAGCATCACCCATCTCCGCAACCCGATCTACGACTATGTATATGGAGGGGTTTATTCGGTATCATTAACAACAACATCTGATTCCGGATGTATATCAACATATAAAAGAAATGTTAATGTGGATATATTTAATGCCTATTTTAAAAAGGCAAATGGCTGTGTGGGGGAGGTTATGAATTTCCACGACAGCTCCACATTTACAGCTACTTCAGGTCCTATAACCAATTGGAAATGGTATTTTGGTGATGCAAATACAACCACCACAACACGCAACCCTTCTTATATTTATAATAAAGCCGGAACGTATATGGTAAGCTTAAAAGTATCCAATGCGAATTGTTCCGACAGTATTGCAAATAGGATTACGATAGAAAATAAACCCATCGTAAAATTCGGTATTGATAAAATATCCGGCTGTATGCCGCTTACAGTATCTTTTAACGACTCTTCTGTTATCGGATCGGCTTCTACTTATGTATGGAATTTTGGCGACATCATTGATACTTCTTCCTCAAAACATATAATGCATACCTACACTTCCAATGGTATTTACAATGTAAAGCATTATGTAACAACTTCTGCCGGCTGTACCGACTCTCTGGAAAAAACTTCATCTATAAATGTTTTCGGTGTAACAGCTTCTTTCATTGCCTCCTCTTACAAGGTAAAACTTCCGGACGGACTTGTAAAATTTACAAATCGCTCCAATAGTTATAGCAACTGGACCTGGAACTTTGGCGACAGTATTTATTCCTCCGACAAAACCCCTGAACATACCTATACAGAGGCAGGTGTTTATTCTGTATGCTTGTCGGGACTGAATTCCAACGGGTGTTCCAGCAACTATTGCGATACAATAACAGTTGATAATCCCAATATTATAGCCATTCCTCAAGCTTTTACACCAAATGGCGACAATGTGAATGATGTTTTAAGAGTAAGAGGAGGTCCTGTTAAAGAGCTGGAATTACGCATTTATAACGAATGGGGAAACTTGTTATTCTTATCCAACGCACAAAGTGATGGATGGGATGGCAATTACAATGGCGCTCCTCAGGGAGTAGGAATATATGAATACACAGTAAAAGGAAAAACAGTTGATAATGAAACCATCAGTATGCATGGAGTTGTAAATCTTATCCGCTAAATACAGGACTTTGAACATACGATCATACATATCCATTGCCACAATCAGTATCACACTTTTTGCAACGAAAATTTCGGCTCAGGATTTTCACTTGTCGCAATTTGATGCCAATCCACTTTATCTGAATCCTGCCTTAACAGGCTTACGTTTAAATGAGGATTGGAATTATCGCTTCAACTTAAATTACCGTGAGCAAAAAGGCAATTACCTTGGAAGATCAAATAGAATATTTGCTGCCGGATTTGATAAACCGTATAACAACAAATTTTCTTTCGGTGAATTTATTATTAATAATAATAGCATAAACAGTTCATTAAACACCCTTAACTGCATGCTGTCAGGGGCTTATAAAGTAACGCATAAAGATGGTGCCGGTTTCGATCGCCACAATATATCAGTAGGATTGCAAGCGGGGCTTTTGCAGAAAAGTTTTAACAACGGAAATTTTGTTTATGACTCACAATATTCCTCCTCGTCTCCCAGTGGCTTTGATGCTAATTTACCCAGTGGTGAAAATTTCAGCAGGCAAAGTACCTTTCATTTTGATATGAACATGGGAGTTTATTACCGGTTCATTGACAAGAATAAAAAATATTCTCCTTTCGGCGGATTCTCCATTTATCATCTTACTCAACCCAATCAATCCATCACTGATATAAACAGTCAGACTCCTATGCGCTTTACACTGCATGGTGGATGTTTTTACACGATCAACGAAGCGATCAGCGTATTGCCTCAATTTATGTATATGAACCAGGCAAAGGCAAGTGAACTGAATATTGGAGCAATGGTTTATGATAAAATACGTTGTACCGATTATCAACCCATGCTTGGCTTCGCATGGAGAAGGAATGATGCCATTGTTATTCACCTTGGTTTAAAATATAAAACCTATAACGTCAGGGTTAGTTATGATATCAATACTTATTACTTGAAACAATATGGTAACAGAGGTATGGAGGTGTCGTTTATTTATACTCCAATGAAGAGAAGATCAAATGTGGATATGGTTGCCACTCTTATTATTCTTCCTGATTCAGCAGTTGTTCCAATGGATACGGCTAAATCATTAATGCCGGTTTTGCCTACAGTAAACGATTCTGCGAAATCCATTGTTCAAAAACCCACTTATATTCTCATTCATGATACCATATTTATTCCTGTTAAAACGGTCATCCAAAATTCGCCGGGAATAAAAGACTCAGCCAAAACGGTTGTACCTGAAACGTTCATTACTCCTGATACATCAGCTATGTCCGGAAAAATATTGATGCCGGGTTCGGTAGTAATAAAAGATACCACAAGATCCATTGTGAATATAACAAATATAACTATTATTGATTCGATAATTACTCGGACGAGTTTGGCAGAGCCGGTTTCACCGAGTGTAAAAGATACTTCCGTCTCCAACGGGTTAGCCAAAACAAATGCTTTGGTAACCGAAGATTCAACAAAGGCAATAACCGAAAAATTTAAAAATGTTTCATTTGGCTCAGAAATAGAGGAGAAGATTTTATCTGCTCCTAAGCCAACAATGACCGTTAAGCCTGTTTATGCTGAGGTTCCAAAGGGTTCGGTAAAATCATCATTAGAATCTGTTTCCGATCTAAAAGCAGATACTTCACGCAACGCTGCACCGATAAAGCCAATTGCACTGGTTAAATCATCTGAAGAAAAATCGTATCGTGTTCAGCTTGGCGTATTTAAAGAGAGAAGACCATTAGAAAATGCTAATAAATTTTTAAAAGTTGCCGATAAGGGAATAAAAAACTTTAAAGATAATAAGGGTAACACAGTTTATACTGTTGGTGATTTTTCAAATCGCGATGAAGCCATTAACCTTAAAATGGAAATGGTTAAAAAAGGATATAATAACGCCAAGGTTGTTGCAGTTTCTATAGATGCAACTGCTGTTCAGGTGAAACAAAAAAAACAATCAGTGCCCCAATCAAAAATAATAGATCAGCCTGCTGCCCCGGCTGTGACGAAAACATCTGATACTATGGCTGTTTCATCATTAGCAGAGGATTCTATCGCATCTCCTTTACCTGTAATACCCGTTACTTCAGCTACTCCTGTTGCTAAAGACTCAACAGCTATTCGGGAGAAATTATCTCCCGATACAGCGGTAACGAAAAATTCTGCCTTTTCAATTGCAGCAATAAAACCAAAAATTCTGGATTCATTACCGACAAATAGTTCATATCGTATACAAATTGGAGCTTTTAAAGAATTGATACCAGTGGAATCTGCAAATAAATTTATTGAAATTGGCGCGAAAGGAATAAAAAATTTACAAAATAAAAAAGATTTTACAGTTTATGCAGTAGGTAATTGTCCAACTCATGATGAAGCGATTGATCTTAAAAATAAAATGATTGAAAAAGGATTCAAAGATGCCTTCATTATCACTTTACCTATTGATGCACCAATAACTCCGATGGATAGATTAGTAACTTCATCATCCAAAACAACAGATTCCGGTAAAACTACTGCGCCTGCAAATCCTGACTCTAAAATTTCTTACATGGTGCAACTTGGCGCATTTAAAAAAGAGGTGCCGTCAGAATTGGCGGATGAACTATTAGAAATTGGCTCCACAGGAATAAAAAATTTAAAAGATAACAGTGGTTTTACGGTTTATACTATTGGAGATTTTTCAACGCACGATGAAGCCATTGATCTTAAAAATGCAATGATTGAAAAAGGATTTAAAGACGCCTTCATAATCGGTGTTCCTATTGAACGCTAAAATTATTCCGATAGGTCTGTTTCAGCAATTACATCGTTACCTGAAATTATCCCTTCAATTAAATTGAATCATCGAACTATCCTCAAATTTTATAAATTTGTATACAGGAGAAAGAAGAATTGAAAACTTTTCTCAGGCTGAATACGCAAAAAAATACAAACGATTCTGTGTAGATTTGCATAATTAGCGCGAACAAAAAACCAAGCACATGAAACGATTTTTTGTAACCGGTATAGGAACTGATGTAGGCAAAACAATTGCTTCTGCTATTTTGGTGGAAGCCTTACATGCTGATTACTGGAAACCTATTCAGGCAGGTGATTTGGACAATACAGATGCGATGAAAGTTCGTTCTTTGATAAGCAATTCTAAATCTGTTATCCACTCTGAAAGTTTTCGTTTATCACAGGCTATGTCGCCAAATGCGGCAGCAGAAATAGATAAAATAAAAATGAATTTGAAAGATATTATTTTACCCGAAACTTCCAATACACTGATTATAGAAGGTGCCGGAGGAGTGATGGTTCCTATAAATGATGAATGCCTTATAATTGATCTGATAGAAAAAATGAAAGCAGAAGTTATTCTTGTTGCAAACAATTACCTTGGAAGCATTAACCATACACTTTTGTCGGTTAACGCGCTAAGGAGCAGAAACATTCCGGTTGCGGGGATTGTATTCAATGGAAAATCTGCTAAATCATCCGAAGAATATATTTTGAAACATACCGGATTAAAATGTTTGCTAAACATTGAAGAAGAAAAAACAATTGACAAAAACATCATTTTAAAATATAAAGAATTAGTGCAAATTTGAATTTTAAAAATTTAAACCAATGATTTTAACCGACACACATACCCATCTTTATTCAAAAGATTTCGATCCCGACAGAACACTGTTGATTCAAAAAGCCATTGACAATGGCATTACACGATTTTTTATGCCCAACGTGGATGATGAATCTATTCCTTTAATGTTTCAAGTGGAAAAACAATTTCCTGATAATTGTTTCGCGATGATGGGCCTGCACCCTTGTTCGGTAAATTCCACTTATCAAAAGGAATTAAAAGTAGTGAAACATTGGTTAGGCAAACGAAAGTTTGTTGCCATCGGTGAAATTGGAATTGATCTGTATTGGGATAAAACTTTTTTTGAACAACAACAGGATGCTTTCAGAACACAAATACAATTAGCCCGACAATATAAACTGCCATATATCATTCATTCACGTGATTCGTTTAATGAAGTGATGGAGATTATTAATGAATTTAAAACCGGTGCACCACAAGGAATTTTTCATTGCTTCAGCGGAACAGTGAAACAAGCAGAACAAGCTATCGCAACCGGAAATTTAAAATTGGGCATTGGAGGTGTGGTAACATTTAAAAATTCAGGCTTGGATAAAGTAGTGAAAGCAATTGATCTGAAACATATAGTTTTAGAAACGGATGCGCCCTACCTGACTCCTGAACCTTATAGAGGCAAGCGAAACGAGCCGGATCATTTATTATTGATAGCCAAAAAAATTGCAGAGATCAAAAAAATAAGTGTGGAAGAGGTTGCCAGCATTACTACTCAAAATTCAATTGATGTGTTTGGGTGTTGAGTTCTCGACTACGCTCGAACTGACAAAAATTAATATCGTAGATAATCATTCCCCCTTTCAAAGGGGGGCAGGGGGGATTAAAACAATGACCAAAAAAAGCAAAGTACTACTCATATACACAGGCGGAACAATAGGAATGATGGAGGATGCAAAAAGCGGACACTTAATTCCATTCGATTTTAAACAACTCAAGGAACAAATTCCTGAACTCAATAAATTTAATGTTGATCTATCTTCCATATCGTTCGAAAACCCTCTTGACTCTAGTAATATGCAGCCCGAAATATGGGTTAAAATTGCTAAACTGATAGAAAAAAAGTATTCGAAAGTCGACGGTTTTGTGATTTTACATGGTTCCGACACCATGTCGTTTACCGCTTCTGCATTGAGTTTTATGCTGGAAAATTTGAACAAACCCGTTATACTTACCGGATCGCAATTACCCATTGGCACCATCCGCACCGATGGAAAAGAAAATTTAATTACCGCCATTGAAATAGCTGCCGCCAAAGAAAAAGGCAAATCAATTATTTCTGAAGTATGTATTTATTTTGAATCGCAATTGTATCGCGGCAACAGAACTCATAAATTTAATTCGGAACATTTTAAAGCCTTTCATTCCGCCAACTACCCGATACTTGCTGAAGCAGGAGTAACAATAAAATACAAATTCAATGCGCTAAAAAAAGCAAGCACACAAAAGCTTAAAATTCATACTTCACTAAACCCTAACATTGCCATTTTGAAATTATTTCCGGGTATCACTCAAAATATAGTGGAGGCAATATTAAATGCGAAAGGCATCAAAGCTGTTATTTTAGAAACCTTTGGCAGCGGCAATGCAAGCACTCAAAAATGGTTCATCAATGCTATAAAAACAACCATCGACAAAGGCATTGTAATTTTAAATGTAACACAATGCAATGCCGGCGCAGTAGAACAAGGCAAATATGCAACAAGTGCATCTCTTGCAAAAATGGGTGTAATTGGCGGTGCTGACATTACCACTGAAGCAGCAGTTGCTAAACTGATGTTTGTTTTAGGAAGCACCAATAATAAAAAGGAAATTGAAAAATTATTAAAGTCTGATCTACGCGGTGAAATGACGGATAATTAATATCCCGATAACTCTCCCGAAGGCATCACGTATAGTTCATGACCATTTGTGTTCATTCGAAATAAATAATATATTTGCAGGTAATAAAACAGTTTTACATTATCAAATTATTTCCTAAAAGTAATTTCATCAAAAACAAAAAACATGAAAAAATATATTTTATCACTCGCCATCATTTTGGCAACATTTGTTTATTTTGACAAGATTAATAATTGTTATGGAGGGAATTTCAAAAAGTCGCCCAAAATAGGCGATAGTTACCAAGGAGGTATTGTTGCGTATATTCTACAACCAACCGACCCGGGTTACGATGAAAAAGTGCTGCACGGCTTAATAGCTGCGCCAACAGATCAAAGCAACGGCATACAATGGTACAATGGAAATTACACACTATTGGGAACAGGAACTGATTTAGGAACCGGACAATCAAATACAACTGCTATTATTGCCAATCAGGGAGAAGGGAATTATGCGGCTAAACTCTGTGCCGATTTAGTATTGGGCGATTATAGCGATTGGTATTTGCCAAGTAAAAATGAATTGAACTTACTGTTTCTTAATAAAGTTAAAATTGGCGGTTTTAATAATGATGGAACGTATTGGAGTTCCAGTGAGGACAAAAAGGTTTTTTATGCATGGAGAGAAGGCTTCTATAGCGGGAGCCAGGTTAGCAGCAATAAGAATGTTGCTTATGCAGTGCGTGCAGTGCGGACTTTTTAAGCATCTTAGATTCAATTTTCAGCCAACTGCTGAACAAAAAATGAATAGACAAAACCAATCCTCATGAACAAAAAATTAATATTTCAACTTTCGCTATTCGGCTTAGCAATGGCATTTGCAACCGTTTTTTTTATTCCATCTGACATCGAACCGATATTCTGGCTAATAATTTTCATTGTATGTGCTTATCTGATCGCAAAAAATTGTACAGAAAAATATTTTCTGAATGGCTTATGTGTAAGTTTGATGAATGCTGTTTGGATAATAGCAATACATATTTTATTATTTGACAAATATATTGCAAGTCATGAAAAGGAAGCAGTAATGATGGCAACAATGCCATTGCCTCCTAAATTAATGATGCTGACTACAGGTCCGATTATCGGGCTTGTTTCAGGTTTGGTGTTAGGACTTTTTGCTTTCATTGCTTCAAAAATTGTGAAGAAAAAATAATGATCAAATACAAAAAATATTCATTAAGAAATTTAACTATTAAAAAAATATCAAAATGACATCAAAAGAAAATACTCTTAATTGGTTTGAAATTTCAGTAACAGATATGAAATGTGCAACAAAATTCTATGAAACAATTTTCGGAATAGAAATGCAACAACAAGAAATGATGGGAATGAAAATGGCTTTTTTCCCTTCCGAACCGATGAGCGGAAAAGCTTCCGGTGGCTTGGTTCAAGGACCTATGCATAAACCGAGCGCTGATGGAGCAAAAATTTATCTGAATGGAAATCCCGATCTATCCAATGCGCTTTCTAAAATTGAAGCTGCCGGCGGAAAAGTGATGATGCCGAAAACCAAGATCAGCGATGAATTAGGGTTCTTGGCTTATTTTGTGGATTCGGAAGGAAACACCATGGCATTGCATTCCAATAAATAATTATTTTCCCTACCTCTTATAAACCGCCGGTTTTAGCTGCATGATCAATAATCCTGTTACTATGATCATAAAACTGATGATGTGATAAGGAAATAATTGTTCGCCGAAAAACAGTGAAAACAATACAGTCGACAAAGGTGCAATGTTCATATAAATTCCTGCTTGGGCAGCGCCAATTTCGCCAACACCTTTGTTCCATAGATAATATGCCAAAGAAGTTCCGAAGGCCCCAATTCCAATAGCCGCAAGCCAAAATTGATACGAATAATTCGCGAAATTATTCAATTCCTGAAAAGGTAAGATCAATAAAAAAACCAAGAAACACATTACGTTAGTAATTAATGTAAAGTGCATGGTTTCCATCTTTCCGCTATTTTTTTTAACCCATACATGGTAAAGCGAAAATACAATATTAGACAAGAAAATATAAAAATCTCCTATCGAAAACTCCACTTGATTCAGCCGATAAAGATTGCCTTTTGTGATTAGAAACAAAACGCCGACAAAGGCAAGTATAACACCCGCTATTTGTGAAGACGAAATTTTTGTTTTAAGCAGAACAACAGAAAATATCAGTGCTAATGCCGGATTAAGACTTACAATCAATGCTGCGTTAAGTGCCGTTGTATATTTTAAACCCCAGAAAAAAAAGAAGTTGAAACCAAATAATCCAATTATTCCGGCAAACGCTAAAGAGCCTATGTTTTTTTTGATCAAACTCCAGCCGGGTAGATTTTTGTAACTGAAGCCTAATAAAACGATCACGCCAAATAAATACCTCCAAAAGCCTGCTACCATTGCCGGGCTATATTGAAGCATAACTTTTGCCAAATGAAAATTCAAACCCCATAATGCGGTTGCTATTATCAAGTAGAGCGCTGTTCTCATTCTATTAAATTTTTGTAAAGTTCGTTCAAAAATTTAATAATTGTATCACAAATAACAAAAGCCCAAAATAATCTTACATTTGCAACCTGCAAACGTAGAGGTGTCTGTCCGAACGAGTCCCGCACGTGCGGGAGAAAGTTTGTATATTTAATTATTATTCCGGAGAGGTGTCAGAGTGGCCGAACGAGCAAGCCTGGAAAGTTTGTATACTCGCAAGGGTATCGCGGGTTCGAATCCCGCCCTCTCCGCTGAAAGGGACTTAGGCTCAAAAAGAGAACTAAGTCCCTTTTTTATTAAAGCCAAATCGCCCGTGTGTCGGGCGATTTGTGTAATTATAAAGTTGGTTTCAGAGGTTCGAAATGTCCCATTTTTCTTGTCATATACCAAACCGGACGGAAACATTAAATTTTGCAATCCTTCTTTTAGTGCTATACCGCCATCTTGCCACAGTTGGCGCAGGTTTCGGCAAAGAATTACTGCTTCACTTATCATTTCTTTAAGGTTCGAAATGGAAATTCCACAAGTCGCCATTTCCTTTCGGATTTTATCAAATTCCTTAGCGTATTTTACTCTAAAACGTTCGTAGGTTTCCTTGGGCATCTCCTCTTTTATGAAGTGCTTCTCTTCGAGTGTTTCAATATCCGCAGTTAGTTCGACAATTCTCGCCTTAAGGATTACCTCCTTTTCAACTGAATCTTTATTCAGTTCATGGTAGGTGCTTTCTAATTCAATTTTAATCGCTTCAGTTAGGTCAGGTTTTACTTCGTATTTTTCAAGTTCCTCTGAAAACAAACGGTGCATTTCTTTTGCGCTTTTATTACACTTACAGCCGTTTGTTCTACACTTGTAGTAATACAAGTTCTTCTTCTTTACAATGTAGCCTGTAAAGGGCTGATTACAATCCGAGCATTTAATAAAAACTTTTAGTGGAATATTTACATCCTCTGCTTTATGGGGCACTCCGAATTTAGGTGAAGAAGAAATCACTTCATTTACTTTCATAAATGTTTCTTTTGAAATCATTTTTTCATGTATCCCTTCTACTACTTTTCCATTTAGCATTCCATGTGATATTAATCCGCAATAAAATGGATTAATAAAAATTTTATGTAATTGTTGCTTGTACATTTTTACACCAATAGCCTGAAGCTTCAAAATAATTTCTTCATTCTTCATACCCATTAGTTTCCATTCCCAAGCTTTTTTGATTTTCTTTCCATCTGCATTCACAACAATTTTACGCTCACCACTTGTTCTTACAATATCATAACCCTGTGGTGGTTTTACAACCCAAATTCCTTTTTCAAATTTGGCTTTCATTCCAGCCATTGCAACTTGTTTGCGTTGATCATTATCCCATCGTCCGAATAACAATTGCATATCATGAAACAAAACTCCACTCGCATTAGAAGTATCAATTGGTTCTGTTACTGCTTTGATGTGAACCCCATGTTTCTCTCGCAACTCATCAGCGATAGAAATCGCTTTACCTCCTGTTCTACTAAAACGAGTCATTTTATAAACCAAGATCGTGCTTATCTTTCCTTTGCTCGTATTTACAAAACTTAACATTCGCTGAAACTCTTTCCGTGCATCAGTTTTTGCACTTTCATAAGTATCACCAAACGCTGAAACAATTGTGAGATTATTGCGCTTTGCATATTCTTCGATTGATTTTCGCTGGGTTTCCAAAGACTCGTTTTTATCAAACTGTCCTTTGCCGGAAACCCTTGTATACATTACAGCTAAATTAGACGTGGATTGCTTCACTTCCTTTTTTCCAAACCGCCCAAATCTATTATCCATTATTTGTTCTTCTGTCATTTTGCCCCCTTCCATTTTATTATTTATTTTTTATGCTTGTTTTCTGTATTCAATTTCCGAATTATTATTTTCAGTATTCAACGTAATTATTTTCGCACTGCCTGAATCATTTAATTCATCGATCTCATTTTTCTTTTTTAGTTTTGAAAGATGCTCGCATAAAAGAACAGCCAGTTTTTTGATTGATAATACAATCTTATTTGCTTGTTCATCGCTTACATTTTCATAACCTTTTATCATTTTTAGTTTTTCAACCGTTAATCCTTTATTGTTTTCGCTCTCACTTTTCATACACTTTTTTATCTTGTTACTTTTTGGTTTGACCTATTTTAATGTTTCTTCTTTTTCTTTCAATATATTGACTATCAATACAGTAGCTAATTTACGTACATCTTTTGGAATAAAGAAATACCCCTAATGCACCCTAAATCTGCCAATTCCCTGCTCTTCATTTTTACTAGTTTTTGCATACTTCCGGAAACAATTTATTAAAAGGTTCCTTCTTAGTACAATCCCTTACTAGATACAAAATCATTATATACCTGACTATTGCCGTTTTATTCAAGGTAAATTTTATACCTTCTTTATCTCCTTCTAGGGCTCTTGCTAAAGGAAGAAATTGATCGAACAGTTTTATAAAATCATCAATGAATGGAAAATCATTTGGCAACATTTTGATTTGCTCCGATCTCAGCATTTCTTCTAAGGCCATACTGATAGCCTTAATAGTTTTATAATGAACTTTGCTTTTATAACTGATCTGAAATAAATTCTCGATAATACAACGAAGTCTTGGAACAAAATATGAGAAGGCGGAAAAATTATTATTCGTAATCCGGCCTCCGTTGTTTGTATTATTAGAAAAATAATTTTTGCCAATGTTTAACGAGATGTAACCGTGCTGAATTTTATCTAAAATTTCCGGTGTGATGTATTGGTATTCTCCTTCTTCCTTTATTACATGCTGTATGTTTTTTTGTTCTTCAACTTTTAGTACGATTTCGTTATTTTCAAGAATCTGACTTTTAATATTGCCATCGGGAACAAGCTTCAGTTCATTAGGCATACTAAAATTTCTATTTAGGTAAGCATATTGCTTACAGGTGCTACTACAATACTTCTTAGTACTTCGTTTTCCTTCTATAGGTTTATGGCAATGTAAACAGTTCATTTTTCTTTCTTATTAATTAAGTGCAATTTCATCCGGATTTTCCTCGCCATAACGCTGCTCGTTCCATTCGCTTACCGATTCATAAATATTATGCATTGCTGATTTTTGAATTTTGTTTTCCTTAGAATAACTTAATTCCAAAACAACTTCCCCCATTACCTCATTTGTACCGATAATCTTGTTATTTAAATTTCCGATCCGTATCATTTTACAAACATCTAAAAATATTTCTATCGGAATTTTTACGCTTTGTTTTTCTATTGCTGTCTTCATTTCACTTTTCCTTTTTAATTTTAACCTTCAAGTTTAAAATGCTTTTTTTTGCTTACGCTCTTATATACTTTGGTCTTCTTATCCTCCTCCATAGGTATAGTATTTTCATCTTCAACATCTTCTTCCTCTTCATCGATTCCATTTGGCAATGAATGCATGGTTTTAGAAGCAATCAGTTTATTTGTAAGTTGCATTTGCCGGATGAGCTTAGAAAATTGTTGATCTCGTTCATCCATTTGTCGTTTATGCTCTTCTTTTAAAGCTTCTATATCCTTATTTGCCTTAAATGTTCCGATAAAAAATCCGGCAGCTAATCCTGCTACTCCAGTTGTAACCGGATTTTTAATAAAGTCCTGGATTAATTCCATCCAATCCTTTGTTTCATCCTTTTTTTGCTCGTTCTGTTGTTTATTTTCTCCGCTATTGCTCATATTACCCTCCTTTTTTAATCCTTTTTACTGTCAATTACCGTCTACTTTCTCTCTTTATTTTGGCTCTTGCCGTCAATTATTGTCTAGTTTATCGTCAATTGTTTATCAGTTCCTTATCGTCATTGACGGGAACAAAGTAACGATATGGGTTTTGGATTTAGCTCCTACTTGGAGCAAGGTGGGAGAGGATTTTTTAGAAATGGATTTGAATTACTTTACTATCCGTTCGTTTTCAAAATCCATATAATATAACATGCAGGTTGCAACCTAAACTATTGACTTTCTTCCGGATTTATTAATCCTAAATTATTTGAATAAGATTATCAATCTCTTGAGCGGTTTCAAAAAGTTTTTGGAATTCTAGTAATTTGGCTTTGGCAATCTCTATTTCCTCTACATTACTAAAGTCTTTACTATTTATTTTCTCCAATATTTGTGAAATATCTTGAAAATCAATTTTTTCAATTTCTTCCAACTGTAAATTATTATTGTGTAATAAGTTCCAAGATGGTAAGTTTATATAATGCCCTTCATAGCCAACATATTTCAGAATAAGTTTTCCGATTAGGCTATGCAAATGAAGAGCCTTTTGATCCAACTCTAAAATAACATCTGACTCGATAGGTTTTCTTCCATGTAAATAATCATTTCTGTGCCTTAAAGCTTCTAAATCTTTTTCCGATAAATCGATTTTGTATAATTCAAAGGACTTTGAAAGTTTGTCGGCATTAGTAGGTGAGTTTATATTTTCTATCTTCTTTTTTAGAATTTCAAATCCACGAGAATCGACTTTAGTGCTATATTTTCCTAATTCATCCAAAAGTTTTTCCCTGATTTCTTTTGAAAGAGATTTATCTGAGATAGGTTTAAATACCGATTCATTTTTTTCTTTTAGAAATTCCGTCAATGTTTCAATAGCAACAGAATATAAAGCTCCTTTCTGAATCGGACTACGCATAGATCCGGCATTTATTATCATTTCAGTGCTTCTTAATAATTCCGGATTCTCATATAACTTTTCGCAGAATTGGCTAAAAATAGCGCTAGGAAAAGGTTTATGATATTTCTTTAAAATATTTTTTTGTGCTTCATCTTGCTTTTCATAATGCCCGTAAAAAAAAGTTGAATTAATTATTTGATTATTCGTAATTATTGAAGGGTCTTCAACTTCAATAGCGTAATTATCAATTAAATTAAAATCCGGCTGTTCTGAAGTCAAATAGAACACTGTGTCTTTATAATACTTACCGGATAGAAAACCAAACGCAACTCTAATTCTATGTGTTATCTCCTTGAACTCTTCAAAAGGAATTTTATCAGTTGAGTCGATGAAATATGAATTAACTGCTTCAATAGCGTAAAAATGAAATGTATAATGTTTAACTCTTACATTAATAAACATCCCTTTAGTAGAAACAAACGGTAGCCCCATCAATGAACTTTGACGATCCCAGTTTTGATTATCAAATTTAATATGATTTTGCTCGCAATCTAATATTGCAGACGGATACATCATATCGTTGTCTTTTACCTGAATAATTAATCTTAGATAATTATTATCATATGTTTTATTAGTAATTGTTCTAATATTTAAAAAGCCTCCTTCAAGAGTTTGTGGCAATTTCGGAAACACAGTTTTAAAATCGATTATTGAATTAGATTTTATTTCATAAATACCGGACTCATTATAAAATCTTAATTTTCTAGTAAGTCCATAACTTTCTTTATGCATTACGCCTGAAACAGAAGGATACTCTTTAAGTTCAATTTTGAACGGAATTCCATTTTTTCTTTCATCGTAAAAGATAATAAGAGGAAATTCTTTCTTTTCTGAGGCTTTCGTTTTAGTATTTAGATAGAAGTTGTTTAAAGTTGACGCAATAAAATTACAGTAAATGCCAGTATATTTAATGCTTTCCAGTGAATTTTATTTGTTTCAAAACGCACTAAAAGTACTTTAAAAGCGTCTAGCCAAGCGTTTGTCCTTTCTATAACAAACCTGCATTTATATAATAGTTCATCGAATAAATAAATTTGGTTATTACCATTTCTTGGGTTAACAGCAATGTTTCCAATTATATCTTTATCCGAACAATATGCTCTAAATTCTTTGGTGTCAAATCCTGCATCTGCATTGAGAAACAAACCATTCACTTCAATATTGGAAGCCTTTAATGAGTGTATCATTTTTGCAACATTTTCTTTGAGTTGATAAGAATCATTGTGATTACCCGATATAGCATCACTACATACAATGGGAATTCCTCTATTATCAGCCATGATTAACATATTGCTTGTCTTGCATTTTTTTCTTCCTTGATAATCAACGGCCTCTCCGCCTCGTTTAGTTGGGGTATGTGTGCCATCTAATTGTATACTCGATAAATCTAAAATAGCTTTATGTTTGTCTAGCAACTTTTGCCACATAGTTTCCCAACTGCCATCTTTACTCCATTTTTGAAAATGGTAATAAACACTTTGCCAATTATAACTCAATCTGAAAAATTCTTTCATTGGTAAAGAACGCCATTGGCAGCCTGTTTTGAGTCTGTACAAAATCGCTTCTATTACTTGATAATCTTTCACTTTAGAGTTCTTTAATTGATTGCCGAATTTCAAATGAGGGCAAATTTCTTTTTTATTATCGCTTTTCGTAACATTGTTTCTTTTTTCTCCCAATGGTAAATATTATTGTCGTTTGCAAGAATAGGTACTATTGGGAGTTATTAAAATTCAACTTTTGACAACTTCATATTCTAATTCAATAGTGTAATTTCCTCCTTTAACAAAAGCATTTAGAATATTTAGGGATGGCAGCATGTTTTTTTTAACTGCTGCTTCGAGCAGTTTCATTTCATGCTCCGAAATTGGCCACGTAAACTGTTTCTTGCGTTTAAAAAAGTTCTTTATCTTATCTAATGAAAATGTCATTTATTTTTAATATAAATCCTTAATTAATAATTGTATTTCCGGATCATACCATTGATAGTAAATATTAATTTTAAAATCACTTCTTAGTATATCCAAATAAACTTTTGCTTCTTCTGTAATCGGGTTTTGAGAAACGATCACTAATTTTTTTACGAAACTTCTTTTTTTCCAATATGCATATTCGAGTAGTTGTGGCAAAGCTTCTCTAATGCAACCTTTAATGCTGTTAGAAGTCTTTAGCTCATAGTAATCATACATTTCATCTTGTTTAACAACCAAATCTATTTTAGTACCACTTCCGGAATCTAATTCAGTACCCACGCAATCCTTCCCGTACAAATCAACAAATTGGTTATAAATTTTTGTTTGCATTTTATTATGAAAAAGATCTATTTCGCCTTTCCGCTTCCCATATTCAATCTTGGTGCTTTCCTTAGAAACTCTGTGTCCTGAAATAAACACGAACTCACCATCTATCGAAGACTCAAGTTTAGGATCAACTTTTTTATTTAAAAGGGTGCTATAATAAGTGGATGGAACAGCTGAATCTGTATTAGAAAATCTCAAAGGTTTTTCAAGAAGCCTTAAATTATTAAGTTTAAACTTAACGTTAGAAAATATTTCCGGTGGTGTATTTTTAAAAGGAGTCGAATCAACATCTACAATTTTTAATTGCTCGATCATTTCATCATGCCACCCAACTTTTTTATAAAAATCATATACTCGCTTAGATTCCTTTTCACTAATAACCTCAATTTCATTAATTTCTCCGATCCAATAACGCTCTTTTGTTTTACCATTTATAGTAAATAATGACAAATTATATTTCATTCCGGAAAAATCACTTCTGCTATTAAAACATTGTATAAAGCCATAATGATACCCATCAATAATTTTATCCATATCTAACAACCATTCCTCATGCCCATATCCCTTTTGGTACTCGTGACTATCAATATTTTTACTTTTTGATTCTTTCCCTGATGGCTTTTGCCAATTGAATTCATTCCAACATAGTCTTGCAATTTTCGATTCTATTTCTATCACTTCTGATTCAACATATTCATAAAAGGGAAGCAGGTCATCAAATGTTTCAAGGACAAATTTTAAATCTTTTACGGAAATATCATCGAAAGACTTTTGTATTTTTCCGCCAATAAAAATAAAAGTCCCTTCCTTTTTAAGGTTTTCGGAAATAGACTGAATTGGCATATCTAAACTTCTTTCTCCATTCTGATAATACCACATTTGGTAATTTTTCAACGCATTAGAGTGCTCTTTAATATACTGATTTGCCTTGTCGATTTTAGGCGATAGCTTTAAAACTGGCTCAAGCAATGATCGATTTTTCTTTAATGAAAAAGCTAATCCAAATCTGAAGTATTCCGTTTCTTCTTCCAAGCCCAAATTAAATTGGAATTCCCCTCTACCTCCAACATGATATGCCCACCCATCCTTATCATGTGATGTTTTTGTATCAAAAAGATTATACGTTGATACTTTTGTAAATCCTTTCAGTTTTTTACGAATTGTTTGTAAGCCACCTATTTGATAGTTCTCCGATAATTGATTTAACTTATTAGCTATTTCTGATATTTTCATTGTCGATGTATTGTCTAATTACAAACCATTTGTTTTTTTAAAGTTTACAAAGTTGTTGACGATGATTTCATAGTATTTAAATAGAGAATCTATGATCGCTTGATGCATTGCCAAATTTTCAAGTTCGATTTCATTTAAAAAATTGCTTAAAAATATTCGATGAGTCTGCAATCTCTCAGTTGCGGGGGGATGCGAAATATCATCTTTGATTCTAGTATCGTATTTTTCTCTTAGTATTAAGAAATTAAAGAATATGTCAGCACCTAAAAGAGAGAATACTTTGTTTGTTGATTTGTATAACTCGACTATTTTATTTAATCCAAAAAGATCAGCTTCAAATTCTTCTTCCCAATCCTTTTTAAGCATAGCGGCAAAGTCTAAATCTTCTTTAATACCAGTTAAATGACCATTAAAATAATGCCCCATTTCATGTGAAAAAACAAAATACTCAATACTCTCAATGAGCATTGAAGAAATGTATTCTTGCAAATCATTATCCAATGAATAGGCTGGAAAATCGGTCGGTTTTTTATAAATCGAAAAATATAATCCACCGATTATTCTTTCCTTTATAGAATTACTTCGGCAAATATTATTGTACAATTCTGCTATATCGATTGGGAAGATTATGTGTGGTTCTTTCTCAGAAAGCGGAATGGATTGCGCTATAATTTTTGATAACTGCAAAGCGATGTTTATGAATTCGCCATCGAAAAGAATAAAGAGCGCATCTAGGTCTTTTTCAAATGTCGTACCGGCAGAAATTTCGTTTGATAGAATTGTACCTAAGTATAAATCACCATTAACTGTAAGATCGGGGTTTAATTCTGTAAATTTATCATGTGTGCTTTTGAGAATTTTCCAAATAGCAAATGATTCATATTCTGTATTTAATAAAATGGATGAGGATATTTCTTTATTTAATTCAAATAAAAGATTTCTTCTTTCGATATCTGTTAGATCATCTTTGGAATTTACATATTCAGTTATAAATGCATTGAAATTAGATTTGTTATTAATATTTTTTAAATGGATTTCATACTTTGCTCCATAGTTTAATTTTAAATACTTAAGCTGATAATCTTTAAGTAATTCTATGGCTTTTTCTCTTAAACTATTCATTTTTGATTTCTATCTAATTACAAACTTCTAATCACATTAATTCCGGCAAACAGTAATCCAATTGTTTTTAGAAACAGATCAATATCATTATAATAAATTAATCCTGAATTGAGGTTGTGAAGAACATTGTTTCTCAAGTGGTGGAACCCATATAAAATATATGCCTTAAGTTCATCATCAGTCAAATTTCCGCTTTCAATGTCAGTTATCAAATTTATATAATTGTTATTAAAATTCGCGCCTGATAAATCAAGTCGCGTAATAACATATAATCCAGATTTGTTAAAAGCTCCACTTCTTTCCCTAAAAGGGTTTCCTAAAATTGCATGAACACCTGGATTAAATTGAGAGATTTTTTGAAGCATACCGCCAATCATTCTATCATTTGCAAGAGGTATTAAAGCCTGAATATTCGTATTCTTTTTTAATTCCGTTTCGTTAAGTACGCTTAAATTATTAACTAACTCTTGCCCATACATTTTAATTACATCAGCCCGGTGCTGATAATGATCGAATAAGGTGTTTACATGCACGTTCCTGAGCCCCAAAGAAAGATAACTCAACTGAGACAAGCCATTTAAATAATTAAGGGTGTTATTATAATCATTTATAAAAGCATATTGAGGACGCAATCTGTTAATGAGTAGGTTTTGATCATGTCTTAATCGTGTCGCAGTAATTAGAGACGTAAAATTAGCCGGCATTTGATTTATTATTTGGCTTAGGCCAACAATTGTACCGCTTACTCGATGTCTTTCTTTAATAGTTAATTCCCAATATGTTGTTGCTGTAATCGTATTTCCTGAAGTGGTATTTAGTAAAGCAAATAGAAAATATAATTTCTCTTTATTTACAAGTTGATTCGGGTGGGCTATTTCGTGCTCTTTGATGTCATCATAAACCTCTCTTGCTATGCCAATTATTAAGGAATTGTAATCATAAATTAATAAATCAGTATAAAAATCAAACAAAGAATCGAATATAGTTGAAGAAACATCTCCGGCTTGAATTTTCTCTTTGATTTCTCTTGTTATTCTTACTTTTGCAACTAAGTATAATTCTTGTATACCTTCAGAAGGGTTGGCGTTATAGGTTAAATATTTCCGTGCTTGAAAGTCCATAACATCCTTAAAGAATTTACGGACAATAAACCATTTAATTTTTTGAATTCTGTTCATTGTCAAATACTATTTAGCATAAAAATATCTATTGAAGTTTTGCTTTTATAGATTTTATTTTTTAGCAAGTAATTTTTTTACTTCGCCATCGGTTTGCTTAAGTTTAGATTGACAAATTTCAATCAGCTCCTTTGCTCTCTCAAGTTTAGCATACAGATTGTCTATTGATACTTTTCCATCTTCAATATCCGAAACTATTTTTTGCAGTTCTTCTGAAGCCTTTTTATAAGTTAATGTTGCCATTTCTTTTTTCAATTTTAGTTATGTTACTTTCAATAATACTTGAACTAGTTATTGTTTTTATTTTGTTCCCGGATTTTAATAGTTTAGTGTCATTCAAAATGTTTCCTTCAAAGGTGATTATCGCATATCCACGAGCCAAAGTGTTTTCCGGACTAAAATTCTTAACATCCCGAATCAATTGGTTTAAGGTATCCTTTTCGTTTTGGATAAGAAGTTTAAATCCATGCTTAAGTCGCCCATCTAATTCAACTAATTCATGCCTTTCGGAATCAATAACTTCCTTGCTTGCATTTGCAATTTGATGTCCTAATTCTACAATAGAATTTTCAAAATCTTTGTTATGTTCAATAATGCTTTTCGCTGCCATAGCGGGAACCATAGTGAAGATATTTGCCACCATATCGACAATACTTTTATTTTGTTCGTGACCAATGCCAGTTATAATTGGTAATTTATAATTGGCAACGGCTTTACTCAATTCATAATCATCAAAACAAATAAATCCGGTATCATCTCCACCACCACGAATAATGGCGACTGCATCATATTCTTCCTGTCGCTTATCTATTGCTTGAAGTTGACTCAACATTGATTTAGCCGCATCATTTCCTTGCATCATGGCAGGAAAATCGGTTAAAGTAAATTTATACCCATATTTATTTTCAAGAAGGGCAGCTTTAAAATCGGAATAACCCTTTGTATTTACAGAAGAAATTAGAGCAATTCTTTGTATAACAAATGGACGATCTAATTTTTTATTATTGGTTTCGTAAACGCCCGGTTCAATTAGTCTAATTACTTTTTCTTTTTCAAGCCTTATCAATGTTTTAAGCTTCTCATCCTGAATTTTACCGAGAGTATAATTATGATCGATAGAATTCATTATTAATGATAGACCATAAATCGGATGCAACTCAACTTTCACTTTTAATAAAACTTCAATTCCGTTTTCAAATTTAAGTCCGGTTTTTCTCTCAAATTCCGATAGCTGATAAACACTTCCTCTAAAAATACACGTCTTTATTTCCGCAGTAATAACTCCATTCCTCCTTTCAATTAATCGAGGATATAGATGTTTGTTGGGTTCGATTCCGTTATAATTAGATATCTCACCAATAACATAAAAATATGTATTCAGATTAGCATCTAGAACCCCTTTCACCAATGAAATAAGTTCTGAGAGCCTATATTGTTTATTTTCTTCCATATTAAAAACTAACTTCTTTTAAATGTAGGTATTCAAATAATTTAAATGTTGTAATAATATCTTGTTTATTATGGTCTATGATTGGAATAACAGTACCAATATTGCCAGTTGACATGTATGCACTATAAAAAGACGGGACAAGAAATCCAGGAACATCTCCTCTTCTATGATGTCCCAATATTTCGCTTTCTAATGTTTTTAATTTGTAATCATAACAAACACCATCAAAAGCCCGTTTGCAAAAATAATACATGTCAAAATGGGCATGATCTATTAGAAGGTCTATTCCTAAAGAATTTGCCCTTGACTTAATTAGAGGCACATCAAAAGAAGCTCCATTATAAGTAAGCAAAGCGTTTTTACCTTTCAGATAATCTTTAAGATGAAAGAAAATTGCACCTTCCTCATCCAAATCTCTAGCTAATAGTTGGTCTACATTAAATTTCCCATCTCTCATGTAACCAATTCCAATAAGAAATGCCGGGCTATTGAAACCTAATGTTTCCAAATCAATCACAATAAAATCTTCAGGATTAAAAAAACTTGAAACTGAAAATCCGGCAGTATTGTATTTGGGATAATCATTTCTTCGCCTTACCCATTTATGAATTGAATGCCCATCATGGTTATCTATAAATGATAAAAGCTCCTTGGCTTTAAATTGAAATTTATGGTGGCTCAATAAATCTTCGATCTTTTTATAACCGAAAGTTTTTAATTCTTTTTCCTTTAACTTTGCTATTCCATCAATTAGGGTAAGCTCAGCGTACAATTTATTTTTAGCTGATTCTTTATTTACAACAGGAAAATCAATTTGTTCGGTATTTGTAATTAAATAAAATGATCCTTCTTTATTCTTGACCTCTTGGCCGAATAAATATTTTTCAAGTTTTATTCCTTTAAAATGCTTTTGATATTTTCTTTCATCATAGCCGAATTTAGAATAGTCAATACTTTTTAAGGTTGAAGGCGCAGGAGATTTCTTTTTAGTAATCTTCTTTACAGTAACTATCTTTGGCTTTGCCTGACGAGGATTTTTGGCGGTTTTTCTACCAACTTTAATTACTTTTTTACCTTTGACTAACTTTCCCATTGCTTAGTTATTAATAAATATTTCCTGTTCTAATCCCTTTTTATATTTGTCAATAAGTGCAATTAACTTTATAATTTCTTTTTCTGTAATTTGTTTTTCATCAGGCCTTCTTTCAAGTTGCCTATTATATAACTCTCTATTTCCGTTAGTTTTTAATAAACTTTCGATATGATCCGGAATAAAAAATGAGGCTTTTTCATTCAAGTGCTTTTTATATTCATTAAGATAAATATTAACCCCCTCAAAGTCGAAATCTCCGAAGTGCAAATATTTATTGGGAATCCCTCCCAACCACTTTACTAAGTCCTTATTTTGCGGATATCGCGACACGAACAGTGGAGAAATATTATTGAATAAGGACTTCTGCTTTTGAATTTCTTTAAAGTTTTCCGGGTTTTCAATTCCTACAATTGTTACGCTGGCCGGAACTTTAAAATGCTCATAATCATAGATAAAAGTGTAAGTTCCTTCTAAAGGATTAATTATAAATGACTTTTCAGAAAGAAGAGCATCAATTGGTTGATAACAATTAACTAGAAATCCTTTAAATGTCCTAACCTGCTTTAATTTGGAATCCGAACTTATTAAAACTGATTCATTTCTTGTTCCTGTATCATTTTTTTGATATTCAATATAATTTTCTAAACTGGAAATTCCAAAATGATTCGCAATATATGCAGTTAAGCTTTCCGGCTTATTTACATAATACATTCGTTGACTTTTACCAATATTTCTAACTTGTATTACACCGTCTTCAATTAGTCCGGTTATTACCGCATGTTTGAGTTTACTTGATGGAATTTCTACCTTATCAAGCATCTGCTTTAATTTTTCCGCTATGTTCAATGGTAAACTCATGCTAAAGCGTGATTAGTAATAATTCTTTTTATTTTAGAAAAGCTTTTTTCATCCTTTTCTAGTTTATAAATGTGTTTGTAATCAATTGCATTATTTTCTGTTGGAGAACCATTGACCAAAAGAATATTACGATCATTAGCAAATTTTAATATCCCTTTGATATTGTTAGGATGAAGCTTGCCTATTTCATCCATAACACAGTGTAATCTGAAATCTTTAAACCTCTTGGATGCTCCATCTTTAAAAACATTCAAGAGCATAATATTTATCATGGCTTTAACAAGAATGTCTGTGCCATCACTTCCTACATTTGCGAGCTTCTCCACCCATCCGGTATCGTTTTGGTTCTCCTGAATCCTGAACTTTAATTCAAAGGAATCTGAAAGCGAGATGGTTTTCTTTCCAAAAGTCGTAATTTGCTTTATTAGTTCTTTCAGCAGATCAACAGCCTTTTTGTTTTTTGAACCTTGGTCATTACCGGAAAATAAGTTTGGAGTGCCTAATTCATTTATATTTTCATCATTGAATTTTTTTATAGCGAGCAATATACTCACCACAGGGTTGCTACTATTATCCCATTGCAATTCTATTTTTTTGATAGCACCAACAAAATTTCTTTGTTCAAAATCCTTATTTATACTATGAATTATCTTTTGAATTTCTCCTCCTTTGGACATTAAACTGCCAGTTTCCTTACCTATGGACGTAATTATAGAAGCAAAGCGTTCATTGATTCTTTTTTCAAACTGTTCTATTTTTTTCTCTTCTATGAAATCATTTAGTTCATCCGCAAACTGAACATATTCTATTGAATCAATCAAAATAATTTTAAAATTAAAAATGTTCTTTTCCGAAAAATTACCCAAGAACTTATTTATTGTTTCTTTCATTTCACCCAAACGATCTTTTCGAGAATAATCTTTTTGTTCCAATTCACGGATTAGTTCCCGACCGGGTTTATTAACAGCATTTTCCTCCCTTGGGTCTGAAAGATAAATGTTAAGGTCAGAATAGCTTTCAGAATTCCTGCTCTTAAACAAATCCAGCTCACTTAAATCTGCCTCATAATCTTCCAGAATTTTCTTTAATTCTGAAATTATTCGTGTAAGCTCGGTGAGTTCAGTAAATAATGATCCCTTCTGTTGCGTATGTTTTTGCTGTTCATTAATAAGCTGCTCTTGTAAACTCTTCTTTTTAATTTTGAACTCTTCCTCTTTATCAAATAATTCTCTTTTGTCCTTTTTGTATTCTACAACCTTATCCCAATTATTTTCTATATACTCAAGTTTCGCTTTTAACTTTTCTAATTGTTTATCAATTTCTGAGATCCTAGAAGTATTTGCACCTTTATCGGAAAGTTCCTTTTTTTGCTTCTCCTTTATCTCTAGTTCTCGCTGTGAATGCTCGGCTTTTTTTGTTTTAAAAGTTGTATCGATTTCAGCCTTGGCTCCAATAGTCTTTTTTTCTTCTTCAAGTATCAGGTTGTCTTTTTCCGCTTGTTTTGCCTTCTCCTCAAAAGAAATTTGCTCTTCCAATGCTTTAAGCTTCTTTCCTGTTACTATTATTTCTTCTGACAGTTGATCTATTTGTTTTTGTATTTCCTTCAATAAACTTTGTTTCTCATTAACAGCTTTTTGAGTTAGATCGTTCAGCGTGTTAGTCGCCTCTTCTGTTTTGGCGGCGTTAGTTTCTATTGTATAATTGTACTCATTTATTAAATCCTTGCTTGCTTTTATCTTAGGCTGATACTTCGTTTTTAATTTAATTATTTCAGATTCCAAAGTTTCACTGGCTGCAAGTATTTGTTTTTTTTGTAATTCTATTTGCCCATTTAGTTCTTCCTTATCTTTTTCGTAATCGGCAACTGTTTTTACTTTTTTGGTTATTTCTCTTAAATCTATCTTAACTCCAAAAAAGTTTAATTCCTTCGAGTTTATTATTTCCGGGGAAAGTTCATTATGGAAGAGTATATCATCTGTGCATACTTTTCCTATTGTGTTTTCCCAATTTGGATACTTTTCATTTAGCCAACCATAAAATGAATCCTTGCTGTTCATAATTTTTGTTTCAATCGACTTCACTTCGTTCTGTATATTTAATACAGAATCGTTCAATTTTTCCAGTTTTAGATTATGGCTTTCTTTTTTTCCGTTTTCTTCAGTCTCCCATTGCGTTTGGAATGTTTTTATTTGTTCATTGTTGAATTTAACTTGGCTTTCAGCATTTATCTTATCGTTTTTAAATTTTTGAAGAGTTGTTTTTAATTGCTCTATTTCATTTTCATAAAACCGCTTATGATTAATTTCTGCCTTTTTTATTAGAAGCTCTTGAGATTGATCCTTCTTCTCGTTAACAGCATTTTTAGCGGTGTCCAACGCCAACAAACTGTTATTCCGGATTTCTTTAATGATATCGCCATATTGATTAGTTGTGTTTTCCTTAAAGGAAAGAAAATTGGATTGTAGTATCAATTTCTGCTTTTCACAATCTGTTTCTATACTTTTTAACTGATTTTGAAGCTCAGTTAACAACATGGAATATTTTTGAGTTATTTCTGCGTACTTAGAAGTCAATATTTCTTTTTCCTTATTAAGATTTCCTTGTTCAACCAATAAGGTGTCCTTTTTAGAAACGGCTTCAATTATAGCTTCAATGTTTATTTTTTTATACTCCTGTGCTTTTGTGTCTGCTTCCTTTATTTTATTATCAAACACACTGATATCATTCTGTATATTTTCTTTCTTGGACTCAAATTTATTATCAAGTTCAGTTAACTTGGCTTTTATTTGTACTTCCTTTAATTCCTGAGTTTCTAATTTTTTCTGAATTTTAGGTGTGTTCTTTTCAATTGAATTTAACGCCCACGCCAACTGCTTGGCCAGCGTTATTTTCTCTCTTTCTAAAAATTTAATGGCAGATCTTAGCTGAATAATTTTTTCAGATTGAGTTTTTACAGGTATTTCTCCGTTTTTGTTTTTCTCTGTCCATTTTCTTATATCTGAAAGTTGACTTTCAAATCCGGTAAGATGATGCTGATAATCTTCTAAACTTATAACAATATCTTCATCTTCTAGAGATCGGATAATCGTTTGCTTTATAAATTCAGCCTTGAGTTCGGAGTTTAAAAGTACATTTTGAATTGTACGTGGAATATTTTGATATTGCTTGCTTTCCATTAATGCAAACTTTTTAAGTTCGCTTTTGCCTTCATTATTGCCATATAATATATCCCGGTATTCTTCGTAACGGTCAATCTTTCTTGAATAATATATTTTGCTTTGATTAAGCTGATTGCTTACCTGTTCCCATGATTCAAAAGCATAGTTATCTTTTATAAAATAGTCTTTGTTGTACTCACCTTCAAAAAATCTAAAGCAAACCTTACCCTGAGATTTGTAACATAGAATAGAATAAACGCCAGTTTCCTTAACAATTTCATATATTATATAAGAGTTTTGATAGGGGAAATAGTATTCAGAAAAACTTTTTTGACCGGGCTTTATTCCCAGCTTTTGGCTATCTGCATTATAAAAAAACAGGATAGCTCTTAAAATAGTACTCTTACCAACACCTTGGGTTCCTATTAAATGAACGTTACCGCCTGTAAATATTTCTGAATATTTAATTGTGGCGCTATTTATAAATACTATTTTATTGAGGTATCTCATTTTGTAATTCATTTGGGATGTTAATACTATTCACTAGCCTTTCCATATATCCGAAAGAAGCGACAACTTTGTATTGATTGGTAATTTCATTTTCTAACTCGACAAATCCTTCTTTTACAAGTAAACCAACAAGGTTTTTTATTCGTTCTAAGTAACTTCCTTCGCTCGTGTATTTTCTTAATCCCTCTAACTTATCCTTGAGGTTTACATCTCTACCAATTTGTCCTGCCATGTGGCTGTAATCAAACCGAAAGTTGGAGCCGAAAGAATTATCATACGCTTTCAAAAAGTCTAAAATATCAATCCATTTATATGCAATCTCAATTTTTCTATCAATTTCAGCTCTGATTTCAGATTTTGAGAAAAAGAAATACTCATCACCTCTCTCTAGGATAAAATTTATTGCATGAAAATAATCGTACAGTTCATCAAAATTATTTTCATCATTTATAATATCATATAACTTCCGCAAATTATGGTCAGCACTATTGGAGGAAATAAACTGACCTTTGCTAAGTATTTCAAAAATTTCACCGGTTTGAGGAATATTCATAGTTAATTATTTTTTGGGTAAACCATTACGAACTCTATTTCATTTTTCTTATTGTATGTATCAGCGATGTTAAACTCGTTTTCGTATTGTGAGATCATCTGACAGAAAAAAGTTAACCGCTCCTCAAATGAAACATCCTTAGGGAAACGATAACTCTGAACAAAGTCATATAGATTATTACCTGAAGCCATGAAGCCATTTTTCACTTCTTCCAAATTGATAAAAATTTCTTCTTCGGTTTCTGTTACCAAATAAGAATCCTCTATTGCTTCCGCTAATGCTATGTTTTTGTGACCATTCGTAAACTTTTTACTTATTTTTAATATACTTTGATAGGCTTCATCTGTTTGTAAATAATCTATCGATAATTTCAGCGGATATGAAGATTTTGGTTCAAAAATAACGGAGTTATTATTAGAGAGAAC
This sequence comes from Bacteroidota bacterium, assembly GCA_003151815.1. GTDB lineage: Bacteria > Bacteroidota > Bacteroidia > 2-12-FULL-35-15 > 2-12-FULL-35-15 > 2-12-FULL-35-15. Next base: position 12,424 of record PLYN01000009.1, on the reverse strand, counting down.
CTCTAAGAAATTAGTTTTAGACTTCAGTTCAAATTGATCTCTTAAATATTTTATTTGCCTTATTTTCTCAATAAACTCACTCTGATGTTTTATTTGATTTAAATAATTTATTATTTGTTTTTGAGTTTCAATTAAATTATGTCTCCCTTCATTCAATTTTATTCTCAAGGAATTAGTAATCCGTTTTAACTCTTCGTCCAACGCAGCTTTAAAGAAAGTAAGCTCTTCTTCCGTAACTAATTTTTCAGTTTGTTGAATGAGAAATTCGATGTCCTTTCTTTTGATGTCAAAATTCTCAAGCTTTGCAATTTTTACTTTATAGGTCGGTTCTGTTTTAAATGTGTTTTCAATATTTCTATTTAGGTCAATAATACTTCTATGAGTTATCCTTCCAATTTTTTGTAATGAGGATTTAATCACTTTTAAATAAGAATACTGCTTATCCGAGCCACTCTCCTTTAGATAATAATTGATGCTTTCTTTTACATGTTGGATGTTTTCATGAATAAATGCCGTGCTTACCTGCTCGTTCACTTCCAAAACCAACTCAAAAAATTGGAGGTATTTTTCGTCTATCTCAAGGAAAGCACCATTCCTCCGGAGAACTTCTTTTTCGATTAGCTTTTCAATTCTATCTTCCTCCAAAATTTCCAATGCCATTTCATATTTATATGAAAAGGAATTCCGTTTCTCAAACATCTCGGATAGAAGGTCTTTCGACCAATCCAAGCTTTTGATAAGTTCTTTTATGGAGTTAAAGGTTAACATTTGTTTTTGCTAAGTTCAAAATTACATCAGCTGTTTGTCAATTTCCGTCAATTAGAATCGTTTATTCTTTATTTTACTGTTTAGGTAGTCTTTTAAGCTTTTTGGACTCATTATTTCCACTTGATCTATCATACCTAGTACAAACCGTCCTACACCATTAAAATCGCAGACCCATCCGTCAAATATGTACTTATTATCCTTGCTTTTCATCAAAAATTTTTCAGATAGAGGGTATTCTTCTAGTAAAAGATTATAAGCCATAAGACTCAATGTGAGTTTTACCGGAATAGTTTTCTCCCCACCAATCCTAAATACATCAATTTCATTGCGTTTATGATGCTTCTCGCTCTTCCATTTCTTATCGGTTATTTTTACCTCTTTAATCCGGGCAACCTTAAAAGTTTTAGATGATTTAGCCTCGATATCGTAGCACCATACATAGTTATAATTTGATGTGAAGGCAAATGGCTCTAATAGCCGATCTCGGATATTATCGCTATTAGATGATCTATATCCATGAAAAATCACTTGCTCCTTGTTTTTGATAGCTCCTTTTAGACTTATAACATTCTCGGAACTTTCCTTCCTCACAATCTTATTTACCGCCTTGTCCGAATCGAAAAGGACATACAGTTTTTCATACAAATCATTCTTGAATTTGCTTTCATCATCAATTAAATGAATTGCTTTGCTTAGGACGTGTGCTTCTTCTTCCGAGAAATGAATTAGCTTACTCAGGTCTTTATAATCCGGAGACTTTTTATCTATTTTAAAATACCCATTGTGATTATCTAATAGAAATCCGGCATTTTTAAAAGTTGTCAAGTATCTGTATATGGTTCTTTCGGATGATTCAAAATCTTCAGCAAGTTGTTTAACACTATATCCATAACTGCCGGATAACTTCATAAGTATTTCCAACATCCTTTGAAATTTTGCCTGATCGTTCATGTGCCTGTATTTAAAGTAAATATATACCTTTTGACGGAAATTGACAATGACCTTTTGTTATTTTGTGCCGACTCTAAAGAATTGAATATGAAACAGACATTTGAAGAATTGCTTAATCGTTATAGTATAATGGTTGAGCGCAACATTGAAAAACGATACAATAAAGCAAAGGATAAAGAATTTGTCCGGAGCGAAATTGAAAGAGAATTTGCCTTTTTAAATGTAATACAGGTTGCAGGCGAACACAAGGAGAAAATGGTCGATACTTTTGTAACCTATTATAAAAGAGGAGAAAACGTAGAAGAAGTCCTACTTTTTATTCGCAAAGTTTATGGCGAAGACGTCAAAGATGAGTTAGATTTTAGAAAGGTCGTCAACGGTGTATCTCTGCCGATTTATATCAGCGATGAAGAAAAGGAACTGAGGGAATTTGTGATGAACCCAAAGAAACTAAAGCATTTTTTTATCCGATTTCTGGCTTTTAAGGAAATAGAGAAAAATTTAAGGGTTCTATTCATTAAAAGTGATATTCTACCTTCATTAACAAAAGAAATCCAGGTTGAAAATGAAAAAGCTGCGCAGGCATCTATAAATAATTCTGCTTTAATTAAATGGACAGGAAGTAGAGAAAATAGAAACGAATTTGTTCAACTAATTTATGGACTACACTCTTCTGGATTTATCAATAATGGGAAAGGAGAAATAACGAAAATCGTGGAATCATTAGCAAATATTTTTGATATTGATTTAAGCAAAAACTGGCAAAGCAATCATTCCTCTAGTATTCATAAATCAAAAAATGATTATGAACCTAAGATATTTAACAGCATTAAAGACGCTTATAAAGACTATACAATGTCTTTAGTTGAGGGGAAGAGAAAAAGATAGTTACCACCTCTCCATTGTTCTATAACTTATTCCGAGGTCTTTTTCAGCCTTCCTAAGAGTGCCATACTTGCTTTTTGCCCAATCCTTTACCTGCATTCTGAAATCATGTAAGAGTTGATCGTAGGTTTTACCTTCCTCAATATGATACGCGTTTGAAAGATCAACCCGATGCTCCGGAAAATGAAAGTAATTATCAAAGTCATTTTTAACTCTATCTAAAATCTCTTGCTCTTTTAGGCCAGTTAGCTTCCATTGATGCCAATTAATAGCAATTTTATCAAGATCACGGAAATTCCCATGAAATAAATGAGATGTTTTTTCGATCCAAACTTGTAAGAGAGTACTTGGAACATCGTTCTTTTCTTGGAATTCCATTTTATCCCACGTGGCAATAAAGTCTTTCCATACAGATCGGTGGGCATCGGTAAATGATGGCAGCTCCACAACAAGCTGAGAAATACGATCAAAGAATTTGTGAATCAAGTACTCTTCGGTATCCCTCAAATATTTTATTTCAAAAGATGAAGTAAAAATTATTCTGCATTCATACTTCTTCGTGCCAATTCCATACTTCCCATTCCCGGTTGACAAGGCTTCAAACAATAATTCCTGGACTGTATGAGAAAGCCTTTCAGCATCTTCGATAACAAGATATTTTTTGTTTGACTCTGATAACAATTTATTTATCGCAATTACGGAAGGTTCGATTAAGCGTGAATTGATATAATTAATTCCACTTGAGTAAGAAATTTTTAAGTTTTTCTTTTGGATTCTATCAAGCCAAAAAGACTTTCCTGTTCCCCGTTTCCCTAATAGCAATATTGAAAACCTCCCCGGATTCTGAAGATAATTATCAAGCCTTTCCACTATCTCTTTGCGGTTCTTCGGTTGATTTTTAAGTAAATCTGTGTAATTTAATTTGTATGTATTTGCGTGTTTCATTGTATATAATTGCGTATGATATACAAATATACTATTTAAAACTAATTTCGATTCAGCTTAAAAAACAAGTTAAATGAAAATAATAAAAATCATTCATGGATATCCACCCTTCTACAATGCAGGATCGGAAGTTTATAGTCAATCCATTTGCGAAGAGTTATCGAAGAGTAATCAGGTATTTGTTTTCACAAGGGAAGAGAATCCATACCTGCCGGATTTTACAATTCGTAAAGAGCACATAAATGAAAACCTTGTAATTTACTTAGCTAATATGGCTCAAGGAAAAGATGGTTTTCGACATAATGAGTTAGATTCCATTTTCTTAAATCTATTAAATGAAATTAGTCCGGATGTTGCTCACATTGGACATTTAAATCATCTCTCTACAGGATTTGTAGATGTATTAAAAAACAAAAACATACCCATAGTATTCACCTTGCACGACTTTTGGCTAATGTGTCCTCGTGGTCAGTTTCTACAGAGAAACTTCGGAAACCCTAATAATCTTCAGTTGTGCGACAAACAAGAGAATACTAAATGTGCGACCAATTGTTATAATGCTTATTTCACAGGGCAAGACGAAAACAAAGAAGCGGATGTTTCTTTTTGGAGCAACTGGATTGGAAATAGAATGCAGGAAACGAAAGGCATTACTAATAAAGTGGACTTATTTATTACACCATCTAAATATTTAAAGAAACGATATGTTGAAGAGTTTGGAGTTGAAGAAAATAAAATTCATTATTTGGATTATGGTTTCCCGTTGCAATATTTAACACCGACAGAAAAAAAAGAAACAACTGACACCTTTGTGTTCGGCTACATTGGAACGCATATCCCGGCAAAAGGAGTCAATATTTTAATTGAAGCCTTTTTAAAATTGAAAGGAAACGCATCTTTAAAAATATGGGGATGGAAAGATCAAAGAGCCACTAAAGAATTAATTGAAAAGGCAAAATCATTAGGGCTTCCAATTGAATTTAAAGGAGAGTATGTAAATAAAAACCTCGCTGATGAAGTGTTCTCTCAGGTAGATTGCATTGTTGTTCCTTCAATTTGGGGCGAAAACTCGCCATTGGTAATTCACGAAGCGCAGGCTTGTCATATTCCTGTTATAACTGCGAACTACGGTGGGATGGCTGAATATGTAGATCACAAAATAAATGGGTTGTTATTCGAACATCGAAATTCAAACAGTCTATCAGAACAAATGCAATGGGCAATTGAAAACAAAAGTAAGATGATTGATTTTGGAAAGCGAGGTTATTTGTTTTCAGAGAATGGAAGCGTCCCTGAAATTAAACAACATTGCAAAGAGTTGCAAAATATTTATGAGAGATTACAAAAACCCAAAAACTCTCTTTGGAGAATTACAATAGATACAAATCCAGAAGATTGTAATTTGAGTTGTACAATGTGTGAAGAGCATAGTCAATTTAGTAAATACATTGATACTCTTTATAAAGAAACAGGAGTAAAGCGAAGGAGAATGCCTGTCGAATCGTTGGATAAAATATTCAAGCAAGCAAAAGAAATGGGAGTTAGAGAAATTATTCCCTCAACAATGGGAGAACCGCTTTTATATAAGGGGATTGAACGAATCTATGATTTAGCCAAAGAGCATCAAATAAAAATCAATTTAACAACTAATGGAACATTTCCAAAGAAATCGGTTGTTGAATGGGCTAAAATTATAGTGCCACAGACGACCGATGTGAAAATATCCTGGAATGGATCAACCGCAGAAACATCTCAAGAAATAATGGTTGGAATTGATTTTGAAAACGCTGTAGATAATGTTAAGCAATTTGTTACATACAGAAACCAACATTTCAAAAGCGGAGGCAATTACTGCCGGGTAACCTTTCAATTAACTTTTATGCAAAACAATATGCATGAGTTGGCAGAAATTATAAAACTGGCGGCTTACCTTGATGTTGATCGTGTGAAAGGACATCATTTATGGGCACACTTTGATGAAATAAAAAAACTATCTATGAAGGCAGATTCATCAAGTATAAAAAAATGGAATGCTTACGTTGAAGAGGCTTATAACGCAGCAAATGAACACCGAAGACCAAATGGGGAAAAAGTTTTGCTTGAAAACATTTATGCCCTTAAGGAGATGGAAAAAAAAGAAGTGCCAAAAAGTTATGGTTGCCCATTCTTAAAAAAAGAAATATGGATTTCTGCTACCGGAAAAATATCTCCCTGCTGTGCGCCTGATAAGGAGCGAGATAAATTGGGAGACTTTGGGAACATTCAGGATCAAACTCTACAAGAAATTATTTCCGGCGATTCATATCAAGACCTTGTTGCCAATTATAAAGATCAAAACCTATGTAAAACCTGTAATATGCGTAAACCATTATGAAAATACTTGAAGAAATAAAAACACATCCTGCAAACTCTAAGTTAGCAATGATTATTAGACACGCAGATAGAGATAAAATACCCGATGGTTCTTTTGGAAATGAAATTCTACTTAACAAAAAAGGAATTGACAATTCAATACTGCTTGGCGGAAGTCTGAAAGAACATAAGATAACCCGCATCTTTACAAGCCCTGTTCCTAGGTGTGTTCAAACTGCGACATTTTTAAAGGAAGGGTATGGACAAAATATAACTTTCCATCAGACAAAAGCTTTGGGTGATCCGGGACTTCATATAGCAGATGATAAATTAGCAGGAGAATTCTTTTTGCAATACAGTTTTGATGAAATGTATAAAAGATTTATGCTTGGAGAAGCAATCCCCGGTGTACCTTCTGCACAAGCCTTTGAAAAAAGTATGACAGAATTTATTAGACAAAATACAAATGAAAATGGGCTAACTATTTTTATTACCCATGATTCATTAATAGCTTTTTATCACTATTGTTTGAATAAAGTTGTTTATACAAAGGATAATTGGGTAAAATATTTATCCGGAATAATATTAAAAATCGAGTAAACATGAATTGGCAAGAAATAAAACTATCAGAATGTGGTACATTCTTTAGCTACCAAGGAAATAAAGTGTTTAATAAAACATTTATCAGCGCACTAAAATTTCATACTCCGGGATTTGCGCCAGTGCAGGATCAAGAAGGTTGGTATCACATAAATATTAATGGAGAGCAACTATATAAAGAGCGATACAAAAGAGTCTTTGGATTCTATTGCAATAGAGCTGCTGTAATAGGGGAAGATGGGTGGTTTCATATTGATGATAAAGGAATAAGATTGTATGGCGAATGCTATGCTTGGGTTGGTAATTATCAAGAAGATAAATGTGTTGTCCGTGATTTTAGCAACAACTATTTTCATATTAACCTTTCAGGGCGAAGAATTTATTCGGAGGAATATTTTTATGCCGGAGATTATAAAGAAGGGTGCGCTTGTGTTAAAGGGATAGATGGTTGGAAACATATTAATTCTAAAGGAGAAGATCTTAATAATAAAAGGTTTGAAGATTTAGGTGTTTTTCATAAAAGCTATGCTACCGCTAGAGATAAAGCCGGATGGTTTCACATTAATAAGAGAGGTGTTGCTTTATATCTTAACCGTTTTGCTTCTGCTGAACCCTTTTATAATGGATGTAGTTTAGTTGAGAATTTTAATGGTAAAAAATGTATTATTAGTGAGGCCGGAGATGTGGTTTTTGTAATTGCTTAATTTGATGTCCGAATAATGTCTCAAATATGTCCTAAATGTCCGAATAATGTCCTAATCTTTTTTTAGCATATAAATTGCTCCTCTAGTAGCTCCTCCTTTATTTTCTAGTATTCCTTTGGTAACTAAATCCACTAAATCTCTTGTTGCTGTCTTACTTGTTGTAGCATTGATACGCTGATAAACGGAACTGACAATACTTCCTTTTTCTTTGATATATAACACGGCTTTTATTTGCCTTTCATTCAAATCTATTTTTTGAAGATATTCTTCAGTCAGAACATCTTTTCTAAAAGTAACAAGCATTCCACCGGATTCTTCTTCAAAATTAGGTTCAGGCAAACCTGCCTTTTTACATTCATCCACCATCTTTACCGTACCATGTCCCCAAGCTTCAATATAAGCTGCTTTATAAAAAACATCAGCTACCAATTCGTTTCTAGGAAAAGAAGAATGTTTCTTCTTCAACTTTTCTACTGTTAATCTTTGAGTAAGCTCACCATTATTCCAAATAGAAAGGTGATCCGGATATACTTTAAATTGTGTATGGACGGCAGAATAATCTCTATGCACAATAGCATTAACAATAGCTTCTCTTAAAGCAACTTCAGGGTACTCAAGTTCCTCTTCACGATGTAACTTTTTTATACTAATAGATGCTTGGAGATATTTCTTCTTCAAAATTTCAAGTGTTTCTTCGGCCTGTTGAAATAAATTCCCATAGACCTCGTCCATACTTATCAAAGTAGCGTGATCTTTAAAGCGTCCAATTTTTATATAAGAACTTACGTAAAATTTTTGCGGGTCTTTTCCAAAAAGTAATATTGCAGCCCGTGTAGGCTTACCTTTAACAAGTAGATGTAATTTTTCTAAAAGAGCAGAAACTGATTTCTCCTTGGTAGCCGATGGAAATCGTTTAGCAGCAAGCTTCTTGAATTTAGAAATAGTTGCCAAATCAATATCCTTAAGACTTGCACGTTCTTCAATAACAGATTCCCAAGACAATCCACTTTTCTCTAACAAGAATTTTTGAAGTTCTGCTCCGTTTTGTTCATGCGTGGTGCTTCCTGATCGCAGATAATATTTTCCCTTATATGAAATAGGAGCCTCATAAGGTTTTACTTTGATACTAATATAATCCTTAGTCTTTTCACGTTTAAGGCTAACTTCAGCAACTACTCCAAGAAGATCAACTATTTTATTAGGAATATCCTCTAACAGTTTTTTAGCATTTTCAACTCCCACAACCTGTCCATTATCGTTTATCCCAATATAAAGAGTTCCTCCAATTGTATTTGCAAAAGCACAGATGGTCTTCAAAAACTCATCTCTCCATGATTGTTTATATTCTATATTTTGACTTTCCTTTTTGGCCATTAGGTTGAATAAATTCGAGTTGCCAAATTACTGAAAAAAGAAACGAGTTTTTGTGCGCCAATCAATAAACTTTAAACGAATAGAGTTAAAAACGAGAATTTTGCTAGAAAAAGTACATGAAGCAAGAGGAATCTTTAACACTCAAAATTCAGCTAAAAGCTTATTCCAAGAAGGAGGTAGCTGAATTGTATGAAATAAGTGCAAAAAGTCTACAAACATGGTTAACTCCATTTGAAAAGGAACTCGGCCCAAGAGTAGGCCGTTTCTATAGTCCAAAGCAAATGAAAATCATATTTGAAAAACTCGGAATTCCGGAGGTGATTCACCTCAATTAAACTGAAAAAAGGTTTACTAAAATAGCCCAAACTGTCCCAAACTATCCTTTTTTATTCTTTTTTGTCTATTTGCGGAAAGCGCTAGTAATTATCGCAGTTTTTTTGCATCGTAAAACATTCAGTAAGGCATGAGCAACATAAGACATATATTACGTTTACATACGCAAAATCAAACCAAGTCTGAAATAATTGTTCAAACCGGAATACTTCGTAAGACGTTAAAGAAAATAATCGAAGATTTTAAAGCGAGTAAATTGAGTTTCGCAGAAATAAACGAATTGAGTGATAAAGACCTGGAAGAACTTTTTGTAAAGCCGGAAGAAAATCCGGCAAATGAAAAACTTAAAACACTTTATAGCCTTTTTCCAAATATAGATAAGGAACTTAAACGTAATGGGGTAACAATTAAACTATTATTCCAAGAATACAAAAACAAATACCCTGATGGTGTTGGAAAAAGTCAATTTAGTTGGCACTTTTCCCAATGGAAATCACGAGTTTCTCCAATTATGAGAAAGGAGCATAAGGCCGGAGATAAACTATACATAGATTTTGCAGGTGAAAAACTAACTCTAATTGATAAGCAAACTAGTGATAAGACGCAAGTGGAAGTATTTGTAGCAATTCTTGGATCAAGTCAGCTTACTTATGTTCAAGCGGTAATGAGTCAACAAAAAGAAGATTTTATTTCAGCATGTGAAGATGCGTTACATTATTATGGAGGCGTTCCTGCGGCAATTGTACCGGATAATTTAAAGTCTGCCGTTTCAAAAAGCAGTAAATACGAACCAACCATAAATGAAACCTTTGCCGATTTTGCGGAGCATTATAATACAACCATTTTACCAGCAAGAGCCTATAAACCAAAAGACAAGGCATTAGTAGAGATTGCTATAAAGATTATATACACTCGCATCTATGCAAAAATAAGAGATGTAAGATTTCATTCTTTAGAAGAATTAAATAAAGCAATCCTTATATGTTTAGAAAATCACAATAACACAATTGTCACCGGAAGAAAATATACCAGGAAACAACAATTTGAAGAAATCGAAAAAGCTACTTTATTGCCATTACCAACATTACGTTATGAATTTAAAAAACAGTTATTCGTTACAGTTATGACAAACGGGCACGTTTCCTTGAATGTAGATAAACATTTTTATAGTGTGCCATATCAGTTTATAGGAAAAAAAGTCAAGGTGATGTTCTCTCGCTACAACGTTGAGATATTCTTTAACTATGACCGAATTGCATTGCACAAACGATTACGGATTCATTATGATTATACAACGGATAAAGAACATTTGTCTCCCAATCTTCGCTTTGTAAGTGAGTGGACACCTGAGCGCTTTATAACATGGGCTGATGAAATACATAAAGATGTCAAACTTTATATTTCACAAATTCTAAATCAGAAACAGCATCCGGAACAAGCTTACAAATTATGTATGGGAGTATTGAATTTTGCAAAAAGAGTTGGGAATGAAAGACTAACTAAGGCTTGTCAGCGTGCTTTAGGTTACGGTATTTACAATTATAAAACCATCCAAAAAATATTGGAGAAAGGATTGGATAAACATGATGACGATGAAAATGAACAATTAAAAATGCCGGAACATAATAATATAAGAGGCAAAGACTACTATAAATAAAACAGTAATTAACCATAAAAACAATAAAGATGAACACATCGACACTAGAAAAAATGCGTAAAATGAAACTCTTTGGCATGTTCAGGACTTTCAAAACAAGCCTTGAATCCGGAAAAACAGAAAACTATACTCCGGATGAAATGATCTCTAACCTAATTGAATCAGAATGGGACGATAGACGGAACCGTGGTATAGAACGACAACTCAAAAATGCTCGGTTCCGATACAAAGCTTCAATAGAGGAATTTCATTTTGATACCGACAGGAATTTAGACCGAAATCAAATTATGCGTTTTGGAGAATGCTCTTTTATAAATAAGTTTGAAAACATTCTTATTACTGGAAGCACCGGAATTGGCAAAAGCTACATCGCTTCTGCCATAGGTCACCAAGCTTGTAGTTTAGGATACAAGGTTCTTTATCACAATACTAACAAATTGATGGCTAAACTTAAAATAGCTAAAGCAGACGGCTCTTATATAAAGGAAATTGCGAAAATAGAAAGGCAAAACCTTTTAATTTTAGATGATTTTGGATTACAACCTTTAGATGCGCAGGGTCGTGCAATGTTGATGGAAATAATTGAGGATAGGCATGGAAAGAGTTCAACAATTGTTACATCCCAAGTTCCTGTAAGTAAATGGTACGATATAATTGGCGAGCAAACAGTAGCGGATGCTATCCTCGATAGAATTGTTCATGAATCCCACCGATTGGAGCTAAAGGGAGAATCAATGAGAAAAAAGAATCGTACAGTAAGTGAAAGTAAAGAGGCGGTAACGGCTTAGTAAAAGGGGGGCATTAATTTAGGGGCAAAAAGCCAAAACATGGTTTTTTGCCCTCATCTATTATTCCTTGCGATTTTCACCTAGAACAAGAATTTACGCTAAAATTACCGTCAATGGCGTTAACAGCGACTATTTCTGACCAACCCTAAACACCTTACAGAAGTGACTTATCGCCCTTAAATCGGCTAAAAAACGCTGAATTTGGGCTTCCTTAAGTTCTTTAGGGTTTTCGTAGGAAGTTTGGTTCGAACAGGGTAAATTTGAGCCCGCAACATAAATGCCCCGCATAATGCGTGGCATTTTTTATTTCCAACCTTCACATACCAAATCCGTTGATGCAAATCCATTACAGTTTTGACTGTCATCATTTCTAATATTCCTTCTTGAAAATATCTTTGCTTCCCAATATATGGACGCATTTGCACTCTTTTAATAATACTAACAAATACAAAAAATTATAACCATGAAAAAAATCTATGATCTACCCGACCTTTTCAGCGAACAGGTTAAAGAATTGTATAGCGCTGAAAAGCAACAACAATCCGCATTTAAAAAGTTGTTTAAAAAAATTGGATCGGAAGAATTGCAAGAACTCAATAAAAAAATTATTGAAAAAAATGAACTTCATATAAAACGCCTGGAGGACGTTTTGGAAAAATTAGGAGAGCCTAAAAAAATTATTGAATGTAAGGCTATGAAAGAATTAATTGACAGAGGATTGAACTTGTCTAAAAATTGTGAAAATATAGAGGTGTATGAAGCAGGATTAGTTTCTGTTGTTCAATGTATGAAACACTTTGAAATTGCCGACTACGGAACGCTTGTCGCATTTGCCGACTTACTCAATCAAAAAGAAATAACCGAAATTCTCAAAAAATCCCTTGTAGAAGAAGAGACCCACGATAAAGAATTAACCGGCCTTGCCGACAGATCCATTAACGATCGGGCAAAGCTATTGGTTGTTAATGTGGATTAAGGAAAAATTCAATACAATAAGAAGGTGTTTAATTTTATTCAATAATAATTCTATAAGGCCTCACATGTTCTCGACTCCGCTCGAACAATGT
>PLYN01000026.1 GCA_003151815.1 Bacteroidota bacterium | reverse complement strand
CCTTAACTAAACGACATTGATTGAGCGGAGTCGAGATGCGTTGATCCACAGTGGTCTAGTTCTCGACTACGCTCGAACTGACAGCGTAATTTTTACTTCGGGGATCATATTCCAACTATTTCTCTTCTTTGAACCAGCCGCTATACATTAAGTAATTATTCGCGATTCGGTTTATTTCACCGTGAATTAATTCCGGGTTAATATCTTTCACTTTTTTTGCAGGAACACCCGCATAAATCACGCCCGATTCTACCTTTGTATTTTCTAGCACAACAGCGCCAGCTGCAATAATGGTATTACTTCCTATCTCGCAATTATCCATCACAATAGAGCCCATTCCAATCAATACATTATCATGAATGGTGCAGCCATGTACTAGCGCGTTGTGACCAATAGATACATTATTCCCAATAATGGTTTTTGTTTTTTCATACGTACAATGTATCACAGCGCCATCCTGCACATTCACTTTATTGCCCATTCGGATAGAATTTACATCGCCACGAATCACCGCATTGAACCAAATGCTGCACTGATCGCCCATGATCACATCACCAACAATCGTTGAGTTTTCTGCAAGGTAGCAGTCCTCACCAAATTTGGGATGGATGCCTTTAACGGATTTTATTAATGCCATGAGTAAATGATTGAATGATTAAATGCTAGAATGAAAAAACGTTAGTAAAACTACAAAATTTTCGCCCCGCTAATGAACTCCTTATTCTTTTTTACAGCAATTAGGAAGCTTTTTAAATGCTTTCGGATTTGCCTTCACCTCATCCGCATCATAGCCTGCATTGGAAATTGCCAAACGAATTTTTTCAGGTGTTGTTTTTTGAGGATTGTAAGTAACAGTAACAATTTTAGAGTCGATATTCAGGTTCGACTTTTTGACTCCTTTTTCGAAAGCCAAGGCTTTTTCTATCGTTTCTTTACATGTTTCACATACTGCAGATGTTTTTACTTTTAACTCTGCTACCGTCGGCTCTTGTGCTTTTAAAGCTGTTGTAAATAATGTCATCACCGATACGATGAACATACTTTTTTTGATTTTTGTTTTCATTTTATTTTTATTTTTCTATTGATTATTTGCCTACTGTCTACTTCCTTTTGATTTTTGACTTCCCCTTTTTTACTTTATTTTATCCCCACCCTCAATCCCACATAAACGATCCTTCCATCCATCGGTGCATATATCATCGACGCATCAAAATTACTGCCAAAAGGTTTATCGTGTGCAACAATGGCATTTTTTTGTGTGTAGTTCATAATGTTTTCACAACCCAAATACACTTCAAATTTGCTGAATTTTTTTGTGATCTGCGCATTGAACAAAAAATAACTCTTTGAATGTGTTGGCAATTGATATTCCACCGGACTCAATGATGTATTTGGCAACCTGCTTATGCCTAACCAATTCGTAGTAAAATTAAATTTCCAGATTTCCATATATGTTGAATATGCAAGGTTTAACATCACGCGATGCTTTGGTACGTATGGTTTATCAAGCAACGTATGATTGTACGTTGTTTTCACATCATACCATTTGTATGCCAATTTAATATCAAACATTTTTATGGGAGTATAATCAAAATCGACTTGCAAACTATTGGAAAATGATTTTCCATCCAGATTATAAAACACCACTTTATTTACATTTTGATCCAAATCAACGATCACCTGATTTTGGAAATCGGTTCTGAAAAAATCCACATTCAATGAGGCTTCCTTGTCAAATAATTTAAATTTTTGATTGGCGCTTATACCATAATTCCACGCTATTTCCGGACGTAATTTTTCTTTCACCACCACCAATCTGGAGCTTGCAAGCACCGATTGATTTTCAACAAATATATTGGAAGTTCTAAATCCTCGCCCACCCGACAATCGTAAAGTGGTTGATTTTGTTATGTTATAACGCAAATGCAAACGCGGTGTAAATTGTGCACCAAACATATTATGAAAATCTTCCCTTGCACCAGCAACCATAGAAAAATTATCCGCATGAGTGTATGTATATTCTGCAAATACTCCCGGAACGCTTTCTGTTCTTGAAAAAGCAGAGTCGTTGTATTTTTCGGAATAATCATCCAACAAATAACTTGTCCCTACTTTATATTTATGATTGGTATTACCAATGATGTTTGCATAGATCAAATTCGCATAAAAGTTTTTTTGCTGCCCCGTATAATTTCTTAATCCGAAAAACATATCCTGTTGTTGCCATTTACCTGAAGTTTGCAGCCCGATACTTTTATACGGTGTTGAAGGAAACATCCATCCTGTTTTTGAGAAGTACTCTAAAGCATTTGTTTTAATGCCTATTCCATATGCATTGGTTGTACCACGATCAGTTGAATAATTAAAATTAGTTTGTCCGCCTTGCCGTGATTCAACCAATGCTTTTACTCCAAACTGAGCTTCAAAATTTTTCTGGTTGTGATAATTCCAACGATTAAAAATATTGTATTGACGCGTTAAAGGCATATCTAAAAACGAATCTTTATTCATGTCATTTTTTATTCCTAATTCACTTACATGTAAAAATAAAATGGTTCCCCACTTTTCATTTATTTTTGGCGCATAATAAAAATTGGTCTCTGCCCTGCCTTTTTGATTGCCATACATGTTTAAAAAAAATCGATTTTTTTGTTCCTTTGGTTTTAAAAATTCAAGATTAATTTGTCCGGATATACTTTCGTAACCATTCACCACCGAGCCTGTTCCTTTTGTCACCCTGATGCTTTCTATCCATGTTCCTGGAATATAATTCAATCCGTACGCTGAAGATAAGCCACGTAACATCGGCATGTTCTCAGATAATATTTGTGTGTAAACACCATCCAAACCAAGCATCTGAATTTTTTTAGCCCCCGAAACAGCATCTGTAAATGAAACATCTACGGAAGCATTGGTGCTGAAACTTTCTGAAAGATTACAACAAGCTGCTTTCAATAATTCTTTGCTGCTGATTATTTCAGTGTTGATAGGATTAAAAGTAGAATAGGTGGTGCTGCTTTGATGGGCCTCTATTTTAACTTCTTTAAGAGTAACGGTGTTTTTCAAAACAATGAGCAGATCCATTTGACCTTTCTGTTTCACAGTGATCGTATCGCTTATAAAACCCACCATGCTAATAATTAATTTTGCAGGAATTGTATCAGGATTCGGAAGCTGAAACATTCCATCCAGATCTGCAGAAGCGCCTATGGTGGTTCCTTGCCAATATACATTTGCTCCGGGCAAAGTTTCTTTTACGCCTTTGTCATTTATTCCAAGAACCTTACCCATCGTATGCTGAGATAAGGCAGGAGAAATAAAAAAAAGGATAAAATAGCAAACAACAAAAATGTTTTTTAAATGAATATTCATTTTTTCTTTTTAAAATAAATTTAAAATTGATGCATGTTCATGCACAATTAAATCTGCTGATCGAAAATAAAATCGATCAATTAAAAAAGAAAATTAAATGATGAGAATGGAAATAAAAGAAAGTAATTGCCGGCCGTATAATGGCGGAGGAAGATCGGCAAAAGATAATTGTGAAGGTTTATTTAAGCATGCTTCTGATACAAAATTGTTTTGCCAAATAGGTAAAATAGCGCTAGAAGCAAAAGGAGTGTTTACTTTTTGAGAAGCGTTAAAATCGTCTAAATTAAAAGAGGAATTCTTTAGATCGCAACAGTTGGATTTTATGGTAGACCAGGGAGATTTTTTTTCTGTGCAACAATTTTTAACATGCGTTAATGAAATTTTAATTTTGCCGCTTTTTAAACAAATCATTTTGTTTACGGTAAAGCCAAGACTTGATAGTAACAAAACTATTACTAAAAATACAGACGAGATTTTTTGAATTGCCTTCATTGAACTACAAAATTACAAATAATGAATTAAAATCTCTCCTCACCCAACCATTTTTTATTTTTTTCCGTGTACCATTTTGTAACGTAGTTACAAAGGGATCAAAAAAAACTTTTTAAAAAAATTCTTTTGATCAAACGCATGATTTGAATCCTTGCATTTGTAATAAAACAATCTATATATTTACCATCTTTTTACTGAAATACTTAATAATCAATTATTTAAAATAATCTTAACCATGTTTAAAAAATCACTTCAACTACTCCTTGTAATTTGCACAACGGGTTTAAGCCTTAAGGCTCAATGCCCTGCTGCTGGGATCTATGCCGGTGCCGATATCACAGTCTGCGCTGGATCTATCGCAACACATGCTGCAACACTGCCAACCGGCTTTACAGGAACCTGGTCCAGATTGAATTTTTGGGATCAGGGAACAATAACAAGTCCTGCAAGTCCTACAAGCACTGTTACCGCGCTAAATACCGCAGGAACAATATCGGAAATCTGGACTATTACCGATGGGGCTAGTTGCACAGGTATTAGAGATACTGTAAAAATTATTATTCTGAATGCCCAAACTCCGGCAAATGCAGGAACTGATAAAACAATCTGTTTAGGCGAAACGGTTACGCTTGGAGCCACAGCCGCATCATCCGGAAGCACAGGTCTGTGGTCAAAATTAAATGGGACGAACTCATCCACATCCGTTATCACTAATCCAACAAGCAGAATATCTACAGTTACCGGACTTAACATCGCAGGAATCGATACATTAAAATGGACGGTTTCAAATGCTGCATGTTCAAGCACTGATGTAATGGTTATATCTACCAACAACATCCCTTCTGTGGCGATTGCGGGCAGCGATGTTACCGGATGCGTGGGCGATACAGTTACTTTATATGGAAGTATAGCGACTTCAGGTTCACCAATATGGTCAAGAGCCGGAGTTAACGGATCAAACACGAACAATATTCGTTTTGTACCAAATGCCAATAACGATACGGTTAAAGTAGCGTTAAGAGTTGCCGGGATCTATACAATGTATTATACCATTTCTGTTGGAGCCACCAACCTTAATAGCCCCTGCACTAAACGTGATTCTTTAACGATCACCATAAAACCCGCACTATCAGTGAATGCCGGCATTGACCAGTTATCCTGCGATGGCTCTATAACTACCTTCACTGTGTTAGGAAATAAACCGACTATTGGAACAGGCGAGTGGTTTATTGTCGGCTCCGGTATAGGTTCGGTCACAACCACGTTGGACACAGTAGGCACAGTTACAGGTCTTTCAGCAGGAATTAATACTTTAGGATGGCAGGTAACCGATGGCGTATGCACTGCCACTGATTATATGACAATTGCCGTTGGCCCTCCTCCAACAGCAGTTGCAGGTAATAATGTAACGGGATGCGTTGGCGACACGATCAAATTATTTGGAAGTATTGCACATTTTGGAATTCCCGCATGGTCAAGAGCAGGTGTTACTTTCTTTAATACAAACAATATCCGTTTTGTTCCAAATGCAAATAATGATACTGTATTGATAGCATTAAATGTTGCAGGAACTTATAAGTTATACTATACCATTTCATTAGGAGCCACTGGCCTTGCAAGTAACTGTTTTAGCCGAGACTCGCTTACAGTTATCGTAAACTCCGGACCTACAGTTGCCCTAATATCAGGCCCTTCTACATTGTCGTCTTGCAGTACAGTAGCTTCTTTTACTTTAAATGCTAACACTCCTGCTACTGGCGAAACGGGCGTATGGTTGATTTCCAGTAGCGGACAAGGCACATTGACTCCTATATCTGCCATATCTACTAAGGTATCAGGACTGCCACAAGGTACAACAACTGTTGTATGGAGAATTACCGGAACAAACGGATGCGTTTCCAGTGCTAAAATAAACATTGCGATTGGCGCTGGTGCAGGACCAGATCGCACAGCCTGCGTTGGGGATACAACTTTTCAAATAAGCGGAAGTACCGCGCCTGGATGGACACACTTGTGGTCTACTCAGGGAAGTACAATTGCACATATTGTCGGCAATCAGACAGCCGCTAACGTAACATTATCAATTACTGGCGCCGGAACTGTTCATATGCTTTACACAATTATTGATGCCGGCACAAGCTGTGTGTCCACCGATACAATGACTTTAACCACAAGCGTTTGTATCAGCACAGGTATCGTTAACAATGAAAAAGAAAATTTAACCCTTTTAGTTTATCCGAATCCAACGGATGGTATTTTCTTCGTCGTGCTAAAAGATACAAAACCGGGTTATGCTGAAATTACTATTTTAACATTGGATGGACGCATTGTATTGCTGGAACAATTAGGCGCTGTTAAAGACATTCAAAAAGAAATTAACCTTTCCAATGTAGCGAAAGGAATCTATTTTATTAGAGTAAGAAAAGGTGAAGAAACCTCATTCGCTAAATTAATAGTTCAGTAAAAAATACTATCAACCTGATAAAAGCTCTCCGACAAATACAGTCGAAGAGCTTTTTTATTTTATTGCTTTTTATTTTTTAAAAACTAATTTTAACAACGCAAATGCAAACACTATAATTTAATAATAAAACAAAAAAATAAAAATGGCAGATAATAGATTTTTAAACTTCTTCGACTTTTCAATACGTTCCAAACCGGTACAAGAATTAAAAGATAAATATTGCAACGCCGATTCAAAATTCATGGACATTGATGGACTGAATGTGCATTACAAAGATCAAGGAAGCGGACCCGTTCTCCTGCTCATGCATGGAGTTGTATCATCACTATTTACTTGGGATGGCTGGTATGATGAATTGAAAGATAATTTCAGGATCATCCGA
Source organism: Bacteroidota bacterium (assembly GCA_003151815.1). GTDB lineage: Bacteria > Bacteroidota > Bacteroidia > 2-12-FULL-35-15 > 2-12-FULL-35-15 > 2-12-FULL-35-15. The sequence goes on along the minus strand of PLYN01000026.1, from coordinate 20,629 downwards.
TTGGATTTGCCGGGTTTTGGTATTACTGGGCCAAAAAAAAATGAAGATTATTTAGCTCCTGCTACCAATATTTTTCTTGATAAATTTTTAAATAAATTAAATGTGGAACATTGTTTTGTTGCAGGAAATTCTCTTGGCGGTTTCTATGGTTGGAACTACACCATTCATAATCCGAAAAGAGTCGATAAATTAATTATTTTAGATACCATTGCGTACAATCAATCATTGCCTTATATTTTCATTTTAGGCAATTTGCCGGGAGCAAAATTTCTGATAAAACATTTGGTGTTCCCTCGCTTTTTTATTGAAGATAGTTTGCGAAGACTATATTCTGACAAGTCAAAAATAACAAAACTGGTCGCAGATAGATATTGGGAACTTGCTTTACGCGAAGGCAACAGGGGAGCCATTATGCAAGCATTTGAGAATATTTACAAACTAAGTAAATCGAATACGATAGCAGGAGAAGTTAAAAAAATAAACCGACCCGTTTTAATGGTTTGGGGCAAACAAGATGTATGGTCGAGATATAAAGAAACGCTAAAATTTTGGCAGGCGGATCTACCCAAAGCAGAGTTAATATTATATGATAACGCCGGACATATTCCGATGGAAGAAATTCCTGAACTAACAGCTTTCGATGCATTTAAATTTATGGCAAAACCAATAGAAGACCGACCTCAATTAGAAAAATTTAATCTTCAGGAAAAATTTAAAAAATACGAAGCAAATTATTTTGCAAAAAATAAGTAAACAGTATTAGACAAAATCAAACGCGTCATCCTATGTTTGCAAAATAGGATGACGAAAAAACTGAAATTTAAATGCAATAAACCACATGAAACATATATTTTCTATCGCTTTGTTGTTGTTGAGTTTTATTGTTTTTTCACAGCCAACATCCTTTTCCCCAAAAGGTATTGGCGGAGGTGGTGCTTTATTTTTTCCCAGAATAAATCCTGCCAACGATAATGAATTTTATGTGAGTTGCGATATGAGTGAACTTTTTCATAGCACTGATTTTGGAGATTCTTATTCGCAAATTCATTACTCCAAATTGCAAGTGTTCAATACTTCTACGTATGAATTTACAAACGATCCTCAGATCGCGTATTGCAGCTATAACGATGGAAACACAGGGTATCCTGTAAAAACAACGGATGGTGGTAATACCTGGAATAACATTTCCGCTTACGATGTAAACACGTATGGTAATATTTATACCATGAGCGCAAACTACAACAACCCTCTTCAATTATTGATCGGAGCTTATGGCGATATATTATTTTCAAATGATGGTGGGGCCTCCTTCACACTCGTAAAACACGCTGCAAACAACGGCGCAGGATTAATTATGGGTGGCGTTTTTTGGGAAGGAAATAATATTTATATCGGAACGAATGACGGATTAATTACATCAAACAATGCCGGATCAAATTTTGCTGTTCAAACAACAACAGGTATTCCCGCCGGACAAATGATCTGGAGTTTTGCCGGAGCCCAAAGTGGCTCTACTACAAAATTTACATGCATCACAGCAAATACTGCTGATGTTTACAATGGCATTATGCCTTGGGATTATTACACTTTTGCAAAAGGTGTATATACCATGGATAATGATAACGGCACCTGGGTATCAAAATCAGCGGGCATCGATTTTAACAATGATTTTATTATGTATGTTGGCATGGCGCAAAACAACATCGATACTATTTATTTAGGTGGTGAGGACAATGCATCCGGTGGTCCTTTAGTCTATAAATCAATCAATGCGGGAACGTCATGGAACAAAGTATTTAACACCACTAATAATTCAAATATAATTACAGGCTGGGAAGGCGCAAGCGGCGATAAAGCCTGGAGTTGGAGCGAAACGTGTTTCGGAATAACGGTTGCTCCCAACAATGCCAACAAAGTATTATTTGGCAGTTATAGCAATGTAGAGTCGACCTCAGATGGCGGTATTACATGGAAACAAGCGTATGTAGATACAGCAGATCAACATGCTGCAGGAACCAATACGCCTACGAAAACAACATATAAAAGCATTGGATTAGAAAACACAACTTGCTGGCAAGTTCATTGGAAAGATGCCAATAACATGATCGCTTCTTTTAGCGATATTGGTTGCATCAGAAGTACAGATACCGGCAATAAATGGAGTTTTAATTACAATGGATTTTCTGTCAATTCATTATACAGAGTAGAGGAAGCGCCTAACGGAACACTTTATGGCGCTTGCTCCAATATCCATGATATGTATCAAAGTACACGCTTGGCCGATGCGCAATTAGATGTAGCGGATGCGAATGGTAAAATTGTTTTTTCATCCGATAACGGCGCTAACTGGACAACCTTGCACTCTTTCGGTCATCCTGTTTTTTGGATCGCCATCGATCCCAATAATGCTGATAGAATGTATGCTTCCGTGATTCAATATGGTGGCACAGCAGGCTCACAAGTGGGAGGTATTTATATGACAAATAATTTATCTGCAGGAGCAGCTTCCACCTGGACAAAATTAGCGAACCCTCCGCGTACAGAAGGACATCCCGCTTGTATTCAGGTGTTGAACAATGGAAAAATGGTTTGTACCTTTTCAGGAAGACGAAATTCAGGTGGCACCTTTACCAATAGCAGCGGGGTATTTGTGTACGACCCCGGCAATACCACATGGACCGATATAAGTGACACAGGGATGCATTATTGGACAAAAGATATTATAATAGACCCTTCCGATGCCACCCAAAATACTTGGTATGTTGCCGTGTTCAGCGGATGGGGTGGAGCGCCAAATGGATTAGGAGGATTATACAAAACCATCAACAGCGGTACCTCCTGGACAAAACTTACGGCCTCTCAATTTGATAGAGCTACTTCCATCACGTTCAATCCGCAAAATGTTAATCAGGCATATCTAACAACAGAAACACAAGGCTTATGGATAAGTAGTGATATGAATGTTGCCACGCCAACATGGACTGTCGTTAACAGTTATCCTTTTCGCCAACCGGAAAGAGTATTTTTTAATCCTTTCAATCAAAACGAAATGTGGGTAACAAGTTTTGGTAATGGCATGAAAGTAGGATCACTGACTACATCCTGTATTCCGCCCGCCGCACCCACAGCATCAAATAAAACAATTTGCTATGGTAACACAGCTTCACTTTCTTCTTCCGGCACAGGTATATTAGGCTGGTACAACATGGCTACAGGCGGCACCTACATTGGTGGTAGCGCAAATTACACAACGCCTGCATTATTTTCAGACGCCACTTATTATGCACAGGATAGCACCTGCGCAGCAAGTGCAACACGCAAAGCCGTGGTTGTTAAAGTAAATTCTTTACCTACCGTAACTGCTAATTCAAACGCAGCATCGGTATGTGCAGGTACTTCAGTTACACTTACCGGAGGTGGAGCAGCTTCCTATACATGGACAGGCGGGGTTTCGGACGGAATAAGTTTTATTCCTTCATCCAACAATACGTATACTGTTACAGGAACGGATGTAAACAATTGTTCCAATACCGATACAATAATTGTTAATGTAAATACTTTACCTACACCAACGGTCACTGCTAATTCAAGCGCCAACACCTTATGTGCAGGAAATCCGGTCACACTTACCGGAAGCGGAGCGGCCTCTTACACATGGACAAACGGAGTTATTGATGGAATGGCCTTTGTTCCTTCATCGCCCTATTCTTATACCGTTATAGGAACGAATGGGAACAATTGTTTCAACACCGCTACAATAAATATCCATGTAAATTCTTTGCCTGTTGTTATCGCTAACGCAAGCACAGGAACTATTTGCAAGGGTAGTTCGGCTACGCTTACAGGTAGTGGCGCAAATACATATTCATGGACAGGCGGAGTTATGGAAGGAATAAGTTTTATTCCTTCATCCACCGATACGTATACTGTTACCGGAACAGACGCGAACAATTGTTCCAATACCGCTGCAATAACTGTTAATATTGATACTTTACCAAATTTAACAACTACTTTAAATGGGGTTATCATTACTGCAAATCAAAATGGAGCTGCATATCAATGGTTGAATTGTAACAATGGCAATTTACATATTGCAAATGCAACAAATCAAAATTATACAGCAACAACAAATGGAAATTACGCAGTAATTATTACAATGAATACCTGTTCCGACACATCAGCTTGTGTAAATATAAATACTGTTAGTGTTGATGAAATAATAAACAACGACCAACTTACTATTTATCCTAACCCGGTGAATGATATCTTGTATTTTTCTACTCTTTTCAATACGCCAATTTCAAAAATAAATATCTATGATACACAAGGGAGATTGCTAATTTCAGAACTAGCTAAAGGCAATTTTATCAGCACCAATTCGCTTGGATCCGGCATTTATTTTATCACATTTATTTTTAGGGATAATTCGATCATTTATAAAAAGATCGTAAAATAAATGATGAACGAATTACAATTAAATTTAATAACAGATCAACAAAGTAATGGCTTCCCAAAATTTCAAAGGATTATCTGATGAAGAAGTAAAATTGAACCGCGAGCAATTCGGTTCAAATACTACAGAAGCCGAAACACAAAACAAATTTTTGGAAATTGTAAAAAACATTGTCCTGGAGCCAATGTTTGTAATTCTTGTTTTTGTAGCTCTTGTTTATTTTATTCTTGGTCAATACAACGAAGGCATTGTTATGCTGGTCGCAATATGTTTTGTATCGGGCATTTCGCTTTATCAGGAAAATAAAAGTCGCAATGCAGTTGATGAATTAAAAAAACTTTCCAGCCCTACCGCAAAAGTTATTCGAAATGGAATAACATTCGAAATACCCTTTGAATCAATTGTTCTGCACGACCTAATAACCGTGGAAGATGGAAATGTAATTCCAGCTGATGCAAATATTTTAGAGGCGCATGATTTTACTGTGAACGAAAGTATTTTAACAGGTGAATCATTGTCTGTTACGAAAGACTTACAAGAACCAAACAACATTATTTTTCAAGGAACGATGGTAATGACAGGCTCCTGCATTGCCCTGGTTACCGCCATTGGCAAAACAACTTCTCTGGGCAAGATCGGACAATCCTTAGCCGGAATAGAAATAACCCAAACTCCACTTCAACAGCAAATAAAAAGTTTTGTGCGTTACATGATCGCAATTGGAGTAGTTGAATTTATCATTGTATGGGCACTCAATTATTACATATCAAAAAGTATTTTACACGGATTGTTGCAGGGTTTAACGCTGGCAATGTCAGTAGTGCCCGAAGAAATTCCTGTTGCTTTTAGCACGTTCATGGCACTTGGCGCTTATCATTTATACAAGAAAAAGGTAATTGCAAAAACTCCATACACAGTGGAAACATTAGGAGCAGCTACTGTCATTTGTACTGATAAAACTGGCACTATCACCGAAAATGCCATGCAACTTTCAGCAATTTATGATACAGCTGAAAATAAAATTTACGACTATACGAAGGAGCCAATAAATTTTAATTTGGTGTTAGAATATGCCATGTGGGCATCTGAAACCAACCCATTCGATAACATGGAGAGATCCATCCACAAGGCGTATTCATCGGTTGTAAAGGAAGATATGCGGCCTAATTATTCACTTGTACATGAATATCCTTTAGGTGGAAAACCGCCAATCATGACGCATGTTTTTAGCGATAATAAATCGATACATATCATTGCTTGTAAAGGAAGCGTTGAAGGGGTTTTGAATCAATGTAAATTATCTGCCGAACAAAAAACAGACATTCAAAATAAAGCCAAAGCATTTGCTTCTCAGGGATTTCGCGTGTTAGCGGTTGCAAGATCAAATCGGGAACTAAAAAATTTACCCAAATCACAACAAGAATTCGAATTTGAATTCGTTGGCCTAATCGCTTTTTACGATCCTCCTAAAAAAAATATGGCTAATACCATTCAACAATTTTACAATGCAGGGATCAATGTAAAAATGATCACTGGCGATTATTCTGAAACAGCTACTGCAATTGCCAGCCAGATCCATTTAAAGAACAGCTCGATCGTTTTAACTGGAAACGAAGTTTTAGCAATGAATGAGCAACAGTTGAGAGAAAAAGTAAGCAATGTGAACATCTATGCAAGGATGTTTCCGGATGCTAAATTAAAAGTGATCGAAGCACTAAAAGCAAACGGAGAAATTGTTGCGATGACCGGTGATGGTGTGAATGACGGCCCTGCCCTTAAAGCAGCACATATTGGCATTGCAATGGGTTTGCGCGGTAGCGAGATCGCTAAAAAAGCATCAGCACTGATCTTGGTGGACGATGATTTTTCACACATGGTGGACGCTGTTGCGCTAGGCAGAAGAATTTATGAAAACTTAAAAAAAGCCATTCAATACATTATTTCCATCCACATACCGATCATCCTCATAGTTGCTTTACCATTGGTATTGTTCTGGAAGTTCAGCGATTTTTTTTCACCGATACATGTTATTTTTCTTGAATTAATAATGGGTCCGACCTGTTCCATCATTTTTGAAAATGAACCCATCGAAAGCAATTCAATGTTGAAAACCCCAAGGAAAATGAGTACTACCTTTTTCTCCTTTCAGGAATTAGCTTTAAGCATTTTTCAAGGATTAGCGATCACTTCAGGGTGCCTTGGTATTGGTTATTTTTTTATGATGAATAATCATAATGAAGCAGAAGTGCGGACCATAATATATTCAACATTAATATTCAGTAATCTTTTTCTTACACTTGTAAACCGTTCATTCTATTATTCCATACTAACTACCATTCAATATAAAAACAAATTAATCCCCATTATTTTATTAATATCTTTGATCGTTCTTTTCCTTTCGATCTACCTCCCTCCTATCCGGAATTTATTCGAGTTTGTCGAACTCCCAATTACTGATTTAATTCTATGTTTTGGTATCGCTTTTGTAAGTGTAATATGGGTGGAAATATATAAATTCGTAAAAAACAAAAACACGCCTTAACAAAAAATTCAATTTAGTTCAATGATGATTATTCCATAGATGTCTAAACATAAAATCCCGATACTCTTATTTCTTTTACTGCTTTCTTTTATTACAACTGCGAATGCACAGATGAGAGGAAGTTATCTGCAATTGGGCAGGTATGAATTAAGCAGGGGTCATTTTCCCGAAGCAATTGAAAAACTAAACATTGCCATTCAGGTAGAACCTGAATTGTATGTAGGATATTATTATAGAGCAATCGCTAAATTTCAACTGGAAGACTATATCGGAGCAAATGAAGATTATTCCAAAGCCATTTTAATTTATCCATTTCTGGAAGATTTATTTTTTGAGAGAGCAATAACAAGGGACAAATTATTCGATATCGAGGGCGCTTTAAAGGATTATGAAAAAGCCATTGAATTAAATTATCTGGATACAAGAATATATATTAACAGAGCCATTACACTTCTAACTCTTAATCAATATGAAGCAGCGATCAAAGATTGTAATATGGCTATTTTGCTGAGACTAAAAGATGAAACAGTTTATATTGTGAGAGGTGCGGCAAAATCAGGTTTGATGCAATATGGCGATGCAATTATGGATTTTAATACTGCCATTAGTAAAACACCAAAAAATACCTATGCATACATACAACGAGGAATTGCTTGGGCTGCGCTTTCAAAAAAAGATTCTGCTTTGCGTGATTTTAATTATGTACTTAAACTCGATTCAACCAACAGTGCTGCATTATCTCAACGTGCAATACTTGAAATGGAAAACTCAGAATTTCAAGAAGCTCTCACAGATCTTAATACAGTCATTCGACATTCGCCTGAAAATTCTTCCGCTTATTTTAACAGAGCCATACTGAAAGGTAATACCAATAAATTGAATGAAGCGTTGGATGATTATAACAAAGTATTACTGTTAAACCCCAATAATATTAATGCTTTATACAACCGAGGAGGGTTGAAATATAAAATGCACGATAAGAAAGGCGCATTAGCGGATTTTAGTAAAGCCATCGAATTGTTTCCGGATTTTGCGGATGCATATTATAATCGCTCCCTGATTAAAAAAGAACTTAACAATACAAAAGGTTCAATGGAGGATTATAAAAAATCTGAATTATTAAGACATAAAACATACTCTCAAAATGATAGTATAAATTTCCATACAGGAGTTCGCTTAATGAAATTAACAGCGCTGAGTAATGATTTCGACAATCAGAACGATGCTCAGGTAAAGATTCAAAATAATCACATTGATATTCAAAGCCAACCTCTTTTTTATATCACTTTATTTCCTGATGGAAGCAAAAAAATAAAAATATATGATCCCAAAAGCAAGTATTATAATGAGCCTGTTACTTTAATTAACACTTCCGATAGTGTGGATAGAAAAAAGGTGTTGAGAAGAATTAATTTGCAGGATTCTCTTATAAATAAAAACATAAAAAATGTTTCTGCTTATATGAACAGGGCAATTCTGTATGGCTCCATTGAAAATTACAACAATGCCATTGCCGATTATAATCAAGCCATTGCCATTGATTCCAATATGGCAATTAGTTATTTTAGTAGAGCGAATACCTATTTTAAATTAATTGAACTCATGCATTCCTTTGATACAGAAACTCCACAAACAAGTGTTAACAGGAATGTGCAGAATAATATCCAGCAACAAACTAACCCTAACAACTCTTACAACCAAGTGATAGACGACTATTCAAAAGCGTTAAAACTAGATCCTGATTTTACCTTTGCATATTTTAACAGGGCAAATGTAAAAATGAGAATGAATGATTTCTCGGGAGCATTGGATGATTTTTCTAAATCATTGAAAGCCGATCCAATGTTTTCTGAAGCGTATTTCAACAGAGGCTTAATGCTCATTTTTTTACAAGAAGCTGAAAAGGGCTGCGCTGACCTCAGTAAAGCAGGTGAGTTGGGCATGATTGAGTCGTATAACGTGATGAAACGATATTGTAATAAATAACCCCCTGAAAGTAGGGGAAAGCTCCCTTATTCAAAATTATTTATTTTATACAATTATTTATCGTAATATTGCAATATAATAATTTAATAATGGGAGCGACTAAAACCGAACACTTTACAGAAAAACAAAATGATATTGCCATCCTTGCTAAGGCTTTAGGGCATCCCGCAAGGATTGCCATCATCGACTATTTATTAAAAGTAGATACTTGTATTTGTGGGGATATCGTTAACGAATTACCCTTAGCACAGCCTACCATTTCACAACATTTAAAGGAACTCAAAAACGCCGGACTAATTAAAGGAACCATCGAAGGCACTTCTGTTTGTTATTGCATCGACGAAAAAGTGCTTGAAAAATTTCAAAATTATTTTATAAAGATCTCCAACAGGTTGGAAAAAAAGAAAAACAATTGTTGTAAATTATAAATGTCAGATAAACGCAATTTAAAATGAAGAATTAAATAAAATTTCTTAACCACATAGAAACATAGTTAAGAAGCTATAGAGAAAAATAAATTTTTAACATAATTTATTTTCGACCGAAGGGCGACTATGCTTTTGAAGCGTTGCTTCAAATCTATGCAAACCTTTACAAATAATAAACCTATGTTCCTATGTGGTTTAATTTTACCTTACAATAATCCAAAACCAAATGAAACTATCAGAAATCAAACAACAACTAAATACAATAAGCAAAGTAAACTTTTTACTTCCTAACGGAACATTTGTTCCCGAACACTTTCATGTTACTGAAGTTGGACTTATTACTAAAAACTTTATTGATTGTGGCGGAACGGTTCGCAATGAAAAAGTGATCAATTTTCAACTATGGGAAGCAAACGATTTCGATCATCGTTTAGCTCCTCAAAAATTACTCAACATCCTTGCCCTTTCCGAAAAAGTTTTAGGAAATGAAGATCTCGAAATTGAAGTAGAATATCAAACGGAAACAATTGGAAAATACGGTTTGGAATTTAATGGGGAAAACTTTTTGCTCACCGCAAAACACACTAACTGCTTAGCCAGCGATAGTTGTGGTATCCCGCCGGAAAAATTGAAAGTAAATTTATCGGAACTAAATACGAAGCAAGCCTGTTGCACTCCCGGTGGAGGGTGTTGCTAAAAAGCTTACGCACATATTTCGACAATCTCAATATGACCTCGCGCACGGTCAGCCTGAGCTTGTCGAAGGCCTTGCGATGGGAATAACAAAATTTGAATCGCTATTTTAAAAAAAACATTTTTAAATGAAAAAAATACTTGTATTGTGCACCGGCAACAGTTGCCGAAGCCAAATAGCCGAAGGTTATTTACGACATTTCGCAAATAACAAAGCTGAAATTTATAGCGCCGGAATAGAAACACATGGAGTAAATCCAAAAGCGATCGCCATTATGAAAGAAGACGGAATAGATATTTCAAAACATACTTCTAACAACATCAATGAATATCTTAACATCGATTTCGATTTTGTAATCACTGTTTGCGACAACGCAAAAGAAAGTTGTCCATACTTCCCTACGAAAGCAATGAAATTTCATCAAAACTTTCCTGACCCTGCAAAAACAACAGGTACAGAAGAAGAGATAATGCAGCAATTTCGAGAAGTAAGGGAAATGATTAAAGTGTATTGTCAAAAATTTGTAGCAGAAAATATATGAGGAAAGGCTTTATAGTTTTATTACTGCTTTCTAATAGTTTTCTTAAAGCACAGAGTGTTTATGTCGGAGGATTATTTCCGACCCTTGACCATTCGGGAACACTTACAAATAAATTTGATTACAGTTTATATTACTTTGCTGCTTTTCCGCTCGCGAATTTTCAAAAGCCTGATGTTTCTAAAGATGCTTTTTTTCATCTGCTATATTTAGAACAGGCTTTGACCTACAAAGTGAATTCTAAATTTTCACTTACCGGAAGTTATCTTTATCAGAGGACGAATGTGATCTATGATAATTATGTAAATGAAAACAGATTTTATATTCAGGCAAAATACAAACACTCTGTTAAAAAAATAAATTTGACGCATCGCTTACGTTTCGATGGGAGGTTCATTCAAAACAAAATTACCAATGAAACTCCTTTTACACATCGGGTAAGATATTTAATTGGAATTGATACACCCATAAACGATAAGTGGTATTTTTCTGCTTACGAGGAAGCATTTTTTAATACGTTTAGCGGAGCGAGTATTATATATGGCGAAAATTGGGCTTATGCAGGGATTGGAAAAAAAATTAATTCGAAGAATAAAATAGAATTAGGGCTCCTATATATTACTTGGAATATCGGGGGTAATAATTGGTTCAATCAATGTTATTTACAATTAACCTGGAATACTCATTTAGATTTCAGAAAAAACAAAGAATAATTATGAAAAAATTTTTATTGCACATAATTTTATAGAAAAATAATTTTTATACTTGCTATTGATTTTTGATTTTCAATTGAATGAGCCAGAATAATCTGAAAGAAGTAGCTAAGTTATTTTTAAAACTCGGCACCATTGGCTTTGGCGGACCGGCTGCTCACATTGCCATGATGCAAGATGAAGTAGTTGTCAAAAAGAAATGGATGACCGAACAACATTTTCTTGATTTAATTGGTGCTACTAATTTAATTCCCGGACCCAATAGCACTGAAATGGCTATTCACATTGGACGTGAAAGAGCCGGATGGAAAGGTTTAATTGTTGCCGGAATCTGTTTTATTTTACCCGCGGTTATCATAACAGGATTTTTTGCCTGGCTTTACAAACAATATGGACAACTCCCGCAAATACAACCTTTTCTTTATGGAATTAAACCTGCCATTGTTGCCATTATTCTTGCTGCCATTTTTCCTCTTGCTAAAAAATCTCTTAAAACAACTCAATTAGCAATTATCGGAATAATTGCATTCATACTTGCCCTGTTTCAATTCAATGAAATAGCTATTCTTTTTGGTGCCGGATTTTTCGCAATACTTTTAACCACAATTAAAAATAATGATCTCAAAACAAATACAAAAAACGTTATCCCATTTTCATTGCTGCAAATTCCAAATACAAGTTTAATATCTGCAACCAATTTTAATTTATTTCTTGTCTTTTTAAAAATAGGCGCAATTCTTTATGGTAGTGGCTATGTTCTGTTTGCCTTTTTGGACGCTGAATTAGTGACAAAAGGAATTTTATCCCGACAACAATTAATAGACGCGATTGCTGTTGGACAATTTACACCCGGACCCTTATTTTCATCCGTAACATTTATTGGATACCAGATAAATGGTTTTACAGGAGCTGTCGTTTCTACAATCGGAATATTCCTGCCTTCCTTTCTATTTGTAGCTTTGCTGAATCCACTTGTAACTAAAATGAGAAACTCCAAACTGTTTTCCACATTTTTAGATGCACTTAATGTTGCTTCCGTTGCAATAATTATTACCGTATGTTATCAAATGAGTAAAGATGCAATTACCGATTGGCGCACTATTCTAATTGCAATTGCAAGTTTGTTAGTCACCTTTGGATTTAAAAAAATGAATAGCGCCTTGGTTGTTTTAATTGGTTCATTAGCAGGTTATGCCTTAACATTTATAAACCTTTAAAAAAAATAAAACCATTTTAGTATGATCATTAATAAAAAATACATTGCCGAATTTACAGGAACTTTTGCGCTAGTGTTTTGTGGAACAGGTGCAATTATTATTAATGAACAAACTAATGGTCAAATAGGACATATCGGCATTGCAATAACATTCGGACTTATTGTATCGTCCATGATATACAGTTTTGGAAATTCATCCGGCGCACACTTTAATCCTGCGGTTACCATCGGTTTTTGGGCAGCAAAACTATTACCTAAAAAAGAAGTGTTGCCTTATATTGCTTCTCAAATTCTTGGAGCTTTTTTAGCTACAACAATATTAAAATTTCTGTTCCCCGAAAACATAAATTTAGGTTCAACTATTCCAACAGGATCTGCTATGCAATCTTTCGTTTTAGAAATAATTTTAACATTCCTTCTAATGCTTGTAATTTTATCTACTTCACAAGGCTCGAAAGAAATTGGTATTATGGCAGGACTTGCAATTGGCTCAACCGTTTTATTGGAAGCAATGTTTGCGGGTCCAATCTCTGGAGCGTCCATGAATCCGGCCAGAAGCCTATCCCCTGCCCTACTTTCCGGCAACACCCAAACTCTTTGGATATATATTTTAGCTCCAATCATTGGTGCATTATTGAGTGTCATTGTATGGCAATCACAACAAAAATAAATTACCTTTGTCGCCTGACATTTTTTCAAATAAAAACTAACAACTATTTTTATGAAAGGCAGAAAATTATTAATGATTCCCGGCCCAATAGAATTTGAACCCGCGGTATTAAGCATGATGAGCAAACCGACTACCAGTCATGTAGCACCCGATTTTATTGAATCATTCGGGAGTTGCATTGAAATGATGCGTAAAGTTTGGCAATGTCCAAGCGGACAACCTTTCATTGTCGGCGGTACCGGAACCTTTGCTATGGACATGGCAGGCTCTAATTTAATAGAACCGGGAGATAATACACTTGTCATTTCAAGTGGTTTTTTTGGTGACAGATTCTCAGAATTATTAAAAAGATATGGGGCAAAAGTAGATCTTCTTACACCGGAAATTGGTAACGTTGTTACCACCGAAGAAATTGAAAATGCATTGAAACAAAAAAAATATAAGCTCTTAACATTTACACATGTGGATACATCAACCAGCGTAAAAATTAATCCTCAACCCATTGCCGCGTTGGGTAAAAAATATGATGTGTTAACGATATTGGATGGCGTATGTTCCGTTGCCGGAGAAGAAATAAAACAAGAAGAATGGGGTATTGATATAGTATTAACGGCATCTCAAAAAGCTGTTGGCGTTCCTCCCGGATTAGCTCTTTTAGTGGCTTCACCAAAAGCAATGGAAGCATTTAAAAACAGAAAAACTCCTGTTGGAAATTATTATGCCGACTGGGGGAATTGGCTTTCTATCATGCAAGCTTACGAAGGCAGAAAACCTTCTTATTTTGGAACACCTCCTGTAAATTTAGTTTTTGCTTTAGAAGTTAGTTTGAAAATTATTTTAAAAGAAGAAATCGATAAAAGATTCAAACGTCACAATACTATTGCATCCTCATTTCGCGCAGCAATGAAGGCGCTTAACCTGAAAATAATTCCTGCTAATGATGCCATTGCAGCGAACACATTAAGCGCTGTTTATCTGCCTAAAGATGTGGCCGGAACTGATTTTATTTCTGCTGTATCTGCTGCCGGAGTGATCATTGCCGGAGGTTTGTTGAAAGACAGCAAACCTTATTTCAGAGTAGGACACATGGGGTCCGTCAACCAAACCGATATACTTGGCACCATTGGAGCAATAGAAACTGCATTAAAAAAATGCAAATTTCCATTCACACCAAATGCCGGAATTGATGCTGCACAACAGTTGTTAGTGGTTAATTATTAGTGGTTAGTGCCATACTCATAACTAACAACTTATAACTTATAACTAACAACTAATAAAAAAAATGTTTAAAGAATACGATGTTATAGTTGTTGGTGCCGGTCATGCCGGATGTGAAGCTGCTGCTGCTGCTGCCAATATGGGCTCTTCTACCCTATTGATCACCATGAACATGCAAACCATCGCACAGATGAGTTGCAATCCTGCCATGGGAGGAATTGCTAAAGGACAAATTGTTCGTGAAATTGATGCAATGGGTGGTTATTCAGGAATTGTTACCGATAAAACCGCTGTTCAGTTTAGAATGTTAAACCGCTCCAAAGGCCCTGCAATGTGGAGTCCTAGAGCACAAAGCGACAGATGGAAATTTGCTGAAGAATGGCGATTGATGCTGGAAGCCACGCCCAATCTCGACTTCTGGCAAGATATGGTAAAAGGATTGATCATTGAAGACGGGAAAGCGTGTGGTGTTATTACCGGAATGGACATTAAAATTAGGGCAAAGTCAGTTGTTTTAACCAATGGAACATTTTTAAACGGATTAATTCATTTAGGTGAAAAGCAATATGGGGGCGGAAGAGCAGGTGAAAAATCTTCTACCGGAATAACGGAACAATTGGTTTCACTGGGTTTTGAAGCAGGAAGGATGAAAACTGGAACGCCTCCCAGAATTGATGGTCGTTCGTTGGACTACTCCAAAATGGAAGTGCAACATGGCGATGAAAAACCCAACAAATTTTCTTATTTAAACGTTGATCAATTTGGCTATAAAGTAGAACGTAAAGATGCATATAAAAATGGACCTGAAGGTCAAATTCCATGCTTCGTGACGTATACAAACGAAGATGTTCATGAGATATTAAGAACAGGGTTCGAAAAATCACCAATGTTTTCAGGACGTATTCAAGGAAAAGGACCAAGATATTGCCCAAGCATCGAAGATAAAATTACCCGCTTTGCGGAACGTGAACGCCACCAGATCTTTGTTGAACCGGAAGGCTGGAACACTATTGAAATATATGTGAATGGCTTTTCTACTTCTTTACCGGAAGATATTCAATACAAAGCCTTGAAAAAGATCCCGGGATTTGAAAATGTGAAAATGTTTCGTCCCGGATATGCCATTGAATATGATTATTTTCCACCTCAACAATTACAATTAACACTTGAAACAAAATTGGTTGAAAATCTTTATTTCGCCGGACAAATTAATGGCACAACAGGATATGAAGAGGCTGCTTGTCAAGGTTTGATGGCAGGTATGAATGCACATTTAAAAGTCAATAAAAAAGAACCATTTATCCTTCAACGTTCCGAAGCATATATCGGAGTTTTAATTGATGATTTGGTAACTAAAGGTACGGAAGAGCCTTATCGCATGTTTACCTCACGTGCAGAATATCGCATTTTGTTACGTCAGGATAATGCTGACATTCGCTTAACTCCAAGATCATTTGAATTGGGATTGGCCAAGCAAGAGAGATTGGACAGAGTGAATTTAAAGCAGAAACAAACTGCTGAGATCATAAAATATTTCAAAACGGAAAGCATAGACCCGTCAGAAATAAATCCTGCTCTGGAAGCAATTGGTTCTGCCCTTATAACTCAAAAAGTTAAAATGTTTGGAGTATTAGCACGCCCCACAATTACCCTCTTAGACTTCGCCATATACTGTCCGAAAGTAGAAGAATTTATTCTAAAATACGATGCCGAAAGCATTGAGCAAGCCGAAATTTTAATGAAATACGAAGGCTATATTTCAAGAGAGCATGAAATAGCTGATAAACAAACTCGATTAGAAGGCCTCGTTTTACATGATGATTTTGATTATAAACGTTTAACTTCTTTATCTGCTGAAGCACGCGAAAAGTTCTCCAAAATTCGTCCCCGAACCATTGGGCAAGCTTCCCGAATATCAGGTATAACCCCATCAGATATTTCTATTTTAATGGTTTATTTAGGTAGATAATTATCTTTGTTTCACGTGGAACAAAAACATATTGTAATCATAAAATTTGGCGAAATTACTACTATTCCAAAAAAATATAATCCTTTTATCTCAACGGCCATATTTTGCATGTCAAAATTATATATATTCTTTAATT
Source organism: Bacteroidota bacterium (assembly GCA_003151815.1). Taxonomy (GTDB): domain Bacteria; phylum Bacteroidota; class Bacteroidia; order 2-12-FULL-35-15; family 2-12-FULL-35-15; genus 2-12-FULL-35-15. The sequence goes on along the minus strand of PLYN01000026.1, from coordinate 4,066 downwards.
TATGACAATATTTAAAGGACTGATTAAATATAAAATTGATTATAATTGACATATTTTATATCAAAAATTTTTTAAACAATTCGTTTTTTAAAGGAAAATAATTCATTTGAATTTCTAGAAAGAGTAATGTTTCACGTGAAACATTACTTTTCTAGAAATGAACTTTTGATTTGTAATATTCATTGAAATAATTATAGATAAATATATTCTATAAATCAAAAACATTTTTGTTTCATGTGAAACAAATAGAGATAATAACAAAAATACGAATGGATAAAAGATTAATTTTTGATGCAAAATATATCTTTATTAAAATACTAAAAATACAAATTGGGTTATAAAAAAATGAATAAATTGATTGAATTATCGCAAATCTTAAAAATAATTTAATCTTAAAATTTTTAATGCGCTTAATGCGCCCTCCCCCAGACTTTATCCTCTCTATAGAACCATAAGGTTAAAAACAAATAAAAGCGCATTAAAACAAATTAAAAGGGCGAAGCTCTATATGTTCTGATTATATTGATGCTACAAGTCTTATTGAAAAGAAAAATAGGACTTTTCAATAAGAATAGCAAAAAATACGTGGATTAAAATGGAATTTTAAAATTGTCATTTTTCATAAAAATGCATTTCTTTTAAATAATTCCAAACGGCTTCCGGCATAAAATAACGAACATCTTTTTTTTCTTTGATCGCTTGGCGAATTGCTGTGGAAGAAATTTCCATTAAAGGTGCATTGATGATTTTTACTTTGGGATGATTTTTAAATTTTCCGCCATCGCTATTGGGGCGAGGGTAAACATATAATTCGTAGTTCTTTAAGATCTCTTCACAATTTTTCCATTTATGAAAACTTTCCAAATTATCAGAACCCATAATAAGAGCGTATTCATATTTAGGAAATTTCTCTTTCATATAAGTTAATGTATTGATGGTATAAGAAGGTTGTGGAAGTTTAAATTCAATATTGCTCGCCTTAAGTTTTGCGTTATCTCCTATGGCTAGATTTACTAATTGTAAGCGTTGTTTTTCATCAAGAAGTGTGTTTTTTTGTTTGGATGGATTGTGCGGTGAAACAACAAACCAAATATATTCCAAATCGGTATATTCTAACATATAATTAGCCAATACCATATGTCCGACATGTATAGGATTGAACGAACCAAAAAACAAACCAACTTTCATGCAATAAGCTAATAAAAAAGGGGAGAATTGCTTCGTCCCCTTTTAAGATTTAATGTAAATATAGATTTTTTAAAATCTCAAATATGAGATTTAATTGATATTTTATTATAAAGCCGCTTTATACAATTTAGCTACCTCAACCCAATTAACTACATTCCAAAAAGCAAGAAGATAATCAGGGCGTCTGTTTTGATAATGTAAATAATAAGCATGCTCCCAAACATCAACAGCTAATACAGGCACTCCTTTCACTTCGGCAATATCCATTAAAGGGTTATCTTGATTAGGTGTTGAGCTAATCACTAATTTTCCATCCTTAACGATTAACCAAGCCCAACCAGAACCAAAACGAGTCACTCCGGCAGCTGCAAATAATTTTTTAAATTCTTCGAAAGAACCAAAAGCAGAATTTATCGCTGCGGCTAGGTCTCCCGTAGGCTCCCCACCTGCATTTGGTGCCATCAAGGTCCAAAACAACGAATGGTTATAATGCCCTCCACCGTTGTTGCGGACAGCAGCAGGATATTTAGAAATATTTTTACAAATTTCTTCTATGCTTAATTTATCCGCATCAGAACCAGCCAAAGCATTATTTACATTTGTTACATAAGCCTGATGGTGTTTGGTATGGTGTATTTCCATAGTTCGTGCATCAATGTAAGGTTCCAATGCATTGTATGCATATGCTAATTTTGGTAATTCAAAAGCCATAATATATAATTTAAGTTATTTTTGTTTTTTAATTGTTTGCCAAAACTACAAATTTTGTCAGAAGAATTTTTATAAATGAATTTTTATTTTTTGGGGTTTTAAACATTGTATTGTTCAAAGATATTTTCCATAAGCCTATATTCAAATTTGGTGACATTGAATTTTGGCTACCTTTGTTTTTAAGATTGTAATATTAACATTAACAAACAAACAAATGAAAAAAGTATTGTCATTATTATTCGTTGCAACTGCAATGAGTTTTGTTGCTTGCGGACCCAATGCTGAAGAAAAAGCTAAAATGGAAGCCGATGCAAAAGCTAAAATGGATTCTTTATTCAACGCTGCAAGCCAAAGCATGACTGAAGCTAAGGACTCAATTGCTGCTGTTGCGCCAGAAGCAACCACTCCTGCTGCAGAAACTACTCCTGCGAAGGAAGAGAAACATTAATTCTTTTCCAACAGTAAATAAAAAACCACCATTCCCCATTTGGAGAAGAGTGGTTTTTTTGTGCCATCCTGTTTTTTATCGAAGCAATTCAATCGCTTTTTTCAATATATTGTCATTGGTCTGAATAACAGGGAAAAAGCCTTCATTACTCCAAATATTGCGAGCTATTAGCGCTTTCAATTGAATTTTTATTATTTTTTCTGATATTTTAATTTGTTTATCGTTTCTTGCAACCTTATTTTTTTCGGCATAAATTACAAACTCATTTAAAACAGCATTCGTTATTATAAAAGAAGAATTAAAAATTTTGAATGTTTTATATCCTTTTAATTTTTTTCGTTCTCGATCAGCATAATCAAAAGCAAAATCGTTTATTAATCCACTGTAACTTATCAGACTTAAGTAATGCGAACGGCCAATAGTATCAATGGAAACAAACACGTCAGGTGTTATACCGCCCCCACCATAAACAATTTTACCTCCCGGTGTTTTGAATTTCAATGAGTCTAAAACCTTTATGCTATCGGCATTTTCAAGCTCTCCGCTTTTGTAACGTTTGCCTTCCTCTTCATAATAAGCTTCCAACCCATCGGTATACGGTTTTTGAATACAACGCCCCGTTGGTGTATAATATCTCGCAATGGTCAAGCGTATTGCAGAACCATCGGTAAATTCGCTTTGCTCCTGAACAAGGCCTTTACCAAACGAGCGTCTGCCAATAATAGTACCTCTGTCGTTGTCCTGAATAGCACCGGCTAAAATTTCACTCGCTGATGCGGAGCCATCATCGATCAATATAATTAATTTCCCTTTCTCAAAATGTCCTTTGCTCGTAGCATTGTATGTCTTACGAGGTCGCGCCTTGCCCTGCGTGTAAACAATTTCTTTTCCATCACTTAAAAATTCATCCGCAATATCAACGGCAGTATTTAAGAATCCGCCTCCATTACCTCTCAGATCAATGATTAATTGCTGCATTCCCTGCTTTTGCAACTTGTTAAAGGCATTCATATATTCATCGTAGGTGGTAGCTGCAAAACGACTTATTTTTATGTACCCAGTTTTTGGATTTACCATATACCCAATATCAATGCTATAAATGGGTATTGTACCGCGTGTAATCACGAAATCAATTAATTGAGGTTTTCCTCTACGCATAATACTTACTTTCACCTTTGTTCCGCCTTCCCCTTTCAGTTTATCCATTACTCCCTGATTGGTTATTTTAACTCCAGCCACGCTTTTCCCTTCCACCTTTATTATTTTATCACCTGACTGGATGCCAACTCCTTCGGAAGGTCCGCCTGGTATTGCAGCAATTACGCATATCGTGTCTTGAACAATATTGAACTCAATGCCAATGCCTTCGAAATGCCCTTTCAGCGGTTCGTTGTTGGCTTTTAATTCTTCCGCCGTAATGTAACTAGAATGAGGGTCGAGATTTTGGAGCATGGACACAATCGTTTTTTCAACTAATTGTTTCTCGCTCACCGAATCAACATATTCCTGATTGATGTAACGTAGTATTTCCTCTATTTTATTGTATTTATCAGATGCATCAACTGAAATAATTCCCGCAGTATTATTCAGATTGAAAGTAACTCCAACAAAAATTCCGAGAATCAGAACAAGAGCGAATACAATAGGAAGATAAATATAAAATTTCGGGCGATCCATGCTTTGAGTTAATAGTTAATAACCTGAGTTCGATTAATAATT
>PLYN01000037.1 GCA_003151815.1 Bacteroidota bacterium | reverse complement strand
TGGAACAGGAAATTCCTGTTCCTGCTTGTTATTTTTTATTTTTCTTTTTGGGGCGGGTTTTCGCTTTACCAATGCTTCGAGAACCTTTCCTGTTTTTTTAGTGGGAGGGGTTAAAATCGATTATTATTTTTCATAGTAACACCAAATTATATACTGCTAAAACATTTCATTCGATTTACTGAATAAGAAATCTCTTTTCATAAGGCAAAAATATAAACGTCTTCAGATCAGATGTGATCTCGCAGTCCCTTTATCGATTTTTCCTCTATTTGGTAACATCTCAGAATCATTTTCCACGTGACAAATATATTTTCGGTATAAAGTCAAAAGCAAGCCCAAACTTTTTTGAAAGAGTTTTCCGGCTTGCCAGACGGCTTCTCACGGAAAACACTTTCTATTTTTTTTCTCTAAAGATTTTCAGGCTTGCATTTGACTTTATTCATTTGATCGCTGAATTAATTGTCTATTAAAATCAGAAAATGGAATTTGTCTATATAAACTTTCTCTATACCTCAAATACAATGATAATCGTGGGGCTAAGGTGTCAATGACACTACGCGCATAATGGCGGAGACTGCCACCCCTGCGGGAACTTATTCCGCGTTCCTCATTGACACCCGCTTAGGCGGAGCAGCCCTGATCCCGCTTTCAGCGGGATTCCGCCTAAGTCGACCCGCGCCCCCCGATTCCTTTACGCTTCGCTTTTTCCTTTAAGAGGTATAGCGAAAGTCTATACACAAAAACTAAAAAATTAACCAAAACAAAAAAACCATGTTCGAGATTATCCAATCAGAAAACGATTTTGAGTCTGTCATTGATTCAAAAGAAACTTTAGGAGAAGCACAGGAATATGTTTCCTCCCTAAATGAAATGAAAAAAAACCAAGACACGCAATTCTTTTACAAAGAATGTAAGTCATCATCTACCAACGAAAACAACACTTTTTAAACATGAAACACAAAGGAAAAACCCTACGCGCCACGTATTCCAAATATGGAAATGGGCAAAACGGAATTATATTGGATTACGCTTCCAACGGTCAATCGTATATGGTTGCATCGGTTGCACTTGACCACCCTTTACAATCTGACGAGGTCGCTATAAAAAATTACAGCGAGAACGAAGGAATTTTAGACACCCTTCTTGATGCGGGAATTATTGCTACTCCGCACAGATTTGTATCAAGTGGCTTTGTCCAAATACCAATTTGTAAACTGCTAAAACCATGAAAGCAAACTATTTTAAAAACATTAATTCCATAGAGGAATTAAAGAAATGTTATAAGGAACTGGCGTTAAAACACCATCCCGACAGGGAGGGCGGAGATACTGCCATCATGCAGGAAATCAATAACGAATATGAATATTTCTGCGACCATCCTACGTTCAGCTTTAAACACGAAGGAGATAAAGAGGATTTAACCATTTATCCCGAAGTCCTTTCTAAAATCATTAACCTAAAGGGAATCGTTATTGAGCTTATCGGGGCATGGCTTTGGGTTTCAGGAGATACAAAACCACACAGGAAGGAACTCAAAGAAGCGGGATTTTGGTTTGCACCAAAAAAAGTAATGTGGTATTTCCGACCTGAAAAAATGAAAAGCAATAATCATAAACCCCTTGACATAAAAGAAATCCGAAGCAAATACGGAAGCGATGTAATAAAACAAAACGAATCAAAGAATCTAATCATAAAATAATATACAAAATGGCAACACTTATAAAATCAAACGGAGAAGAAAAAAATGTATTACCAAAAAACAATAAAGATTTTACTTTGGAAGAACTACAAAAATATGTAGGCGGTCTTATTGAAATAGTAAGAACGAAGGACGGGAAGCCGATGATAATAAATGAAGAAGGTAAAATAAATGATTTGCCAATCAATTACAAAGCAACTGAACTCTATCCTTATAATAAATATGATTTTATTGTAGGGGATGTATTAATATGTAGTGATAATGAAATCCTATAATTAAAAACCATGAGCGACTTTAAAATTAAAGACACTTTTGAAATTCTTGTCGGAGGGCAAGCGGTAAAAGTGGAGTTTGACGGAATCTCCTATGGAATAGTTATTCATTTTTCTTTTTATGGAAATTGTGTTTCAAATACAGGGTACAGAAGTTATTTTGTAAATACGGAAGAGTATATTTCAATGGGATATACTGACCATAAACTTTGCGCTCAGGACATTGCAGAGTTTTTGTATAAGGACAGGCAGGATGAAATGAGAAAAAACGGAGAAGTCATGGAGCAACTTTCACTTTTTTAATATTGAATTTTGGAGAACATAAAATCGTCTCTCCAAAAGATCGGACAAAATGCTGTCATTAGAAAATATTTTGTCAGCATTTTGGCTTTTACCCCTCGCAAAAGTGCACGTGCACTTTTGCGGGGTAGTATTGCATATCAAAAATTTTATTGTTTTTTTTTGAATAGTATGGTATAGGGCATAAAATTTAAAACCATGAAAAATGCAACCGAGCCTACTCACCCCTGATTATAGATGGAAATCGAAACAGAGTTACTCCTCATTAATATGATAAAATGTCATCTTTTTCTTTAGAGTATTAATTGCCCATCCAATTGCCATAGCTGTTTGCCGCTGATTTCCCTTCTTAATAGTAAGCACCTTTTTAATATGCTCCTTCTCCACATATTCCCAGTTTAAGGGATGCCCTGTCTCTTTTTCTGATAACCGTGTAGGCAAATCCTTTGCTTCAATACCCCCTTCGTGGCTAACATATAATCTAGCAATGATATTTTCAAGCTCTCGGATATTGCCTGGGTAGGAATAGTTCAACAGTGTATCTAACGCATCTTTGGAGAGAATTATTTTGTCTGACTTTTTTAGTTGCTGTTTTTTTTTATCTATAAAAAATGAAATCATTTCTTTAAGATCTTTCTTTCCCCTTTGTAACAGCGAAGGAAGTCCAAGTTCGATAACAGACAATCTATAATACAAATCCCATCGGAATTTATCTTCTTCGCAGCGCTCGGGTAAGTTTCTGTTTGTGGCAGCGATTATTCTAACATCAACCTTATGTGCCTTGCCTCCAATGGGCATAATTTCTTTTTCCTGCAATACACGCAAGAGCGACTGCTGCATATAAGATGATATATCACCAATCTCATCCAAGAAGATTGTCCCACCATCTGCTTCTTCAAATAATCCGGGCGTTTCTTTTTCTGCTCCAGTAAATGCTCCTTTAGAATATCCGAATAATCTTGATTCAAGTAGTTGATCTCCGAACGCAGAACAATTCACAGTTATGTAAGGCTTATGCTTTCTTATAGAATTTTCGTGAATGTATCTTGCGAGATATTCCTTGCCGGTACCGCTTTGCCCCGATATCAAAACAGTTACATCATCAGTTTCAGCAATCTTTCTGGCTTCGTCATAAATTGGCTTTATTGATTCTGTTAAAAAGTAATCACTTTTGATTTCTGATTTTGTCGGCTGAAGAGAAGATTGGTGCAGCATCGCGGTTACAGGCATGCTAGATTTCTCAATATCAATCTTGATCAACTCTGGCTTAGATTTGTCTTTTGCGAATTTTGGTGGACGGGTTTGATACAAATTGGTATTCAACCCCATTGTGGTATGACAGAGGTACCAAGCCACTTGCATTGTTGGGGTGCCCGGAGAAATGAAAATGTCTATCTCATCATTAGAATGTTTGGCTAATACTCCCTCTATCTTGGTTTTTATTTCTCTTAGATCAATAACATCTGCAACATTCAGATAGATCGGCTCTAAATCGTGTTTTGGAAAATCATGCCTTATGGCTGCAATTAATAAATCAGTACGGGTATCATCAGATTTTGCTGATGATAGAATGAAGTGTTTGTCATGATCGAAAAAATATTTGTGATACAGATAGTTGGGACCCATCTTGGAAACCTTCCCAACTTCAAAGTCATTATTATGTGCCACCCAAGAGATTAGTATTTTCATATTATGTCATTTTTTGATATATATATAATATAATTGATACAAATATATAAAATAATATGCAAAATAGGAGAATTTTTAAATGGAATAGTTAATGTATATGGGAGGAGAAGAAACAACAATAAAACTTTTAAACCTACCTATCATGAAAACCACTTCAAGCACAATCACGGTAAAGGAGACATTAATTCATCCCGCCATTGAACAATTAGATTTTGCTCGCATTAAACACAAGCTAATGGTAAGTGAAGATGGAGACAAATGGTCTTTTGAGCAGTGCGAACTGGCGGAACGCGAGTACAAACGCTTCCTTACCCTCATTAAAGTCAATGATAGGTTAGAAATTGTTCCTACTAAACTAATGGACAAGTTCTGGCACCAGCACATACTTGACACGGTGGCATACCATAAAGATTCTATACAGGTTTTCGGGTACTTTTTACACCATTTTCCGTACTTTGGCATCTACGGAAAAAAGGATCAGGAGAACCTTTCAAATTCCTTTGAGAAGACCAAGAGAATGTACCGGGAATATTTTGGCGAAGAGATAGATGCTCCAGAAGCATCACGTTGTGAAGATCACGCATGCCATGTAGAAAGTGAATGTGCGTGCAGAACATCCGGAGCTTGTCAAAATCATAAATAGATATTACAGATATGCGTATTGTTGAAGAAATAAAAGAATTAATTTATGAAGCAGGGAAGCCTTTGCCTTTGTCTGCAATCAAAGAAAAGTTGATTGATTCTTCTATTTCATCCGATTCATTAAAAGAAATTATCTCATCATCTCAAGAACAATTAATCGTAACAGATAATGGACTCATCGATCTTCCGGGAAGTGGAATGTATAAATACCAATTGAATTTAAGTCCCGTTATGCAAACTCAAGGAGAGTTAATCAATATTTATTTCGACAAATTGTCTGAAATTTTTGAAGGAAGTAATTTGCAGCAACCAGAACAACACTTTGCTTCTCTTTTGCTTTTTGATAGATTGCTGAATTTTCATTTTAAACAGAATACTTCTTTGAATGATCTTTCAAATAAATATAATTCAACAGTTGTTTACACTTCAGGTTTTCAAGTCCATCATTATCTAAAACTACTCAAGGAATTAAACCAAATCGAAGAACTACAAGAAGCACTCAAAGGAGTAATAATATTATTCGAACAGGAACCAACGGAAAGATTAAAGCGGGCTTATTATGATGCCTTTAATGTTTGCATGGAATTCAGGGCGCATCAATTTGACCCTATTCTTTTTGGGAAAATGTTTTGTCATACTTTAAGAATCCGTTTTCTAAACAAAAAATCCGGATCAGAATATTCTTCCCCTAGATTGATAGGAAAACTTATTTCTCGAATTTCAGAAGTAAAACCCGGTATGGTAATTTATGATCCAGCAGTGGGGATTGGTTCTTTTTTCGTAGAGTTAGCCCATCATCATAATGTTTATGATTTCAAAGCAATTGGGATGGACATTAATTGGGGTTCAGTAATACTCTGCAAGATTAATTTATTGCTGAATGGGATTATTGATTTTGAAATAAAGGATGGAGATTCATTATTAGATCAAAACATTCCTGATGAATCTGTAGATCTGGCAATTGCAAATCCACCATTTGGAAATTTAATGAATGGTATGATTTATAAGTTTTCAATTGATGGTCCAAATTATGGTGGTTTTCAATCATCTGAATTAGCAGCCCTTTTTATTCAACATATGCTTTGTAAAACAAAGGCAAATGGTAGGGTAATTTCAGTTGTTAGTGACAATTTGCTTTCCTCCGAAAAGTCAATGAAGTTTAGAAAACACATTTTTGAAAATGAATTAATTGAAAGAGTTATTTCTTTTCCAATTGGAACCTTTCCAAACGCAACGAGCGTTTCGGCTTCCTTACTGGTATTAAGTAAAAATAAAAGCAGAAAAAAGTCTATTAGATTTCAAAATGGGAGTGAGGCTATTACTTTCTATAACAGAAAAGGCTCGCCAAGCCTATCGGAGTACGAAGTGGATTTATTTATTAATGGCATTGTAGAAATAAAAGTTCCCGTAAAAGGTGATGACGAGTCTATGTTTATTCCGAATGCCGTTGTAAGCCCATCTGTGGTAGAAGAGAATAATTTTGATTTAAGGCCGGTTATTTATACGCATGAAGCCCTATCAGAAATTTCGAAGGCCAAGCAAGAAGGAGTGCGCTTTATAAAGCTTGATTCGATTTTACTTGTACCTGAAACAAAAAAGGCAACCAGGGAAGATTACGATATGCCTTACATAAGAGTTAAGGATTTAATTAAACATGGAGGACATTTGCAGTACTCAGATGTTAATATGATCTCCCCTCCAAAAATAAATGAGAACATTAATGGACGGATATTGGAGAACAGGGCATTGCTTGTTGCCAGAGTTGGATCCGACTTAAAACCGACAATCCTTCATCTCAATGCAGGAGAAAAAGTTATTATAGATAGGAATGTTCATTTTTTTATTATCAACACATCCGAAGTAGTCGAAGCTTATTTGCTCGCCCAATTAAATTCCGATCTGGTAAAACAACAAGCTGAGATATATCGCACTTCTGTTGCGGCTCAAAGTTTGAGCTGGAGTAAATTCATAAATATTGAAATACCGCTTCCTCCAGTTGCTGATCAAATTGAGTGGGTTGCAAAAAATATCCGAAAGGGATCTGAACAAGATGAAATAGCTGCTTTCATTAAGCACATCCCATTAATTGAAACCGATGAGGATCTAAAAAAAGAGATTGAGCGCTTTACCCAACTTCAGTTTCAAAACTCACAATCCTGCAAGTTCCAAAGCGTTCTTGATAGCGATATATTTCCTTTCTCCAAAACTGACCTTGAGTCTTTTATACGAGTTAAAAAGAGTAAAAATAAATCCCAAACGCTGATATTATTGGATGATGATAATAGAGGAGTGTTTGGTGCAATAATTATAGAGGATGATTCCCCAATTGATTATAAAAAATCAGCATTAGTGAATTCATATTCTAATTTCTTATTTAATATTTATAATTACCTCACGAGAACCTCTACAAATCGGCAACTAGAGAGATTTGCCCATACAACCAAGAATTATTTAGCCGGCATTAATGGAAGATTAAGTGAAATAATTAATTCTGATAATAAGGAATTTATTAATGCGATGAAATCAATCAATGTAGAGACTGAGAAACAAATGGAATGGTTTCTTAAGCATGGTAAAAACAAAAATGATTTTACCTTATTTAGCCACTTGAATGAAATAGCGCATAGCATTTCAGGAATAGCGAGTTTCTATTTTGACACCGACAAGCATTTCAAGAACATTCAGGAACCCAAAAGCGTGTTTCCGGTTAGTGACATTATTTCGAAAGTAAAAGAAATTCATCCGGGAATTGAAATCAAAAAACCGGAAGGTGATCTGAAAGTTATTAGTAAGCCATTCCTAATTATGCAGGCAATGCTTGATTTAATTCAGAATGCCACGAAATATTCTTCGGATAAGCATTGTACTATTGAGATTGCAGCTAATGATACTTTTGTTTCAATTTTCATTAGTAATCCTGTAAATGAATTATTACTTGAGGAAAAATATTCTGTCTTAGGGCGTGATTGGTTAAAGGATGAGAGCACTCAAAATATTCATTATGGATTATATCAATCCTTTCAAGCCATCAGAGAGGCAGATGCAAAAATTGAATTAATCGATTATGAAACTTATAGAAGGGACAAAATATTTGCAATAACAATTAAACTTCCCAAATCAACATGGTAACAATAAAGGACTCGAAAATTCTTATTGTCGAGGATGCGAAAGATCTTAGAGAGCTTTATGTGAAGTTTTTGATTGATAACGACATTTCTGAGGAGAATCTTAAATCTGTTTGTTGTTCGAAACAGGCTATGGAGGAAATTAGGGATTTCATTCCCGATCTAGTCCTGCTTGATGTTAAAATCCCATATACCGAGGATGGTGTGCCTGATTCCGGACATTCAAAACAAGTAATTGACAGAATTGAATCTCACAATACTAGATTTGAGAAAAAAATAAAAACTATAATTATATCTGCTACAACTGAAGATAAGGGAATACAAGACCTCGTTTCTATTGATCCGCTCCGGATTTTTAAAATGATGGATAAAAATCTTTTGGCAACCAGTCCAGAAAAGTTTAAGGTTGAACTTAAAAAACATATAGACAATGCATTGAATGCTTCAATGGCATTTTCCAAACCAACAATTTCAGTAGTCAGTAATTTTAGAAATATTTTGGTTCCTTTGAAAGTGGGTGACACTGAATTATATAATTACATGTTTAGTGAAATATTTAATCCTTTCGAAGAAATTAATTCTAAGACTGAGGGTATTATTTCACATTCCATTATTATTAGGTGTGGAATGGTTGTAGAAGACATAATTGACCTACTATCCAAAGTGGAAATCCCTAAGCAACGAAAGCTTAGTATCTTTTCCAATATTAGGGCAGGCATTAGTTTGCCAATGGAAGATGAAGGAAGTGTTAGGGATAAATTGAATTTATTGTCTGGCAGGAAATGGTCGGAAGGTGGAATAAATGAAAATCTTGGAACACCTAAAATTACCAGGCAAGCTTATGAGTATGCACACTTTGCATTCAGGTGCAGAAACCAAGCGAGCCATTCAAGTAAATCAGATTATAAAAATAATAATATGTTCTCAGATAATATTTTTACAAAAGAACATGCGTTATCAAGCATTACCCTAATAATGCCATTAGTTCAAGACTATATTAAATTAAAAACACAATCAATTTCATGACTAACGAGCAATTAAAAAAATTAGAGAACGATCTCTGGGCTTCAGCAAACTCTCTGCGAGCATATGGTGGATTAAAGGCTGCCGATTATGCCGTGCCGGTACTCGGGTTGATCTTTTTACGATTCGCGGATAATAAATACAGCCATTACGAGCCTGCAATTTTAAAGGAATTCGAAAAGGATAAAGGCAAACGCTTGGAGAGAAAAATTGAGGCTATTGCATTAGACAAGTGCGGATTTTATTTACCTGACTACGCTCGCTATGATTATCTGTTAAAGCTTTCCGGTGACAAGAGCATGGCAAAGGCATTACGCAAAGCAATGGAAGGTATTGAGGAACATCAGGATGAGAAATTCAAAAATGTTTTACCCAAAGAAGCGTATTTTGATATTGAGAAAAAGAAAGCCGACATTCTCCCTCAGTTACTTAAAACCTTCTCAGACATTCCGAAGGATGCATCCGGTGATGTTTTCGGGAAGATTTATGAATTCTTCCTTGGCGAATTTGCAATGAGTGAAGGTCAAAAAGGTGGTGAGTTTTTTACACCAACTTCTGTAGTGCGTTTTATAGTGGAGGTTATTGAACCTTATGCAGGAAAAATTTATGATCCTGCTTGTGGTTCTGGTGGAATGTTTGTTCAAAGTGCCAAGTTTGTACAAGAAGCCAAACACGATCTGAGCGATATTTATGTTTACGGCCAGGAATACATGGGCGAAACTGCTCGTTTAGCCAAAATGAACCTGATGGTGAATAATATCCGAGGGGAAATTACAGAAGTGAACTCGTATGAAAGCGATCCTTACAAAAGTTTAGACAAATTTGATTTTGTAATGGCTAATCCTCCGTTCAATGTAAAATCCGTGAAGGAAAGCACTGTAAAAAACGATGAACGTTTTTATAAATATGGTTTACCAAAAAACCAAGGAAAGAACACCAACGACAGTATAACAGATGCCAATTACTTGTGGATTTCTTTATTTGGAACATCGCTGAACAAAAAAGGAAGAGCGGGTTTTGTAATGGCTAATTCAGCTTCGGATGCAGGTGGATCGGAATATGAAATACGGAAAAAAATTGTGGATAGCGGTATTGTAGATTGCATGGTTTCCATGCCAACTAATATGTTTTTTACTGTAACACTACCGGCTACTCTCTGGTTTTTTGATAAGAAGAAGGCAACCTCTGACCGAAAAGACAAAATTCTTTTTCTTGATGCCCGTAGTACTTACTACCAAATAGACCGTGCGCACCGGGAATGGAAGGAAGAGCACATACAAAACTTAACTGCCATTGTGCGTTTATATCGTGGTGAGAACGACCGCTATTTGGAATTGGTTAGCCAATATGCAAAAAAGGCAAATGAAGCTATCAAAGAATTACCTAGCTCTTTCGATGCTTTACAGCAAAAATTAAAAACCAGTCTTGCAACCCTTAAGCAATATGTAACAGATAGCAAACCCAAACGCAAAGCAGATGAGCAGAATAAATTAGATGAAAGTGGTTTGGTTAAAAAACTTACCAAATTAGTATTGACAGAATTTGCATTGCCAAAATTTGATTGGAAAAAAGAGATGCCAACCAGCAATAAGGAACAATTGGCTTTTGGAGAGAAGCTGGGTTATTACGTTAGTGCCTTGAAAGAGTTAGATCCGAAACTGAAAGCGAACAAGGATGAAATAAACGAAGTATGGGAAGAAGCTGATAAACTACTTAAACTAAAAACCGATAAATCATGGGCAGATCTTGAACTGAATAATTTCCAAAAAGCTTTAGACGAATTGCAACAAAACTGGAAAGCGACTACGGAACAAGTAAATTATTGGCACACCAACATTCATTGGTTATGCAGCCGATTCCCTGATGCAGTTTATAATGATGTAGTTGGATTGTGCAAACTGGCTGATAAGACCGAATATGCAGATGAGCAGGCTTATAGTTTAAATGCGGGAAGGTATGTGGGGGTTGAGATTGAAGGAGATATTTTGACAAAAGAAGATTTTAATAAATTAATTATTTCGTTGGATAATAAATTTAGTGATTGTAATAAGAAAGCTATAATTTTAGAAAGTACAATTTCGAATAACATTAAGGAACTTATTAAATGAAACTGAATAAAGTTAAACTTGATGACTTAGGTTTCGTAGGCAGAGGTAAATCTAAGCATAGACCTCGAGATGCTAAATTCTTATATGGCGGACCTTATCCATTTATTCAAACAGGTGATGTAAAGGCGGCAAATTTTTTTATAAATGAATATAGTCAAACATATAGTGACCTAGGGTTAGAACAAAGTAAACTTTGGCCAAAAGGAACTTTATTAATAACTATTGCAGCAAACATTGGGGATACTGCTATCTTGGATATTGAAGCTTGTTTTCCAGATAGCATTGTGGGTTTTCAAGCCTATGATGGAATTTCTGATGTTAGGTATGTAAAGTATTATTTGGATTATATTAAACTTGAGCTTGAATCAATTTCAAGAGGTACTACTCAAGATAATATGAGTTTAGAAAAACTTTTATCAAGAAACTTGTTTGTTCATCCATTTCAACTTCAACAAAAAATCGCTTCCGTTCTTTCCTCCTACGATGAACTGATAGATAATAATAACCAACGCATAACACTATTGGAAGAAATGGCGGAGGAAATATACAAGGAATGGTTTGTAAGATTTCGCTTCCCGGATTATGAAAATAATTTATTTTTTAATCAAAAGGGCAAAAAAGTTTCATGTGGCACACTTGGGGCTTTGCCTGAAGGCTTTGAGAATGGGGTTCTTGGCAACTTAGTTGAATTAAAAAAAGGAAAAAACATTACAGAGAGTACAATAACAGAAGGTGCGGTTCCTGTTGTTGCTGGAGGAATATCACCCGCATATTTTCATAACACTTCGAATACTATTTCTCCAACAATCACTATCAGTGCTTCTGGCGCAAATGCTGGATATGTAAATATGTATTATGAAAATATTTGGGCGTCTGATTGTTCATATTTAGATACTAGGGCAACAGAATTTATTTTCTTTTTTTACATGTTATTGAAAAATAAACAAAAAGAAGTTTTTTTTCTGCAAAAAGGATCAGCGCAGCCCCATGTTTACCCAAAGGATATTATGACTTTAAAAATTATTAAACCATCCAAGGACTTAATTGAAAGGTTTCAAAAAATAATTACTCCCTTTTTTGGAGAAATAAAAACACTTTCTTTGAAAAACATACACCTCCAACAAACTCGCGATTTATTATTACCAAGGTTGATAAGCGGCAAGCTAAGTGTGGATCATTTGGTTGAGGAACATGAAACTCTATTAATGGCTGCTGAACCGCAAGTTGAATATCAACGCAAGAAATAATAACCATGCCTAAATACGACACTAGCGATTCTTTTGATTTAATTAGAATGAATTCTGATTTTGATGGTTATTCAGAAGAAGATTGGGATAAATACATCGAGCTTGCCAAAGAAAAGAATTTAGGATATGATAATGTAGGTAAATTGATAACCGCAAAGAAAAAAACAAGGCTCTCGAAATACTTATCTTCCAAACAAATAATATCCATGCTTTCTCTTGTTGAGAAGTTAGATGCAATGGTTAGTGATGATGAGCGGAGTGATAAAGCAGTTGAATTATTTGGATCTGATGATTTTAATATGCCTGTTTCACATGTTACTCTGCGCGTTGCATGGCATGATAATAAATGGAATGGGCGCATTTGTAATAATCCTGAAAACAATACCTATTGCAATGGCTTCAATTCTTTACTATCTGAACGTATCAGAAAAAGAAAAGATGAAAGCATGGATCAGGAAATTGCCAATAAAGGCAAGCTTCTTAGCGAAATAGATTATTTACCTCCTTGTTTTTGGTCGGTAAATTTATTTGGCTCAGAAAAAGTAAAAGTCCAACACGATAACCCAGCAGCATCTGAATTAGTACCTATTAAAGATATCCTTCCGGCAAACTCAATGCTGAGTTGGCCATTTTCGGTTTCTTTTGCAAGAACAGATAAAGAAAATAAAGAAAGTGGTGCCTATCCTAAAAACCTGGAAGAAGTTCGGATTCCAAGATTTAATTCAAGAATTCATGAAGGGAAAAGTATCGCCTTCATGTATGCGAAATTTAGCAATCCTATAACCGAAGAAGATCAGCAATACTTAGTTGTTGGCGCAGGTATAATTGATAGCAAAGAAAAGGCTTCAGAGATCAAACACTTTGGTCCAGCCTCTGAAATAGATAAAATAAAAAAGCGACCCAAGAGCAATTTTAAGTATAGAAATTTTCCCAGTATGAATTGGGCAATGCGATTTAGTTTCGATGATTACTCAACGGTTCGAATGCCCTATCATGAGTATTTAGAAGAAGCAGAAAAATTAGATGAGGATGCAAAGGATAGATTTTTAGATAATATAAAAGTAGCGATCACTGAACCTGAAAT
The DNA here is from genome assembly GCA_003151815.1 of Bacteroidota bacterium. Lineage (GTDB taxonomy): Bacteria > Bacteroidota > Bacteroidia > 2-12-FULL-35-15 > 2-12-FULL-35-15 > 2-12-FULL-35-15. Next base: position 32,424 of record PLYN01000037.1, on the reverse strand, counting down.
AGAATGGTGCTTTAAATATGTTGCTTTAGATATTGGCGATGATGAGGCAATATATATTCTCACCAAAATGAGAAAGGCACTTATGACGTGCAAGGATGATGGAGTTGTTCCAAGGGCAGATATGCAAGCGCGAATAGAAAAAGTTGAAGGTCTTTTGGAATTAGCATGGTCTTCAAGATCGTATTTTCCCGGCTTTGTGAGCATAAGCAGGGTTTTACTTAACCAACAGGATGAAAATAAGTTCCCCTTAGAAACATTCTACTCCGATTTTAAAGAAGAAGTGAACGAACCAGATAAATTATTGGAATCAATAATAAATGATCCAGCAACCAATGATATTTCAAAACCATATACCAGTCAGATAAAAGAATTAGTTGATAGATTAAAACAAAAAGGATTTAGCGTTGAAGACTTTCTAAAGTTGTCAATGCTTAACTTAAAACCATTTCAGTTTCAACGAATCTTAGACGGAAAATTAAAATTACCCAACAGTTGGTTCAGGAGTTTAGATGATGATGTAAAAAGATCACACGAAACAATTGATATAATAAATAATCCTTATTTACTCTATGAGGATTATGAATATTGGACTAAATCACACGATGATGTATATGGGGAAGAACTGGACTCACCTATTGATCTATTTAAAATAGACATTGCCTACTTTCCGCATACAAGATTCAGAGCAAGAATCGATTTGCAGAGAACGATGAATTTTATTGATAAGAGGAGAATCCGGGCATTAGTGATAAGACACTTAAATACTCTCGAGAACACCGGAGATTGTTTTACAGATGCTCCCAATCTCCAAAAGGCATTGGCTTCTTATCCATTGTTCTATGAAATCGGCAGCGAGTATGATTTGCCGGCTAATTTCTTCCACCCAATAAATTCAGAATTAGCAAATCATTTTAAGGAGGAACCTAAAAAACTTGTATTAGCAGAAGCGAATGATACCACCTATTATTATTTAGCCAAAGTTTACGATGCTGAGAAGAATATTGAAATGAAGGTTTCAACACTATTAGCGGCATCAGAACACAAAGAAGAATACCCTAAATTAAAAGAGTATATAAATGAATCGGTAAAAGAACTCAGGAAAACCATAGGAGAATCCTTTGGAGATGAGGGATTCAGAGAGGAAAGAGAGAAATTATATGAAAACATATTCGCAAAAAGATTTTATATAGTCTCTGGCAGCGCAGGCAGTGGCAAGTCTTATGAAATCCTAAACATAATCCGCCATCTTGAAAAAAATGAAAAGCAAAAATACTTACTGTTAGCACCAACAGGTAAAGCGGCATTAAGATTAAGTAATGATTCTAATTTTAAGAACATTAAGGCATCTACCATTGACAAATTCATCGTTGATGTTGCAAACGGAACCATTTCTGCTACTGAATTAAGAGAATATAAAAATGTAATTATTGACGAAACATCAATGGTTGATTTGTTAAAGTTCAATAAACTTCTTGGTTTATTCAACTTTAAGGAACCTTCATTTAAGCGCTTAATCCTTATAGGAGATCCGAATCAACTACCGGCAATTGGCTACGGACGGATTCTGGAGGACTTAATAAGCTTCTTACGAACCAGCAAACAATTTCAAAATAATTTTATTCAATTAGAAACCAATTGCAGATCAGAGTTAAAAGAAAATGATGTGCTAAAACTTGCGGAGGCATTCAAACAGAAAGGCGAGTTTGACCTGGAATTACTATTAAAATTTAGAAAAAAGGAAACTAAAATTTCTAATGGATTTAAAACAAGGTATTGGTCTAACAAAGATGAACTATACAAACAAATAGAAGAGGAATTTGAGATCCTTTCGGCTGATGAAGGGTTGAAGGGCGATTCAAAATCTAAATTGAATCAAATATTGGGATTAACTGAAGATGGGGAAATAGTAAAGAAGAAATTGGATATTGAGAATTTTCAAATCTTAACTCCATACAATGGCCAATACTCCGGAACCAGCAAAATCAATGACTTTATACAAACCAAATTCAAAAAAGATTTAAAATTAGAATTCAGAAAAAACCTTTTTAAGAAAGCGGATAAATTGATAAGAACTAAAAACTATTATGAAAGTAAAAACCTTGTTCTTTCCAATGGAACTATGGGAGTTATAAATAAAAAATCAAATGAATCCTTCTTTTATGAATCTGCGGATGGAGTTTCGAATTTATCTTTTTATGAAATACGAAAAAGCGAGCAAGAGAATTTTGAGTTAGCGTATGCAATCTCAGTTCACAAATCACAGGGGAGTGGATTCAATCATTTGTTTTTAGTGTTACCGGCACGCTATGGATTATTATCAAAGGAATTAGTTTATACTGCATTGACAAGAACTAAAAAATCTATCACTTTGTTTTTACAAACAAATGATGAGAAAAGTAAAAATGTACTTGAGATAGCGCAGAGCAGATCCAATTCTGCCTCAAGATGGACTAGTTTAATGTTAGATAAGCCTTTTAGATTTTATAATTTAGAACCAGAAAAAGGTATTTATGTCGAATCCAGAGTTGAACTTCTTATTTATCATTTACTGATGACAAAACGAGATGTGTTAGGTAGAGATAAATTCAATTTTAGCTATGAAACGAAGCCGATTGTAGGAGGAAATGAAGTAAATATTAAAACCGACTTCACTATCCTGTGTAATAATAAAATTTGGTATTGGGAACATTTAGGACTTTTGGGTCAACGTAAATATACTTGGACATGGGAGAATCTTAAAAAAGTGACTTACCAAAAAGCAGGAGTGTGGGATCAAGTCATAACAACAGATGAAACGAATGGTATAATACCCTCTAAAATAGAAGAGATTATAGATTTAATTATTCAGGACAAAGTTGAGACAGAAGATAAGCACAAGCAATATTCCAATCACCATTATTTTTTGAGATAACATGGCATATCTAAATGAATCACATATCGAGGATGCAGATATTAATTTCTTTGTTCAGAAATTAGGCTACACACATATTAATGCATGGGAAAAACAACTAGTAGGCAGAAATAACCTGAAAGAAGTTGTTTTGTTGGATAGGATGAAAAATAATTTACAGAGATTAAACAAACATTTGCCGGAAGCAAGCATTGATTTTGCCGTAAGTGAGATTACCAAAAGCAGAGCCACATTAACTCCGTTGATCGCAAATAAAGAGGTGTATGAGCTTATTAAAAATGGAGTGCAAGTATCTTACAAGAATCAGGAAGGCAAAGAAGAAAATGATTATGTGAAAATTCTCGATTTCAGTCCCCAAAATGAAAATGATTTTTTAATTGTATCCCAATTAAGCATTGAATATCAGCAGACGCAAAACATTACGCGCAGACCAGATTTGTTACTGTATGTGAATGGCTTGCCATTAGTAATGATAGAACTTAAGAATGCGAAAGAAAAAGTAAAAATTGGTTATGACAAAAATCTAAAAGATTATCAGAGGGATATACCTCAGTTATTTTGGTTTAATTTATTTGTTTGTATTTCCAACGGCATTCAAACAAGAGTTGGAAGTTTTAATGCTCCTTGGGATCATTTTTTCTCCTGGCTTAAGTTGACGGACACTGCTATAACCCATGATCAGCAAACAAAAGATGAGATAGAAAAGGAAAGCGAAAGAACAGGCGAGCACCTTAGCCTAAAATTATTTGGTGAAGGTTTATGTAAAAAAGAAAATCTAATTGATTACTTTGAAAATTTCGTGTTATTTCACAAAAACAAAGTAAAAATTATAGCTAAAAATCACCAATTCCTTGGTGTAAACAATGCTATAGTTGCTCTTCAAAACAAAGACAAGAACAAAGGAAAGCTTGGTGTATTTTGGCACACACAAGGCTCAGGCAAATCTTATTCGATGATCTTCTTCTCTAAAAAGATTCATAGAAAAGTTACGGGTAACTGGTCTTTCTTAATTATTACAGATCGCAAAGACTTAGATGGTCAGATTTATAGAAATTTTTTAGAAACTGAAACTATTGTTGAGACCAAAGATCAGAAAGAAAATTATTTCAGGCCAGCTGATAGAGAAAAACTCAAAGAGTATTTGCAATCAAATAGGGCTTTTGTTTTTACGCTTATTTATAAATTCGGAATTGAAATAGGTAAATCATTCCCGCAGCTTACTGATAGAAACGACTGGATTGTAATTGTTGACGAAGCGCATCGTACACAATACAAACGCTTGGCAGAAAATATGCGGATCGGTATGCCTAATGCACAATATATTGCATTCACAGGGACACCGCTATTACGAAGCGAACTTACCGAAGAATGGTTCGGCCCATACGTATCGGAATACAACTTTGCACAAAGTATCGAAGATGGGGCGACCGTTCCTCTTTATTATAAAAAAAGTGTTCCGAGAGTTGAGCAGGTTAATGCTGATTTGGTAGGTGATGCAGCAGTTATCTTAGAAGATGAAAATCTTACAGAAGAACAAAAGATAAAACTAGATAAAGAATATTCTACACTTCTCCACATAGTACGGAGAGATGACCGCCTCGAAGAAATTGCAAAACATATTGTTAAGCATTTTCCATATCGCTTAGATGTGGTGGACGATGAAGGTAGAAGAAGACCGATGAAAGCAATGGTTGTTAGCATCGATAAATTCACCGCTGTTAAGATGTATGATAAAGTCCAGTATCATTTGAAGGAAGAAATTAAAGAGCTGAGAAAGAAAATTGCTACTGAGAAAAATCCTGAATTAAAAGCAAGATATGAGAGAGCAATAGTTTTTATTAATGAAACTAAGATGGCTGTCGTAATAAGTCAGGAAGGTGGGGATAAAGAGGAAGAAAAGGTCTTTAGTGATGCCGGACTCAATATTAAACCACATAGAGAATTATTGGATCATCCCGATGAAGATGGTCGCAATATTGAAGATTATTTCAAAGACCCGAACAATACATATAGGATTGTTTTTGTTACAGCAATGTGGATGACCGGTTTTGATGCTCCATCTGTTTCAACATTGTATCTTGATAAGCCATTACAGAATCACACGCTCATGCAAACCATTGCAAGAGCAAATAGAGTAATTGAAGGAAAGAAAAATGGTTTAGTTATTGACTATTTTGGTGTTTTTAGAAACCTGAAAATTGCATTAGCTGCTTATGCTGAAGGCACAAAAGGAAAAAACAGTAAGAAGGATGATGATAGTGATGAATATCCAGCCAAGGAGTTTGAAGAATTATTAGCATTGCTAGAACAGGCTATTGTTGAAGCAAAAGCATATTGTAAAAATTTAGGAGCAGATATTGACCGCATTCTAAACCTTGGAGAAAAAGGATTCAAAGATGTTGAACTGTTTCAGGAATATGCCAATCTCATATTAGCCAAAGATGAGTATAGGAAGCAGTTAGGTTTATATGTTAATACCATAGTTTCATTATATGATTCTGCAAAACCAGAAGTGTATGACCTTCCTTTGATCAAAAAGAACAGAGATGTCTTTCAATACCTCAGAGATGTTGTAGATAGAAATGTAGATCAGGATGAGGCAGTTGAACGAGCAAAAAAGAAAATTGATGAATTGCTTGATACAAGTGTTTTAGGAAAGGGTGATTTAGTCGCAGAACCAAAAGTTGAATACACTATTGCTGACTCAAAGCAAATTGATTTAAGTAAATTAAATTTTGCCGTACTGCGAGCACAATTCCCGGAAAAGAAACATAAAAACATACAATTTGCAGATCTAAGGGAGTTGTTGGAAATTAAGCTAAAACAAATGTTGGCCCAAAACAAAACAAGGGGGTCTTTTCTATCCAATTTTCAAAAGATAATTGATGATTATAATGCCGGGAGTTTGTCTATTGAAGAAGCTTATGAGGAATTAGTAAAACAAGCCGAAGCAATGAGCGCGGAACAACACAGGGCAGCCAAAAACGAAATGACCGAAGCAGAGCAAGAGTTATTTGATTTGCTGAAGAAAGATAAGCTTACTAAGGCGGAAGAAAAAAGTGTAAGACTCGCTGCGAAAACATTGCTCCAAAAACTGCATGATGCTAAAAATAAAATATTGATTCAAGAATGGCATAAAGAAAAAGCAACTCAGGAAAAGGTTAAGAGAGAAATACAAATTGTACTAGGAGAATATTTGCCAGAAAGCACTTATGATCGAATTGTATTCTCAGAAAAGGTTGATGTTGTGTTTCGGCATTTTTATGAACTAGCACAATCAGGCAGAGCAGCCGCTTAATGAATAAGGCGCAATCTACTTTCAAATAAACTATTTTAATGCCGGTTTCAAGAATATACCCAACATGGGAGCAGCTATCAACTCTAAAAAGTCCTTTAACTGATGGAGAGAAAGTTCTTGTAAAATATTTGGATAATTATCTTCCTAAAGACCAGAACTGGACAAAGGAGCAAAAGTTAAGTGATTACAATGGGTGGTTGATTTTTGTACAATCTTTTTTAAATGGTTCCCGTCCCGATGTTGTTGCCTTCAATCCCTTTGTTGGCGTGATTATTTACGAGGTAAAAGATTGGAATCCTAAAAATTATAGTTGGAGTGAATTTATAGATGAGAAAGGAAAGAAGCACAAAATTTTAAAAGTTTCTGATTCTCGTGGTGATTATGAAATAAAGCGCCCCGATTTGCAAGTCAAACATTATAAAGAAAAAATAATAGGGCAACTCGTTCCTATAATAGGAGAAGAGATCGACAAAAACAGCTTAAATTATGGATTGATTAAAACAGGATTATACTTTCACAAATGTACAACTGATATAGCGATTGAAAAATTCGGCTTCCCTATTCCTGATAAGGATTTAAAATATTTCCCCATAATCGGATATGATGGATTGAGAGAGGAAAATTTATTAAATATTGTTCCTGAAGTTAAATATTCTACGAGCAAGTTTTGGAAAAGAGAATGGAATGAAGACATTATTTTTTGGCTATATCCTCCTTATCATAGCCTTGATCAAGGTATTCCTTTAAGGCTTAAAGGAAAGCAATTGGAAATAGCCGAGGCAAAGTCTGGGCATTATCGTGTCCGCGGAGTTGCGGGCAGTGGAAAAACACAAGCATTGGCTTATCGAGCGGGACTATTAGCTTCCGAAGGGAAAAATGTTTTGATTATTACTTTCAATATTACGCTTTGGCATTACATAAAGGATATGATTCAGCGCTCTCCATTTGCCTTCCGCTGGGATAAAATTACATTTTCTCATTTTCACGGATTTTGTAAAGACAAATTGAATGAATTTGATTTGCGCTGGCCAAAATCCGGCTCGGATTCAGAAACAGAATTAGAACAGTTCTTTAAGACGGTAGTACCCAATGCTGTTATTCGCGCTATTCAAAGTAAGGAATATCAAAAGTACGATGCAATATTAATTGACGAAGGACAAGACTATCACTTTGAGTGGTACCATATGCTGTCGAGTTATTTTTTAACACCAAGGGATGAAATGGTGGTTGTTTGCGATAAGAAGCAAAATATTTATGACCGTGAATTAGATTGGCTGGATAAACGTGTTACTCGCCAGGGCCTGGAAAAATTTACGGAGCCTTATATTGATTTAACCACATCGTATCGAATGCCGGCAAAAGTTGCTGTAATGTCAAATGAATTTAGTGAGTTATTTGAAATGAATCAGGAATTAAAGGTTGGCAAAATAGAAGGCGCTCCTGTTTTATTCCATTCACAACATATTGTTTGGCTCAACATTGAAGATAAGCAATGGCTTGATTATATACATAAATCATTTCTTCGTTTTAAAAAGGAAGGATACAACCCAACGGATATGGTTATTCTTCTTCCAAATCATAAGTACGGGCAAGAATGTGTTTCGTTTTTTAAGAATATGAATATTGAAGTGAATCATGTTTTCGAATCTGAAACGGAAGGAACATATCATCCCCATAAAAAAGCATTTTACATGGGTGATTCTAGATTAAAAATGTCTACAATTCACAGTTTTAAGGGGTGGGAATTGCCGAACATTATTCTTTACATTCCCCCATCTTCTCCGGAAAGCAATAAACGACTTGACTCAATTGTTTATACCGCAATTACTCGAACCAGAGAAAATTTAATTGTGCTGAATGCTAATAAGAGGTATTCTGAATTCGGAGAAAAATTCCCAAAGAGCTGGGTTGAACAATAATTACTTTTCAATATGCTTGCTTTTTAATATCATCTAATTTACCATTGTATAATTAATGCAAAAAGTTTCCAGCCATGAGTAAGAGATTTCCGATAATTATACCAAGCGTGTTAGAAGGTATTTGTAAAGCAGTTGCAGATACATCTGATGGCTTAACTGGCACAGAGTTAGGGAAAGCGATTCTGGATTCTAAAATGGTGGATGTAAACCCTGAAATGACTAAATGGAAACGGCTTTATAATTCATGTGTCGAATTACAAAATAGATTAGGATGTTCCAACAATATTTTGACATTGATACAAACATCCTATCATCCATCAAGATTCATAAATAAGAAAGAGAGGTTTGAAGAAAGACGGTCAGAATTAAATAAAATTCTTTCGTTTATTGAATTGGAGTATAGTGACAAGGGTAAATTTTATCCGGTAACAAAATCGGAAACTATTTCAGATGCTGAAAGACGAGCTTCTCTTTTACTAACAAAACTTACAGATAGAGATGTTCACTCGGACATAATTAAATTTTGCAAATCAGAGCTTTTACAAGAGAACTATTTCCATGCTGTATTTGAAGCTACTAAAAGTGTTGCGGATAAAATTCGTCAAATGACCGGATTAACTGTAGATGGCGCAGAACTCATTGACATTACATTTGGAATTAAAAATCCTCTTCTTAAAATTAATGATTTAAAATCGGAACCTGAGATTAGCGAACATAAAGGATTTGCCAATCTTCAAAAAGGATTTTTTGGTATGTTCCGTAATACGACAGCGCACGCACCCAAAATAACTTGGGTGATTGAAGAAAATGATGCATTAGATATGATGTCAATGGCATCTTTAATACATAGGAAATTAGACAATGCAACGAAAATAATTAGTGATACTAACAACGGCTCGCAGGCAAAGACGAAAATATTGTAGTTAATATTAAGAAGAGAAGATGAAGACGCATTATTTGAGAAATGATTTTAGAATTGATAGTTTAAGACTTGTTATGATTGGACTTGAAAATTCGATTTCTAAACTAAATGAAAAGTGTGAGGAAATATCATGGTATAAAGAAACATTTTGGGATGAAGAAATTGAGCCAATATATGGTTTAGCATTTATAGCATTACAGAACTATGTGAATGGCAGCATCTATGATTTGTACAAAACATTAACGGATAAAGAGAAGAAATATAAAATAGAAAAAATCATAAATCAATCTGGAAGAACAAATATTGAACTGATAATTGGATTAGCAAATTATTTTAAACATCGAGACGATCAACGTGATTTAAGATCAGGAACATCAAATATTCTTTCTGATTTTGATATTAAATATGCAGATTCAATTGATGTTCTTAACTCTCCAATTTTTAAAGGATTAGACATTTTATCAGTTGACTGGAGATTATCAGAATTAATTGAGATTGTACAAATATGGAGAGAAAGCTTATGGAAAAAAGAAGAAAATACTATGAGTAGTAATACTTAGAAGAATTAGAAATACTTATAAATTTTCCATCCCTTTCTCCGTTAGGGTAATAGGTAACGTAAGAATCCGCTACCCAACGGGCACAAGGTCCAATTGTTTTTTCTGTTTCCAGAAAGAAGCAATCTTAACGATAGCGCCAATGCCAACTATCAAACCAGTAGCGTTTAAATACGCATCAAGTTTTTGGTTCAGCGTATGATCTTCTTTATTGCGGATAGTTTTTACACCGAGGAAAAATTGCAACTCAACATCACTTATTTTTTTATCCTTTTTGCAATAAGTGAGCAAATGATGCAGGTCTGCCCGTCTGTTTTTTAAAAAAGCCATAAAACCATTATCCTTTTCATAGTAATCCTGTAAAAGGTTTTCCATTACCACAGCCAAATCTTCAATCGCATTTTCGGTTTGGTTTATTTCGATCAACTGAATTGCCTTCGCAATTTTTACTGTCACATCAGGATCAGTGGCTTCAAATTGTTTTCCAAGTAAATCCAATTCATGCTTCACCGCATCTGTAAAACCTTTTTGCCTTCTGATGCTGTCCATGATCAAACGCACGTTCGCTTGTTCGGCTTCTTTTCTTTTTTGCTTTTCAATTTGCAAAGATTGATTAGTGAAATAAAGGCCTCCAGCCAGTAGCAGAACAAGGACAAGAAGTATAATGAGTGTATTTTTATTCATGTAAAAAGTTTTTTCAATTGGTTATGATTTAAATTTATTTTCCTTTTCCTCCGCTAAATGCTGCTCCCAGCAAAAGTAAAGCAAGCCCGCCAAGTACAGCCCTACCGACCCATTTGTCAGCATCTTCACTTTTGCGTTGGTTATGGCAAGCAGTGTTTGTATAAGTTTGGCAGTTGTAGGTAATCGGCTTATAACTCTCTCTTCTTAGTATTTCCTTCAAGCCAAGTTCAATTACTTTCAGTGGAGTGTTTGAGCATTTCTCATTGTAGATATACAAAGGCATTCCTTTTACAAATTCTGTTTGAGTAGTAATATGTGCCCTTCCAAAATGATAATGGTTGTGCAGAAAATAACCGGCACCATAAGCATCCACACCTAAAAATATTCCCGGGTGCTTCACTTTTGACATAGTACCAACTTTAAAGCGGTAATAAACTTTGCCGCTGTTTTCGTTGAAGTAAATCGTAAAAATGTTTCCATCATTTTTCACAATTTCAACATGATCGTTGTAGAGGTAGAAATTTTTCATCGTCCTAATTTTTTAAATGCGTTTTCGAGGTCTTTGAATGATTTATTTACATCGTGAATGCCTTTTCGGTTAGTGCCGTTGCTGTCCTTCAATTGTATTCCTTGACCGCAAGTGCATTTTACTAATAGTTCATCCGCGACTTGTCTCAAAGATACGGAAATCGACCTTTTACATTCAGGGCAAGTAAGATTAACGGTTTGTTTGCTTATGTCTATCATGGCTTTTATCTTTTATCTCTCGGAGGGAACGGATCATTTCCAAAACTGTTTTTGTTTTGAATTTTTCCATCACTGCCAAGAATGGTTAATTCTGAATGTTGATGCTTTGCAATGCCTGTTGCAATCTTCACTGCTTCGGCTTTAGTTTCTGTTTTCACAGTTAAGCGTTCGCTGTTTTCGCTTCTTACACCCCATCCGCCTTGCGTTGGGACTACATACTGATTTTTCTTACTCATTGTATTTGATATTTATTTGTGATTAAATTTTTCAATTTATTACTTGAATGTTTGTGAAAGGCATTTCAAAAACATGTCCCGACTTCATTAGAGTTTTTTCATCCAGCTTTTTCAGTTGCACTGCATTTGCGTTTTCATCTTCATTCATATCGGGCTTAAACATTTCACGCAAACCTTTTCCAGTATAAAAAATAATCTTACTCATGTTTTTGGTTATTCTCTTAACACCATAATTCATTTGTGTTCCGTCTTTCAAAGTCATTATACCTGCATGACCTTCTTTTACTTTTATTTTCATGGCTTATAATTTTAATTTCTTAATCAGCTTCTCAATTTCATCCACGGTAATATTTAAGATTCATTTATTCGTTTATTTTTTAGGTGAACTACTATTCCCAATGGCCGCCCCAATTCCTGCGCCAACAAATGCTCCGACCGGACCCAAAAGAGATCCAACTAACCCGCCTATTACAGTTCCGGCAGCAGTATTGTTGTTCCGTATCCTCTGTTTTTTACTTTTTGAATAAGGAGCACGGGTGTGTCCATGCTTTGATCTTGCAGTTCTTGTATGCAAGGTTCCTTTCTCCCTATTACAAGTTATATGAGCGGGAAACAGGTTGTGAAGGCGGTCAGATCCACCATTGCTTTTTGCCTTAGAATGCTCTACTTCCCAGCCAGAACTTGCCCCCAGCACACCATAATTTAAGAAATTGAGTCCTTTGTGACAAATATGGCAATTGCCGTCTGTCTTTCTAAAAATCTTTTGTAAACGTTCTCTTTCCATAGCAGAATTGTTAATTATGAGTTGATTTCTTATTGATGGTCATGTGCTTTGCTCACTTTTTTATTCTATCTTCGTTGCGTATATGAGTCAAATAGCTCTTTTGTTGCAGCAAAGATATACGAAAATATCCTTACGTCTTACATGTGCAACAGCATTTCACTAATAAAACTTATTAACAATGGAAACCACACTCAACACCGAGTTACTTGCTGGAATGTTAAAAAGCAAGAGAGGAGATAAAGGTTTGCGCTCACTTGCAGAGGAAATTGGTAATGTAAGTGCAGCAACTTTATCAAGAATAGAACAGGGGAAGCTACCCGATGTTGACACGTTTATTAAACTCTGCAAATGGCTAAATGTGCCTTCTGATTCTTTTATAACCAATGAATCAAAAAGGAAGCCTGTATCTAATAAAGAACAGGTGGTCGCCCATCTCAGAGCCGAGAGGGAGTTAAGTAGGGAAACAGTCAATATGCTTATTAAGATGATTGACATGGCTTACTCCACCAAATGAAAACCTCTTGGCAAAAAAAAGTATTCTTAAGAGAGGGTTCAAAGCCAATGCTGAAAGGCTGGCAATAGAATATAGGAGTAAACTTCTCATTCATCCTTGCGCACCGCTGTGTGCTTTTAAATTATCCGAACATTTATCGATTCCGGTTTGTAGTGCTACGGAATTTTTAAAGCAGGAAGATGAGATCGCTCTTCTTTCCGGAACTAATGGAGTAGAGTGCGAATGGAGTGCATTAACCATGGTAACGAAAGCAGGGAATAGGATAATAATTCATAACCCATTTCACTCAATAGGCAGACAGCAAAGCGATGTGATGCATGAATTGGCCCACATTATATGTAAACATGAAATAAAAGAAAACACGTATGATTTTGCAATTCCTTTTGGAATGAGAAATTTTGATGAGGTTCAGGAGGAAGAAGCCAAATGCTTGGGTTCAACTTTACAGATTGCGCGACCAGGGTTATTGTGGTCGAAGAAGAGGGACATGGACAATCACGCAATTGCCGAACATTTTAATGCAAGTATCGATATGGTAAATTATCGAATGAATACAAGTGGCGTTTCGAAACAAGCATACTTCATTAATAGAAATAAAAAGCCTAAAGAAGAGTGAGATTCGATTTTCTTTAGTAAAACACCCGATTCGCTCTACCTCATGAAGAATTAGGGATTGACGTAGACTGAGAATTCGAAATTTATCTCTCTTAGTATATAACTCCGATTTATTTCATCCAGTTCATCTTGGTCCTTTACAGGATAGAGGGTTTGAATTCTATTGTATGGAATATTCTGGGTTGAACCTCTCACTTGTTTATGGGCTACCTGACTCCAAAGAGAATATAGGTGTCCCTTATACTGAAAGCGAATTTTCATTATGTCGTTATTGATGTATAAACCCGAGGCATCTATCAATCTTATAAATTGCCTCAACTGATTTATGAGATCGTTTGGTAAAAGATCTTTTGAATTAAAGGTTTTGTCAAGATTAACAACCTTCTGCCCACCTGCGAAATGGCGATTGATAATATGCACACTCGAATATTTATTAAACACCAACTGCTGGCCATTAATAGGAATAGAAATTTCGGTAGTGCCTTCTCTGTCGAATATTTCTTCTGACATGAGATACGCATATTTTAGTCGGTTCAAAATGGATTGCTTCTGCCTATCGTAAAGCCTACTCTCGATAAGGTAGCCAGTTAAATTAAAAACAGGCTCTTTTCTTAGGGCTTTTAACTCGTCACGCGTTTCTTTTGCAACATATTTTAAGCTTTCCTCGCTATGATTAGTTATTTGGATTGTTTGGTTCCATTCTTCCGAAAAGAGTGCAAGATCTTTTAGATCCTGTTCAATTTGACTAGGAGTTGGTTGAATCATCCTTGTGCCGTCAGTATATTCGTGATTGCCAGTTCCATCTAAATCATGCCAATACCTTAAAAAAAGCATTTTAAATCGCCAGTTATTACAACAAAAATGATCTTCAACTCTTCCTTCATTCCTCAAAAGGGTAACTGAGAAGCAATAGAACTCGCCTTCTATCGGACTCAACTCACCTCCAGTAGCAAGTCTTGATTTCATCTCCTCAAATATTGTTCTCATTCGCAGATGCTCGCTAGGAGTGTCGCCACGTTGCTGAAGTTCTTCGGAGGTGTATTGAGTGAAAGGCATTAAAGACAATATTAGGGAATAATATAAACCGATGAAATGGATACTGGCAATCGGTAAAATTTCACCTATTTAAACTTGTATATTAAGTGGTCATCCGAGGAATTTATCCATCATAACTACTAAAAAAAGTCAAAGGACAGCGTCCGGCAACCTCATAGTATGTCTGTCGGCTCGCTTAGTGCGGACACACCTGTAGGTAGCCAGACAGCTAATCAAAAGACGGTAAAGCGTGGACTGGCACTCGTGTGATAACAGCATGCGCGGATATTAATTGTTTTACATTTACACAACGTGAGCGAAGAATTCAAAAATATCGTCACCTTACCCTTAACCAGGGAGCCCGGAGGAAAAGAACGCTCCTATACATTTGAGCCTTCAACGGTTATTTATGTCCAGCGCAAGTATTATAGCTCAATAAAAAAATCCCTATCCAGAATACAATTCGATAAAGGTTTTGGTTTGCCTGATGTGTGCTACAGTCCTCTTTCAATCGATGATCTAATGGAAATATTTAATGCTTCAGGGGTTATAGGGGTCGAATATCCCTCACGCTATATCCGAATTCCATTGAAGAATCATCGAAATGAAAAATTCGAAGAAAAAATTCTCGATATCAGCACGGTCAAAGGAATCCAACTCATTGCCGTGGGTAACGGTGATACTGACCTCTTAAAATTGCACCTAAAAGACAATAATGGCCGTGAAACGGTGCTCTACACCAATCTTTCAGGACATGAGTGGGACAGGGCAATTGAAAAATCATCGACAACAATAAATTAATAGAAATTAAATATGAACCCAAAAACCGAATCACTTGCAAACGAAAAAATGCTTCACTCTTTATGGGTTTAACAAATTTTGGGAATTCCCCTTTCTGTTAAAAATCGTGTGTAACTTGTGCACAAGTGAGGAGGAAAGCAAAAAAAGATGATTTTTTTGTTATATTTTTACAGAAATACTCTACTAAATAATAAGGAAAAAACGAAGTAACAAAACTGATTGCATGAAAATTAAATCATTCCTTTTCGCATTAATTCTGCTAATCGCCTCTTGCGCAAAACTTCCAATTCAGTCACTAAATTTAATTGATGCTATATCTACCGAAGGAAAGCGGATGCACCAAATAAATCTGTCAATGGCAAATAAAATGTTCAATGAAAAAAGAGAAAGAATTGATGAGTTTATTAAAAATGAGTACACACCAAAATTCATTGAAGAGTTCACAAAAAAGATCCCTGCAGGAACAGACCTAACTAACGAGATGCCAAACATGATGAAAAGCATTATCCCGAAAATTATGGAGAGGCGAGATGCCATGCAAAATGCCTTAGAAGTAAACAGGATAAAAGTTATTGAAAAATTAGATCAGGATTACAAGGAATATGAAACTGCTTGCAGCGAGTTAAAAAAACTGTTAGAATCAGCAATCAAAGTAAATGATGAAAGAAAGAAACTGTTACAGAAAACACAGGAATTAACAGGCAATAAAATTGACTTTGATCAAATAGGAAGTCAAATTGATAAGTTCATTTTAAATGCCGGAGATTTGGGAGAAAATATAAATGGACTGAATGATGGTGTAAACAAAATATTAAACAAATAAACTTTATATCATGCCAACCAATTGGGACGACATTACAAATCAGGCAGCAAACGCTGCTGATGCGCATTTCGCAAGTCAAATTTCCAGTTTAACACGTTTAAATGACAGTGATATTGAAAAATTGATTTTTGAAACCGGAATTAGCAAACAAGATTTAGCATCGGTTTTGAAAGAAGTTAAAGATGCCACGAAAAGCAATGAAGCAAAAGCTACTGCTATTAGAAATATTGGTAAAGGACTTGATGTTTTAGTTGCTATTGCCGGAAAAATGATATGATTTTCATAATAAGTGGTAAGCACTCAAATTAAATCATGACGAAAGGTGAAATTTTAGATATTGTTTCTACGCTATTTACGAATGGGTTTGAGATTGATCAAACCGAAAGATTCCCCAAAGGAAATATCATTTTTAATATTCTCAAATTAGACAAATTAGGTGCGATAGTTAGGTACAGTATACTTTTTACTAAGGACAAGAATGAAACACAACTCACAAATTCACTCATTACAATTTCAAAAACATTTTCGTCAAAACCTTTAATAATATCCGACAACTTTATTTCACAGACCTGCACAACGCACACATTTCAAAAATTTTATGCGTTCTTTGGTGGTATTATAAATACAGGACTAATCTTAATTCCAAATCTCCCCGACATCTTAGATGAACTTGGAAGAAATAAACTTCCAATAGTTTTACAAGGAGATGCTTTTGATTTGCATGAGTTATATGTAAAAGAATGTTTTCAATTTATTCTCCAATCACCAACAAGGCGTTACGGAAAAGAAAGATTATTTGAATCTATCCCTGATGGAATTGTGATTTGCAAAAACGGAATGATGATACTTTATGATTCAAAAGCGTATATAAATGGTTTTGATTTTACGGCAGACGATATTAAACGCTTTGCCTCATATGTAGATGAATTTAATAATAGATATTCGGCAATTTTAGGGAAGGTCTTTACCTTCACAGTTATTACAGGTAAATTTAATCCAAAAGTAAAGTCACTTGAAAAGCGATCAAAAGAACTTTACAAAAAGTGTAATTGCAATTTATCATGTATTACAAGTAGAGAATTGGGTAACATCGTTAAGTTGATCCGGGAAGAACCAGATAATCGCTCCTCAATCCTATGGAAAAATATTTTTTCCGAATTACTAATTGATACAACACTTGTTCAAAAAGAAATTTCAAGAATCAAAAAAGATAATCTTAATTAAACATGGGAACATCAGTAAGTCATGGTTCGCCACGCACCTCCAATTGGAAACCAGTATTAGCTTGTTACGCCAACGACAACTTTTCAAAAGAAAGACTCATCAATGAAGTGTGGAGAGCATCAGAAAAAGAAGCCAGCCCACTTTCGTCTCTGATGAAATCGGAAGCAATTTTTGAATGTTATAATGCAGTCAATAATTCACAGAATTATCGAGAAGCACTTCAAAAGTTCAACGACATAGTTTTCAATTCCAAACAAAATACCATTGTAGCAGAATTTGCAAAAAGGGTAATTCCGACAGCATTTCAGTCCGATAAACCAAATCAACAATGGAAGAACAGTTTTTTCACCGAGTTGACAAACTATATAGTTTCAAGGGATGCATCAGGTTTTGTAGGTGAAAAATTTCGAAACAAATCCGTTACCGATTTGATTGATTTCAAAAAATCAATTAGTAAAAAAGTAAACGAAATTGTAGGAGCAGATAAAACAAAAATTCAAAACAAAAGCGATTGGAACGCATTTGTTGATTCATCAATCAAAAAACTTAAATCCGCCAAATCATGACTCCATATAAAATATCTGTTGGCGAAGCCAATTTAGGCGCAAACATCCACTTATGTCCAAGCAAAAATCTTTACACAGGCTTGCAATATTTTGAAAAAGAATTTGGTGTTGCGGATTCCTTAGAAGAAGATTTATTAAACCTTGCATCGGGTGTTTACGCTTCTGACTTAGCTGTAAAGAGAGAAGAAAGGGAAAACTTTTTACGAACTATTGAACTCACAGTTGAAGTTGTAAATATTCATGCCTTTGAAAGAATTAAGGATATTCTTTCAAGTGCCCTCTTAACTTTAAGTAGAGATAATTGGCATATAAAATTTGTAGAGAAAAAAGGAACTCCAGTTTCAGGTTTCCAATGGCAAAATAAAGAAGGTGCTGTTTTACTTTTTTCAGGTGGAATTGATTCTATGTGTGCAGCATCTGATTTTATAAGTCAAAAAAAAGATTTGGTTTTAGTAAGCCACAACACCCATGCAAACAAAGTAGTTGATAAAAGCCAACGTAAAGTTCATAAAGCACTTGAAGATTTTTACAAAACCAAAGTCAAACATATTCATATAAAAGTTTATGCTAGAAAAAGCGCATCACATAAATTTCCCGAACCAAACAACAGAGAAAACACCCAGCGAACAAGGTCATTTCTATTCCTTTCACTTGCTGCACTGATAACTAAACGAAGTGGATTTAACAAAGTGCTTTACATGGCAGAGAACGGACAGTTTGCAATTCATTTACCGTTAAACTCCGCAAGAGTTGGTCCTTTCTCAACTCACACAGCCGACCCGAATTTTGTTACAACGGCACAAGAAATTTTCAGAACAGTTTTAAGTAATCCTGATTTTGAAATTTCAAATCCGTTTCTTTATAAAACAAAAGCAGAAGTGTTTGCGGTAATGCCAAAGAAACTGCAACAACAAGTTCATAATTCAGCAAGTTGTTGGATGATTTCCCATGTTCCCGGGGAAAAACATTGTGGCATTTGTATCCCTTGTATTTCGAGGCGAATTGCACTTGAATACAATGGGCTTAAAGTAAAAGAATATCACAATGATATTTTCATGGCAGACATTGCTTCACTTGCTGATGATGATACAGGAAAAAGAAACATGATTGATTATTTAGAGTTCATTACAAAGTTCAAGAAAGTAACACCTCAAAATAAAGAAGAATTGATTTGCGATTTTCCCGAACTTATAAATCCTGCAATTGATGAAGACAAAGCAATGAAACTGTATGAAAGAGTTTCGCAACAATCATTTAAAGTATTTCAAAATTATCCTAAAGTTTTAAGCATTATCAAATGAGTAAATTTTCAATAACACAATTAGAATTTGCAAGAAAAAATCCAATACAGTTTGCTAAGAACCTAAAAGCAGCAGCAGGAATAAAGCCTTCATTTTTTGGCAGAGGCAAATTTACCCGTTGGCAAGATGCAGTTGGTGAATTTCACAAGCAAAACGACCTTGCAAAAGCTATCAATTATCTTGAAAAATCTTTCAGCAACAGGGCAGACAATTCTAAGAACAGAAATGAAGTTATCCGTTTCATTTCTTCGTTAGATGCTTATGTTTCTCAGTTCAAAAAAAAGGGGTTTACACTACTTGACCGAAGAAAAAACATTCACATTGATTTGAATGCAAAAATATTTATCAGTGGACAAATTCCAATAACATACATGAATACCAAAGGTGGTTTTTCAGTTTACTTTTTTTCACAGTCTAGTATAGGTTGGGAAGGCGAACTTCGTTTTCCTATTATTCAAAAATATTTTGCAGAAGAAATTTATGGTGTTGATTTAGATAAAATTGAAGTTGGGATTTTCGGAATTGATAACGACAAATTCAGTCAACAGATATTTTTAGAATCAGAAATAAAGGATGCAGAAAAAGAATTGAATAAGATGGGAAAGTTGATGTTTGATGTTTTATAAAATATATGCGCTAACCTAAAATCATGGATTTCGTTAGGATGCGTACGGGAGTGAATAAAAATATAATACCTAACAGAAATGGGGAACATAATTACAAACGACAGTAACAGTAATTTAAAGGAAGTGTTGCAAGCATTGAGCGAAAAAGCAGACAGAGTAGATATAGCTGTTGCATTTTTCTCTGACTCAAACTTATTGCGTGAATGGGACAAAAACAGTAAAAAAATAAATTTAATTGTTTCACTTAGACCCACGACCAATTACTATTCATTAAAAGACATTCAATCCTGTTTTAATATTGACATAAAATTTTTGGGAGAAAAATTTCACTCAAAGTTTATTCTTTTTTATAAGCGTAAAGAAATAATTGGTGCAGTTATCGGCTCATCAAACTTTACTTCAAACGGACTAATAAACAACATTGAAACTAACATTTTCACCAAAGAAAAAAATATTTTATCCGAACTTGAAGAACATTTTAAAGACTTATTCGACAAATCTAACCTGTTACAACCTTCCGACCTTGATAGTTACAAACACATCTATGACAACTTTGTAAAGGGACAGAAACAAACCGACATCGAAGTAAAAGAATTTATAAATAAAGCAACAAAAAATAGGACACCAGTAGGAGGAAAAGCTCGGATTTGTAAAGAGGCAAGTCAATATTTTGGCTATTGGCGAACAGTTGACGAAGTGAAGGAATTGGTTAAAATAATTTCTAACAAACATTTTCCTAATGTTCCTTATTATTTGGTATTAGATAGCTTTTGGCACTGGGTGAAAGCAATTTGGTACAAGGAGACTGGAAAAACTCTTAATAGAAATAATCAAAGGAATGAAATACCTAAATTATTTTTGAAATTTATTAAAACTGATACTGAAGAATATGCAAAAGAGAACAAGAAAAGGTCAAAACAGATATTTCAAGTTTATTTATCCCTAAAAAATATTGATAAGTTAACAAAAACTAAAGCAAAGGAAGTTTTTGAAAATTTGCATTCAAGCGGTATGCCTATTCAAAGATTTGAAGCAGACGAATTATTTATTAATAAAAACAACATTCAAAAGATTAAGACATCTCTTAAATACCTTCTTTATTCAAATGACGAAATGGATTTACGCATTCACAATCTAATAATGAACCCGAAATATAAATTAAATTATTTAGGTTCATCTGGAGTTCAGGAAATTAATGGGTGGACACGACCTGAAATTTATCCAATAAGAAATGACAAAGCGGACAAAGCATTAGAAATACTCGGATACAAACTCAAATGACATAAGTGCTTCCTGAAAAGCGAATCTGAATTTTACCTACACACGCTAACAATTTCCAAACGCACTTTTTAGCGTGATCTGAGCGAGATACTTTCCTTGTTCAACTTAGATATACTAAGAATGAACATGCTTTAGTTTTTCCGAGCGGGCGTATTCCGGCAATTGGTCAATAAATCACATTATGAAATAATATTTCCTGCACCGCGACATGGTTTGGCGTAGTGTGGATTTACCTTTGGTATATAAAACAATCACAAGATGAAAAAGAAACAAACAAAACTCTCGGAAAAAGAACGCCTTGCGCTTCTTGAAAAGAAAATGGATATTCAGAAAAAACGCTTAGAAATTCGTAATGAAAAACTTTTTTTTCGGAAGTTAGAAAGTGGGATGATTGGAGTGGATGAGCAAATGGCTTTGGTCAGTAAAATGTATGAGCTACGAAGTATTCTTTCTTCTTCAGGAATTGATGCAGAAAAAACAATCTTGGGAAGCGAACCATTTTTAAAGCCAATACTTAATGACAAAGAAACGGGAATTATAAAATCTAAACTTTTTGAATTAGTAAAACAATTTTAAAATGAACCGAAAAGATTTTTTATCGCTGGCAGGCATGGGGGCTATTGGTTTTTCGTTCAGTCCATACCTTAAATATATCAAGCTAAAAAATGTTATTGCGGTGTTTTGTATTGGAGATGGAGTTCCTCTTGTAATCAACGATCACTGTCTGAAAAATAACATAGGGTGTGACTATCTAAATACATACCACAAGGGGGCGCTTCCAAAAGGTGGAAGCCATATCACATTTGGAAGACTAATAACCGAATATGAAGATTTCACTGAAGAAATGAACTGGTATCATATAAGTGAACCTTTAAAAACACATATGATGCAATGGTGGAAGGATGGAATAGTGAGCAATTTTCCAACATTCAAACATTCCGGTATTCCGCTTGGTTTGACAGAAAAATTATTTGAATCACCAATAAGTGTTGAAACAGCAAAAAAAGTAACAATAGAAAGCAAAGATTTTTTTCTTGAATGGCTGGAAATATTGCATAAGCGTTATTCTGTTACCGATTTGATTTTAGTTTCCGGATTTGGCGGTGGAACAGGAAGCGGTGCAACCCCAATCATTGCCGAATATGCCCAACAAATAAATTTAAGAGTGCATGGCATTGTCAGTACACCGTTTTCATGGGAAGGCAGTGTGCGAAACAAAACCGCAATGCAAAGCATAATCGAGCTAAAGAATCATACAGATGAATTAATAATTCATAATAATAATGATGCGATAAAAGGATACGAATCAATAAAAGTATCCGAGGCGCTTGAAAAATCTGATGGTATATTTCTCGAAAATCTGAAAAAATGTATTAATAAAATAAATGCGTAACATGAAAGCAAACAAATTTACTTCTGAGCAAATTAATTTTTTGAAAAAACTAAATGCTTTACTTAGAAAAAAGGAATCTGAGATTTGGGAACGATGCATGACGCTGACAAAACAGTATGAAAAAAGGAGAAAAAGATTTGGTGGTGATTTGGATGATTATGAAATTGAACTTACAGTAGAATTTCAGACCTCGCCTGCCATGCTCAGACCAAGATATTGTTATGTGGATTCTTTTTCCCGCACTGATTATTATGATAAAGACAAAAAGGAAGAACGTTTTGGATTGGCGGACGGCAACGACCATATTGATTTAGAGTTCCCTGAGTTGGATGAAAAGTGGTGTTACATTATGCACGCTTTATGGTCACATTCCAATATGAAATTGAAAGAGATATTTAAAATTTTCAGAATGGATTTTGAAATACACATTACAGAACAACAATTTGTAAGTGTGGTAGAGCATAAAATTATTGTTTAACAATTATTTTAAATAAAATAAATTACATAAAATGAAAAAGACAAAAGAAAAACCACTCATCACCAAAGCCGATCGCATTGATTTTAAACTTCTGATGAAGAAATCAAAAAGAATAAATGATTTCAGTAGTGAAGAGTTCCTGGGAATTATAAACGACATTAAAAAAGGAAATAAAAATTCCGAGAAAAAATTAATATTGACTTATCTTGGCATTTTCGCCTCGTTCGCATGGAATTTAAAACAGGCGCATAACAGCCATCTCAGCGTGAAACAACTTGCAGAAGCAGGAAAGCTTGGATTAATAAAATCTGCCAAGAGAGCTGACAGGCAATGGACGGTAGATAAAACAGTAGCCCGTTCTCTTGGGTGGATCCAACAGGCAATGGTAAAAACGATACAAGAGAACAAGAAGAAAGGACAATGGAAGGAATAAATTACTTTACTTTACAATATTGAAATAGAAAAGCTGAAAACCGAATAGAGTAGGCAAAAGTAAAATTTTTAAAATGAAAGAACAAATATTTAAGATGTATAAAGAAATCTCAATTGGCAAAAATGAGATTTGTAATGAATGTAAGAAGCATGATAGCAAATTAAATTCTCCAGTCTCAATTTACCATGTGGGAGAAGAGTTTGACAAATCAAATGATACGATATTATTTGTTGGGAAAACCGCAGTCGGTGGCGATGGTGAATTCTCCGGTCTTCCATTTGATGAAGATAAATTATTTATAGATGCAACAAAATTTGGAGAAAAAAGTTTAGATGGCAATGAACACAAAAGCCCCTTTTATTCATATACAAAAGAAATCATAGAAAAGTATTATGGTAGTTATGAAAATGGAAAGAAATACATTGCTTTTTCTAATATGGTTAAATGCAATAATGGAACTACAGAAGACACGACAGAGTATCAAGTTCAGGAGCATTGTGTCAATAAGCTTCGGGTAATTTGGAAGGAAGTTGAAATTTTATATCCTAAAAGAATTATTTTTTATACACATACCACTTATGACTATTTTATCGAAAAGTATTTTAAAGAATCTAATTTAGAAAATATTATCGATTTTAAAACTAGTCCAATTGGTCCTCAGTGGCACGGCAGATGTACGGACAAAAATAATAATATAATATGTGAATTTTTAAGATTAGGGCATCCTCAAGGAAAAATAAAGGATGAATTCGTGAATGTGGTAGTAAGGTGGCTGCAATCAACAAAGAAATAATTCGTATACGAATGTCTAAGCGCGAATACATACTACGTTATCTCACAATTATAAAGTTTCTGCGCAAAGGAGAAGCAACTTTTGAGCAGTTAAAAGTTTACCTAAAAAGCGAATCTGAATTTTATGGCTACACACTGAGCATTTCCAAGCGCACCTTTCAGCGCGATCTGAGTGAGATACTTACTTTGTTTAACATAGATATACAGTACAATTTTTCGCGTAAGGTATATTTCATTTCAGTGGAGGAGGAGGATTTTGATTTAAGCAACCGCATGTTGGAGGCATTTGATTTGTTCAACACCTTAAATACAGCAGGTAAATTATCGCAATACATTCTTTTTGAAAAACGCAAGCCACAAGGCATGGAGCATTTTTATGGTTTGCTTCATGCAATCAAAAATCGTTTTATTATTCGCTTCACTTATCATAAATTCTGGGAAGATGATCCGACACAGCGTATTGCAGAACCTTATTCGCTCAAAGAATCTCAGGGCAGATGGTATGTGCTTGCCAAAGACCAAAACGACAATAAGGTTAAAACCTTCGGCTTAGACCGGATTTCCGGACTTGAAATAACCAAGCAAAAATTTGAACTTGCAAAAAACTTTGACGCAAACAAACTGTTCAGTAATTGCTTCGGCATTATTTGTCCCGAAGATTCTAAGCCCGAAGAAATAATCCTATCCTTTGATTCTGTGCAGGGAAAATACATCAAATCATTTCCGCTTCACCAGTCGCAGCAAATAGTAAAAGACGATAACGATGAGGTTCGGATCAGGCTCAAACTTTGCATCACTTTTGATTTTCTGATGGAACTACTCTCTTATGGTAATCTGGTAAAAGTTGTTTCACCGACAAAGCTTAAAACTAAAATCCGAAAAATGCACTTTGATGCGCTGAAACAATATGGCGTCTAAACATTTACTCTCCAAATCTACTTTCATGTACGGATGCCAATGTCCAAAGCGTCTGTATTTACATAAATTTAAACCTGAGCTGCGGAATCCGGAAGACGAAGCACAGGAATCAATTTTCGCAACCGGAACAGATGTCGGTTTGTTGGCAAGAGAGCTTTTTCCTAATGGTGCGAGTGCGGAGCCACCTAATGCGTTTTCATATCATATTGCGGTCGAAAAAACTGCAAAATACATTGCACAGCAGCATTCTGTTATATACGAAGCAGCTTTCAATTTTGAAGGTGTTATGTGCGCCATAGATATTCTTGTAAAAAAAAGGAATAAATGGTATGCGTTTGAAGTGAAGGGAACAAAAAGTGTAAAAGACCCACATCTTCTTGATGGTTCATTACAATATTTTGTAATCAATAATGCAGGTTTAAAATTAGAAGACATTTCAATCATTCATCTAAATGGAGAATATATCCGAAATGGGAAACTTGATGTACAGAAACTATTTGCGAGCGAATCAATCTTAGAGCAAGTAATAGGCAATAAAGAGTTTGTACAACAAAAAATATCAGAATTTAAAAGACTACTTGCGGAAAAGAAAGAACCTGTGATTGATGTTGGGAAACATTGTTATAAACCTTACGAATGTGATTTTACAAATCTTTGCTGGGCAAATGTTGTGAAGGAAAGTTCTGCCGGAGAAAAACATATTGATAAAAAATCAATTCGCAAATTTTTGGGTGAATTGGAATACCCGCTTTTCTTTTTCGACTTTGAAACCGTTATGTCCGCAGTTCCTGAATTTGATTTCAGCCGACCCTATCAACAAATTCCTTTTCAATATTCGCTGCACATTCAGAAATCAAGAAACGGAGAGCCTGATCATCATGAATTTTTGGGAGATGGGATCAGCGATCCCCGTGAAGAACTGATAAAAGACCTGTTAAAACAACTTGGCAAGAAAGGAAGTATAATCGTTTGGTATAAATCCTTTGAAATAACACGTCTGAAAGAACTCGCAAGAGATTTTCCGAAATATGAAAAAGGGATAAATTCACTCATAGATAGAATTGTGGATTTGATAATACCTTTCAAAAGCGGTTGGTATGAATTACCCAATTTTAATGGTTCTGCTTCGTTAAAATCAGTTCTGCCGGTAATGATTCCTGAACTCAGCTACGGTGAGTTGGAAATTCAGGAAGGTGGTACAGCGAGTTTGGTTTATTCTCAATTAAAAAATCAATCTCTCGAAATTCAAACGCAACAGCGAAAAGATTTACTTGAATATTGTAAGTTGGATACGCTGGCTATGGTGAGGATATGGGAGAAACTTGATCGGATTTGATTTTTGCATGAAGGATTTCAAGATATTGTTTTTTGCGTTTTTCCTCTCCATATTTACCTAAACCCCTCAAAGCACTAGGAGATGGAGAATACAAGACAATTACTTTATAAGCAGGCTTTGTTTCAATAATTTTTACTGTGAATTCCTTATCCGTAGCACCTAATTTTGAATGCCATTTTTTAAAGATTTTGTTTACCTGAGATTTGACAAAACCACTAGTATATATTAGAGTATCAATCTGCGGGTTTTCTTCTAGTATTGCTCTCAAATCTTTGTGTTCAATATCCATTAAATCTTTATCTGTTGAAGAATGGTTTTTCCGATTACAACTTGACACAATATCAGTAATTCCTAAGTTCATTTCTGTTAAATATTTCTTTCTTTGCTGTATAGGTTTGTCAGACGCATGACCATTTTCAAAGGGCTTTTTAAGAATATCTTCCCCAATTATTTTCCAAAAACTATTATCATCGCTTCCATAATAAAATTTGACATCATTAGAATTCAATTCTTTTCCTTCTATACAAAACCGTTCCGGTGGAATTGTACCGATAATTAACCTTGTTGCATTTGCCGGAATAAACGGCTCAAATGGGTGGATGGATTTCATTTTAATTTGCTTTTGAATTCAGTTTTTATGTTCCAAGTAATACAATTTAAAACACCACCTTCCCTCGCAATGGAATTGCAATCTACTGTCTTTACATCATATTCTTGAAAAATTGTTTTAACGACTGAAAGCGCTGCTTCATCATTCTTAATTCCATATTGAGGAAAAACAATAATATTCTTCATCTGAAGATAGTTGATGTAGTTGCCTTTGGCAGAAGGGATTTTGTCTGAATTTACTTCATCAAATATTCGGTAAGGTAAAAGCTTCACATTTAGATTGTGTTCAGCAAAGATTTCAAGTAAATCACGATGAAAGGTTGGCATGAATGGTGAGTAATCGTTCATTAAAACCGCTCTATCATTAATAAATCTCACCATCCCATCAGAATGTCCGGTTATATCACACGGCTCTTGTGGAATAGATATTATTTCATCAACACCAAGTAATTCCCTGAGTTCTCTTCTTATCTCATGTTCGGGTAGTGTATCGTTATCACCATAAACCTTATCAGTAACTATTACTTTTGTTTTAGATTTGACAATGTTACCACCATCAATAATCAGTTTAGATTTAGCAGGTTTTAAATCTATTGCTTTGCATACAAAATCTTGGCTTGTTTTCAAATGCCTATACTTTTCATCAAGTAAATAATCAGGATTGTATGTAAACTGTACAAATTTATCCTTGGCAATCTGAATTGGCATATAATCCCTGCACCAGATGTCTTTAGTCTTTTCAAGTAATTTCCATTCTATGCCGATCTCATCTAATAAGTAAATAAAATCCTTGAAAAAGGTAGAATGCCTTTCTTTTAACAATGATGAAATAAAAACAAAATTCGTTTGGCTGTCTGTGATCATTCTAAAAATCCTCCGTTGGTTTTTATGTAGGTAAGTATAAGACGGGCGATTTTGTCAATTCTTTCATACTCAATGAGTATTTTTCTTTTCTGAAATTTCTCAAAAATCCATTTTGAAATTTCATCCCAATAAAACTCACCGCCAATTCCTATTTTGTTGTTCCAAATGTCGTAAAAGGAAATATCAATCAATTCCCAGTAGGTATCATTTAATGGAAAATTTATATTTTGAAAAACATACCTCTTTACAAGAGCATTATCAATCGTATTTGTATATCTATTAGGATTTACTACTTCAGTCTGTGTATGGATGTCAATTATCTTTGAATTTGAAATAAGGTCTAATTCTACAGCTCCCTTTAAATATCCTGCCGTTGCAGTTTCCCAAGCTTCATCTCCATAAAGATCCCTGATATATTGTTCTTCTAATTTTGCTAAGGATGGTGTTAGAGGTTTTTTAAGACAGGGGGCTTTTCCCTTCATTTCAATTGTTTTTTGCTTATCTGTCTTTTTCATTTTGTTGGTTAATGGGTTTGACAAAGATAAGGGAGGGTCAGAGGATTTTCAAAAGAAAAATTGAAGATATTTTTTCGAAATTCGAAAAAACAAAGGACTATATATAATATAGATTAATAAAATATTTATAGAAATAATAATAAGTGAATAATTTATATTATTTAAGTAATAATTAATATTATAGCTTACTCAAAGTTCTGGTCAACTTTTCTCATTTATGGCGAGATTCTCAAGACCTTTCCCCGGTGCCTCATCTCCCATACGATGCCACTCCGCTGCTCCGTGTGCATCGTATCCGCCAGAAAGGACTTGAGACCGCGCTATCCGTTCCCAAAAGCCTCCCCCATCCCGCCAAAGCGCGTGATGTTGCCATCACTACTATCGCTATCTCAAACAGTCAGAGCGCACTAAAGAACCTTCCTCACTCCACTTCGCCCTGGCGCATCAAAGCATTCGCCCGATCTCCGCTCCGCCTTTATGAATATCAAAAAGATATGTGTACTTTTACTTACTCATATTTTAAAATGCTCATTACAACTCCATACAACGCATTACAGAAAGAATCTTTGAAAGATACTCTTTACCCCCCCCCCGAAAAAAATTACAAGTTAGGAATTACGAATTACGACTATAAATTATTGCTTGCATCAGAAAATGGTGCGGGCTTTTTTCTTTTTACAAAATGAATAACGATAAACGGGTTTTCATAATAGAACACGAGCGAATAATGGGACTTGAACTGCAACAACAGTTGGAGCAAAATGGCTACTCGGTTCACAGACCACTTTCTCTTGTTGATACAGAAGCAATTATTGTTAAGGACACGCCTGACCTTATTATAGCAGATAGCGACATACAACAACAAAACGGTTTTGAAAGAATAAAAAAATATTTCGGCAAACACCAACTTCCCGTTATCTGCATCGGGACAGTAACGAAAGAAGCATTAAAGGAATGTGAAGGAATAAATATCATCGGGGCTTTTTCAAAACCCTTTGACAGTAAAGACATTCTTGAACTTGTGGACAAACATTTTTTAACTTAGCAGGGGAAAATGAGCAGAGAAGAATTAATAGAATACATCAAAAAGTACGACCATAAGTGTAACTATGACGAAGTCAACATCAATGTTTGTAGTGATGAAGAATTAATAAGCCTTAAAAGAATAGTTGACTCAGAGAATGATGATAAAAAACATAAATTGAGAAAAATCTGGACAATACGGAAGGAAAATTAAATGTAACCTTTTAGAGGTATTATTCCTTAAAATTTCAAACCTGCTTTATGGTAGAGGTAAAAACAGCAGATTATTTACACGAAGAAAGAACTATGTCTTTTTACTCTTTCCTTACAGACAATTATGAACAGAGCAAATTTTTTCTTCCCAAGAAAAAACCTTTTAATGATTTGCTTGATAATGATGAAATGAAAAGCCTGCTTGCTCTGATTGAGGAAAAGGATTTTTACGAGATAAACACTCTTATCCGTAAAAGGTATTCTGCAACATAAAGTTAGTTCTTTCGGAGTATTTTGTCATCCTTGGACATCTCACATCCGAAGAAATTTATTATAATCAAAGCACTATATCGTACTAAACAAGTCAAAGGACAGCGTACGGCAACCTCAATGATCGGCTCTCTTAGTGCGGACGCAGACCTTTGACTTCGAATACAAATACCCACTAAACAAGTTTTGATCGCCTCCATGACTCGATTTTTATGATGGTGATCCAATAAGCGCTCAAAATTGTTTAGAGGGCACAAGTACATGGAATCACAGTTTAAACGTGTGATAAAGCCGTTTATACGGTTTTAAAGGCGCTATATTCCCGTACAAACATCAAAGCACTTTATCGTACTAAAAAAGTCAAAGGACAGCGTCCCGCAATCTCAATGATCAGCTCCCTTAGTGCGGACGCAGACCTTTGACTTCAATACAAATGCCCCCTAAACTGCTTTTGAGCAGTGCCACGATCACCGGACTGATGATGTTACCTATAACTGCTCAAAACAGTTCAGCGGGCAGAACCACAGCTTGGAATAACAGCCCCTTTTTATTGTTTGAACAACACACACCCGCTTGGGTAGACAGGTTCGATTTCTGCTCCGAATGTGATCCTCGGGATACATTCAGTTTTACTTACCTTTTTTCCAAAAAACTTCCTCGTAATACCACAACTATATATGAAACGGAATAAATGCCATTGTGTCATATATGATTAATTTCTGTATGCGATCGATCATACCTGATTTTGCGCCACTCCGAAGAAAAACTGTTAAAAAATAAAGGCGGATATTTTGTAGCAGGGAATAAAAGTAGGAACCCCTACCACTAAAAAAACAGGAAAGGTTCTCGAAGCATTGGTAAAGCGAAAACCCGCCCCAAAAAGAAAAATAAAAAATAACAAGCAGGAACAGGAATTTCCTGTTCCATAATTGGAGTTTATGTCGCAGGGATTTGTTTTTCAGCGCATTAACTTTTTTTGAAACTATAGTTGTGTGAATTTGCTCTATAGTCAGCGAGTTAACGTATTGATTTACACAGGTACAAATTATAATCACCAGTATATACATGACAACAATAGCCGTTGACGAGTACACCCACCAAGAAGCAAAAATACTTTGCAAAACACTTGAACTCACGTTAGGAGAACTGGTACAGCACGGAGTACTCTACTTTAAAAAGACAGGCATTGACCCAAGTAAACCCAATAGCGAAAATCCTAACAAAGCGATTCAAGAACTAAATAAAACAGTCGGACAACTTGTCAATCTTGTTACCAAACATCAGCAGGAAAAATTAATTCCTTTGTTTGAGCGCTTGATCATTTTAACAGAAAGTCTGGAGCAATCACTGAAAATTTTACCCAAGTCCGAACGCTTCGAATTGGTGATAAAAGGAGTGAATCATCATGCAAACCTTGCACTGGAGAACCACAGAAAACAGATGGCTTTTTTACAAAGTTCTCAGCAGAGAATGAACGAGGAAAACGGGCGAAAACTGACTGCTTTAGCGGACGCGATCAGCGGCTTGCAGGCACAGCAAAAAGAGATGCAAGACACCATTGATGCCAAACTCAGCAAAAAAGTCTTTGGCGGATGATTGGTCATGTACGTTAAGATCATTAGCCCCAAAAGGGATGGCAAGACCGATTACAACAATGCGGGAAGCTGCTCTGCCGTAGTAAGCTATCTAAACAAGGAAGATATGGGCAAGGGCTTGGAAAAGGAGTTCTTCTTCAGCCATGACAAAGACCAGGTACTGAGCATAGACGTTATCAGAAGCATAGACAACAACTGCCCGCTCATCGGAAAAACAGAAGCCAAGTTTTATAGTCTGGTCGTTGCTCCCCGTCCCGATGAAATGGATCACATCGGTAATGACAAGGCAAGGTTAAAGCAGTATGTTCGGGATACGATGGATATATACGCGGGGAACTTCAATAAAAAGGACGGAACCAGTAAGAACCTCACAGGTGGCGACCTTGTTTACTTCGCCAAATTAGAAGATAACAGGTATTACAAAGGTACAGACGAAGAAGTAAAACAGGGCAAAGCCAAGAAAGGAGATGTGCTGCCGGGTGATAACACCCATGTACACATCATCGTCAGCCGACAGGATAAAAGCAAAACAACAAAACTCTCACCACTGGCGAATAGCAAGAAACTGTTCAGCAGGGAAAACTTTAAGCTGAACTCCTGCAAATACTTTGATGAAAATTATCTGTATCAGGGTGCAGGAAAGGAATTAGAAAGGCATATTGTGATCCGTGACGGAAGTGTAGAGCAGTTGGAAGATTTTTTTAGGAAAGAATACGCCAGTCGCAGACAACATGAGGGCAGCATAGAAAATGACCTGTTAAAAATCCCACACTTAAACCCTGCACAGGGAGAGCAGAATCCAGACGAGAAGAAAAGAAAAAAGAAATCAGAAGAGAGAAAGCGCGGATTAGGTATGTAGTATCATCAAATGACCTTTAAGAAATTTTGGGTACTCACGTTGCAAAGGAGTTTTGCGCATGAGCAAGCGAATGAAAAGCCGTCCATGTCTGAGCGTAGCGAGTTTGGACTGCGACAGCAAAGCGGATGCCGTCAACGTCCAAAATTTGTTAGCAGTCTTGACCTTTTGCTTACTTTTGTGTCAAGACAAAAGAA
The DNA here is from genome assembly GCA_003151815.1 of Bacteroidota bacterium. Taxonomy (GTDB): domain Bacteria; phylum Bacteroidota; class Bacteroidia; order 2-12-FULL-35-15; family 2-12-FULL-35-15; genus 2-12-FULL-35-15. The sequence goes on along the minus strand of PLYN01000037.1, from coordinate 88 downwards.
AATGTGGGGGTATGTAAGGATAGCAGAGTACTTAAATTGCAGAAGCTTGTTCAAAAAAGTTTCGCAATTCTTCCGCTAACCCCCACCA
>PLYN01000048.1 GCA_003151815.1 Bacteroidota bacterium | reverse complement strand
TTAAACCGAATGATGATTAGCAAACCCTGTTCTTATAAAATGATTATAAACTAAATGCCTAATTCAATAAACTAAATGCCTAATTCAAAAACTTTATTCCAAAAAAAGAAAAATAGTTAAAGAAAATAGAATGATTTTGAAATCATTTTTAAACAAAAAATTCCTACCTAAAACGATAAAGTTTTCCTATTCACACCTTTTAATAATTCATCTTCCGATTCAATATATGGATCATACCAATTAACTTTTTTCTTAGCCCATTCAAGCCAGCTTTTAAGTTCCTCCGAAGTATTATTATCTGCAATGGCTTTTGCTTCTACCTCTTCAATATAATTACGAAGCACTTTTACCTGCCGCCAACGATCTGCTTCCTTTATTAATCTTTTGAAATCTGAAAGTTCTTTTTCTTTCCGTTTTTGATGTTCTTCCTTAATACGTTCTTTTTCCTCTCGCTCATCATTTTGTCTCCAGCATTCTAAAAGGTGTTCTCGATATTCTTTAGCTTTAATTTCCAGTTTAGTAACAATTTTAGCCAGTTGCTTTTCAAGTGGTAGCTTTCCATCCATCCATTCATACTCATTTATATAAGAAACTCTTGCTTGTAAAGCGAGGATACCGCTTGGATGATACTCTGAACGTTGCGAGTTATATTTGCCTTCCGTAACTACAACTCTTTTCGTTTTTTCTCTGAAAGCAATTTTAACATCTTGTTCTCCTATGAAGACAAGTGTTTCATTGTTTTTGATTTCTATACGGTGTCCTCTTGCACGTAATAGTTTTATAAATGTATCCATAAAACAAAGGGCTCTTGCAACATTTTCAGGTTTAGCGCATATACTTATTTCGCCACTTGAAGTATATGCTAATCCGTTGTGTAAACCATAAGGACGCTTTTGAGTTAGGCTCCCTTTAGCCGGAATAATTAATTCATCCGGTTTAGTTAATTTGTCAGGAACTATCAAGAGTAGTTTGAAATCGTGTTCAATCTCCTGCTGTAAAATTTCTATAGGAGATAACAAATTCAAATTATTTTGATCTCCTTCACCTTTAAGAAAAAGAGTAATTTCTTTTTCCCCGGAATATTCTGATGATAATGGCTCAATAGAAACTGCCTTTCCAAATTGAATCTTTTGCCAATGCCCGGATTTGGGTAACGGAATATCCATGCTCGTACAAATCTTCTTCAATCCTGAATAGGAAAGATTATATTTTTTAAAAATCGAGCTTGTTGGTTCAGACCAAATTAAATCATAGAGTTCTTTGCGAGTAAATATTACTTGGTTCATTTTATGGATTTTTTATGCAAAAATATATAATAAGCTACTTTTTTGATACTACTACAACAGCCACATCCCGACTACAAATCAGACATTTTTAAAAATCCGCTGAAACTCTTTACAGCCAAGTGATTTAAGTGATTTTCAAAAAACAGATAAAAAAGTTCTACTTTTTTAATACTACTTCTACTACACTACTACAACTATATAAGTAATTGATATATAATATATAATAATAGTATAAGGTAGTAGCTGTAGTAATGTAGTAGGATCAAAACAGGGAAAAGTCCTCTTTGATTTTTTAAATTAATTTTTCCTCCAATAAATCCTTCCAAATAATAAACCCCTTCCTTTCATCGGAGTAATCGTGAACAATTCTTCTGAAACCATCGGTTTGGCTTCCAAGATATTCCTGCCTTCCGGTTGTTCTAATCTTCCCAATGTATGAATCTATCTGTTTCAGCTTGTTTTTGAGGGATGTAATGTTTTTATCAGTATGCCAAATATAGGTTGCCTCTTCCGTGTCGAGTGTTTCCCAAACAACATGGTATTGCTGTTTACCGCTGAGAAGGAATACGAACGAAAATGGAAATAGAACAAACCGCAGTTTCAAAATGTTGCTTTCATGCTTTTGAGATAGGTAAACCAACTGGCGGTGATGTTTTACGTTTTTGTTTTTCAAAATGTCATTTAAAAGTTCCTTTTCTGAGCCATATAGAGGCAATTTTTGTTCGTCCTGAACTTGATTTAGATCGAGCAAATTTTCATCACCTTGTATTGTCTTTCCAAAAATTCCTTTAGAAACAAATTGAAATTTTACGCTATCTATAATCTCCCTGTTTATTTTAGTCAAGTCATGGGAAGATGCTGTATGAACAACCGGCACGCCATTGTAAAATTTAGCCAGTACATCAATTTTCACCTTCTTTGTTTTTAGAATTTTTGCAAAGTATGGCTTCAGTACATCAAATTCAGGGCGTATTTCGGTATTCTCCACTTCAAATTCCTGTTGGCTATTTATCTGTGGGATCAGGTGTTTAAATGCAATTGCTCCGAACCGAAATTCAAGCTGTTCAATTGGAATATTAATTCGCTGCTCGTAAATAAATGTGCTTGTATAAGAATCGTCCTTGCTATCAGGTTGGCTGAATAGTGTTCCGCTTAAATAGATTTTTTTATAATAGGCATTTCTTTTCTGAAATAATTTTTCAAAGTATTCGATTTTGTGATCCCTATAATCATAAATGACAGGTGTTATTTCTGAACGCTGAACCCTGCCAATGTATTGAATCAGCTTTCCTTCAAATGAGAATGGGTAAACGAGAAACAGGCATTCTATCTTTTGCAAATCGCTCCCTTCCCCAAAATACTGTCCGGTAGTGATAAGTACCTGGAAATTTCCTTCTTTCAATATTTTCCATTTCATTGCCTTGTTGGAGTTAGAATCATCTCCGCTTAATGTTATGGCTTCATATTTCTGTTTCAGGTATTGGTGCAGAGTATCAATATGTTCTTTTCTTTCTGTTACGATTACCGCTTTCTTTCCTTTGTCCAGTTCCGCCACAATATCATCCAAAATAAGTTTGTTACGGGTTGAATCATGTACCAATACTTTCGACACAGTTTCAAACTTATCGGTTTTGGCATTGAAAGGTATAGACAGCTCTGTATTTCGCACAATAATTTTTGCTCCGGGTGCAGTATCAATATCTTGTGGTTTGACTTCAGAGATAATATCGCCCAAATGAATAAAAATAAGTTTGCCATCGTTGTATTTTCGGAATGGCGTGGCTGTTAAGCCATAAATATAAAAAGTATGGAACTTTGAAATGGTGTTTCTAAAAGTGTCAGCTGGAACATGATGGCATTCATCAACTATAATAGTTCCAAAAGATGTTAAAAGTTTCTCTGCTTGCTCCGTTTCAATAGCCTTTTCTAAACTTTGGATCATTGCAATCGTGATGTGTTTCCCAATCGTATTTTTGCCCTGACCTATTTTCCCTATTTCTCTTTTTGGAATTCCTAAAAAAGATTCTATCCTTTCTGCCCATTGATCGGCAAGCTGCTTGCGATGCACAATAATTAAAGTGGGCTGCTGTTTGTTAGCAATTACGGAAAGACCGAGAATTGTTTTGCCTGATCCCGGAGGTGCTACAATAACTCCAAAATCTTTTTTCTTTGTGGCTTCTAACGCAGATTTCTGATGTTCTCTCAATTCCATGCTTGGAGAAAAAAGAACAACATTCGCTTTCTGCCTTTCATCATTAAAATTGTATTCAATGCTATTCTCTCTAAAAAAGCGGATTAGTTTTCCAATAAAGCCTCTTGGGATAACAATATCATTTTCTGTTTCTTCAATCATTTTAAAGTATCGCTCTGTTCCCCATGTGTTTTTACCCATTTTGTTTTTTACAAAATATTCGGTGTTGGCAAAATTCAGTTCGTCTTTCAAAAAATTAATCAACGGAGTAGTAAGACCGGAACGATTAATATAAACTGCATTTTTTAGGCGCACATTTGTTTTGCCAATAACAATAGGTTTTTCGTTTGGAGATGAAGGGGAGTTGATTAACTCCAGATATAAACTGTCGAGCTTTTCAAGGGATATTTTTTTGATGTTCTTCAAAATTTCCCACTGATCGCTATAAGGCTCCAATGTTTCAGGATGAATAAAGCAACTATTTCCTGCTTGCATAGCAGTTTTGTGAAAAGGCAACGCAATTAAATTTCCTAAACCCTTACCGGATAAATAATCTTGATTGGGAAATAAGCGGTCAAAACTGGAGTGTTTATGGAAAATGGAAAAGATGTTTGACTGCTCAAGTAAGGCAATAAATATTTTTCGGCTTTGGAATGCAGGATATGGATTTTCAAAAAATATCCACACGTGTCCACCTTTTCCCGAACGGGATCGCTCAAGGTATGCGGGAATTTCTTTTTTCTCCAATGTTTTGATACATTGTTTACATTCCTCCTGCCAGTTTTCTTCATCAAAATCGGCAGCAATGAACCATGAGGTATTGTCCTTTAGTAAAGGATATACCCCAACGAGTTGTTCTCCGTTAAGATGTTTGAAAATTTGTTCGTCTGTAAGTGGTTGGTATTGTTTGTTAGTGTAATTCTGAAAAGTTCCTCCTTTCATCCGGTGTAATTTGTACATATACGGATCGAAAGAGTACGCTGGCATATACCGCTCTTATCTTTCTTCTCCCAACGAAGTGCAAATACATCTTCTCTGCCGCCAAAAACAGATTTATAAAGTAAAAGTTGCTCACTTTTTATTGTGGTAGTCATTATTCTGCTATCTAATTTTACAAAATTAGTGGTTACTGTTTTATAAAGTGCTTATACCATAGTTATTCTTACAGTATTCCATAGTATGTACACTCGTTCCGTAGAAAAGCGGACTCATACCCCTATTATACAGGCTTATACAAGCATATACCGTCAATAAACAGGGTTCTACACAAAAAAATGAACACAGAAGGGGGAAGAAATCAAAAATTTGACAATAAAGTCAATTTACAGCCGAAGGATAGAATCGTTCGATCCCTTATGATTTATTCCTGAGTCTTTCAAGCAATGTGTTCAATCTTGCGATCAACTCATCGAAGCTGAACGTCTCTCCATAAATCATGAACTCTTTCATCGTTTCATAATCTTTGGAATATGCTTCTATTAAATCCTTTGGTGGCAAAAAGGAAACTTTATCTTTTTCAAGGGTGGCATAATCAACCCACGAAAGCCTTGAATAATTTTCACGGTGTTTGATAATTGCGCTGTATAATGCGGTATCGGAAAATGCTTTTTCCCCCGCTGCTGTATCCATAATTCTTTCCAGATCATACAAGTGTCTCGACATTCGCTCAGCCCGGATCTTCGTTTTATCCGGTCTTAAAAATTCTTCATGCAGCAAAAATATTTTTTCCAAAAATGTCCGTTGTGGCTCTACGGCAGGTACTTCAAAAGGAACTTCGGGATAAGCTGTTGGGTTGGAAAAATGCTCATTGAGCAACGATTGTATCTTGATCAGTGAAAATGGCTCCTTCATGGAGCGAACACTCACCTCAATTTTTACCGCCTCATCCATATAGGAGTTTGGGGCAAACAGAGAAACGTATTTCACGAACAAAGTTTGCGGGTCGGTATCGGGTCTTGTTGGGTTAATGGGCGCAGCCTCTATACTTATTATTCCTTGCGGTACGCCAATGGAGGCGAATTGAAGTTCAAGTTCCTTCCGTAATTCATTGCTTGTAAATTCACATCCCTTTTTCTTGAGCTTTTCAACAAAAGTTTTCGATGGATTCTCTTGATGGCTTAAACCAAAAGCTTCCGCTGCCAAAACAATATCAATATCTTCCGAAAAACGTTCTACCAGTTTCCAGCCTTTACTCAATGACGTTCCTCCCTTAAAAAGCAAATGCTCGGAATATTTACTATTAAAAAGAGTTTTCAGCGTAAGCGTTACCCACCAGTCTTTTTCTATCGCTTTCACTTGCATCCCTGCCTTTACCGCAGCTTGTTCTAAAGATGCTCTTCGCTGCCCCTCATTGAGCTTTAACCATCCTATCATTTATTTTTCTTTTAAAAGTGAATAAAGGTAATCGCTGATTCGCACCGGAGCCAGCTTAATATCGTTCATTAATTTTTTTTTATCCTCCTTAAGTAATAATTCTTTTATTCGTAGTTGGGCATCCTCATTAATATTTTCCACCCCAAGCTCTTCTAATGCTTGTACCACAAGGCTGCTGATCTCTCCTTCCAATGCAAGCTTTTTTCGGGTGGTAGCTTTAAATTTTATTACTGCTTTTCCAACTTTTATTTGTCGTGGTGCCCCATCAGTTATATATACCAAGCGTGTAGGTACCTGTGTTGTCAAACCGAGCTTATGTACGGCATATACCCCGGTAGGTTTTATTTTTACACGTTCCCTTTTTGCAATGGCTTGCGCAATTTCTTCCAGCGATGGATGAAGTTCCCCAAGCAAAGGGTCTGTTTTCGGAATCAGATAAATTCCATGAGCTATTCTTTTTATTATTCCGCTGGCAGTCAGTCGGGATAAAGCCATTTTGATTGCAGACTGCGATCCCATAGACCTAAAGTCGGACAAGAATAATAATTGCCCTTTTCGACCTTTGGCTATTTTTTGCTCTATTGCATGATGAATCGCATCCATTTTGCAAATTTATATATTATTGTCATATAGTTCATCATTTATGTTACCTTTTTTTCTAAAAAAGTAACATAAAATATGTATAATAAATTGATTTATAAATAGTTAATTAAATAACTTAAATATTAAATACACCCATAAACAAATCAGTATATACAACTATTATATATTTTTCAGGTTGTCTGAAATGAAATATAATTTGCATTAATCGAATTTTATTCGTAGCTTTGCACTATATTATGAATATGAAAAATAAATACACGCTCAATCAGCTTTGTGATTTTCGCTTCGGAACCAGCACCTCAGTTAGTCCCGTTGGTGATGTTGCTTGTGTGCAAGGGCGTGATTTTAATGAGGATGGTGTTTATATCAACAAAGAAATTCAATACGTTAAAGAGAGTGCATTAAAATATGCTCATTATCTTAATGCAGGTGATATTTTATTTTCCACAAAGGGAAAAATATTTTCCACCGTTTGGCAAGCGCAGGTTCCAAACGTAATTGCAACAGGTACATTTATAATTCTTTCTATAAAAGTAAATTTCGTTTTACCGGAGTATCTTTCTCTTTTCCTGAATTCAAAAAAAGCCAAACGATATTTTGATCTCCATACCAAAGCCGGAACAGTAAGTCATATAGGAAAAAAAGATGTTGAACTGTTGGAAGTTGAAATTCCGCCTATTGAAATGCAACGCACTTTAATAAAAGCGCATCAACTTTTGTTGGAAGAAAAAATATTAGTGCATGAAATTATAAGTAAAAAAGAAAAAATATTGAGTGGCTTTTTATAAAACATGAAACCTCCACGCTACAAAACATTCGTTGATAAATCAATTGGGGCTGCATTATCTGCAATTGAAATTTACAATAAACCCGACTTCAAATACAGAGAAGAAACTTTTGCTATTCTAATGATTAATTCGTGGGAGCTTTTATTGAAAGCAAAAATCATCAAAGAAAATAAGAGTGATTTGAAATCAATTTACATATTGACAAACAAGATCGGCAAGAAAGGCAACAAACTTCCCACTTTGACACCCGACATAAACAGAAGCAACAACCCAAAAACAATTGGACTTTCAAAATGCTTAAGTATTTGCGAACAGCCTCCTATTTCATTAAACCCGGCAGTAAAAGAAAATATTTTTGTGTTAATGGAAATTCGAGATACTGCAATACATTTTCAACACGACGACCTTTATTTAAACAAAAAAGTTTTTGAAATAGGAACGGCATCATTGCGAAACTATTTAACGCTGATAACTGGATGGTTCAATTACGACCTTTCCGTTTACAATTTTTTTCTAATGCCAATTACTTTTTTTCACGAATTTGAGACAATAAAAAGTTTTTCGACAAACAATAATAAAGACCAAATTGAAAATCTTTTAAAATATATTTCTTCAAAAGAAAAAGAAATACCATCAGTAGAAACAAATGATTTCAATATTTCCTTACGTTTAGAAACTAAATTTGTAAAATCAACTTCTACAGACAGTTTATTAGTTCACTATTCAACCGACCCCGATGCTTTAAAAATTAATGTTCAAGAAGAGGATGCTTTAAAAAATTACCCTCTTGACTATGACAAGCTAACGGAAGCATTGCGAAAACGGTATTCAAATTTTAAGGCGACACAACAGTATCACACAATAAGAAAGGGGCTTATGAAAACTAAAAAATATTGCAAGACAAGACACCTTGACCCTAATAATTTAAAAAGTCCTAAAAAGGATTGGTTTAATTCAGAAGTATTAAAAGAGTTTGATAAACACTATACAAAAATATAACACCTTAATATGACAACAAACAAAACATCCCAAGACGAAATCAACACCATTGCATGGAAAGCCTGTGATACCTTTAGAGGAACAGTTGATCCTGCCGAATACAAAAATTATATTTTGGTATTCCTCTTTATAAAATATCTTTCTGATTTGTGGAAAGATAAAACGGAAGAGTACAATCAAAAATACAAAGGCGATAAAGACCGCATTAAACGTGCGTTAGAACGTGAGCGATTTGTTTTACCTAACAAATCTGATTTCGATTTTCTTTATGAGAAAAGGAATGAAGCTAATATCGGTGAAATCATCAACAAAGCCTTAGATGCAATTGAGGAAGCCAATAAAGCTAAACTTGAAGGCGTTTTTCGCAACATTGATTTTAACTCCGAATCTAATCTCGGTCAAACTAAAGACCGCAACCGGAGATTAAAAAATCTGATTGAAGATTTTGCGAATTCTAAAATGGATTTGCGCCCTTCATCTATCGGCAATCAGGATATTATTGGGAATACCTATGAATATTTAATCGCACGTTTTGCAAGTGATTCCGGCAAAAAAGGTGGCGAATTTTACACGCCATCCGAAGTATCTACCTTATTAGCTATGTTATTACAGCCTAAACCCGGTATGCGTATTTGTGATCCTGCTTGTGGTTCGGGTTCATTGCTGATAAAAGTTGCCAATCAAATTAAGAGCAACGATTATACTTTGTATGGGCAGGAAAGTAATGGCAGCACTTGGGCGTTGAGTAAAATGAACATGCTACTCCACTCTATTGATAATGCGCGCATCGAATGGGCGGATACGATAAATAATCCCCGACTTGTTGAAGGCGACAAGCTAATGAAGTTTGATATTGTTGTTGCTAATCCTCCATTTAGTTTAGATAAATGGGGGCATGAAACCGCAGGTCACGATAAATACAACCGCCATTGGAGAGGCTTGCCACCAAAGAGTACAGGCGATTACGCTTTTATTGCCCACATGGTTGAAACAACAGTACAAAATACCGGAAAAGTTGGCGTGATCGTACCGCATGGTGTTTTGTTTCGTAGTGGGGCTGAGGGAAAAATACGTCAACAGTTTATCGAAGAAAATTTATTAGAAACTGTTATTGGTCTGCCCTCCAAGTTGTTTTATGGTACAAGCATTCCGGCAGCAATACTCATTTTTAACAGAGGTAAAAAAACAAAAGACGTTTTATTTATTGATGCAAGTAAAGAATATCAGGAAGGAAAAAACCAAAACAAATTGCGTGCCGATGATTTGAAAAAAGTTGTAGATGCCTACAAAGGATTTAAAGAGATTGCGAAGTACAGCCACATAGCCACGTTTGAAGAAATGGAAGACAACGGTTTCAATTTAAACATACCACGCTATGTGGATACGTTTGAGGAAGAAGAAGCAATTGATATTGCAAAAGAGCAGGCTGAAATTGAAAAGTTAGAAAAACGATTGGTTGATGTAAGAAAAGAAATGGCAGGCTATTTAAAAGAGTTAGGCTTGTAAAGATTTATAAAATGAAAATACAATATTGCTCCGACCTGCATATCGAGTTTCAGGAAAATAAAAATTTCCTGAAACAAAACCCACTGAAACCAATGGGTGATATTCTTTTGTTGGCAGGCGATATAACTCTTTTTGCCATAATGGAAAAGCAGAAAGATTTTTTTAAATATATTTCCGACAATTTTAAAACAACATATTGGATTCCTGGTAATCACGAATACTACAACTCCAATGCAGTTAATCGGAGTGGTTCGTTTACCGAAAAAATTAAAGACAATGTTTTTTTATTGAACAACACATCAGTAGTTCACGATGATGTTAAAATAGTTTTCTCAACGCTGTGGTCTAAAATCAGCCAAGCAAATGAGTGGCACATAGAACGTGGAATGAACGATTTCCACGTTATTAAATACGACAAGCATAGATTTTCTGCAACACAATTCAATCAATTTCACGAAGAGAGTATAAATTATCTGCAAAACGAACTCAAACAAAAGCACATTGGCAAAACCATAGTAGTAACGCATCACGTCCCTACTCTTTTAAATTATCCTCCACATTACAAAGGCACTATTTTAAACGAAGCATTTGCAGTAGAACTTTTTGATTTTATAGAACCATCCAATATAAATTATTGGGTATATGGACACCATCATACCAACACGCCCGATTTTAAAATTGGCAATACGCTGATGCTAACGAATCAATTGGGCTATGTGCAGAACGGTGAGAATAGCTTATTTAAAACCGATGCACTAATTAACAGTTAAAATGGCAAAAGAAAATAATAATACCGCTTTAAAAGCAACACCAATTGGAATGATACCAAAGGATTGGACTGTTGCAAGAATTGATTCTATTTTGAAAATTAAATATGGTAAAGACCAAAAGAGCATTGCAACTGAAAATGGGAAATATCCAATATTAGGCACTGGTGGAGAAATGGGAAGGACAGATAGTTTCCTTTATGATAAACCATCTGTTTTAATTGGGCGAAAAGGAACAATAGATAAGCCAAGATATATGGATGCTCCTTTCTGGACAGTTGACACTTTATTTTATACAGAAATCGACACTAAAAAAATATTTCCGAAATGGTTATATTATAGATTTACTGCAATCAATTGGAAATTCTACAATGAAGCATCAGGTGTGCCAAGTTTAAGCGCTGCAACAATTTCAGCTATTCAAATACCAATCCCACCAATCCCGCAACAAACTAAAATAGCCCAACTCCTAAGCACTTGGGACGAATCCATTGAAACTTTAGAAACCCTTATTAAAAGAAAGGAACGCAACAAAAAAGCCTTGATGCAACAACTGCTTACTGGAAAGAAACGGTTTAAGGAGTTTAAGAGTGAGAAGTGGAAATCCATTTTGATTAAAGATTTAGGTAAGGTAGTTTCGGGTGGGACACCTGATACAAATAAAGAAGAATTTTTTAACGGTAAAATTCTTTGGTGTACACCGACAGAAATAACAAAATTAAAAGGAAAAAAATATATTAACGAAACGGAAAGAACAATAACTGAACTCGGATTAAAAAACAGCTCTGCAAATATTCTCCCACCTAAATCTCTTATTGTTTGTACAAGGGCGACTGTTGGTGATTGTGCAATTAACTCGGTTGAAATGTCCACAAATCAAGGGTTCAAAAGCATTATTCCAAATGAGAAAATTGAAATTGAGTTTCTATATTATTCATTTCTACCAATGAAAAATATTCTTTTGCGACTTGCAAATGGTAGTACTTTTTTAGAAGTTTCAAAAACCGATTTTGAAAATATTGCTTTGAAAATACCAGTTTCAATAAAAGAACAGCAAAAAATAGCATCGGTTATTTCCGCAGCCGATGAAGAAATACAATCATTAAAAACACAGTTAGAACATTGTAAGCAACAAAAAAAAGGTTTAATGCAGGTGTTGTTAACAGGAAAAAAAAGAATAAAAAATTAAAACATAGAAAAAATGGATGCAACTCAAAAAGAAACAATTGTTCAACTTTGTAATCAATTTGAACAACTTAATATTGAAGAATCAATTACAGAGGCATACAAAGACAAAGGGGATATAACACAAATTCTCGTTTTAGGAAAACCAATACCTTTTTGGATAATGACCTTAAAGGATTTATTCGCTCAATTCAAATCTGAATTGCAGAGTGATTCTTCTTTCTTTCTTCCATTTAATTATGTGCATCCACAAAGAGGTGAAGGCGACTTATCTGTTATGCTAAACCAAATAATCACAGCAATTTCAACTAAACAGCCTTTAGATGGATTGGAAAATCAGATAAGGTGGTTAGTGGAATATCAAATTAATTGGGGTTTTTGGCAGAAATCAACAATGAAAGTTCATGATGTTAAAGCTATTGATCTTAAAACCAAAACGGAAGAAATTACTTTATTGAAAAATCAATTAGGAGAAGATAAAAAAAAGGTCGAAGTCTTAATATCCGATTTATCAAATGAAAAACAAAAAGTGGTGGATCTATTAACAGCAGAAAAACAAAATACCGTAGATACGTTAACCTCAGAAAGACAAAAGGTCGTTGATTTTTTTGCTGCAAAAACAACAGAACTACAAACTATTGTACAAGATCATACCCAAGCTAAAGTACTCCTTACTGAAATAACTAATTATAGTAAAGAAGGAAACACACTTAAATCCGACATCAATGCAATCCTCGAAACCCAAAAGCAAAACTTAGCAGATATTAAGAAAAAAATGGAGGATGACATAATAATTTTTGATGCCCATAAAAAAGCTCAAACTGAATTAGAAGAATCTCTTAAACAAAAAATAGATGTGTTTCAAAAACAGAATGAGACCTTTAATGAAACTTTAAAATATGTTGAGGGAAAAAAAGTATTTTTTGAGCAAAAGGAAGCTGAAATAATTAAACTTACCGGATTAGCTGCCGATGGTTCTCTTGGTCATACTTTCAACACGAGAAAAGATGAGTTAAAAAAGCCTGTGAATTTTTGGAAATGGGCAATGCCAGTAATGACAGGCATTACAATTCTTTGGGTTGTAGCAGTTTTCACTCGGTTCTTTCAAGAAATACCTGTAAGCGTTGAATGGGGAATTGTCATAGTTAATATTATCAAAACAGTACCTATGTTTATCCTTCTTGGGTTTACAGTAAATCAATATACAAAAGAAAGAAATTTACAAGAGGAGTATGCCTTTAAAGCGGCAGTTGCAATGACAATAACTGCTTACTCGGATAAACTTAATAATCCCGAAAATAAAGAATCACTTATTATGGATTCTGTTCAGAAAATTTATATTACACCAAAAATACAAACTGAAAAAGCAGGAAGTATATTTAGTGTCAATATGCGAAAATTAACTGACAATGTTAAAATTCTTACTGATGCAGTAAAAGAAATAAAAAAATAATGGAAATACGGTTATTTAATTACCAATTCCTACTTTGCTATTATTAGCAAGTAATAACAAAAAGAATTAACATATAAAATGAAATCATTTAACGAAATAGGATGGTTCGAGTATTATGAATCACGAAAAATACAGGTTCAAAAAGAAGTTTTTGGAAAGGATAAAAAGTATATCCTGAGCATTAATGAAGAAGAATATAAAGCATATCTCCTTGAGCATTTTGCCTTGGAGCCAATTGTAATTCATTATGAAAGTGAAAAGATAGATGAACCTACAAAGCAAAAACAAAGAATGGAAGATCACTTTAGAGGAGTAAGTTACGAAGTTGAAGTTTATAATTTTAACTATTCTGTTCCCTTTACCGGCTCCGCTGAATTATTTAGAATAGCCCCTTCATCTATGGGTATGGTTTCCTATAATATTATTCTAACACATTCAAATCAAGTTACTCTTTCTTTTATTGTAAGGAATAAAACTAAGGAAGAGTACGATTCAATGAAAAAAGACGCATTACACAAAGCATTTTTTAACGTCAACAATATTAATAGCGATGTGAATAAATGGAATGTAGAACTAAAAGGAATTATTGAATCGAATTTTAATAAAAGAAAAAAAGAATTTTTAGAGGAAGATTCTTTTTTTGAATCGATCAACTTAAAAGTAAACAAGGATACTACTTCTATATTTACCGTACCAACAGTAAAAAAGAGAGCATTGCCTATCCTTTCGGCTTCCGGAGAAAAGGAATTTAAGTCGCACCCTGCTTTAGATTCATCTACTTATAAAAATATTCTTTCTTTAATTGTGGAAGTTGGCGCAACGATGGAAAAGCGCCCATCAATATATAAAGATAAAGGTGAAGAGGCGCTACGTGATTTTATAACGATGTTTCTTGAAAGCAGATATGAAGGAGCTACAACCACAACGGAAACATTTAATAAAAAAGGAAAAACAGATATTCTTATTAAGTATAAGGATGGTACAAATTTATTTGTTGCAGAGTGTAAATTTTGGACTGGGCAAAAAGGAATGAAAGAAACTATTGATCAGCTATTGTCTTATTTAACTTGGCGTGATACAAAAACTTCAATTATAATGTTTGTTGACAATGATGGAATAAATGAAGTCGTTCAAAAAGGTATTCAAAGCGCTAAAGAGCATCCGAATTTTAAAAAGGAACTGGGAGTAACGAATAAATCTTCCTACAGTTTAGAGTTCTCGCTACCCTCAGATAAAGGTCAACCAATTTATTTAGAACTAATGTTTTTTCATTTTCCTAAATAAATCAATATTAAATATCAATGGAATAATCTCATATAAAAAAAGTAAAAATATAAATCATAAAATAAATGACAATGAAATCAGAAGAAATACAACAACTTTTTGCACAGTTTGAATCTGCTGCATCAAACATTGAGGGAATAGAATGTTGGAGTGCGAGAGAAATACAAACTCTGTTAGGATATAGTAAATGGGAGAATTTTGAAAAAGTTATTCAAAAAGCCAAAGATGCTTGTCGGAATGCCGGAGAAAATGAAAGTAACCATTTTCCTGAAGTCAGGAAAATGGTTACAATAGGCTCTGAAACGGAGAGACCAATTGATGATATTGCATTAACGCGCTATGCCTGCTATTTAGTGGCTCAAAATGGAGATAGCCGTAAACAAGAAATTGCTTTTGCTCAAAATTATTTTGCTGTTCAAACAAGACGTGCCGAAATTATTGAGCAACGCATGCTCGAATTTGAGCGTGTAAAAGCACGTGAAAAACTAAGCCAAACAGAAAAACAACTATCGGGGATTCTTTATGAACGTGGTGTGGATAATCAGGGATTCGCAATTATTCGTTCTAAAGGCGACCAAGCTTTGTTTCGTTTATCAACACAGCAATTAAAAAAGAAAATGGGTGTTCCCGACAGCAGACCTGTTGCTGATTTTCTACCAACCATTAGCATTAAAGCAAAAGACCTTGCAGCCGAAATGACAGGACTAAATGTTCAAAGCAAAGATTTAAAAGGGCAAAACCCTATTGAGAAAGAACATGTTGATAATAGTGCTGCTGTGCGAAAAATGCTTGTAGAAAGAGGTATACATCCTGAAAACTTACCTGCTGCCGATGATGTTAAAAAAATACAACGTAAGCTTGATGGTGATGATAAAAAAGTGCTGAAAGATTCAAAAACAGCAAAAGGTAAAAAGAAAAAATAATATGGAAACGCCGTCATTTACAGAAGATCACAGTTCACAGATTCCTGCTTTGCAGATTTTGCAAAACATGGGCTACATATACCTAACTCCAAAGGAAGTAGATAAAGAAAGAGGTAACAAGCAGAGCAACGTGATATTAGAAAATATTTTAGAGCAACAAATACGCAAACAAAATAAAATTGAATTTCGTGAGCAGCAGTATAATTTTTCAAACAACAATATTTCAAAAGCTGTTCAGGCTATAAAAGATTTTCCATTAAAGGATGGCTTAGTAATCACCAACGAAAAGGTTTATGATTTACTTACACTCGGTAAAAGTTTTGAAGAAAATATTGGTAGCGATATAAAAAGTTTTACCCTTCATTATATTGATTGGCAAAACTGGCGCAACAATGTTTTTCATGTTACAGAGGAAATGGCTGTTGAGCGAATTGGAAAAAATGAAACCTATCGCCCCGATATTGTATTATTTGTAAATGGTATTCCATTCGGAATTATTGAATGTAAACGCCCCGATTTAGTTACTGCCGATGGCAAGAAACCTGTTGAACAAGCTATTTCACAGCATTTGCGTAATCAGTTAATGGAGGACGGTATTCCTCAATTGTTTATATACGCTCAGGTATTATTAAGCCTTGCAACAAACGATGCACGTTACGCAACAGTTGGGAGTAATGCTGAATTTTGGTCGGTGTGGAAAGAGCAATTCAACAATAGCGAAGAAAATGAAGAATACAATCGCAATTTATTTGCACTTAAAAACAAACCGCTAAGTGTTGAGCAAAAAAATAAATTATTTTCTGAACGATACAAGTATGTAAGAAATCATTTTGATGGCTTGGAAAAAAACACCATCGCTGTAACCCAACAGGATCATTTGCTTTATGGATTGTTAAATCAGGAGCGTTTAATAGAATTAGCATACAAATTTATTGTGTATGATGCCGGTGTAAAAAAACTACCACGTTATCAGCAATATTTTGGAGTAAAGAAAACCTTACAACGAATTAAACACATTGAAAATGGCAAGCGACAAGGCGGAGTAATTTGGCATACGCAGGGTAGTGGAAAATCGCTTACAATGGTGATGTTAGGTAAATGCCTTTCTTTAGAACAAGGTATAGTGAATCCCAAAATTATTTTAGTTACGGATAGAATTGATTTGGACGACCAGATTTATAAAACCTTTCACAGTTGCGGTAAGGATGTTACACAGGCTAAAACAGGAAAGGATTTGGTTGAATTATTAACCGACAATAAAGATCATATTATTACTACTGTTATCAATAAGTTTGAAGCAGCCGTAAAAGCAGGAATTGAATCTTCGCCCACACGAGATATTTTTATTTTGGTGGATGAAAGTCATCGCAGCCAATATGGACGTGCTAATGTGAATATGCGCACCATCATTAAAATGGGTTGTTATATAGGGTTTACCGGAACACCTTTAATGAAGAAAGAAAAAAACACAGCATATAAATTTGGGGGCATTATTGATAAATATACCATAGATCAGGCTGTAAAAGATAAAGCGGTTGTACCCCTTTTGTACGAAGGAAGACAGGTTGTACAAAACGTAAATCAAAAACCCATTGATACTTTTTTTGATTTTGTATCCGAACCTTTAACTGAATATCAAAAGGCAGATTTAAAAAAAAAATTTGCAAAAGGGGAACATCTAAATGAAGCGGAACAGCGCATCCACCGTTGCGCATGGGATATAAGTTTGCACTACAATCGTAACTGGCGTGGTACAGGATTTAAAGGGCAGTTGGCTTGCAATTCAAAATTATCCGCAATTAAATACAAAGAATGCTTTGATGAGATTGGCTTAGTAAAAACCGAAGTAATTATTTCACCGCCTGATACTCGTGAAGGAACCGACAGTATTTATGGAGAACCTAATGACAAAGTTTTGAAGTTTTGGAAAAAAGCCATGCAGCAATTCGCCAGTGAAAAAGAATACAATAAGCAAATTATTAATGGCTTTAAGAATGGTGATGATCCTGAAATAATTATTGTAGTGGATAAACTCCTCACCGGATTTGATGCACCTCGCAATACAATCTTGTATTTAGACAAGCAATTAAAAGAACATGGATTACTACAAGCTATTGCAAGGGTTAATCGTGTATTTGAAGGCAAAGACTTTGGTTATATAATAGATTACTATGGTAATCTCGGCAATCTTGACCAAGCATTAACAACGTATAGTGGCTTAGACGAATTTGATGAAGACGACTTGATGGGTACGCTTACCAATGTAAAAGAAGAAGTAAGCAAATTAGCAGAACGCCACTCTCAACTTTGGGATATTTTCAAAACCATAGAAAATAAAGCAGATGCAGAGGCTTATGAAAGATTATTACGACCAAAAGATATTCGTGATAAATTCTATGAGCGCTTATCTCTGTTTGTTCGCACATTAAAATTGGCACTTTCAACAGTTGAGTTTGTTGAGAATACTTCTGAAGAGCTTAAAAAGAAATATACGGATGATGCTAAAACTTTTTTGAGCCTGCGAGTTTCAGTTAAAGCCCGGTATAGTGATGGCATTGATTACCGCCAGTATGAAGCGCAAATTCAAAAATTGATTAACACGCACGTTACTTCAGATGAAGTGATACAACTTACTAAACAGGTAAACATATTTGATAAAAGTGCATTTGAAAAAGAAGTTGAACAACATTCCAATCCGGCTGCACGTGCCGATTTAATTGCTTCACGCACCTCAAAAACCATTAATGAAAAAATGGGTGAAGATCCTGCATTTTATAAAAAATTCAGTAAGATGTTGGAAGAAGTAATTGAGCAATACACCATGCGAAGGCTCAACGATGCCGAATACCTGAAGCAAGTAACGGATATAATGGAATCGGTGCGTGATAGAAAAGATGATAATATTCCGAATGAATTGGTTAATAACGAAAATGCACAAGCCTTTTTCAGACAGTCCGGTGAAATTCTGAAAAGCACATTATCAAAGGATATTCTAAAACAGGTTACGGTTGAAATAGCCATCAACATTGAAAATATTATTACGTCAAATGTTATTGTTGATTGGAAAGTGAAACCGGATATTATAAATAAAATGAAACAACAGATTGATGATATGGTTTATGAACTTCAAGACAAATATGATATTCAAATTGAATCACAACAATTAAACGACATTATTGAAAAATCAATTGAAATAGCTAAAAACCGTTATGAATAGTCCTGCCAAACTTTACCAAGCAGATTACGGCACGACTATCATTGATTTTTCGTTACAATATAGTGATCGTAAAACACTTGGCATTACAGTAAATCCTGACTTAACAGTAAGTGTTACCGCTCCAACGAAAACAAGCGTTGAAGAAGTACAAACTAAAATTGAAAATAAAGGAAGATGGATTTTAAAGCAATGGGAGTTTTTTGAATCCTTCCTTCCACAAACACCCAAGCGAGAATATGTGTCAGGTGAAACTCATAATTATATTGGGAAACAATACCGCCTAAAAATTACAAAAGCAAGAAAGCAAGATGTAAAATTGAAAGGTCGCTTCCTTCACGTTAGTATTCAAAACCCTAATGACCGCTTAAAAATCAAACTTCTTTTAGCACAATGGTATCGTAATCATGCACTCGATATTTTTAATTGGAGAATTGAACAAAATCTTGACTTATTTCAAAAATATAAATTAGAGTTTCCTAAACTGATTGTCCGCAGAATGGAAAAGCGCTGGGGTAGTTGTACCGCAGAGGGTAAAGTAACGCTTAATCCTGAAATTATTAAAGCTCCGGTAAAGTGTATTGATTATGTTATCGTACATGAGCTTTGCCATTTAATTCACCACAACCATAGCAGCGAATTTTATAAACTGCAAAATAAAATGATGCCCAATTGGGAAAAATGGAAAAATAAATTGGAACTTTTTTAATGAGCAATATAGAAAAATACAATAAAGGAGAAGGCAGCCCAACGCGGTTTTGGATCATCCTTGCCACCGCCACAACTTATTGCCCGGAAAAATCATTGAGGGGAAACACGAAAAACTCATTCCAAAAGAAGTATTTCTACTGATTAATGGAGTAAAAACAAAGCAGGGGATAAAGTTCAATAAAGAGTTTCCTGAAACACCATTAAAATACTTTTTAAGGTGTATGACTTGCGGAACTCCATTCACAGGCTACGTTGTGAAGAAGAAGGGAATATATTATTACAAATGTAATAAAAAGGGCTGCAAATCCAATCGTAATGCGGACGTATTGCATGGTAAATTCATGGAAGTTATGCTGGACTTTGAGATAAACAAACTATACAGAGACCCTATAAAAGACGAGTTGATGAGGTACATGATAAAAGTGGCTGATGATAATCAGGGGAATGAAAAGCTTTTTAAAACGCAATTGACTGAAATAAAAAAGAAAATAGAAACCCTTGAAGAAAGATATATTTTGGGAGAAATAAGTCAGGATTTGTACATTAAGTTTATCGAAAAGTACCGCATCGAAAAATCCGTTATTGAGGAAAATATCGCTAAGTGTAACGTGGATTTATCGAACCTCGAAAATCAGATAGATTTATACCTTTTAATTTGCGGATGCCTCCCTGCTATATGGAAAGAGGCAAGCTACCAACGCAAGTTAGAAATACAGGAGATGGTATTCCCGGAGGGTATTATGTACGATCGAGAAATTGACAATTATCGAACCACTAAAATAAATTCGGTAATTCTTGCAATCTCACAACTATCAAGGGGCTTAGAAGGTATAGGAAAAGGAAAAACCGCTTGTGTAAGCGGTTTTTCCAATGTGGTGGGCGGAACAGGCAACCTATCGAAGATATCCAATGATTTCAAGGCAATTAAAAGATTTGTTGTGAAAAATAATTTGCAAAATTTTGTATGATAAAGTAGTTTGCAAAATTAAAATGAAATAAAATTATCATAAATCAATTTTCACCCTTCTAATTTTCTACGAATTACAACAACTCATCTGCTTGATTTTGTTTAGTCGGTTTGACAAATCCTAAATCTACGACAAGTTCATTATACAACTGACCTTGCATCCCTTTTCCTGCACCTTTGCAAAATGCACCAATTGAATCGTCTCCCGAAAAATAATGTCCTCCATTTTGACTAACCTGTTTAAGTTTATCTGAAATAATTTTTAAAACTACTTTTTCGTCACTGATACTGGATACATCATTGTTAAGTTCACTTAAAACATATGTGGAATTATCATTCATAATATACTTGGAAACGTCCCAATAGAAGGAAAGCACCCTCCATTAATAACTAAAGAATTATTTTTGAAAGTAAATAATATACAAGCTAAATACAAACACGCTAAGACCAAAAAAGAATTTAACGAAACGCCCTTGAAACACTTTCTAAAGTGTGATACTTGTATTACCCCCTTTGTAGGGTACGAAGTAAAAAAGAAAAAAATACATTATTATAAATGCGCTAAAAATGGATGTAAATGTAATAGAAGTGCAAAACATTTAAACGAAAAATTTATTTCCTTATTGAGCAAATACAGCGTAAACAATGCTGTATTAGAACCTTTAAAAGATGAATTATTATTCAGATATAACGAATTGAATAAAATCAACCAAGAAGACAGTAAACTGATAAAAAGCCAACTAAACGAAGCGGATAAAAAGATTAATAAATTAGAAGAACGCTATGTATATGGGGAAATTGAAAAAGAATTATTTGATAAATACATTATTAAGTTGAAAGAAGAAAAAAGCGAAATACAGCAAAAATTTGATGAAGTCAGTTTTCAATTATCGAACCCTGAGGAATACGTAAATTTTTCTATTAAATTAGCTTCCAATCTATCTAAAATATGGCTTTCTAAGGATTATGCCATAAAAGAAGAACTTCAATATTTGCTCTTTCCAAAGGGTATAGCATATAATAGGGAAATAGACGATTATCGAACCTATGAGGAAAATTCTGTTTTTTCAGAAATTGCCCTGATTACAGGCAATACAGAGGATATAGAAAAAGGAAAAACGGACACTAATATCCGTTTTTCCAATTGGGTGGGCCCACTTGGAATCGAACCAAGCACCCACAGATTATGAGTCTGTTGCTCTAACCGAATGAGCTATAGGCCCTAATTGCTTGTCAGGGCAATTATTAGAACACAAATATAGTAATTAATGGTGTTTTACAAAATAATTCATAAAAGGGATTCCTTTTTGTTTTTAAATCAATGATTTTAGAAAAGCAACCTTATTCATCCAACAACTTGCATATAACTTGCACGAACTTTTTCAATGTTTTACCCTATGGGACTTATAATATTTAAACAAATAACTAAAACTCCTATGTGAGTATGTGCGAAGAATCGTTCTTCTATAAAATCGCCCTCACCGATTCTTCGCCTATCCCAATTAATAATTAAAAACAAACAAATTCGATTTGAAATTACTAAACTATTTAGTATATTTGTACTACAAAATGTAGTATGTCGAAAATATCCCTAAATATCAGGCATTTGAGAAGCCTTAAAAAGCTCACTCAGGATGAGCTATCAGTTCATCTTGATATTAATCGCTCCAGATTGGGAGCGTACGAAGAAGGCAGAAGTGAACCTCCTATCGAAATGCTCATTCGCATTTCCGATTATTTTCACATTGCCATTGATGCATTAGTGAAGGGCGATCTGCGCAAAACAGATCCTGATGCATTAATGAAAATAGGCAAGAACAGGCTCTTATTCCCCGTACAGGTGGATGTCAACAATAGTGATATTATTGAGGTGGTTCCTATAAAAGCGTCGGCAGGATATTTAAATGGATATGCCGATCCTGAATTTGTACAGAGTCTTTCGGTTATGCATCTGCCCTTTAAAATTGTTGGCAAGCACAGAGCCTTCGGAATTAAAGGCGATTCGATGCCTCCTTTAAAAGATGGCGCAATGATCGTAAGTAAATACGTTGAATCGCTGGATGAAATTAAAGACGGGCAAACCTATGTAGTACTCACAAAGGATGATGGTTTGGTGTATAAAAGATTGTACCGTGAAAATAAAAAAACGGGAAAAGCATTTGTGTTTCAATCCGACAATCCCGTTTATTCACCTTATGTTATTGGCGGTAACGATATTTTAGAGGTATGGAGTTTTGTATGCAGTTTAAATATTACAGAGTTTAAGCCGGAAGATCTGAATATGGAAAGTGTGATTCGTTTTTTACAATCCTATAAGGTAGAAATGAGAAAATAGGATGTTCGCTATCATCGACATAGAAACCTGTTCAGGGAAATTCGAATACCGTAAAGGCCGCATTACCGAGATCTGTATTTTGGTGCATGATGGCTTACGTGTAGTAGAAAAATTCAGCACACTCATCAATCCTGAATGTTATATAAGTCCTTATTTTGTTAATATTTCCGGCATCACCAACGAGATGGTTGCCGATGCGCCAAAATTTTATGAGGTAGCAAAAAAAATTATTGAGCTCACAGAAAATCGAATTTTTGTAGCACATAATGTTGGCTTCGATTATGGTTTTATAAAAGATGAATTTGCTTCATTGGGTTATAAATACAAACGCGAAACGCTTTGTACTGTACGCTTAAGCAGAAAATTAATTCCCGGTAAGGTTTCTTACAGCCTCGGTAATTTATGTCAATCCATTGGAATTGAAATTGAGGGAAGGCACCGTGCAGAAGGCGATGCTGTTGCCACTGCAAAGTTGTTCGACCTCTTGCTGCAAGCAAAAACGATGCATCCGCAATATAAAAATATAGGCGTTGAGGACATTATGACTCGCCGCATCGACAAAATAAAAAAGTATATTTTAGACAAGATCCCTGAAGAATGTGGCGTGTATTATTTTTTAGATAAAGAAGGGAACATCATTTATATCGGCAAAAGCGTTAACATGTATAACCGCGCCATCAGCCACTTTAACAGCAAAGAACAAAAAGGGAAAAAAATATTAAACGAATTATACAATGTTGATTTTGTGGTGACAGGAAGCGAATTAATTGCATTGTTATTGGAATCCGAAGAAATAAAAAAACACAAGCCCAGGCATAACCGCATGCGCAAAGAAGAAACTTTTTCGCATTGTATCGATTGGTTTACCGATGCGCAAGGAATCATCAATTTTAAAGTTGCTGCTTATGACGAAGCAGAGAATGCATTAGCCTGTTTCACTTCCTTGATGTCCGCCAGAGAACGCTTAGAACAATGGATCGACGATAAAATGCTTTGTCTACAATATTGTGGATTAACTGGACAAGGCAGCATTTGTTTTAACCATCAGATAAAAAAATGCAAAGGTATTTGTTGTGGTGAAGAAGAAATAGAAAGCTATAATAAACGTGCAAAAGAAATAATAAACGAATACACATTCAGCCATCCGAATTTTGTAATTCTCGATCGTGGCCGCAGGCGCGATGAAACTTCTGTGGTATTAATGGAAGATAGTAAATATGCAGGTCATGGATATTTCGATAACAGCGAAACAATTTCTTCACCCGAAGAATTTAAAAGTTTAGTAAAACGAACTGCTTATTATCCGGATATGAATGACCTGATACGATCTCAGCTACGATCAGGAAAATTTAAAACAATAAATTTTTAATCTTCAAACATACTTTCTTGGCATACTTTTCGTTGTTAAAATTATTGTGTTTCCTATGTAATGCCTGAATTTTAATTAATACGAATATGAAAATTAAGATTTTGTTTATAGTTGTCGCTTTAGCAACACTGTTTTCAACGTGTACCTACGACGTTTACAATCCTGATATTTGTTTTCAAACAAATATTTTACCCATTTTCATCACTAAATGCAGCATGACCGATTGTCACAATTCCGGTCAACATAAAGCAAGATATGATCTATCAACTTATGAAGGAATCATGAGAGGAGTAACGCCCCATCATCCTTTGCAAAGTTCAGTATATACTTCTATCGCCGGGATTAATCCTTCAATGCCCAAGGGCATAAAATTAACCACAAAAGAGATAAGTTATATTAAAATTTGGATACGAATGGGTGCCCAAAATAGTACTAATTGTTCTTCCAGTTGCGATACAACCGCTTTTTCTTTTAGTGGACGAATTCAACCTTTGATATCTACCTGGTGTGTTGGTTGCCATAATTCAACCAGTCCCGGCGGAGGTTATGATCTGTCAACTTATTCCGGTATAAAAACTTCTATCATTAATGGCAGGCTATTGGGCACATTTAAACAGGATGCGGGGTTTTCTCCGATGCCTAAAAATTCTGCCAAACTAAGCGATTGCGATATAAATGCAGTTGCGAAATGGATCAATTCTGGCTATCCCAACAATTAAATGATCAGAACATCATTTGTTTTTATTGTTCATTACATTTCTAAATGTCATTAAAAATGGCACTTCTGAGCGATTTGGATTTAACTATCCATTATTTTAAAAAATATAAATCGAAATAGATTAACTTTGAAATAGAATTAATTTAAAGAAAATAATATCATGATCGCTCTAAATTTTATTAATGAAGACCTTATAAAGATTATAGCTTCAATGATCGCAGGTTCTATTATTGGCGCTGAAAGGGAATATAAAAGTAAAAATGCCGGTTTTAGAACCATCACCCTGATCACCATTGGCGCTACTTTATATACATTGATATCAAAGGAAATAGCCGGGGGAAGGGATTTTCACGTAGTAGGTAATATTGTAGTTGGTGTTGGTTTTTTAGGCGCAGGAGCTATTTTTAAAGATGGTTCAAATGTTTCCGGACTAACCACTGCTGCAACAATCTGGATAAGTGCTGCGATTGGTATGGCTATTGGCGCCGGCGAATATACATTTGCTTTTATTACACTTATAGCTGTATTGGTTATTTTACTTGGGTTTTCAGGAATACAAGCAATTATTGATAATAAGAATACTGAAAAACATTATAAAATAAGTGTGAAAAATCACCATGACTCCGGTGTACTTATAAAAAATTTTATAACGGAATGTCAATTGAAATCAAAACAAGTCAACATGAGTAAGGTCGATGACAGGCTTCGTTATACTTTTAAAATTTCAGGAGGTATCCATAAGCATGAACAATTTGTGGCCTTACTTTCTTCTTCACAGGAAATATTATCGTTTGATGTTTGATCTGATAGTTGTTTGATCAAATACTCTTTTTATAAGGAAGCATTATTCCCAAAGTGCCTATCACTTCATAAGTAAAGAAACTTTGCCTAGCGGTTCCATTATAAACTCTCAATCCGAAATAACGGGCGTAATCAATTTTATTTGAGATCTCAATATAAAAATAATTAGATATTTCTAACCTGTAAGCTGCCTCCAGTGCCATATTCCAACCGCCTAACTGAAAATGCGGTTTGTTATCATTGCCCATAAGTTTGTTTTGTACATGGGGAACGGTAGGTCCTGCACCGGCTTTAAACAAGTTGAATAATTTTAATTTACCATTAGTGTTTCCTGTTATATAATAACGTTTCATAACATTAAAGCAGAAAAAATTAGCGCCATTGTTTAGCTTCCAGAAAAAATAATCATCCTTTATCATCATACTTGTATCTACCGCCTGATGATTGACAGTGCCAACCACGTTGGCCATTTGCCCGGGAGTAAGTTGATATTTTACATGGTCAAAACTGAATTCAAAACCCCAACTGGGATGATTTTTTAAAAAAAATCCAAAACGATAATTATATTGAGGAATGGTTAATGGATTATTAAATAATTTATCCCAACCTATTTTATCGTTCCCAGCAATATTTTTGAGTTCATAATTATTCCCTAACACAGGCTGTGATATATGGATCGTGCTTTTACTGTATGAATCCTTATTATAGCCCCAGGCAAAATACATTCTGGAAGTAAAAGGATTATTATCGGGAGATTGCGCTTTCACACAAATGGAGAAGATAGAAAAAATTGAAAATAAAAAAAGTGTTTTTGATTTCATATACTTAAAACTGGTTTAACTAATAATGATAACTTATATTGATAAAATTAAAGTTTTTTTTTCAGCTATTGCAAAAAACACATAGATAATTTATTCGGAATTGAAGCCAAGTTCGACAAAGAAAGAAGTGGGTTCGATAAAGAAATCACATTAAACCAATTAAAATTAAAAGGGAACATTATTACAATTCTATAAATAAAAAATGAAATTAATTACCCAAAAAAATAAATCTAACTTCATTGAAAAATAAAACTTTTAAGTACATTTGAAAAAACTACAAACAATATGAAAAAATTTCTACTATTTCTTAGTTTAACTTTTATTGGTTTAAGCACACAGGCTGCACCAACTCCTGCAGTAGTATCTATCCCTGATGCTAATTTTTTAGCTGCCCTAATAAGTGCAGGTGTGGATACAAATCATGATAACCAAATTCAGGTAAGCGAAGCTGTTGCAACCATAAATTTAGATGTAAGCTCTCGATCCATATCCGACTTAACCGGTATTGCCGCATTCACCGCTTTAGCAACATTGCAATGCTATAGCAACACAATAACTTCTTTAAATTTAACAACCAACACCCAATTAACTTTATTAGATTGTGGAAGTAATTCACTTACCGCTTTAAATTTAACAGCTAATACTTTATTAAGCATTTTAGATTGTAGTTTTAATTCAATTGTAAGTTTAAATCTAAATACAAATGCAAGTTTAACTAGTTTAATATGCGATAACAACACACTCACAACTTTAAACATTAGTTCAAATAACCATTTATCTATTTTGCATTGCTCTAACAATCAGCTATCTACTTTAGACATTAGTGCTGATACTTCTTTAACCAATTTAGAATGCAATTATAACACCATTACATATTTAGATGTGAGAACGAATAATCATTTATCAAGTTTATATTGCACCAACAATCAACTTACATCTTTGGATTTAACTAAAAATACATCTTTGACTTTATTAGATTGCACAAACGATTCCCTTAATTCAGTAATCTCTCTACTTTCAATTTGTATTAATACTACACAATTAAGTTTAACGACTAGCAATTCAGCTAACTGGGCTAAGCCTGGCACCGCTAGCTGGAGTACAACTAATTGTATTGATTCTTCAGTTTACATCCCTAATCATAATTTTTTAGCCGCTCTAATTTCTGCAGGTGTGGATACAAATGCAGATGGAAAAATTCAATTAACAGAAGCGGCAACTGTAAAATATTTAAATGTAAATTCTAAATCAATATCAAGCCTAACAGGTATTTCATCCTTTATTGCTTTGGATACTTTGATATGCAATAGCGACTCTCTAACCACCTTAAATTTAAGTTCTAATACCACCTTAAAATATCTAGATTGCGGAAATAATTCATTAATGTATTTAAATATAAATCCTACTATTTCTTTAGCTACTTTAATTTGTAGTGACAACAAACTAACAACTTTAAATGTAAATACCAATACTGTCTTAAAGAAATTAGATTGCGGAAATAATTTACTAACCGCTTTAAATCTAAGCGCTAACACTTCTTTAAAAACTCTAAATTGCAGTTTAAATTCAATCACCAGTCTTGACGTTAGTGCTGATACCAATTTGGTTAGTTTAGTATGTAACAATAACAAACTAACAACATTGAACGCTAATGCAAATCCTGCTTTAACTAGCTTAATTTGTTCTAACAATAAATTAGCTGTGTTGGATATAAGTGCTGATACTACTTTAACTTCATTAAATTGCAATTATAATTTGTTGGGGTCTTTAGACGTACATACTAATTCTCATCTGTCTAACTTATACTGCACCGACAACCAACTCACATCTTTAGATGTAAGTAAAGACACAGCCTTGATCTTATTAAATTGTACAAACAATATAGCCCTTACAAGCGTTTGTGTTAATCCTGCGCAATTAAATTTAACTACAACTAATATGGCTAATTGGACTAAACCAAGTACTACGTCATGGAATACTACTGATTGTGCTGCTTCTACTGTTGGGGTTAAAGAATTGACGACTACCGCAACTCCTAAAAAACTAATTCATATTTATGATTTGTTGGGACAAGAAGTTAGTCCTAACGAAATGATAATTGGCGTTTTGTATATTTATCAATATAGTGATGGCAGTGTTAAGAAGGTTGTGAAACTATAAATACCTTTCTTTAATTGTTTTCGCATGATGTATCTCATGGCCAAGTATTAAAAAACCAACGGCTCTTGTTGAAATTCTGATACTTACACCGGCGAATCCGATCTGCGAAAGCATCTCTTCATCAAAACTTTTAAATAGAGAAAGTGTTGCCGATCTTATCTGAGAATATTCCTCTATAAGTTCATTCCAGTTTCTGGAGTTGGCCTTACTATTTAATACATAAGCATTTTCATCAAATCCAGGTAAGGATTTTGTTTCTTTCCGAGAATAGCATAAAGCACGGTAAGCTAAAATACGCTCAGTATCCATTACATGCTGCCAAACTTCCTTCACCGTCCATTTTCCTTCTGCATAACTAAACAATAATTTTTCTTCGGAAATACTTTTTAAAAAACGGATCGTACTTTTACGTGATTCCTCTAATCCTGAAAACGCTCTGGATATTCTTCTTTGCCGGGATGAAGTATTTGAATTGACATTGTATGATTGGAAATTATTTTGTTTGCAAATATATTTTCTGTCCTATTTTAAACTTACGGCTTTACCACCAACTGAACTGTATACCTGCTTTTCACTTCCAACAAAATTTTCTTCTTTAAGGTTACCCTGTCGATTGTAGGTTGGTTATAATAACGAATAGTGATCAACTCAAGATGTTCATTGTAAAGCACACGATATTCTTTTTGAAGAGCATTTATCAGGTCAGTAATTTTGCGTGGATCGTTATCTATACAAACAGAAAAGCTGATCGCAGAATTTTGCATCGTATTTATTTTTATTTGTTTTTCTGAGAACAATTTAAAAATAGAACTTAAATTTTCTTCAACAATAAATGAAAAATCTTTTGCTGAAATAGAAATTAATACCTGATCTATTTTAAAAATGAAACACGGAACAGGCAAGGCAGACTGCGTTTCATTGATAACTGTTCCTTTTTCTTCCGGATTTAAAAATGATCTTACATGCAACGGAATTTTTTTATTTTGTAACGGTTTGATCGTTTTGGGGTGAATAACAGTTGCTCCGTAATATGCTAATTCAATGGCATCCTGATAGGAGAGCTGGTCTATTTTTATTGTTTCGTCAAACCATTTCGGATCTGCATTCAACACTCCGGCAACATCTTTCCAGATCGTTACACTTTCTGCATTGCCTGTATATGCTATAATTGCAGCGGTATAGTCAGATCCTTCGCGACCTAATGTTGTGGTAAAGTTTTCGGAAGTACCACCAATAAAACCTTGGGTAATTAATACCTCACCCCCAGCCCCTCTCCAATTGGAGAGGGAAGAAAGGTGTTTATCAACTAATTTTTGTGTTAAATCCCAATCCACTTCAGCTTCCCGAAATGTATTATCGGTTTGAATAAAATCGCGCACATCCAGCCATTTGCTTTTAATACCTGTTTCATTCAAATAAGCGCTTACAATTTTTGTAGAAACAATTTCTCCAATGCTTACGATCTGGTCGTACTCATGATCATAACTATGCGTAGGTTTATCTTCAATGGCCCAATCCAACTCAACAAAGGAGTTGTTAATTTCATTATAAATGGGATGGTTTTTGTCAGGAAATAATTGTTCAATAATGTCGAAATGATATTTTTTTATTTCGTTCAACACATCAACGGCATCTTCTTGATTCTCTGTTTTACTTTCAGAAGAATAAAAATAAGCATCGGTCAATCGCTCCAATGCATTGGTAACTTTACCCATTGCGGATATCACCACAATTATGTTTTCGTTCGGATATTGCTTTAAAATTGTCGCTACATTCTTTACAGCTTTTGCATCTTTTACAGAAGCTCCCCCGAATTTGAATACTTTCATTTGATTGAATTATGATGCCCAAAGATATTTAAAACTTTGAATAAAATGTGCATAAGTTGTTGCTCAAACTGGCAAAAAATATGCGATATTTGTATTAATTCAAAACAAAAAAGAATGGTAAGTGTAAAAACATTAGGACAATTTATTATTGAGAAACAAGCAGATTTTCCTTTTTCGAAAGGAGAATTATCTCGGCTTTTACGTGATATTGGTATTGCATCAAAAATAGTGAACCGTGAAGTGAACAAAGCCGGAATTGCTGATATATTAGGTGGTGCGGGCGAAATAAATATTCAAGGGGAGAACGTTCAAAAATTAGATGTATTTGCCAATGAACAATTTATTGCGGCATTAAGTGCAGGTGGAGAATGTTGTGCAATAGCATCGGAAGAAAACGAAGATATTATTCACATCAAAAATGAAATGTCAAGAAATGCCAGATATGTTGTTGCTATTGACCCTTTAGATGGTTCTTCCAATATCGATGTAAATGTTTCTATCGGCACTATTTTTTCGATCTATCGCAGAAAATCACAAAACGGACCAGGCACCAATGAGGATTTTTACCAACGCGGTACTGAACAAGTGGCTGCCGGATATGTAATTTATGGATCTTCCTGCATGCTGGTTTATACCACAGGCAAAGGAGTGAATGGCTTTACGCTAGACCCTTCTATTGGTGAATTTTGTTTATCACACCCTAATTTACAAACTCCCAAAATGGCAAAAACATATTCCATCAACGAAGGCAATTATATGCGTTTTCCTGATGGAGTGAAAAAATATATAAAATATTGCCAGGAGGAAGATTCTTCAACCGATCGTCCCTATTCTTCACGTTATATAGGTTCTGGGGTTGCTGATATACATCGTAATTTAATTACCGGTGGCATTTATATGTATCCAACTACTTCCAAATCACCTAAAGGAAAATTACGTTTATTATATGAAGCTAATCCTTTAGCATTTATCATTGAACAAGCCGGAGGAAAAGCAACAGATGGTTTTAATCGTATTATGGAATTGGATATGAAAGAGCTTCATCAACGCACCCCTTTATTCATTGGTTCTGCTGATATGGTTGACATGGCAGGAGAGTATATGAAAAAGCACTCGGCAGTAGAAAAAATCGCAAAAGCATAACATACATTTAATTTCGGTGTAAACCCTCATTTTATTGAATAAAATGAGGGTTTATTTTTGTATTTTTGTATTCCTTTTTGGAACCATTGACGAAAGAAGATCTTTTACGCAAGTACGGCGAATCAACTAACAATTCTATACTAACACAGGAATTGAATGGGAATGCTACGCGCATTCAGTTAAAAGGTATTATCGGTTCCGGCATATCCTTTATTGCAGCAACAGCCCATCAACACGTATACAAAACCAATTTATTTGTTTTAGCTGATAAGGAAGAAGCCGTTTATTTTCTGAATGATCTGGAAAATTTATTGGGCGAAGAAAATGTTTTGTTTTTTCCTGCTTCCTATCGTATGCCTTATCAACATGAGGATATCGACAACTCCAACATTTTACTAAGGGCAGAGGTGTTGAACAAAATCAATCGCCCCTCTCCAAATGGAGAGGGGAAGGGGGTGAGGTGTTGTATTGTAACGTATCCGGAAGCACTCACCGAAAAAGTAGTTACAAAAACACATCTTACCAAAAACACATTGGTATTAAAACAAGGTGAAAAAATCTCCATTGAATTTATTGCTGAAGTATTAATTGAATATGGCTTCGACCGTGTTGATTATGTTGTAGAGCCGGGACAGTTTTCTATTCGCGGTGGTATTGTGGATATTTTCTCTTTCTCGAATGACAATCCTTACCGTGTTGAATTTTTAGGAAATGATGTGGATTCGATTCGTAGTTTCGATCCTGTAACACAATTATCCCTTCAACAATTAACGCATTGTAGCATCATTCCGAATATTCAAACCCGGTTATTACAAGAAAGCCGACAAACATTTTTTGATTTTATTCCTGAAAATTCTGTTGTGTGGTTCAAGCATTTTCAATTAACGATCGACAGGATAGACAAAGCGTTTGCACTCGCTGAAACCTCTTTCAAAAAGCTGGATTCAGTGATCGAACAGCTCGAACCGAAAGAACTATATATTGATAAAGATACTTTTACAAAACAAGTTTTAGGATTTCCATTGGTTGAATTTGGTAATCATTTTTCATTAGCACCAACTCAAATCATCACGTATAATTTTTCACCTCAACCAAGCTTCAATAAAAATTTTAGTTTCCTGAATGATAACTTCAGAAGCAATGTCCGCAATAAATTAAGCAACATTATTTTTTCGGATACGGCAAAACAGATTGAACGGTTGTATAAGATTTTTGAGGACCTCCCTTCTCCCCCTTCGACAGGCTCAGGGAACGGAGAGGGGAATGTCAACTTTACTCCTATCCTTCTGTCTATCCATGAAGGCTTTATTGATAATGATCTAAAGCTTGCTTGTTATACGGATCATCAGATATTCGAACGCTATCATCACTTCCGATTAAAAAGTAGCTTCAGTAAAAAGAACGAAGCCCTCACTTTAAAAGAGTTGAAAGGCTTAAGTCCGGGCGACTACGTAACACACATTGATTATGGTATTGGTCGTTACGGCGGTTTGGAAACCATTGAAATAAATGGCAAAACACAGGAAACAATTCGTTTGGTGTATAAAGATTATGACATTGTAAATATCAGTATTCATTCATTGCATCGCATTGCCAAATATTCCGGAAAGGAAGGCGCAGAGCCGAAAATAAATAAACTCGGTACCAATACATGGTCAACGCTTAAACAAAAAACCAAGAAAAAAGTTAAAGAAATTGCGTACGATCTAATTCAATTATACGCCAAACGAAAAGCCTTGAAAGGCTTTCAATTCAGTCCCGACAACTATATGCAAAATGAATTGGAAGCTTCTTTTATTTATGAAGATACTCCCGATCAAATAAAATCTACTGCCGATGTAAAAAAAGACATGGAGAGTGAATGGCCCATGGACAGGCTTGTTTGTGGTGATGTAGGTTTTGGAAAAACAGAAATTGCAGTACGTGCCGCCTTCAAAGCCGTGTGTGATAGCAAGCAAGTCGCTATACTTGTACCAACCACTATACTTGCATTACAACATTATAAAACATTTAAGGAACGTTTAAAAGACTTACCTTGCACGGTTGATTATATCAATCGTTTTAAATCGGCCAAGCAACAAAAAGAAACACTCGAAAAAGTAGAAAAAGGTGAAATAGATATTTTAATTGGGACACACGGCATCGTCGGAAAAAATGTAAAATTCAAAGATCTCGGATTGATGATCATTGATGAAGAACAAAAGTTTGGCGTTGGCGTGAAGGATAAATTAAAAACGTTTAAAACAAATTTAGATACGCTTACACTTACTGCAACGCCTATACCTCGTACTTTACAATTCTCCATGATGGGTGCGCGTGACCTGTCTGTTATCAGCACGCCTCCGCCCAACCGCTATCCTGTGCAAACAGAACTGCATACGTTCAATGAAGAAATTATTCGTGATGCTGTAATGTTTGAAGTGTCGCGCGGCGGACAAGTATTTTTTGTACATAACCGTGTACAAAATATTATGGATATCGCAGGAATGATCCAACGTCTTTGTCCGGATGTAAAAATTGCAATTGGCCACGGACAACTGGAAGGCGATAAATTAGAAGAAGTGATGTTGGGTTTTGTTGAAGGAGAATACGATGTGCTGGTTGCTACCACCATTATAGAATCCGGTCTTGATATTTCCAACGCCAATACCATTATCATCAACCAGGCGCACATGTTTGGCTTGAGCGATCTGCATCAGATGCGTGGGCGTGTGGGCCGTTCCAACAAAAAAGCTTTTTGTTATTTACTCACTACTCCTGTTTCATTGCTTACCAATGAAGCTCGTAAAAGATTAAAAGCCATTGAAGAATTTTCAGACCTTGGAAGTGGCTTCAACATTGCCATGCGCGACCTTGATATACGCGGTGCAGGAAATTTATTGGGTGGCGAACAAAGTGGTTTTATCAACGAAATTGGTTTCGAGATGTATCAAAAAATATTGAATGAAGCCATTATGGAATTGCGCATTGAACATGAAGAACTCAGAATGACCAATGTTGGCGGCTCACACAAGTACACAGGAAATATTCATGCAACGTTTGTAAACGATTGCAACATCGATACCGATATGGAAATATTAATTCCGGATAATTATGTGAACAACATTGCAGAGCGTTTAAATTTATATCGTGAGTTGGATGATGCAAAAGATGAAACCGAATTAGCAAGCTTCGAAGCCAATATCCATGATCGTTTCGGCCCGGTACCCGAACAAGCTATAGAATTAATTCATACCATTCGTTTGCGTTGGCTGGCAATGGAAATTGGTTTTGAAAAATTAATTTTAAAGAATAATAAACTGGTTGGCTACTTTATTCAAAATCAAAACTCCCCATATTATCAAAGCGAAACATTTACCAAAGTATTAAAGTTTGTACAAACGAATGCTCGCATCTGCAAAATGAAAGAACACAATGGAAAGCTCTCCCTTTCTTTTGAAAATATAAGATCTATTGATGATGCGATTAATGCCTTGAAGCCAATCATTAAGGATTAGTTTCCAATTTAATATTTTGTACATTTATAACACAAAGCCAACAAATTTCAGTAGGCTTTGTGTAGTTTTATTGCACATATAAACCTGAGTTCGATTAATAAACAATTATTATTTAATAAGTTATGAAATAAAAAATCGGCAAAACTCAAAGTTCATTTAAGTTTAGTTTGAACAAAAAAATCAAACGAACGATGAATTTTACCGACTCTAAAATTAC